>JBELAO010000009.1:0-123061 GCA_049508735.1 Bryobacteraceae bacterium | reverse complement strand
GGATCGCAACCGCCGTGATCGCAGCTTCCAACGCCACCGTGAACCTGCTCATTCCAAAGGCAGCCTAATGAATTCTTCGCGAAAAAACAATACACTGAGGGCTAGTAGTACAGATTGAAGAGAATCGGCTTATCCGTGTTCATCGGTGGCTCCAAAGTCCCTTTTTCGGACTTTATCAGCAGCCCGTTAGAGCTTGCTGACGGGCGCTTATCGGCCGGGAAGAAATAACAGAAGCCGCACGCCGGCGGCGTCCGTTTCTCCCGCCGCGCGAAATCCCCTCGTGGTCAGCACGCGCCTGATTTCCTCCAAACTGGAGGCCAGCGTATACCGGTTTTGGACGATCGCGACCGGGCCGGCCGCATCGCTCGCGCTGCAGAACCGGCCGCTCAATCCGGGTTCGAAAAGCCGGTACATTTCTTGCGGCTCCGGGCTGGGCACCACCGCGCACGCGCCGTGACTGGTGGCCGCCAGCAACGCCCGCGCGGCGCCGGGCCAATCCTCGCCCGGACTACGGAAATAGCGCGCGTCCTTGGCCAGAGAGGCGACAAGAAATATCGCCAACAGGCCCGGCTGCCACCAATCCCGGCGGGGCTTGGGAAGCCAGACGGTCGCGAGCAACAACACCGCCGGCAGCACGAACAACACCTGGCGCACGGCGAAGAAGTAGCCGGAAATCGCGTCTGCGGCGATGGCGCAGACGATGCCGGAGAGGATGCCTCCCAGTAGGAACCGCCGGGCCAGCGAATCCGCGTGGCGCCAGCCTAGCGCCGCCGCGCCAATCAGCGAAAGCGAGGCCACATACCCGCCCCCCGAAAGTTCTCGGAGCAGCATCCCGAGCACCTTCGGCATCGTGGAGAAGCGATACTGGCTGGCTGCGATTCCGAAATGCCACGCGCCTCTCACGTGAAAGTACCAGGGCGCGAACAACAGGCAGGCCACCGCCAATGCGATCCCGCCCGAACGCACCGCCTCGCGGCGGCCAGCCCAGGCCAGCGCGGCCAGCGCGCCCAGTTGCACCGCCGCCGACAGCGGCTGCGTGTACAGGCCGGCAATTACCAGCCCGCCATACGCCACCGCGATCCTCGATGACGGCCGTTGCGCCAGCCGCCACAGGCACCACAAGGCCGCCAACGCGAAGAACAGCGCCTGCGAATACGGGCGCCCTTCCACCGCGTAGCGGAGCTGCAACGGCATCGCTACAAACGCCGCCAACACGACCCAGTTTTTTCGAGCCTTCAGATCGCGCGCGAAACCGATTAGCGTCACGGCCGAAAGCAGGCCGAAGATCGCCGGCGCCGCTCGCGCCGCCAGCGGCGTCAGTCCCAACGTCAAAACGAAAACGCGCTGCGTCAGATAGCCGAGCGGCGCCCCGCCGGGATTGTAAGCGACCCAACGGATCACGCTCCGCACATCCGGCTGGGTGGACGCGACCAGTTGCAAAACTTCGTCCAGCCACAAAGGACGCAGTCCCGCCAGCCACACCAGCAGCGCGGCGTAGGCGATGATCGGCGGCAGGTCGCGTCGCTTCGTCACCGAAGTTTCAGCCGAGCCTGGCGGCCTCGGTCTGGATCAACTCCCAGACGCGGTCGACGTGACACTGCGCGGTGGCCATGTTGCCGATCGCCAGGCGGAGCGTGAAACGTCCGTGCAGTTTGGTCCCGGAGATGAAGAACTCGCCGGTCTCGTTGACGCGCTCCTGAATTTGCCGGTTCTCGTCATCGGTGCCCTGGTAGCGGAAACAGACCGTGGAGAAGGGCGTGGGGGCGGTGCGCTCGAAACGCGGATGAGCATCCACCTGGGCTGCCAGGCGCTGCGCGATGCGAATCTGCTCGCGGATCAGGTTGGCGATTCCCTCGCGCCCGTAGCTGCGCATCACGAACCAGAGCTTGAGAGCGCGGAAGCGGCGTCCGAGCGGCACCCCGTAATCCATCAGGTTGACCGCGCGTGGATCTTCCGCCGTGGCGAGATAGTCCGGCACCAGCGAAAAAGCGCGCCGCAGCACATCCGGGTGCCGCGTGTAGAACACGCTGCAATCCACCGGCGTGAACATCCACTTGTGCGGATTGGTGACCATGGAATCGGCGTGTTCGCAACCGGCCAGCGCCCAGCGAAACTCCTCGGCAACGGCTGCCGAGCCTGCATAGGCGGCATCCACGTGCAGCCAGATCTTCCGAGCCCGGCAGATTTCCGCGATGGCGGGCACCGGATCGACGCTGGTGGTGGCCGTGGTTCCCACCGTGGCGGCGACCGCGCAAGGGCGCAAGCCGGCGGCCACGTCGCGGTCGATCATCTCGGCCAGTGCGTCCGGCCGGAGCCGAAACTCGGCGTCCACCGGAACTTTATGCACGCGTTCCTGACCGATGCCGATCGCGATGGCGCCTTTTTCGATCGAGGAATGCGCCTGCTCGGAGGTGTAGACGACTAGATCGGGCGCCGTCCCCTTGGTGCGCGAATTCGGGTCCGTGGCTTCGCGCGCCGCGGCCAGCGCGTGCATGCTGCCCACCGACGCGGTATCGAAAATCTGCCCGAACCAATCCTCGGGCAGGCCTTGCCATTGGCGCAGCCAGCGCAGCGTGACCTGCTCCAGTTCGACCACCGCGGGTGACGACTTCCAAAGCATTCCGTTGAGGTTGAGCGCGGTCGCCAGCAACTCGCCCAGAATACCGGGCGCCGAACCGGAGTTGGCAAAAAAAGCCATGAAGCCGGGGTGGTTCCAATGCGTCACCGCCGGCAGGATGAGCCGTTCGAAATCGGCCAGCAGGCATTCCGGCGGTTCGCCCTGTTCCGGGCCGCGCGCGGGCAGGGCGTCGGTGAGTTCGCCGGGTTGAACGCGCGCCAGCACTGGGTAGCGTTGCGGATTGGCCAAATAATCGGCAACCCAATCGATAGCCTGATGCCCACACAGGCGGAACTCTTCGGGCGTCATCGGCGTGCCGCCTGGCTGCTAGGTCTGGCGACAGGAGTAAACACTGTTTTCTGTAAACGCATAGGTTGGGTAAACGTCGAGTGTAACGCGGAGCGCGAGCGAATACGTAGGTGCGGGTTTGGCCGCCAACGTGCGATGCAGAAACAACGAGACCGTCCACTCTTAGCGGATGTGCATGAATCCGAACATAAGGGTACACAAGGCGGCGCCCTATCAGGAGGACTTGGCGACCAACCTTCGTTCCGGCGCCCCACTTGCCCTAAGAGGCCGGACCGTGTCAGAAGTCGAGATTACGTATGAATACAACCGGAACAATACAGGCAATTATGTTGCTTCTCCCGCTCACTGTCGCGGCACAAAGTACACCAAGGATCGAAGTGTTCGGCGGTTATTCCTATCTGCGGTTGGCCCAGCAGACTGATCCGCCGTTTAACACCGCGAACCTGAACGGCTGGAACGCGTCGATCAAACTGAATGTGACGCAGACCTTCGGCCTGGTCGCCGATTTCAGCGGCCACTACGAGCAGGGCTGTGCTATCTGTGTTCCATTGCGACCCGGAGACCAGCACACGTTTCTGGCCGGTGCGGAATTCAAGTTACTGCATCGTGGCAGGTTTACCGTCAATTTGCGCGCTCTGGCGGGGATCATGCGCCAGAGTAATCTCTTTCTGCCCTATCTCGGTCTTCAGTTCGCTTATGGGGGTGCAAACCTGTTTGCCGCTTCACTCGGCGGCAGTGTGGACTATCGCATCTCGGACCGGTTTTCATACCGAGTCATTCAGCCGGAATTGCTGACCACAGTATCCAATGCGGGCGGGACCCTCCGTGCCTATCCGAATGCTCAGGTTTCCACCGGACTAGTCTTCAGCTTCGGCAAGTTATAAAACTGTTAGGCGAGACGGACTGGCAGCCGCAAGCGTTCCGGACGATTCGTGATCCAGCGCGGCGCGGGAAAAGGGCCGGCAAAGAAAAGCTGCGACGACTCTCGGAACTCCCGATGCGGCGGAGTTTGGGTTGAGCCAGGTTGCCGGTCAGAGGTAGGATAGACGATCGGTTTTTGTCGTCTGTTGGGATGGGCCGCCGATCCGCGGAATTCCATGAAAGATTCCGGTAACGCCGGCGATCTTGTCGCCGGTGACTTGCCCGCGATTCCCGGACCTTCGGGCGTTTTCGACCTTGTCAAGCGGCGCGCCCCTGCCGAGGCACGACAGACGACAAAAACCGATCGTCCATCCTACCCGGCCCGCGCCACGGCTAAAGTGGGTATTCGGTTCAGTTCAGCAGCGGCTCGGACAGGCGAATGATCTTCTTCTGAATGGCGTACTGCACGAGTTGCGCCTTGTTGTGAATATCCAGCTTGCGCATCAAATTGAATTTGTGGGCCTCCACGGTCTTTACGCTGAGCTCGAAAGCGGTGGCGATTTCCTTGACGGATTGGCCTTCGGCAAGCATCTTGAGGATTTCGCGTTCGCGTTTGGTGAGCGTACCGAAGCGCGGTTGGCGGACAGGCTCGTGCCCCTGCGTGCGGAGATCGTCCACCAGGCGTGTGAGGAGGCGCGGGCTGAGATAGCTGCCGCCGCGGTGCACCTCGCGGATGGCGGTCAACAATTGATCGGCCGGACTTTCCTTGAGAATATAGCCGCTGGCCCCGATCGACACGCATTCGGCGAGATATTCGTCGTCGTCGTACATCGAGAGAAATACTACGCGCGTTTCGGGTCGCTCCTTGCGGATCACTCGGGTGGCCTCAAAGCTGCTCATTCCCGTCATGCCAATATCCATCAGCACCACGTCGGGCCGGTTCTGCCGGCTCAGGCTCACCGCTTCGGCCGCGTCCCTGGCTTCTCCCGCAATTTCGAGATCGGGCTCCGCCGCCAGCAACGTGCGGACGCCCTGCCGGAACATCGCATGATCGTCTGTGATTAATACGCGAATCTTGGACATTTTGGTCTTTCCTACGCCGAGTTCAGCGGCAGTTCCAAAATCACCGTCGTTCCCTGGTTGCGCGCACTGCGCACGGTGACCTTGCCGCCCAGGAGCGCAGCGCGCTCCCGCATGCCCGCAAGGCCGAATGACATCGGCTTCGCCGTAACGCCGGCCTCAAAACCGAGGCCGTTATCTGAAATGCGCGTTCTGACTACCTTATCGGTTCGCATCACGGAAAGTCTTACGGTGGTCGCCTGGGAATGTTTGGCCGCGTTTTGTAGGGCCTCCTGGGCAATTCGATACACCACTTGCTGTACCGAAGGCGGCAAATCCTCCAGGCGCCCGGAGATGCGAACGCGCACGCAAGCCGCGAGGGTCTTGCCAAACCGCCCGGCCAAAAGGTGCAGTGCGCGCGCTAGCCCGAGCCGCTCCAGCACGGCCGGGCTGAGCGCGGCGATGATTCGCCGCAACTCGACGAGGGTCCGTTCCAGCACGCCGCGGGCCTCCTGCAGACTGGCCCGCATGGGCGGCGCCGCGCCGCGTTCCATCATTTCCAGTTGCAGCCGCAGCGACAGCAACGACTGGCCGGCTTCATCGTGCAGTTCGCGGCCGATCCGCCGGCGCTCATCCTCCTCGGCCTGCCGCGCGGCGCCGGCGAGCCGCTCCACCTCCTCCAGCAGCAGCGCTCGCTCGGCGGCTTTGCGGAAGTGTTCCGCCGCGGCCTCCATCAGCTCTAGCTCGCGCGGCAGCCAGGGGTACGGAACCGGGAAGCCGAGTTGAATCGCCGTCGACCCGTTGAGCGGGTATGACCAATAGGACGCGTACCGTCCGCGCAATTCGGGATCGGCAATCCAGCGCTCCTCCCGTGTGCCCCGCTCAATATACAACGGCTGGCGCAGTTTCCTTTCGAGTTTCCCGTCCTTCGCCAGCAGGCCGCCGGCGCGGGCTCGAAAAGCGCGCGCCAGCAGGCTCACGAAGCGGTGGGACAACCTGCCGGAATCGGCCACTTCCGTTCCGGCGCGATAGATGCCGAACAACGCCTCGCTTTCTTCTTCGCGCACTCGGTAGTAGGCGCGCTCCAGCGCCAGCAGAGTGGCCCATTGCAGTTGTTCCAGCGAAGGACCAAACCTCCCCTGCAAGAGAGGCTCCAACAGCTCGTCGAAATGCCGTAGCACTGCGCCGGCCGCATCGGGCGAGAGGTTGCACTTGGCCAGGCGCCGGCCGTGATATTCCACCTGATCGAGGAATTTCTCGATCGATCCGAGCCGCGCCGCCGCGCACGGTGAGATGGCCATCAGCGCGCGCCGCTCCACCATGCCATAGCGCCGCTTACGGAGCAGCGCCAGAAACTTCCGCTCCAGTCCCGCCGCGGCGGGAACAATCACCCGCGCCAGAAGCGCTACGTGCCGCCGGGCCGCTTTCGTGAATAGGGTCTCGTGCCCTGGCATCGATCTCTCGTACTAAGAGATCGGCGCGATACGGCTAAGCTTTAGCGAAAACGCTAAGACACAGCCACGGATGAACCTCTCAGTAAAAACAAACCGAAGAGAACTTCGATCCCACGGTCGCTCGAAGGTCGGCGATTTGCGGAGCGCCGGGGATCTATGGGCGCCTTGAGCCGGGACCACCCGCTTTTGCGACACAATGCAGGCGAGGTTTTACACACGACCGTGCGTCCGCTGGCGTTCCCGTAAACCTGGACGGCGGCGACGGAAGGTCCCCAACGCCGCCCGCGCACCTCGCTTGCCCTCCGCGCTAAACTGGAACTCTTATGGCCATCAGTCAAGATCTGCTGGAGATTCTCGTCTGTCCGGTGTGCAAGGCTACGGTGGAGCTCACGGCCGCCGGGAGCGGGTTGAAGTGCGTGCAGTGCCATCGCGTCTATCCGGTTCGGGACGACATACCGGTGATGCTGGTGGACGAGGCCAAAATCGAAGAATAGACCCGTGCAGAACGTGCTGGAAGAGCTGCCGCGTCCGGGCCGGGTGGCCGTCGTCCGGCTGCGTTCGCTGGGAGATTGTGTACTCACGACGCCCGCGCTCGCCCTGCTGAGACGGGCGCGCGCCGGCCTGCGCATCGCGGTGGTCGCCGAAGCGCGATTCCACGCCGTGTTCGAGCCCAATCCGGATGTGGACGAAATCCTGCAGCCCGACCCGCGAGTGCTGCGGCGCTGGCGGCCGGATTTGTGCCTCAACCTGCACGGGGGCACGCGCAGCGCTTTCCTGACACTGGCTTCCGGCGCCCGCTGGCGTGCCGGTTTCGGCCACTTCCGCCATCAGTTCGCCTACAACGTTGCCATCCCCAGGGCGCAGGAAATCCTCGGCGTGGAGCGGACCGTGCATACGGCCGAACATCTGGCCAGCGCAATCTTCTATTTGGGCGCGCCGGTGGAAGAAATTCCGCGCGCGCGGCTGGGAGCCGAACTGCAACCGCCGGCTGCGCGTCCCTACGCGGTGCTGCACCCGGTGGCAACCGCACCCGAAAAGACTTGGCGCGCCGATGGGTTTCTGGAAGTGGCGCGGCACATCGAAGAGAGCGGCCTGGAAGCAGTCTTCATTGGAGCTGCCGGCGACGACCTGCGGCCCTTCTCGCGGCACCGCATCCTGCAAGGCGCACCTCTGGAGCAGGTGAAAACACTGCTCGCCGCAGCGTCTCTGTTCGTGGGCAACGACAGTGGGCCCGCGCACATGGCGGCCGCGTTCGGGATTCCCTCGGTGGTGATCTTCGGCCCGTCGGACCCCGCCATCTGGGGCCCGTGGCGCGCGCGTTCCGAAGTGGTCAAAGTGCCGGGCGGCATGGCCGAAGTGACCGTGGCGCAGGTAGTCGACGCGCTGGCGCGGCTGCGGGTACACGCATGAAGGAACTGCTGCGGCTGTTCGGCTACGCACGGCGGTACACGGGACACCTGGCGATCTCGGTGGTGCTGATGGCAGTGGCCGGCGGCGGAACGGGCCTGATGGCGTTGCTGATCGGGCCGCTGCTCTACCGGGTGCTCGACGTTCACGCGGCGGAAGAGCGGATCAAGCTCACCACGATCCCGGTTCCCCACCACCCGGTTATCATCTATCTCGACCAGATCGTCCCCTCCTACTTCCACAACGTCTTCAACATCATGGCGTTCGCCATGATGGCCGTGTTTATCACCAAGGGTTTGTGCGATTACTGTGCCAATTACCTGGTCAACTACGTGGGGTTTTCAGCGGTCACCAACCTGCGCAACCGGGTTTTCGACAAGGTGGTGCGGCAGGGAGCGGAGTTTTTCGAATCGCACTCGACGGGCAAGCTGATGTCGGCCATCATGAACGATATCGACAAAGTCCAGCTTGCCACGTCGCACATTCTGGCGGACCTGCTGCGGCAGACCTTCGTCCTGCTGGCGCTGCTGGCGGTGGTGATCGGCACCGATTGGAAGCTGGCGCTGATCAGCCTGCTGCTGGTTCCCGTGGTGGTTTACCCGGTCACCAATATCGGCAAGCGAATCCGGCGCACCACGCGCCGCACGCAAGATAACCAGGGCGAGTTGAGCCAGGTCTTGCAGGAAACTCTCAGCGGCCACATGGTGGTGAAGGCGTTCAGCGCCGAGAAATACGAATCCCACCGGTTCCACGACGCCGCGCGGCGGCTGCTGAAGACCAACTTACAATACGTGCGGCAACAGGCGCTCTCCTCGCCGCTGATCGAGGTGGTGGGCGCGGCCACCGTGATCGGTTTCATCTGGTATGCGCGGACGCAGATCAAGGCGGGCGTGCTGAGGCCGGAGGAGTTCGCCAGCTTCGTGGCGGCGCTGGTGTTCCTCCTGGAGCCGGTGAAGCGCCTGGTGGGGATTCACAATATCTTCGAGCAGGCGCTCGGCGCGTCGCAGAAGGTCTTCGAGTATCTCGACAACATCGAAAAGATCACCGAGAAACCCGGCGCCACAAGGCTGGAGCGATTCTCCGAGCGGATTGTTTTCGACAACGTCGGGTTTCGCTACCTGTCGGCCGACAGCTTCCGCATCGAGGGGGTATCACTGACGGTGGAAGCGGGCGAGGTGGTGGCGCTGGTGGGGCCGAGCGGCAGCGGTAAGACCACCCTGGCGAATCTGGTGCCGCGTTTCTGGGACGTGACCGAAGGGGCGATCCGCATGGACGGCCACGACGTGCGGGAGCTGACACTCGAATCGCTGCGGGCGCAAATCGGCATCGTGGCGCAGGATACTTTCCTTTTCAATGACACGGTCGCGCGCAACATCGCCTACGCGCGGCCGGACACGCCATTCGAAGAAATTCAACGCGTGGCCGAGACCGCGCTGGCGCACGAATTCGTGGAGCAATTGCCGCAAGGCTACCAGACGGTGATCGGCGACCGGGGGGTGCGGCTGAGCGGCGGCCAGCGTCAGCGCATCGCGATCGCCCGCGCGCTGCTCAAGAACGCGCCCATTCTGATCCTCGACGAAGCCACCTCGCACCTCGACACCGAATCGGAATTGCTGGTGCAGAAGGCGCTGGCCAACCTGATGGAGCACCGCACGGTGGTCGTGATCGCGCACCGGCTTTCGACCATCCGCCGCGCCGACAAAATTGCGGTGATCGAGCAGGGCCGCCTGCGCGAGACCGGAACGCACGAAGAGCTGATGGCGCAGGGCGGAATCTATCAACACCTGCATGAGCTGCAGTTCGTGGATGCGGCGGTGGGAGACTTATGAGCGTACGCAGCATGACGGGCTTCTCGATCGTTCGAAAAGCCGGCGGGCCGGACGAGGTTTCGATCAGCCTGAAGAGCGTCAACCATCGCGGCCTGGACCTGCATTTTCATCTGCCGCCCGAGCTGGACGCGATCGAGACCGATCTGCGCGCCATTTTGAAGGGCGCCATCACGCGCGGCCACGTGCAGATTCAAGTGACGCTGACGCGCACGGCCGGAAGCGCGACCGGGCTGAATGGCAAACTGCTGTCCGAATATGTAGCCGCGTTTCGCGAGGCGCAGAAGCTCTTTGGGTTGCCCAACCAGGAACCCGATCTCAACGCCGCGCTGCGCATGCCCGGCATGTTGCAAACGGGTGGAGACGCCGAGGTCAGCGAAGAAGTGGCCGAGGCTGCGCTGGCCGGCGCCCAGGAAGCGCTGGCCGCTTTCAACCAATGCCGCGAAACCGAAGGCGCCGCGATGGCCAAGGAGATGCGAGAGCGCACGGCGTCCCTTCTCGCCTTAGTTGCGCGAATGGAGGAAATCCGCGCCGGCGCGGCGCCCGCGTTTCTGAAGCGCCTGCGCGAGCGAATGGACGAATTGCTGAACGGCGCGGCCGTGGATCCGCAACGGCTGGCGCAGGAGGCCGCGCTGGCCGCCGACCGCAGCGACATCGCCGAGGAGCTGGTTCGCCTGAAGACGCACGCCGGCCAGGTCAACGGCCTGCTCGCGGGCGATGGCGAAGTGGGCAAGCGGCTCGATTTCCTGTTGCAGGAAATGAACCGCGAAGCCAATACCATTCTCTCCAAGACCGGCGGCTTGGGCGACCTGGGGCTGACCCTCACCGAGCTCGCCCTGGCGGCGAAATCCGAAATCGACAAAATCCGCGAACAGGCTCTCAACCTAGAATGACGAACGTCTTCATCATTTCCGCCCCCTCCGGTTCGGGAAAATCGACTTTGGTTTCCCACCTCATGGCAGACCTGCCCGGCCTCATGTTTTCAATCTCTTACACCACCCGCCCGCCGCGCGGAGCGGAAAAGGATGGCGAAAGCTACCACTTCGTCTCGCGGCCGGAATTCGAAGCCATGGTCGAGCGCGACGAATTTCTGGAGCACGCCGAGGTCTTCGGCAATTATTACGGGACGCACCGCGGCATTCTGGAGGATGCCCGCTCCCTGGGCCGCGACCTGGTACTCGACATCGACGTACAAGGTGCGAGACAATTGATACAGAAGATCCCCGAGGCCGTTACCGTCTTCATCCTGGCTCCTTCGCGGCAGATACTCGAGCGCAGATTGCGCGCGCGCGGCGAGGACCGGAACGAGGTGATTGAACGGCGGCTGCGGGATGCGGCCGAGGAAATCCGGCGATACAGCGATTATCATTATGTGTTGATTAATCGCGAGTTGGACGAATCGGACGCGATTCTGAGTTCGATTGTGCGCGCCGAGCGCGCGCGGCGGACGCGGATCGAAGAGCAGATCCGGCCCATACTGGAATCATTTCAGGTTTGAAGAGGTATTGAAGTCATGGCGGAAATAGCCCCGAAGAACAACGCCCATTGCACCATCCCGGACGACGAGGAGCAGAGCACGTACCGCTTCATCATCGTAGCGGCCAAGCGGGCGCGGCAATTGCAAGGCGGCGCGCGGCCGGTGCTGCCCACATCCTCGAAGAAGTCCACCATCATTGCGATGGAGGAAGTGCGCCGCGGGTTGGTGAAATACTCGCTCACCGGACCGGCGCCGGAGCCAATGCCCGCCGCGGAACCAGCGCTCTAGGGGCGTGACCGGAAATCAGGCGCTTGACCGCTCCCTATGGTCGCGGCTCCGAGAGTTTCGAATGCAATCGGAGCCGGGCCCAGAGGGCACCCCGAAGGGAGCGGTCAAGCCGATCGTTGGCGAAACTTCCCCATGAAGATCATTCTCGGCGTCGGCGGCGGCATCGCGGCTTACAAGTCGGCCGAGCTGGCGCGTCTGCTGATGCAGCAAGGCCACTCCGTACAAGCGGTGATGACCGAGGCCGCGCAGCGATTCGTCACGCCAATGACCTTCGCGGCGCTGACTGGCCGCAAGGTGCTCACCGACCTGTTCGCCATCGAAAACGCGATTGACCACATCGGCACGGCGCAGGAAAACGATCTGCTGGTGGTGGCGCCGGCGACCGCCGATCTGCTCGCCAAGCTGGCTCACGGACTAGCCGGAGATTTCCTCTCCACGCTGTACCTGGCTTTCACCGGCCCGGTGCTGCTGGCGCCGGCGATGAACGTCAACATGTGGCAGCACGCAGCTACGCGCGAGAACGTGGAAACGCTGAAGCGCCGCGGCAATCGCGTGATCGAACCTGGCTCGGGATACCTGGCCTGCGGCATGACCGGACCGGGGCGCATGGCGGAGCCGGAGGAAATCGCCGCCGCTATCGAACGGGAGGCGCGGCAGCGCCGCGACCTGGAAGGCGAAACTGTCCTGGTCACGGCAGGGCCGACGCAGGAACCGCTCGACCCGGTGCGCTATATTTCGAATCGCTCGAGCGGCAAAATGGGCTACGCGCTGGCCGAAGCGGCAGCCGCGCGCGGCGCCCGCGTGGTGCTGATTTCCGGCCCGGTGCACCTCGCCGCGCCGCGAGGCGTGGAAGTGATCGGCGTCCACACGGCGGTCGAAATGCGCGAGCGGGTTTTCGAGAACCTGGAGCCGGCCAGCATCGTGATCAAAGCCGCGGCCGTGGGCGATTTCCATTTGAGCAAAGTGCCCGACCAGAAGCGGAAGAAAACCGCCGCGCGACTGTCGCTGGAGCTCGATCCAACGCCCGATATCCTGGCCGAGCTGGGCCGCAAGAAAGGCGACCGGCTGCTGGTGGGCTTCGCCGCCGAAACCGAAAACCTGCGCCAGGAAGCGCGCCGCAAACTGGAATCGAAAAACTGCGACATGGTGGTGGGCAACCTGGTGGGCGGCGCCGATGTCGGTTTCGAATCCGACGAAAACGAAGTGGTGCTGGCGCTATCGACCGGAGAAACGCTGGCTCTCGAGCGCGCGAGCAAGCGCGAAATCGCCGATCGCATCTTCGACGAGATTCTGAAACTGCGCTTGAGCCTGCACGCGACCCATGAAGCCTGACGAGTTGCGCCGCCGCCTCGAGTTCTATCAGGATATCGGCGTCAAAACTCTTTACCGCAGGCCAGCCGCGGCGCAAACGGGCGATGCGGAGACGGCGGAAGCGGGCCCGGTGGAACGGCCTGGCGCACCGACGGCCGCGGAGCAGCCTGCGATCATCCTGCCATCCCTGGCGCCGAGTGGCGACACCTTGCCGCGCATCCTGGAAGACATTGGCGATTGCCATCGCTGCCGTCTGCACGAAGGGCGCAACAAAATCGTCTTCGGCGTCGGCAACGAGCATTCGCCGCTGGTGTTTGTCGGCGAAGGCCCGGGCGCCGACGAAGACGCGCAGGGCATCCCGTTCGTTGGACGCGCTGGCCAACTGCTGACGCAGATGATCGAGGGCACCGCCAAGAAAGAGGGCATCGAGCTGCGCCGCGAAGACGTCTACATCTGCAACGTGGTGAAGTGCCGCCCGCCTGGCAACCGCACTCCGGAGCCGGACGAAATGGAAATCTGCGGCCAGTTCCTGTACCGCCAGCTCTCTGCGATCGCGCCCAAGGCCATCTGCGCTTTGGGAGGCACCGCCGCGCGCGCGCTCACCGGCCGCAAGGAAGGCGTCACCAAGATGCGCGGCCATTGGCTAGAATGGCGCTCAATTCCGGTGATGGTCTCTTACCACCCGTCCTACTTACTGCGCCCGTACAATCAAGACGCCAAACGCGAAGCCTGGGAAGACCTCAAGAAGGTGCTGCACTTCGTGTACGACTGAGCTAAGCCGGTAGGACGGACCATCGCCTTTGGTGGTCTGTCAGGCTTCGGCCAGAGCGGGTGGCGGGTCAGTTTCCGAAATGCGCGTTTGAACTAAGCCGCTTGCGCGGCGGACGCTACGCGTGGGCCAGGCATGCGGCTTAGTTCAAACGCCGATAGCGGTAAGTTACAATCCACCCGGGCGCAATGTCGCCAAGTCGGAGACCGGCGCATCGCCACCGAAGCGCGCCGAATTGACAGGGGTCGAAAAACCACGCCGCGTTCCGGAATCCTGGCAAATCACCGGCGACAAGATCGCCGGCGTTACCGGAGGTTTTCGTGAAGTTTCGCGGGCGGTCGATCCTGACAGACGACAGAAACCGATCGTCCGTCCTACTTCACTGCCAGCGTTACCCCTGCCTGGCTGGTGACGCCGCCGATGGTGATTGTCACTGGGATGGCGCCGCCTGGACTTATCGATTCGGGAACCAGCGCGTTCACCTGCACCAGGCCGGCGGTGAAACCGGGCGCTTCGCCACAGTAGTTCAACGTGGTGGCGACGCCGCCAATGGTGGCCGAGCAGGCAGCCGCCACATTCGGCAACGGCGCTCCGGATACGTTGGAGAGACGGCCGTCCACGCCTGGGGGTGTAGTGGGTCCTTCCCCGGTTCCATAGATGAGAACATACTGCCCGCGTGGCGCTGGGTTCGCCGGTCCGTTCAGGCTGAAATCCTGGTTCAGGATGGCGCCTTGCCCGCTGCCGGAATTATTGCCGGTGAAGATGCCTGGTTTGACGGCCGAAATGGCGATCTGGGACGGCGCCGATGGGTTGCCTTGATACACCACCACCACGTTGGCCGTCTTCGCCAGCGCCACTTCATACGGCACCACGGCGTTCGCCTGGCCGCTCCCAGCGTAGGTCAGCGGCGCCGCAAAGCCGTTGATGAATACCTGCGTGCCCTCGAGCGAAGTCGTGAGCAGGCCGTTGGAATCGAGTTGGAAGTTAGCGCCCGCGGCCGGTCCCAGCCCTTGGCCCCAGATGGTCACGATCTCTCCGGGTGCTACGGCAGTCTCATCGTACGAAGCGGCGTTGGTGACCGCTGCGATCACCGGCTGCGGCACAGTCATCACGTTCTGCGCCTGGGGAATCACCAGCAGCGTCATCGAATATGCCGGAAAAGTCATGCTGACGCTGTTGCCGGCTGCGTTGAGGTCGGGAGTCTGGCGCACGATGGCATTGAGATTCGCCGAGCTGTACTGCCATACTTGCGCCGTTCCGGCGGATGTGAAGTCGTTCAGAGTGATGCTGTCCGTGATCGCGGAAGCGGTCTTGTTCAACACGAGCACGGTAAGCGCGGAATCATGCCGCCGCGCGGCGAAGATGGAAAGCACATCCGGATTGCCGGTGGTTGCGGAAACGCTGGTTTCGCCGAACTGGCTGCCGATGCCATCGTAGTTCAGGAAAATCTTGAAGGCAAAGGCGCCCGGGTAGGACGGCGTCAAAGTGAAGCTAGGCCAGATGGCGCCCAAATCCAGGCCCTCGCGTCCGAAGATGCCCAGAATATCCGCCTGAGTGACGGCGCCGGTAATCGAGTCAAGCGCTCCCCAGTCGTATTCCGTGATCGCCAGCTTAGTGCCGGGATAGTTCTGGTTCACCCACTGAGTCATGTTCCGGATCAGTTGCGGCGGCACCTGTTCGCCCGTGGAATCGCAGAGCGCATCGTAGTTGTCGCAAGGGTCGCCGCTCGAGGGAGTGGCGGCAATCGGGACGATGTAGTTAGGATCCCAAAGAGCGCGTGTGGAGGTCGTCCGCAGTGTCTCCATGGCAGCATTCCCGGCGCTCTCGGTGAGGGCGTCCGGCCTGATGTAGGCGTGTACATCGAGGTAGTCGAGGAGGCGCTGGCCGCCGGGCTGCGCGGCCTTCTGCATCTGTTGCAGATAGTACTCGACCCACGGCACTCCGCCGTGAGCTTTCTGATCGATCGGGTTGGCCCAATACTGATAGTGGGGCCCCGTGCTCCAGCCGCTGTAGAAATCCTTCTTGGAAAACAGCATTCCTTGCCAGCCGCCCTCCACGGGACCGCTCACCAGAGCAGTTGGATCGGCGCCCTTCACGGCCTTTGCCGTGGCAACGCTGCGGCTCGTCATGTCGTCATAAGTGGCGGCGTTGGGGTAAATGTCCGTGTGTGTGGAGTCCCACCACTCCGGTTCATTGTCCAGTTCCCATATATGCACGCCGCCCAGGTTGGCGGGACCGTACTTGTTTTTCAACGACTGGACCCACTCCGCGGCGAAATCGGGCGTGATCGGCTGGTAGTCGTCGTTAGGATTATTGGCGATTTGTGCGCCATTCGTGAGCACGCCCAAGCCGCAATCGGAATCGTACGGATCCGTTTGCTTTTGAGCGCCGTACTTCGCCACGCTGTAACTACAGCTCAGCGGTACGCCAAGCACCAGGGGCTGACCCGGGATCAACTTCGGCGTCCAGTCCATCACCGGGACCGTGCCCAGGCTGAGCGTGCCGGTCTGCAGGTTCTTCTCATGGAACACGTCGAATGTCGAGTTGACCCCGTCTCCCACCACGTAGTTCGTGAAGTACCAGTCAGAGTCATTGTTCTTGATGTCAGTCTGCCAGTTATAGCTGGTGGCGTTATTGCCGCCCCAGCGGCGTGTGCCGATGCGCATGGCTTCGGACATGCCACTATCGGTCCACCCGCTCTGGGCGCTATAGCTGGGCCACTCGTTGATGCCGTAGATGCGCGGACTGATCGGATGGACGCTGGCGCTGGCGTCGACAGCCAGCGTGGGCGCGGTCTGCGCGGCGGCGGAGAAAACCGCCAGGCAACCCAAGACTATCGGAAGAAAAGGCCTCATAGATCACCCGGTTCCGTGGTGGCAATTGCGCCGCAACGGACTGATAAATAGACAATTACTGGCGCGCCCGGAGAGACTCGAACTCCCGACCTACTGGTTCGAAGCCAGCCGCTCTATCCACCTGAGCTACGGGCGCGCGATACCGCAATTCTAGCAGGACGCGGGATCGAATCCTGCCTCATGCATTACTGCTCGGCAACGACCGGGTTGACGAGCTCGCCGAGGCCTTCAATCTGAATGCGCACCTCGTCACCGGGCTTGAGCCACCGCGGCGGTTTGCGGGCGAATCCCACGCCGGCGGGAGTGCCGGTGGCGATGATGTCTCCCGGCTCCAAGGTGAACACGCTCGAAAGATACGCGATGAGCTGTGGCAGCTTGAAGATCAGGTTGCTGGTGCTCGAATTCTGCATCGTTTCGCCGTTGAGCGTGAGCGAGATGCGGAGGTTGTGCGGGTCGGCGATTTCATCGGCGGTGACGATGGCGGGGCCGAAGGGAGCGAAAGTGTCGAACGTTTTGCCGATCATCCACTGCGAGGTGGCCATCTGAAAGTCGCGGGCGCTGACGTCGTTGAGGATGGTGTAGCCGAACACGCAATCGCGCCAGCGGTCTTCCGCCACGTGGCGGCAGCGGCGGCCGATCACCACCGCGAACTCGGCCTCGTAATCCGGCTTAGCGGAATTCTTCGGCAGCACGATGGGCTGGCCGGGACCGATGACCGCGGTCGGGAACTTGGCGAACATGGTGGGTACTTCCGGGATGGCCAGCTTGGATTCCGCGGCGTGATCGCGGTAGTTGAGGCCGATGCAGATCAGCTTGGGCGGGCGCGGAATAGGCGCGGCGAAGGCGAGGCCGGCCGGGTCCAGGCCGTGGGTCGACGGAAGGCCGCCGATCCAGCGCCGCACCCGGTCCAGGGCATCGTCGCCGCCCGCAATCACGTCGAGCACGCTCGGCCAACCAGCGTCTTGAATGGGGATCACCAGGCCGTCGAAAAGAACGGCGGGCTCCGTATGACCGTTCCGTTGAATCGTAACGAACCGCAATTTTTCTGTTTCTCCGCTGGAATTGTAGCACTTGCGCGTGTGTTCGGTCTGCTATGATTGAGGCAACCGACTCTTCTTGAGCCCGGCCGGTCTTCCGTCCAGCGCACCCAAGAGAATCGAATCCGGCACGATTGAGGGGCACTGGGAAACCAATGAGTATTCTGTGGATGTTGGCGATCACTCTCGTGATCCTGCAAGTCTCTGTTTTCTGCACGACCATTTACCTGCACCGGGCGAAAACCCATCGCGGGCTGGAACTGCACCCCGTTGTGGGGCTGCTGATGCACCTGGAGTTGAGCCTGTTCACCGGCATGGTGCCGCGCGAGTGGGCCGCGGTGCACCGCAAGCATCATCATTTTTCCGACGTGGAAGGCGACCCGCACAGCCCGTACATTTACGGATTATGGACGGTGCTGTTCGGCAACTACTTTCTGTACCGCAAGGTAACCAAGGACCGGGCAGTGGTGCGCAAGTACACGCCGGATTGGAAGGAAGATGCGATCGACAAGCTGCCCTTCATGCACTACGCGGCGCTGGGCGGGATAGCCATTTTCATGCTGATGTTCGGCGTGTGGTGGGGTTTGGCGGCATGGCTCACGCACGCGGTGCTTTACGTGCTCCTCAATTCTTCCGTCAACAGCGTCTGCCACTGGGTGGGCTACCGCAACTTCGACAACAAAGCCACCAATCTCAAATCGATCGCCATGCTGACGGCTGGCGAAGGGCTGCACAACAACCACCACGAGTTTCCGACCTCGGCGCGGTTCGCCTGGCGCGGGCATGAGATCGACCCGGCATGGCCGGTGATTCGCGCGCTCGAAAGGCTGCACCTGGCACGGGTGAAACCGCTGCCGGCGGAGAGAATAGCGGCGTAAGCGGATGGACCGCGGCCGAAGCTCCGAACCAGCGTCGATTTTACAATTCGGCTTTGCTCAATACCCCGTCTCCCCGGCGCAGTCCGATGAGGAAATCGATATAACGGGTCAGCTTGTTGCGGCAAAAGATCCAGAGGAATCCGAGATAAGCCGCTCCTCCTATGGCTATCTGAACGGCCACGGCGCCGATTGCCGGCATGTGACCGTTCTCGGTCCAGAGTCGGACTGCCATAACCGCGGCCACCATCACCGCGCATCCGGCCAGCGCCGGCATCAGCATCACTAGGAAATCCCGATATCGCAACTGGGTCACGCGGAACAGTTTCGCCGCGAGCGGAAGAACCGTGACCGGCGACAAAATCAACCAACTGGCGGCCACCGCATTGGTGCCCCAGCGGGACGCGACGAAGAACGCGGACGGCATCACGACGAAGCTGACCAGCGAAACGAGCATGTTGAAGCGGGTCCATCTGAGCGAGACGAGCACCTGGCTGAACAGCACGGACAGCGTTCGCGCGCACATGAAAACTGCCAGCCACCGGATCGGCCCCGCGGCTGCGTTCCATTTCGATCCCAGCAACACCCGTAACGCTTCCGGCCCTACCAGTGCGAGACCGATCAGCAACGGGAAAACGGCCAGCGAAAGCGACTCGCTGACAATCCGAAAATAGCGCCGCACCAGTTCCTGGTCCTTCTGCACTTTCGCAAACAACGGCCCGGTCACCCGCATCACCAGCAGACCGATCTTTTCGGCCGGCGCGTTGGCCAGCGACATCGCCATCTGATACGCGCCGAGCGCGGCTCCGCCCAGCATGCGCCCGACAATCACTCCGTCCGACAGGGCGTACGCCGTGGCCGCAATCCTGCCGATTGCGATGTGCGCGCCCAGCCGCATCGGCGCCCGGATCTCGTTCCACCGCGGCAGCGCGAACGGCACCGGCTTCCAGTAGTACGTCAGTGCGGCGCCGGCTATTCTGCTGATCAGCCCGCCCACCACCAGCGACCAGTACGCAAATCCGCTCAGCGCGCATCCCACCGTGATCACGGCCTGCAGCAGAACGGTGACCGATTCGCACACGGACAGCCGGCGGTAATCGAGGTCCTTCTCCAGCAGCCCATACGGCACCGACTGAAACCCCGTAACGAGCACGCCGAGACTGTTGACCACCACCAGCAGCCTGAGTTGGTCGGACTTGAAGAACACCGCAACCAGCGGCGCAGCCAAAACCAGCAGGCCGTATGCCGCTGTGCAGATCGCCACGCAGGCCGTGTTCAATTGCGCCACCGTGCCGGCCTCCAGCTCGGGCATCTGCAATACGGCCTGGCCCATGCCGAACTCAGCCAGCGTGGCCGTCAGCACGTTGATGAAGCCAGCCATGTTGACCAGACCGAATTCGGCCGGCGAAAGAAGACGCGCCGTGATTAGCGTGAATGTCCAGGTGAAGAACTGGGTCGCGAACTTGGCGCCCGCGGCCCACGCCAGCCCTCCCGCCAGTTTCCGGTCCAGACTGTGAGCCGAGTGAGGGCCGGCCGGGCTCATGGGGCCCCCCGCACGGTGTCGGCAACCATCGCGGTGAACCTTTCCACGTAGACCTCCTCGGTCAGTTGCGTGTGCGCGAATTCGTAGCCCTTCGCACCCATGCGTCGCCGCAGTTCCGGATCGGCCAGCAACTGGCGGATGCGCGCTTCCAGTTCCAGGACGTTGCCGCCTGGCACCACAAATCCGTTTTCCCCCTGACGGATTAACTCGGGTATCCAGCCCACATCGGAACCAACCACCGGGACACCCGCCGCCAGGCCCTCGATCACCGTTCTGGGGCCCCCTTCGCAGCGCGATGGGTGTACCAATAGCATGCAGCCGCTGACCATCCGCAGAGCGGGGGCGCTGGGCATCGCCCGCACCAGTTCAATCTGCTTCGAATCTCCGGCCAGAGCCTCCAACTCTTCGCGTTCCGTCTTCCGGTACCAGCCAAGTATCTTGAGCTTGACATCCGGAAAATCGGCAGACAGCCGCCGGAATGCTTCGATCAATCGGTCCGCCCCCTTCAGGTACCACGGCGAACCAATCATCAGCACGTACGGCTCTCCGCCATCCGCGTGAGCCTCGATCCTCGACACCAGAACGAACTCGTGAAACACCGAGGTCTTGACGTTGCGAAGCAGCGGATAGGCCGCCAACTGAGCCGTACAGAGCAGATGAACCCGATCGGCCGCCCACAGCGACAGATGGAGGCACACGTCGGAATAGAGCTTCATCAGGCGGTCGCGCACGGTCGGCCGCGGACGTGTGGACAGGTAGGCGCGGTGCGGGTCGGTCACCACTTCTACGATCAGCTTCGCCCCCGTCAGCAGCTTCAGGCAGGCCGCCAGCAGCCCCGTCGTCATGTGGGAATAGGCGATGACGCAGTCAAACGGCCGCTCCCGGTGGAGTTCCAAGCCCTTGCGAATGTAAAACCAGAACTGCTCCAGACGCGGCCGGTAACGGCCGTCGGGGCGCTTCGCCAGAAACCAGTGATAGCGAAATCGCCCCGAGACATGAACCGGGAAGGAACCGGGGCCAAGCGCCGCTTCCACTTCTTCCGGCGTGCGAAACCAGATCGGCTGCAAAACATCACCTTCCATCGCTTCCGAAAACAGGAAAAAACGGTCGGTAGGCCTGTCCAGTGGCGCCGGCACTTGCGTCGAGTGAATGTAGAGGATTCGCATTGAGCCGGTTTGGTTATTCCTGCGTGTTCCCTCTCAGAGTACCCGATGGCACGGCCCGTGTGGGCCTTGAGTCATGCAAGGTGAACTGGGGCGGGCGATGAACGGGTGCTAGACGAGTGGTGGTGGTTTGGAAGGCAATTGGCAAGTCGAAATGCACCCCGCCGAAAGCTGCGGGCCGCGGCGCGAAGGCTCGGCGTTACGTGGTTGCGGCGGCGGCCGCCACCGCCAACTGGGAGTTGGAGGTGGTCCAGATCGATCTGACGCTGGCGCCGGCGTTGATGAACATAGCCGCCGCCGCAAGGCAGACGAACGCGATCAGCAGGGAATGCTCGATCAGGTTCTGCCCTTCGTCTTCCAGCCAAAAAGCGCGCATCGAGGAGCCAAATTCTTCAATCCAGTTCTGCATAGCAGTTTGCCTTTGATTTGTGGCGTGCCCGAGCGCCCGTCCTCGTTCTTGGAATGACGCTTGTGAATGCCGCTACCGCTTATACTTCAATACTAGGTTACGGCGGTATCTCCGCCAAAGCCAGAGTCTCTTTGGGCCACCGAAAATGCCTAACCGATGGATGACTATGGTGAACGCACCATAGTTAGCAAGTAAATGCTAGCCAATGTAATTAGTGCGCCGGTTCAGAGTATGTAACGGCTGAGGTCCTGATCTTTCACGATGTCCGCCAGGTGTTTGCGCACATAGTTAGCATCCACCTTAACGGTTTTTTTCTTGAGATCCGGCCCTTCGAAAGAGACTTCTTCGAGCAGTTTCTCCATGATGGTGTGGAGACGGCGCGCGCCGATGTTTTCGGAGCTCTGGTTCACCTGGGCGGCGAAGCGGGCCACCTCTTCGAGCGCGTCGTCGCCGAGGAGCAGCTTGATGCCCTCGGTCTCGAGTAAGGCGACGTACTGCTTGGCAAGGGCGTTCTTCGGCTCTTTGAGGATGCGGATGAAGTCTTCGACGGAAAGCGACTTGAGCTCTACGCGGATGGGAAAACGACCCTGCAGCTCCGGAATAAGGTCGCTCGGTTTGGAGACGTGGAAAGCGCCGGCGGCGATGAACAGGATGTGGTCGGTGCGCACGAAACCGTAACGGGTGTTGACGGTGGTGCCTTCTACGATGGGGAGGATGTCGCGCTGGACGCCTTCGCGGCTGACGTCGGGACCGTGGCCGGTCTCGCGGCCGGCGATCTTGTCGATCTCATCGAGGAAGATGATGCCACTCGATTCGACGCGCTCCAGGGCGGCGCGGGTGACCTGATCCATGTCGATCAGCTTCTGCTCCTCCTCCTGCACCAGGTAATCGAGCGCCTCGGCCACGCGCATTTTGCGCCGCCGCGTCTTCTGGCCGAACAGATTGGGCAGCATATCCTTGAGGTTGATGCCCATCTCCTCGATGCCGGCGTTGGTGGTGAGTTCGAGCGTGGGCGCGCGATCCTTGACGTCGATATCGACCATGCGTTCGTCGAGCTTGCCGGCGCGGAGCCGCTCGCGCAGCTTCTCGCGCGTACGTTCGACGCTTTCACTGGGTTCCGGCTGCGGCGGCATCAACAAATCGAGCAGGCGGTCCTCGGCGTTCATCTCGGCCCGGTCGGCCACTTCGTCGAGGCGTTCCTCTCGCACCATATCGATGGAAATGTCCACCAGATCGCGAATCATGGCCTCGACATCGCGGCCCACATAGCCGACTTCGGTGAACTTGCTGGCTTCGACTTTGAGGAACGGCGAATTGGCCAGCCGCGCCAGGCGCCGCGCCAATTCGGTCTTGCCGACGCCGGTGGGGCCGATCATGAGGATGTTCTTGGGCATCACCTCATCGGCCATTTCCGGCGACAGCTTCTGGCGGCGGATGCGGTTGCGCAGGGCGATGGCAACGGCGCGCTTGGCGTCGGCCTGTCCGACCACGTGCTTGTCGAGCTCGCGCACGATTTCGCGCGGAGTAAGCTCGTCGAGGATCGGCTCCTCATCCACGGACTGGTTGGGCAGATAAATTACCATGGCTAGCCCAACTCCTCGTAGGTCACGTTCTCATTGGTGTAGATGCACATCTTGCCGGCGATTTGCATGGACTGCTCGGCGATGTGCTTGGCGGAAAGCTTGGTATTGCGCGCCAGCGCCAGCGCGGCGGAAAGGGCGAACGGGCCGCCGCTGCCGATGGCGGCGATGCCCTCGTCGGGCTCGATGACGTCGCCGTTGCCGCTCACCAGGTAGGTGATGGTCTGGTCAGCCACCAGCAGCAGGGCTTCCAGGTGGCGCAGCACGCGGTCCGTGCGCCACTCCTTGGCCAGCTCGACCACCGAGCGCGGCAGGTTGCCGTTGAATTGCTCGAGCTTCGATTCGAAGCGCGCGAAGAGCGCGAACGCATCGGCCGTGGAGCCGGCGAACCCGGCCACAATCTTATCGTTGTAAAGCCGGCGGACCTTGCGCGCAGTGGCCTTAATCACCTCGTTGCCCAGGGTTACCTGCCCGTCGGCGGCCATCACAACCTTATTGTCCCGGCGGACGCAGAGCACCGTCGTGGATCTTATCTTTTCCTTCATGTTTGTGCGCCTTCATTGTATCGCACGGACTCCGCGCAGCCGTCCGCGGCGGTAAAACGGTGTGCGAGCGACCGTTCGCTTCTCGCGGGGCGCCCGATACCGCGCGGAGCTGGCCGCCGTCGCACGCTTGCTACAATCAAAAGTTCAACACGCATGTCTGAAGATTCCATACGGGAACTGGTCGCCGGTTCTCTCGAGCGGATTCGCGCGGCGCGCTCGAGCGAAGAGCTCGAAGCTGCCCGCGTCGAGGTGTTGGGCCGCAAGGGCGCGCTCGCTATCGCCGGCAAGGAGATGGGCAAGCTGCCACCCGAAGGGCGCGCCGCTTTCGGTAAGCTGCTCAACGGCGCCAAGCAGACGCTCGAACAAGCCTACGAAGCGCGTAAACACAGCTTCGAGGAAGCAGCGCTCGCCCGCCGCCTGGATGCCGAATGGCTCGATCTGACGCTGCCCGCTCCCGGTCCGCGCCGCGGCCACCTGCATCCCATCACCCGTATTCAGCGCGAGCTGGAAGAACTGTTCAGCTCGCTCGGCTTCGCTGTGCTCGATGGACCGGAGGTGGAAACCGAATACCGCAATTTCGACGCGCTGAATATCCCGGCAACCCACCCGGCGCGTGACATGCAGGACACCTTTTGGCTGGAGGGCGGCAACCTGCTGCGCACCCATACTTCGCCGGTGCAGGTGCGCGGCATGGAGCGGCTCGCGCTCCCACTGCGCATGATCGCGCCCGGCCGCGTATTCCGCAACGAAAGTGTCGACGCTTCGCACGAACACACCTTCTATCAACTGGAAGGCATGATGATCGACCGCGACGTTTCCGTCGCTCATCTGCTCTATTTCATGAAGACCCTGCTCGCCGCCATCTTCCACCGCGAAGTGACGGTGCGGCTGCGGCCTGGATACTTCCCGTTCGTCGAGCCGGGCTTCGAGCTGGACATTCAATGCCTGATCTGCGGCGGCCCGGGCTGCCCGGTGTGCAAGCAAAGCGGCTGGGTGGAACTGCTGCCCTGCGGCCTGGTGAATCCCAACGTGCTGCGGATGAGCGGCATCGATCCGCGTGAGTGGAACGGCTTCGCATTCGGACTCGGCCTGACGCGGCTGGTGATGATGCGTTACGGAATTGACGATATCCGCCATTTGCAAGGCGGCGATTTGCGATTTTTGAAACAGTTCTAACGGTGGGGCGATCTTGAAATTCTCTTACAACTGGATCCGCGAGTTGGTGGAAGGCCTCGATTGCGCGCCTGCTCCGCTCGAGCGGCTCATCACCATGAAGACCGCCGAGTGCGAAGCGATCGAACCGGCCGGCGCATTGCTCAAGGGCGCGGTACTGGCGCATGTGGAAACGGTCGAGCGCGCCGCCACCGGCCACAACCTCAAGGCCCTCGTGGACCTGGGACCGCTCGGCCGCAAAACCGTGGTCTGCGGTGCTCCCAATTGCCTGCCCGGCATGACGACTGTATGGGTACCGGTCGGCACGAAGTTGATCGATGGCATCGAAAGCGATGGCATGCTGGCCAGCGGCGCCGAACTCGGAATCAATAAGGACCACGCCGGCATTCTCGAAATCGAGGGTGCGCCCGGCTCTGCCGTCCCCGGCTGTGCGCCCGACAGCATCATCGAAATCGATAACAAGAGCCTCACTCACCGGCCGGACCTGTGGGGCCATATTGGAATGGCGCGCGAAGTGGCGGCCATCCTCGATCATAAGCTCGTCGATCCCGTGAAACCGGACCTGCTTCCCCGCGGCGCCAGCCGGGTACGCATCGCGATCGAGGATTTGGATCTGTGCCCACGTTACAGCGCGCTCGAATTCGATAACGTAACCGTGCAGCCGCCGCCACCCTGGCTCCAATACAGGCTCACCGCGCTCGGTCTGAACGCCATCAACAACATCGTCGATATGAGCAACCTGCTGATGGCGGAGCTGCCCCAGCCGACGCACGCTTTCGACGCCGACAAGCTCTCCGGCGACACCATCTTCGTTCGGAACGCGTATCCGGGGGAACGGTTCCGCGGCTTGAACAATGAGGACTACACGCTGGACCCGAGCAACCTGGTGATCGCCGACGCTTCCGGCGCCATCGCGCTGGCTGGCGTGATCGGCGGCGCGTCCACCGCCATCAGCGATACTACCAAGCGCGTGGTGCTCGAAAGCGCCAACTTCCAGGCAGCTTCCGTCCGCAAGACCTCTTCGGCTCTGAAGCTGCGCACCGACGCCTCCATCCGCTATGAGAAGGCCCAGGACCCTGCCAATACGGTACGCGCGCTGGCCCGCGCCGTGGAACTGCTGCGCGAAATCTCGCCGGGCATTCGCGTGGTGGGTGGCGTGGCGGACCTAAGGAAAGAACTGCCCGCGCCGCCGCCGATCGAGCTGCGGCTCGATTGGCTGGGCCGCAAGCTGGGCCGCGCGATCGAGCCGGCGGAGGTCCGGCGGATTCTGGAGCGCCTTGAGTTCGGCGTCAACGAATCGAAGGCGGGCGTTTTTGCGGTTTCGGTCCCCTCCTGGCGCGCCACCAAGGATGTTTCGCTCGCCGACGACCTGGTGGAGGAAGTCGGCCGCATGATCGGTTACGATTCCATCGCGCCGGTGGCGCCGCTGGTGGCCGCCTCCGTGCCGCCCGCCAACCCGGAGCGCAAGTTCCAGCACGAAGTGCGCGACGTACTGGTGGATGTGGGCTTCACCGAAGTCTACAATTACTCGTTCGTCGCCGAAGAAGCCGTGCGCGCGTTTGGCTTCGCGCCCGAGGCGCACGTGCGCGTGGCCAACCCCATCGCGAGCGACCAGGCGCTCATGCGCGCCTCCCTATTGCCGGGCCTTTGGCGCAACATCCAGGAAAACGCCAAGCATCGCGAGGTGTTCCGCATTTTCGAAATCGGCCTGGAGATTCATAAACGCGAGCAGGGCTTGCCAGACGAAGTGCCTCACCTGGCGGCGGCAGTGTTCGCGCGACAGGGCGACGGCGCGGCGGGTCTGGACGAGATCCGGCACGCGGCTGAGTGTCTGATGCCGGGAGCGCACGCGCAGCCGGCCGCCGCGCGATCCTACGAACACCCGGCGCGCGCGGCCGACGTGATCTGGAAGGGCGAACGCGTAGGCCGTGTCTTCGAGCTGCACCCGTCCCTGATCGAGACCGGCCGCGCGGCGGTGCTCGATCTAGATCTCGACCGCGTGCGCGCGCTAGCTGCCGCGGCCGAGCTCCGTTACACGCCGGTCCGGCGCTATCCCTCCTCGGCCTTCGATCTGTCGGTGATTGCCGGCTTGCGCGACCCGGCCGGCGAGTTGCAGAGCAAGGTGCGTTCCTTCGCCGGTCCATTGGTGGAATCGATCGAGTTCCTGCGCCAATACTCCGGTCCGCCGCTCGCCGACGGACAAAAGAGCGTCTCCTTCCGCCTGACCGCCGGCTCGCCCGAGCGCACGCTCTCGAATGACGAGACCAGCGCCATCCGCGCCCGCATCATCGAGGGAATGCGCGCGCTAGGCTACGAACTGCGCGTTTGAGCGGGTTTGTGTCGGAGCGGAGTGTCTGCGGGGCGCGCTTCGATCACTACCAGTTGAAGAGAGAATCCACTGGGCGGAAACTCCCGGCGGCGGGGCGCTGGACCGGCGCCACTTCCTTCACGCCGCCGGTCTGCTGGTGGTAGAACGCGAGCAAGATGGATTCGTCGTAGTCGATGGCGCGGGCGTATTGGCGTATGTAGCTGGTGTTGTATATGCCGCCAGGCAGCCTGCGAAAATCTCCCTGCTCAATTGCTTCGAGCGACCTTACGCCGATCTTGGTCGATTCGGCAATCTGTTGAAGCGAGATGCCCCGGTTGCGGCGGATTTCCGCAAGTCCCAGCACGCTATCGTCCTTGTTCATCGCATACGCCTCAGCCGGTCACGTCATAAACCGGTGCGGAACCCAAATTTTCGCGTCTGAAGAAAGAACACTATAACATCAAGCCCCGCCTCTGATAAACTTTTTTTCATGGACATCTGCCGGCGAACTTTCGCGCTGTCGATGATAGGCGGTATGTCCTTAAAGAATTGGGCCTTAACGCCGCGTCCCAACCTGTTCGTATTGGTTTTGATCGAGCTCTTACGGCCGGATTTCCTGGAAAACGCCTGGGGTAAGCTAACCAATGGAGGGTTCCGGAAACTAATAACTTCGGGTGCATATTTTCCCGACTGCCGGCACTTGGCCAGCACATTTCCGTCGACCACCCTGGCGACGCTGGCCACGGGCGCATGGCCGGCCGAGCACGGCATAGTGGCCGATTCCTGGTGGGATCATCGTTTGCGGCAAACGGTGAAAGCCGCCCCGGAGGAACTGCTGGCGACCACCGTGGTGGGACAGATTGCCGGCGAGGCCGGTACGCGAGTCTACGTGGTGGCGCCGGACGCCGCGCATGCCGGTCTGGTGACTGCGCACCCGGCGGCGCGGCTGTTTTGGGGGGATCGGGACGGCCGCTTCGACACTCTGGGAACTGCGCCGGACTGGCTGGGCCCGTTCAACGCGGGAAGGCCGATTGAAGCTCTGCACGGCGCCGGCTGGCTGGCGGCGGGGGCCCCGGCGGGCGCTCCACCGCTGCGCGAACTCACGTATGACGCAGCCCATCCGGAGGTTTTTGCCGAGTTGTACCAGGCTTCGCCATTTGCGGCAGCGGCGCAATTCGACTTCTTGCGCGAGTTGGCAGTTAACGAACGGCTTGGGCAGTCGGGCAGTCTCGATTTCGTCTGTCTGGTGGTTTCCGCGCCGGCCCGGCTGGGATTCGAAACGGGCGCCTTTTCGCCGCTCATGCAGCAGATGACGCTGCAACTCGACCTGCAGATGGAAGCGCTGCTGACGCAGTTGCGGCGAACGCTGGGCGACAAGGGCTTCGATCTCGCCTTCGCCGGCTGCCATGGAGCGCCACCGGCGCCCGGCCCAGCCGCCCGCTCCCGCATGGCCGTGGAGGGCGAGAGCGTGGCGCAGGCCGTGGAGACCGCCTTGCGCGAGCGCAATCTCGGCCACGTGCATGAGTATCTCTATCCGTTCCTGTACCTGGACGGCGGAACGGCGCGCGACCTGGAACCGATGCGGCAAGCCGCCGCTGCCGCTGCCCTCGAACATCCCGCTGTGGCCGGATACTACACCGCCGGCGGCGCTTGTTCCAGCCGCGACGAATGGGCGCGCCGCTTCCGCAACAGCTTCCACCCAAGGCGCAGCGGCGACGTCATGCTGTCCTACCGGCCGGAATACGTGGAAGACTATCGCCAGGGGCGCGGCATCTCCTACGGTTCGCTCTACAATTACGACACCGGCGTGCCGCTGTGCCTGTACGGTCCGCGATTTCGCGCGGCCATGTGCGAATCGCCAGTGGAGGCCATTGACCTGGCTCCGACGCTGGCCCGCGTCTGCGGGGTATCACCGCCGTCTTCATCGACCGGCCGCGTTCTGGCGGAGGCACTGGCCGAATGAGCGGCGCACCGGATCGCCCGGCGACCAGCCTGCGCGATCCACATAAGAATCTTGCCTTGTAACCTCGCGCGCGCGTTTGACGCCTTAAAACGTAGAAACCGCAACCTACCTTCGGGTTGGACGCAAGACAAATAAGAGATCTTGTGTGCCACGTGTTATCGAGCCACAGGAACTTCAACTTCAAGGAATTCTCGAACAATGACGATGAAATCGCTGTTTTTGGTAGGATTTGTGTCTGCTTGCAGCTTCGCTCTGGCGGGCACGAAGAGCTATGACCTTGTTTTCGACCAGACCGCAGCCGTCGGCGCCGTGCAGTTAGCCCCCGGCGCGTACAAGCTAAAGGTGGAAAACGGCACAGCGACCTTTACCGATGTCCGCACCAGCAAGTCGGTATCGGCGCCAGTCAAGTTGGAAACTGGCAGCCAGAAGTTCGCCCACACGGCGGTCGATAGCATCGCGGAAGGCAAAACCCAACGCGTCGCTTCCATCGAGTTGGGCGGTTCCACCACCAAGGTCGAATTCACCGCCAAAACCGCCGCACGGAGTGGCATTTAGTCAGAGCGCTGGCGGGGCGGTCTCACGGCCGTTTTGGAGGATTGCCCCGCAATTCCGACGCACCTTACTCCTATAACCCTGCCTTGCCGAGTTTGTGGCCGCACAGCCCTTCGTTCTACTTGGATTGCGCGCTGAAACTGTAGGTCCCGCCGATCAATGGCCCCTCAGTTACAACACAGTGAGGGCTTGTCACGAAATAGCCACGTCGGAATGGCGCAGTAATTCTCTGACAGGCCCTAAGTGCTGAATAGCCCGCATAAGATTCTTGAATTGCAACTTTGGGCACGGGCGTGGAGTCTTAGTAGGTAGAAACCGCAACCTACCCTCGGGGTTGGACGCAAGACAAAGAACATCTTGTGCGCCAAGAATTGCCACAGGAAACTCAACTTCAAGGAAACTCTCGGATATGACGAAAAAGTCGCTTCTATTGGTTGGATTTGTGTCTGCTTGCAGCCTCGCTCTAGCGGGCACGAAAAGTTACGACGTTGTTTTCGATCAGCAAGCCATCGTCGGCACGCTGCAATTGGCCCCCGGCGAGTACAAGCTCAAAGTCGAAAATGGCACTGCAACCTTCACCGATGTCCGCACCAGTAAGTCGGTGTCGGCGCCGGCCAAGGTGGAAACCGTAAGCACGAAATTCGCCCACACGGCGGTAGATGCCTTCCGTGAAGGTAAGACGGATCGCATCGCTGCCATCCAGTTGGGCGGCTCGACCACGAAGGTCGAGTTCAGCACCGAAACCGCGCAGAGCGGCATGTAGTTAGCGACTCGCCGGGGCAGGTCCGCGGCCTGCCCCGCGAGTTTCCAACACCTGGCACCTGGCGCTCGAGCCGGAACACGATTGTCAATTCTCGTTGCGGTGGCCGAACGGACCGAGTCTGACCAGTGCCGATGGCGTCCCGATGCTACCGGTTCTCCTCCATTTTCGAACCAAGGCCGCACCGGCGGAGCGCCAAGCTTGATCCCACTTGGACGTATCGGCCCGTGCGCATCGCCCGATGGTTCACACCTGTGCCTCGGAGGCCACAAGGCTGGCGGGCGGGGCATGTGCGCGGCAGTGCCCGGTTGAGGCAAAATAGTAGAGCGGCGTCGAAGGTAGGCGTTTGGCCGGACCCGTGCAGCGGGGTCTGGCGGCATCCGGGTTCGTCCTAAATCGGAACAAAGAGGAATACGTGAAGAAATCGGCCATGGTGTTGGTTTGTGTTTTGTGGTTGGCGTGCTGGGCGCAGGCGCGGCCGGCGGACCCGGACGCTACCGCGGGCGGCACAAGCGCCACGGTGGCAAGCGACACGAATGCCGCGCCGCAAGGCGACCCGAGCGCGCAGCCACCCGCGCAACCGCCGGCCGATCAACAGAACCCGCCCGCAGCCACGCAACCGGCGAACCAAGCGCCGGCGCAGACGGGGCAGCCCAACATTTCAGCGCCGCCGGAGCTGCCGAAATACCCGGACGTGCGCATGCCCGGCGAATCCGGCTTCTGGTTTGGCGTCGGCGGATCCGAGCCTACCAACAACCCGACTCTCGATAAGGGGCGAGCCTCCGGGATCACCACCAGTTCTCTGGCTACCTTCCAGGGTAGGCCGAAGCTGGGAGAGAGCGCCGAAATCGGTTTCGCGCTGGGCTTGCATAACGCGTTGGTGGTCTCCGGGTTTAACACGCGCTCGGCGGGCGATTTCACTTCGACCACGGCTCTTACCCTGTGGAACCAGACTTATAACCCGGGCGTTCTCATTTCCACGAATTACCAGTTGCAGGAGCTCAAGCTTTCGTTCGAGTACCTGACGTGGCCGTATCCGGTGAAGAGCCGGCACTTTCGTCTGAAGACGCTATGGCAGGTGCAATACCTCAACATCAACACCGGGTTTGATGCGCCCCTGCTGCCAATTACCGGTCCTTCGGGCGGTCCTCTGATTGGTTCCAACGGCTCGCCGATCAGCTATCAGGCGGCGGGGAGCCGCTGGTTCGTCTCACCCACCCTGGGATTGGGAGTGGCGGAGTATTTCTCGAAATTCGTTCGGCTGGAACTGAACGGCTCGGGCTTCGCGTTCCCTCGGAGCTGGACGCTCTGGGATACGGACGGCTCCATCAACCTGCGCTTCGGACATTTCGAGCTGGGCGGCGGCGTGCGCGCCTTCCATTTCAAGACTTCGACCAACGGCCCTTTTTATATTCGCGGGACCATGATCGTGCCGCAGGTCTCGCTCCGCTGGTATTCGAAGTAGCGGGCGCGGGCCGGCGCACCCGGCCTCCGAGCGCGGCGACCTCCTCTTCCGTCAACCGCCGCCACTTGCCGATCTCGAGGTCCGCGATGCGGACCGGACCAATCGCGATGCGAACCAGTTTCAGCACGCGGCTGCCGGCCGCTTCGATCATGCGCCGCACCTGCCGGTTGCGGCCTTCGGTGAGGACGATTTCGAGAAATGAATGCCTTGCGCCATCGCGCAGCCGGCGCACCTCGGCCGGGCGGGTTGGGCCGTCGCTCAGTTCGATACCGCGGCGCAGTCCCTCGATTTGCTCGTCGCTGAACAGCGTGGCGGTTTTCACCTGATAAGTCTTGGAGACCAGGTGCGCGGGACTGGTGACGTGGTCGGCGAAGGCGGTGTCGTTGGTCATAAGCAGCAGACCGCTCGAGTCCAGATCGAGGCGCCCAACCGGAGCCAGCCACTCGTCCAGATCCGCGATCAGATCGTAAACCGTGGGACGATTCTCCGGGTCGCGAGAGGTGGTCAAGTAACCCTTCGGCTTGTAAAGCAGAATGTAGATTCCGCGTTTGGCGGCGACGGGCTTGCCGTCCAGGGTTACCTTATCGCGCGCGAGATCGACCCACTGGTCGGGGCTGCGCGCGGTCACGCCGTTGACTGCGACGCGCCCTTCGCCGATCCAACGCCGGGCCTCGCTGCGAGATCCTCTTCCGGCCTTGGAGAACACGCGTTCCAGCGTTTTGAGAACACGATTGCTCGGCTGCTGTGCAGATACCTTCAAAACCGATCCTTAAGTACATCATTACGCAACTGCGCAGGAGACAGAAGTCAGAGGATCGGGTGGGCGCCCTGCCCTCCTGTTCCTGTCTTCCGGCTCCTGACTTGAAGACTCCCGTCTCTCACCTGCTGCTACAGTGGAGTCTGAGGGCTAAAACAAACGCGGGCCATATTGATTCGGGGCGCGCACCAGTTGCTTACCATGCGCGGTCCGGCGGAGGCCCGCCGCGGTGCGTTCCTGAACGATCCGGGACTGATACCCGACGGATCGGTGCTGATCCGCGATGGGCTGGTCGAGGAGGTGGGCCCCACGCGCCGGGTGGAGAACCTGAAGGCGGCGCGTGACGCGGTGGAGATTAGCGCGGCCGGGCGTGTGGTGATGCCAGGATTCGTGGACAGCCACACCCATTTGGCGTTTCCGCCGCCGGGCTGGGCGCACACTGACGGGGTGCCGGCGCTGAACACGGTCAAGAGATCGAGCGCCAAAAGCATCGCCAACCAGATGCGGCGATATTTGCGGGCGATGGCGCGTCACGGCACAACCACGGTAGAGGTCAAATCCGGTTGCGGGGGCGAACCGCGCGCCGAGCTGAAGCTCTTGCGCGCGTTGTCCCTGGTGAGCCGGGACCCGATCGACGTGGTAGCCACTTTCCTGTTGGCTCTGCCGGCGCCTTCGGAAGGGCCGGTTCCGGCGGAGGCGGCGGTGGAGTGGGCGTGTGCCGAGTTCCTGCCGCTACTCGAACGCCGCCGGCTGGCCCGGTTTGCCGACATCGAATGGAGCCCCGTCGAGAGCCGGCATCGGCTGATCCGGCGCTATCTGGAGACGGCGGCCCGGTGCGGCCTGGGTTGCCGGGTTCATGCGGATGGCGATGGACCGAAGGTAGCTGCGGCGCTGGCCAGCGACCTTCGGATCGCCGGAATCGACCATCTGGAGCAAATCGCGGTGGCGGACCTTGGAAGAAGGTTCGCATCGGGTCCCGTCATCACGCTGCTCCCGGGTCAGGCCTTTCACACCGGTAGCCGCCAGGCCCCGGCGCGGGCGCTGATCGAAGCCGGCGCGGCAGTGGCGCTGGGCAGCAACTTCAACCGTTCCGATAGTCCGATGCTCAACATGCAAACGGTGGTCGCGCTGGCCTGCCGGGAACTGGGTATGACACCGGCCGAAGCGCTGGTAGCGGCCACCATTAACGGCGCCCATGCGGTGAACCGAACGGCAACCGCCGGATCGATCGAACTTGGCAAGCCAGCCGACCTGGTCGTGCTCAGCGTTTCCGACTATCGGGAACTGGGACACCATTCGGGCATGAACCTGGTGCACCTCACCATGAAGCGCGGCGAGTTCATTTACCAGGAAGGAGATGTGGCGGCGCTCGCGGCCGAACATCTGCGCCGCGCCTGGTAGACACCGGCATCCCACAAAAAAACCGGGCGGCCTGGTGGGGCCGCCCGGCATGACTAACGCGATACTACGTCAGGGTTACCTGACGAACACCGATATGCTGACGCTGACGTTCTGGCCTCCAGGTCCGTAAGCGGTCAGGGTGTAGGTTTCGTTGGTAACCGGGTTGTCGGTGAAGGAGCCATTGACCGGCAGTGTCGTCGGCGATATGTCGGCGCCGGTGAGCACCACCGAGGTAGCGTTCGAGGTTGTCCACGACAGCGTTACCGGGGCTCCAGCGACTGGCGAACTCACCGGGCTGGCCTGGAACGAAAGGATCTGAACCAGACCGACGTTGACGGTCAAGTTGCCCTGCACCGTGCCCACCGCGTTGGTAGCGGTCAGGGTGTAAGTGGTGGTGGCGCTTGGCGTCACGGTGGCGCAAGCGTTGGCATTGAGGTTGGTGCCGATTCCGGGTGCGATCGAGATGCTGGTCGCTCCGGAGACCTGCCAGCAGATCTGGGTCGAGCCGCCCGGCGCGATGCTCTGCGGGGTAGCGACGAAGGTCACGATCTGTGGAATGGCGGATCCGCTCACAGTCACGGTCGTCACGGCGGTGACGGCCTTGCCGTCCGCGCCGGTGGCGGTGATTGTGTAACTGGTGGTGGTGGCCGGTGAGACCGTGGTGCTCCCGTTGGCGGACACAGTGCCGACGGTCGGCGAAATAGAGACGGAGGTCGCGTTGGACGTGCTCCAACTCAACGTGGTCGATGCGCCGAGGCCGATGGTGTTCGGGCTAGCCGCAAAGCGCAAGATCTGAGCCGTGACCGCGCCCACCGTGACCTGCGCGGTGGCGGTGACGGTCTTGCCATCGGTGCCGGTGGCAGTGATCGTGTAAACCGTGGTGGCGGCCGGCGAAACGGCTACGCTCCCATTGGTGGCTACCGTGCCGACACCCGGCGAAATGGAAACCGTGGTGGCGTTGGAGGTGCTCCAACTCAAGGTAGTTGACGCCCCGGTGGCGATGCTGGCCGGGTTCGCCACAAAGCGGACAATCTGGGCTCCCGCGCCCACCGTGACTTGCACGGCGGCGGTGACGGTCTTGCCGTCAGTGCCGGTGGCGCTGAGGGTGTAAGTGGTGGTACTGGCCGGCGAGACGGTAGTGCTCCCGTTAGCCGACACGGTGCCGACGGTCGGCGAGATGGAAACCGAGGTAGCGCCGGAAGTGCTCCAGCTCAACGTGCTCTGGCCGCCGGTGGGGATGCTGCTCGGGCCCGCCGAGAAGCGGAGAATCTGAGCGGACGAAGCGCCCACCGTGACCTGCACGGTCTGCGTAGTCTGCCCGTTGGGACCGGTCGCTGTGAGTGTATAAGTGGTAGTAGCCGTGGGCGACACCGCAACCGAACCGGTGGTGCCGCTGACGGTGCCCACGCCCGGCGTGATAGTGGCCGACGTGGCGTTCTGGATCACCCAGCTCAGGGTTGTCGTCTGGCCGGCTGTGATCGCCGCCGGTTGCGCAGTGAACTGCACGATCTGCGCCTGCACCGGGGCGGCCGTGGTAACCGCAGTGGTGGCTTGCGCCGAGATGCCGTCGGTGTTGGTGACCTTGAGCAGGAATATATAGCTCTGGCCGGCCGCGGCGGTGAACGTGGCCACCGCTTGGTTGGCGTTGTTAATCGTCACCGCGGGTCCGGAAAGCTCCGACCAGGCATAAGTGAGAGCTTCGCCCAGAGGATCGTACGATCCGCTTCCGTTGAGCGTGATGGTTCCGGCGGGAATGCCGATCTGATCGGGACCGGCGTTGGCGATGGGCGGGCTGGTGCCGACGCGCCGCGTGCCAAATTCGTAGCGGATGCGCGGGACGTCCATCGGGACCGGCGTCTTGACGGAGCCGTAATCCTTGGGATGGATGTAGCTGCCCATCTCCATTCCGAACATCACCTGGCCGTTGCCCGTCGAGCCGATGCCGGTCTGATTGTAGTCGAGGGCGGCCGTGAAGGCGAGGTGCGAGCTGATTGGCTGGGTCAGCTTGATTTCGCCGCCGACCGTGTTGCCGCCGGTAACCTGGCGCCGCAACAGGCCGAGGTTGCCTTGCAGGTAGGCGTTGCCCCACACGCCGACCAGGGCGTCGGCGCCATACTGATTGACCACCTTGGCGTAGGTTTGCAAGAAAGCTCCGGGCGCCAGCGTCACGCTGTTCACCACGGCGTAGTTCTTGAAGCCCTGCGTGCCGAAGAGGCCGATGCGGCCGCGGCCGAAGATATAGTCCAGCAGGAAAGCGCCTTGGCCGAGCACTCCGCCGTTTTGATACTGCTTATAGTTCAGGTATTTGAAACTGCTGAATACGCCGGCTTGCACGTTGCCCCAGCGGTTGACCAAGCCGAGATCGAACTGGCCTTCCTGATCCTGCGGGTTGTAAATGTACTCGCCCTGCGCTTGTACGGCGGAGGTGCCGTCACTGCCGAACGGCGAGAAGAAGCGGCCGTTGGCGTCGAAGGTCGCATTGCCGCGGGCGGTCGAGCCGAACGTCGGACCCACGTTGATTCCCAGCAGCGAAAACTTGTCGTTATGCTTCTTCGCCTCCTGCACAGGCGGAGCGGGCGGCAGCGGTGGCGGTTCGGGCGGCTTGGGCGGGTTCTCGATCCGGTCGCGCAGCGTATTGATCTGATTGCGCTGGTCGGCGAGTTCGCCCTTGAGCGCCGCGTTCTCGCCCTGGAGGGCCTTGAGCGCGGCCAGGATGTCATCCAGCTTGTCGAGCCGTTTGAGAATGGCATCGCAGCATTCCTGCTGCTTCTTCCCCAAGGTGTCTTGCAAGGCCTGCAACACTTCCCGGATGCCGCCGTCCTTCACCAACTTGCCTTGTCCATCCGTCACGCCGAGAGTGACGCGGCGATTTACAAAGCGGCCTTCCTTGGTCTTGTTGTCGACTTCCGGCTGGCGCTTGCCTTCGCCGGCTACCGTCACCTGATCGGCATTGGCGCCGTACTTTTCGAGAAACTGCTTTACCGCACCGGCGCGCGCAAGCGCTAGTTTGTCGTTGTAACTGTTGGAGCCCATGTAATCGGTGTGTCCGGTGACCACCACCTTATAATCGCGATGCTGGCTCAACAGATCGGCGAGACGAAGCAGGCTCGGGTAGCCATCCGACAGAACGGAAGAGTCGAACTCGAAGTTGATCTCCTCCCAATCCTCCTTGGCCTGGCTGCCGGGCGCATTCATGCCTTGAGCAAAGAGTGCGGAGGCCATGACCCCGAGCGCGCTCAACGCTGCGATTCTCTTCATTGTCTTATTGATCTCCTCAACAGAAACTGGCTGGACATAATAGACCGAGTTGGGAAGCTTCGCTTCCCTCCTCCAACGGGAGAGCCAAGACGTTGCGAGCAGCGCCCGAAGGGCAGCGCCGATTGCGGTATTGACTTGTTCCCACTCACCTGGGCCGATTACGATATATTCTACACCGGAAACGCGCCACATTCGCAACAATTGGATCAACTTACTTTGAGTCTCACGCGGATGAGCGGCCCAATCCGTTCGACATGAGATAATCGGATGCGGGAGCTGCCGGATGGGCAGTCGCCTCCGGTAACGGAGGAGGAAAGTCCGGTCTCCACAGAGCAGCGTGCCGGCTAACGGCCGGGGTCCCACAGCGGGATACGGAAAGTGCCACAGAAAATATACCGCCTTGAATGGTGGTGGCAGGCTTCAGCCTGCCACGCCGGGTAGGCCGGAAGGCCTGCCCCACCTCAGAGGTAAGGGTGAAATGGTGCGGTAAGAGCGCACCGCGGCTGGAGCAATCCCGCCGGCAGGGTAAACCCCACGCGGAGCAAGACCAAATAGGGGAGAAGGGGCGGCTCGTCCCGCTGGACTCCCGGGTAGGTCGCTTGAGCCTGTCAGTAATGGCAGGTCTAGATGAATGACTGTCGCCCTAACGGGTACAGGAACCGGCTTATAGTCCGGCAGCTCCCGCTGATTGTACGTTTAAGTACTGTGCTGTTAAAGCTGCGTATAGATACGCACCATGATTCTGCATAATTGAAGTTAGCCGCGACTTATGTTGAGTCCCGCCTAGCCGCTCTTAACTCGCCGCGTCTGCGATTCTCACGCCGCACAAACCCAACATGGGCGGTCCGCCTGCCCGCGCGTACGCTAGAATCGTAACTTCGAGTCCCCATGAAAACTACACGATTTCTGATTGCCGCGTTGCTGCTGGCGCCCGCCTGGGCAGCCTCCCTAGACGAACCGACCCGCAGGCTGTCGCATGACATCCTTCAGGAGTTGATCGAGATCAACACCACCGATTCGGTGGGCAGCACCACAGTGGCCGCCGAAGCCATGCGCAAACGTCTGCTCGCGGCCGGCTTCGCGGCCGAAGACGTGACCGTGCTGGGGCCGAACCAGCGCAAGGGGAACCTGGTGGCGCGGCTGCGCGCCGCGCACGCGGGCGGGCCGAAGCCCATCCTCATCATCGCGCATCTGGACGTAGTGGAAGCCCGGCGCTCGGACTGGACCACCGATCCGTTCCGCCTGGTGGAGCAGGACGGCTACTTCTACGGCCGCGGCACCGAGGACATGAAGGGAGCCGACGCCATCATGGTGACCACGCTGATCCGGTTTGAGCGCGAAGGATACCGGCCCGACCGCGACATCATCCTGGCGCTGACCGCGGACGAAGAAGGCGGCACCTCCAACGGCGTGGACTGGCTGCTGAAACAGCATCGCGACCTGGTGGACGCGGACTTCGCGCTCAACCCGGATTCGGGCGGCGTGACCACCCATCAGGGCAAGCCGCTGGCCGTGGAGGTGGCGTCCGCCGAGAAGCTCTACGCGGATTTCGAGCTGAAGGCCACCAATCCCGGCGGACACAGCTCGCTGCCGGTTGCGGACAATGCCATCTATCACGTCACCGATGCACTAGCGCGCCTGGAGCGTGCGGTGTTTCCGTTTGAGCTCAACGCCGTGACGCGAGCGTATTTTGAGGGCCTGGCGAAAGTGGAATCCGTGCAGAACGCGGCGGACATGCGAGCCATGCTGGCGCAACCTCCGGATCAGTTAGCCATCGCGCGGCTGGGGCGCGTGCCCCAGTTCAACGCCCTTGTGCGGACCACCTGCGTGGCTACCCGCCTGGAAGCGGGTCACGCCAACAACGCGCTGCCGCAGAGCGCGAGGGCGATCGTGAATTGCCGCATTCTGCCCGGCCACTCGGCCGAAGAGGTGCGATTGGAACTGGTGCGCATTCTGGCCGATCCGGCGGTTTCGGTGCGGCACATCAGCGACCTGACCAACCAGATCGCGGACCACGCACCGCTCGACAAGCCATTGGCGCCGGTCGAGCTGCGGACGGACGTGCTGTCGCCGCTCGAACGGCTCGCGGCGCAGTTCTGGCCTGGCGCGCCGGTGGTGACGGACATGGAAACCGGTGCTTCGGACAGCAAGTACACCAACGCCGCCGGCATTCCCAGTTTCGGCTTCTCCGCGCTGGCAATCGACCGCGACGACGTACGCGCTCACGGCAAGGACGAACGCCTGCGCATGAGTTCCTACTACGATGGCGTGGATTTCTATTATCGCTATCTGAAGGCGCTCACCGGCGACACCGCGAAATAGAAGTCCGCGTGGCGCGATGATCCATCGGAGGCGCGACCGAAGGGAGCGGTCACGCCGCAATCGCATCGAATTTCACGGTCACGCCCGGAAACGTCACTGCCCTGGCGGCCTTAGGTTATCCGATCCATGCGTGGGTCCGTACTGCTGGCGGCGCAGCAGGCGGTCGGTATCGGCGTACACGCGGACGTAGTCGACTGTCAGGCGCTGCGGGAATTCGGTAGTTCGATCGGGCGGGCCGGGCCAGTCCCCGCCCACCGCGAGATTCAGCAACAGGTAGAAGGGATGGTCGAACACCCAGTGCGCGCCGGCTGGCAGGTGCGACGGCGTGACATGGAAGTACGGCTCGCCATCCAGCAGGAACTGAATGTTGTCGCCCTCCCAGATGACACCATAAACGTGGAAGTCATCGGAAAACTGGCGGCCATTGGTCAGCGTTGCCGTGGCGCCGATGCCGCCGGTGCCGGAGTATCCGGGCCCGTGCACGGTCCCGTGGATACTGAACGGCTCCTTGCCGATGTTCTCCATGATGTCGATTTCGCCGCAGGCGGGCCAGCCTTTGTCGGCGAAATCGGCGCCCATCATCCAGAACGCCGGCCACACTCCCTGGCCGTAAGGAATCTGCATGCGGGCTTCGATCTTGCCGTAAGTCACGCTGAACCGGTCCTGCGTCTTGAGGCGCGCGGAGGTGTAGACTCCATTCGACTTGGCCAGCGCCATGATAACCAGGTGGCCATCGCCATCGAGAGAGGCGTTTTCGGGGAGCTTGGTGTAGTGCTCCAGTTCATGATTGCCCCAGCCGCGCGCGCCCGATTCGGCGACCCACAAAGTGGGGTCGGGCGGCGCCCCGATCGGTCCGTCAAACTCGTCGTGCCAGATGAGACGCCACTTTTCCTGGGCCGCCACGGGAACGGCCAGCGCCGCAACCAAGGCCACAAGGCCGAAAAACCGCATACCTCATTATTACCTTGGTAGGGCACGCTTTAGAGGCTGCTGAAGAACACCAAAAGCGTCATGGCCACGGATCAACACAGATGAACATAGATTGAAAGAACTGGTTTATCCGTGTTCATCTGTGTCCATCCGTGGCTCAAGAATGTTCTTTCGGACTTTTTCAGCAGCCTCTTTAACTTGCCGTCCCTCTTCTGCCTTCGCCCGCTTGCAGGCGCACCTCGCGCTCCCCCGCGTTTGTCGATAATTATAGAGGGCGATACTTATGCTGATCCTCTGTGTCTACGTGCACGTGAAGCCGGAAGCGGTGGAAGCCTTTCGGGAAGCGACGACGGAAAACGCCCGCAACAGCCGGCGCGAGCCGGGCGTGGCGCGGTTCGATTTTCTGGAGCAAGCTGACGATCCGGCGCGCTTCATGCTCTGCGAGGTGTATCGGGATGCCGCCGCGCAGGCGGCGCACAAGGAGACGGCGCATTACCGCGCCTGGGCCGCCAAAACGGTCGACATGTTCGCCGAGCCGCGCACGCGCCAGTTGTATCGCGCGATCGATCCCGCCGACGGCGATTGGTAAGGACCATGCCCTTCGAGTTCGCGACAGCGGGGCGAATTGTGTTTGGCGAAGGCGCCGCGAGCGACGTGGCTCCGGCGGCGGCCGCGATGGGCCGGCGTGCGCTGTTGGTGACCGGCGAACGCGCCGGCCGGGCAGCGGCGCTCGCACGGGCACTCCAAGCGGCGGGAGTGTCAGTGGCGCCGTTTCGCGTCTCCGGCGAACCGTCGATCGACACCGTTGCAGCCGGCACGGTCTACGCACGCGGTGAAGGCTGCGATGTAGTGGTGGCAATGGGCGGCGGCAGCGCGATCGACGCCGGCAAAGCGCTGGCCGCGATGTTGACCAACCCAGGTGAGCCGCTCGATTATCTGGAAGTGGTGGGTCGCGGCCAGCCGCTGCGGCAGCCATCGGCTCCGTTCATTGCGGTTCCCACCACCGCCGGCACCGGTTCGGAGGTGACGCGCAACGCAGTGCTGGCCGCGCCTGAACGCGGCGTGAAGGCCAGCCTGCGCAGCCCGTATTTATTGCCACGGCTGGCGGTAGTGGACCCGGAATTGACGCTGGACCTGCCGCCGGCGCTGACCGCGTCCACCGGTCTCGATGCGCTGACGCAGCTCATTGAGCCTTATGTATCGGTGCGGGCCAACCCGATGACGGACCTATACGCGGTGGAAGGCCTGCGCACGGCGGGGGCGTCGTTGCCGCGCGCGTGGACAAACGGTGGCGACCCGGAAGCGCGCCACGGCATGTGCTGGGCCAGCCTGCTAGGCGGCCTGTCGTTGGCTAACGCGGGCCTCGGTGCGGTGCACGGTTTCGCCGCGCCGGTGGGCGGCATGTTCCCCGCTCCGCATGGAGCGGTCTGCGCCGCGCTACTTCCCCACGCGATGGAAATCAATCTGGAAGCCCTGCGGCGGCGCGCACCGGAAAGCCGCGCACTCGGCCGCTACGACGAAGTGGCGCGGCTGCTGACGGGGAAGCCTCACGCCAGCGCGGCGGACGGGATCGTCTGGATAGCCGCATTGTGCCGCCGCTTCGAGATCCCGGCGCTCAGCGCCTACGGAGTGACCGCAGCCGACGTCCCGCTTCTCGCCAGGCGCGCGGCCGAGGCCAGCAGCATGAAAGGCAATCCGATCAGCCTGACGCGCGAAGAGCTGGAGGAGATTATTGGGCGGGCAATCTGAGCGCGGGTAGGACGGACGAGCGGTTTTTGTCGTCTGTCATTTGTCGCACTTTGGCGAGCCGGGAGCCATCGTGAAGCAATCGGCTCCATCGCTGCCGCACCGCTCCCTTCGGTCACGGCTCCGAATGCAAATGAACGCATCTGACGCATCGGAGCCGCGACCATAGGGAGCGGTCGTGGCCGCAGTTATCATGAAACGAGGCCGAAGGGCGACAGTGCAATCGACCTCCTGCTGAGCGAAAAGGAGCGAACGAATATGGCAAACAAATTCGGTACCGACATTCTGATTCAAGCGCCGGATCCAAAGGTCGCGGCGTCGTTCTATGTCCAGCAACTCGGGTTCGAAGTCACGGACGACCAGCCCGGCATGATCGGCCTTCACGGCAAGCACATCAACCTTTTCATCGAGCCCGGTCCGGCGCTCGGCCCGGTGCTGGAAGTAACGGTCGCCAATGTCGAAGAAGCCAAAGCCAGACTGGTAAAGAACGGTTGCGAAATCGTCAAAGACGAGCCGGATTTCCCGCGATGCTACGTCAAAGATCCGTACGGGCTGATTTACAACCTGACGAGGTGAAGAGCATGGCTATGCGCAGATCGTTCCTCATCTTGGGCTGCGCGCTCGTTCTTCAGCCCACTGGCTTCGGACAGCAGGCGCCACCGGAGCCGAAGAAAGTTGTTGCGCCCGAGCAGCCGGCCTTGCCGCAACAAGCGAAGCAGGCCGGAGCGGACCGCGGGAACCTGCGCAACGAGGGGCAACGGGCTTTCGACGAAGAGATGGCACAGGAAAAGGCCGGCGACTGCCCCGACGCCCACAACAACCGCGAGTTCATTGTGTGTTACGAGAAGGCACTCACCGCCGCGGTACAGCATCTGAAAACATATCAGGGAATGATCCGTGATTTGCTCAGCCGGAGAGGGTCGGATGCCAATGGCCAGCCAGCGCCGCCCGGAGCTGCCGGGCCATTCACATCAGCGCAACTTGTGGCGGAATTCGACCATCTGGAACAGGTCTGGCGCCCCTATCTCGCTGCGGCTTGCACCGCCGCTTTCCATCAATTTGCGGGAGGCACTGGTGCCCCGGCTGCATCGATGGAGTGCAGTCTTCGGCTCACCCGCAGTTACATGAGAGAGCTGGACGGCGTCTACGACGGGCTGTTGCATCGCTGAATCCGGCCCGTCGAAGAAAACGGACTGAGGCATGGTTGCCAAAATCTGGCGAGCGACGTGGCCCACGCACTCGTGCGTGCCGTGTCGAGACTCTTCTCGACACGTCTTTTTTCCGGCGGCGCCTTACGTCGGCACGAGTGCCGACGCGGCACGCAGGAGTGCGTGCGCCACGTCGGAATCCCTATAACGCCAGCTTCGCTCCTTGCCGCGCCAGCCGCGTCCGCAAGCGCTCCTCGCGGCGACGCAGCGCCGGCGAATCTTCAATCGCCAGCGCGGCCCGCGTCATCTCCAGCGCCATGGCGTGATTGCGCTCGCGATGCTCATAGTGCTTGGCCAGCTCAGCCAGCGCCTGCGCGCGGAATGGATTGCGCGCGGCGGCAAGCTCCGTCATCGCCGCCAGCGCGGCTTCGCCGTGGCCCAGGCGTTTTTCGAGCGCGGCCACATCCCATAGCGTGCGGAACAGCAAGTGGTCGGGCAAGCCCGCGTCCACCGCGCGGCGAAACAGGCCGAGCGCTTCTTCACGCCGGCCGGCCTGCTGCATCCAGCGCGCCAAACCGATCCAATCCGCGCCGTGCCGCAGCATCGCCGTGCCAGGAGACCGGAAGGCAAACGGCACAATCCCAGTCAGGCACGCGAGCGAGAGAATGTCGATCGCGTTGTGGTGAAAGATCGGCACCAGCTTGAACGCCTGCGCCGTGCGCAAGTATTCGAAGTAGACGTACGGGATCATCTCTCCCGGCAAATCGCCCTGGCGCTCCACGCCAAGAATTCGGTTTTCCAATTCCACCAGGCGGCAGCTTTCCAGGCGCAGCTTCCACAGGCGGCGCGCGCCGAAGAGCAGATCGAGGTGCTCCATGTGGCCGAACGGATCGGGCGGCGCGCCCTGCGAGCGGCACATGCGGAAACGCGTTTCGAGCAGCGGCTGGTCGAACGCTTTGCCGTTGTAAGTCACCAGCACGTCGAATTGCGCCAGGTGCTCTGCCAGGCGCCACAGCAGCGAGGCTTCATCGCCGTAATCGCGCATGAAGAACTGGCGCAGCCGGAAGCCTGCCGGCTCGATCGCGCCGACGCCGACCAGGAAAGCGCAGGTGCCCGTTCCGCCCGCCAGGCCGGTGGTTTCGGTATCGAGGAAGGCCCATCGCGTAGGCGGGCTCTCTGGAATCGCGCCGCCCGAAAGCGAATCGAGCAGGTCGGCCGGCAACTCGGCCAGATCCGAAATATACACGCTGCCGTGGCGGCGTTGGCGCTCCCAGAGCTTTTCGGTTTCGAAGTGCTCGCCGTGCGGCGTGCGCACCAGTTCGCCCGAGATTAACTGCTCGATGGAGCACCCTTCCGCCGGCAATGCGCGTGGCACGGCCGGCGGCCCAGCCGCATACTTGCGGTCGATGCGCGCCAGGCGCAGTCGCAGCGCAGCGAGTTGTTGCTGGATGTCCTCCACGCTTCGCTTTTTCTTTGCCTACTATAGCGGTTCGGACACCCGCTTTCAAGCGGCATGGCTCGCAAAGCACCGGCGGCAAAGACCGCCGGCGTTACCAAGAAACTCGATCGCCGTAACGCCAGCGGTCTTTTGCCGCCGGTGCTTCTGTGCCGCGCATATTCGGCAGGGAAAAAGTGCTCGGCATTATGCTCGGCGCGCCCTGCCCCATGCGCCTAGGCGATATCGGGCAGCAGAAATTCCGCCGGCTTGCCGGCGAAGCGCGCCACGGCGCTGGCCGCGATGTAGCCGCTGCGTACCGCGCCTTCCATGGTGGCGGGCCAGCCGCTGCGGGTCCAATCGCCCGCCAGGAATAAGTTGGCAATGGCGGTCGCCGCGGGCGGCCGCAGAGCTTCGGTTCCGGGCGCGGCGGAAAAAGTGGCGCGCTGCTCCTTGACCACGTGCGCGCGCTGGAGCGTGGCTTCGCGCACGCGGGGAAAGTAGAGGCGCAAGTCGCCCAGCGCGATATCGATGATGTCCTCGCGCGAAAGGTTGGTCAAATCCCGCGAAGCGCTCACCACCAGTTGCAGGTAGCGGCCGCCATCCTTGTTGAACATCCATTGCATGGTGCGGTCGAGCAGCGTGGCGTGTGGGAGCGTGGTGATTTCGCGGTCGAACCACAGGTGGACGCCAGTGATGGGCGAATGCTCGAATGGGGGAGCTGGCAGCCCAACCGCCGGCAACCGCTCGAACGGCAGCGCGCAGATGTAGAAATCGGCGGTGTGCCGCTCGCCCGCCACCACGAAGCCGTCCGCGCCGATGGATTCCACCGGCGCGCGAAAATGCATCCGCACCGACGGCAGGCGCTGCCAGGCCTCGGTTCCATATAGTTGCGCCAGCGGCACCGCGGGCACGCCCATCTCGTAGGCGTCGGCGCGCGCCAGGAACCCCAGCCAAAGCACCTGAAAGCCGTGCCGGGCGGCCATGCGGTCGAGATCTTCGTTGATCGCGCTCACCAGCACCTGCCGCCAGAAGCGGTCGATCGCGCGCGGCGTTTGCCGCTTCTGCAGCAGCCAGTCGCGCATGCTGATTTTGTCCAGATCCTGCCGCCGTGTGCGCTCGCGGCGAATTGCCCAGAGCCCGCGCGCGATGGCCAGCTTGTCGCCCATATCCAGACATTTCATTTTCAGGAATGCGCCGGTGAAGTGAAATGGCGCCGGCAGCCGGCCGCGGCGCAAAATCGAGGCACGCCCGCCAGGTTCCAGGAAATAGAACTCGCGATAGAAGCGGATACGGTCGCGCACGCCAAGCCGCGCATAAAAGTCGAGCAGGTTTACGCAACAGCGGAGCAGGATGTGTTGGCAATTGTCGATGGTCTCGGATTCGCCTTCGCCCGACGGCACCGGATAGGACGTGGCGCGGCCTCCAAGAAACGGCCGCGATTCAAACAGATCGACTTCGAATCCGGCGCCGCCCAGCGCCGCCGCCGCGGCCAGGCCAGCCAGTCCGCCACCGGCAATTAGAACTTTGGTCATGGCAAGGTTAGAACGGTCGCTCCAGATGGCAAGCGGTTCCGCATCCATCCCATTCTCGCATTGGTGATGCTTGCTTGATACGGCTCAGCTTGCCCTTTCGTCTCGGTCTCCCGGCACCGCAGTGAGAGGTTTATCACATATCCAAGGCAAGTATTGCTCTCGCCCCCGTTGGTGTGGAAAATCAGGTAACACCCGAGGGAGGGAACTCAGAATGTATACTTTAATTCGGCAGCACGACGGAACGATGATGGAAGCCGTCGTGTTAACCAAAACAGGATTCCGGATGCGGCTGGCCGTTGCCGGCCTCCAAGACGCGGTCGAACTGAGGTTTTGTGGATTGGATTGGCTCGACGAACGTAACGAGCCGGTTGAGTTTGGGTTTCTGCTGGCGGCGGATGACGGAGCCGAAGCGCCAGAGCTGAAGCGGGCTGCTGGCGGCGAGTGGTAACGCGAAGCGGGCGGTGACTCTTAGCGCTCGTCCTCGGACGCGCGTTCGGCGTCGACGGCTGCTTCGGGACCGGCGGCTTGCGCTTCCGCGATCAGACGCTGCGCCTCTTCGAGGCGGGCACGGGGCACGCACACGGAAATCCCCAGATTCGGAAACATCGAGCCGGACAGGACGGCCGGGATTCCGGTATTCGCCAGGACGCCGCAGACCAGGTCGCCTTCCACTTCGGCATCCACCCCCGTCGAAGAGAAGACCGGCACCATGTCCAACTCGTGCGAGACGTCGAGCTTTTCTTCGCTCTGAACCGGGTCGTCGTCGTGCTCGGGATCTTGCGCCATGCCTCAAGGATATCGCAGAATGGAGGGTGGATCCTCACATAGGTCGAGGCTCCCGCGGAGGCGGCGCATGCCGGAAGAACCCATCGCTATGACGGAAGAAAACGGGCAGGATGAAGGTGTCAGCACAATCGCGTGGTTTTTGACGGGCGCCGCGATCGGCGTCACGGTGGCGATGCTGTTCGCCCCCAAGAGCGGACGCGACACCCGTCAGTTCCTCTCCGACAAAACCTATCAGGGCAAGCAAGCGGTTACGCAGACCAGCTCCGACCTCGTCGATGCCGGGCGCGACGTGTTCGAGCGCGGCCGCAAGCTGGTGGAAGACGCCGCCGAGTTGTTCGAGCGTGGCCGTCGACTGGTGCGCGGCTGAAGCTGCCGGCAGGGCACGGCGGACAGGGCAGGCCAGGCGAGTCAGCGGGGACGCAGTGCGCCAAAGCGGAAGGTGGCGTCCAGAACCCGCAGTTGCGCATCCACTAACGCAGTGGCCTGGAATCCGGGAGCTGCCGGAGTGCCGAAGCGCAGGTCGAAAAGTTCCACCAGCTTGCCGCCGTCCAGGTTGGGCGCTCGAGTCACGCGCCACAGCGGAAACTGATTGAATCGTAGGAACTCACGAAACACGGGCGACCGCGCGGCGGCGTCGAGGGCCGGGTCGGCATCCGGTTTGTAGAGGATCTGCGCCCGGGTTGGATCGAAATCGCCGGTCACATCCAGATCTGTCACGGCGTAAAAGGCGGGGGTTTCGACCAGGCCGCGCCAGCGCAGCGGGTTGAACGGATTGGGTAAAGCCGCCGTTCGGGTGGGCGAATCACCCTGGTAAACCCGCGCATCCAGCATCGCGACGGCGCGCCCCCGCAGAATCAGCCTGCCGCAATCGAGAATCATCACGGCGATGAGAGCAAATACTGCCGCGCCGCGGCCGTGGTGACGCGGCTTGGCGCCGCCGGAAGCGATTTCGGAGCCGACCATGCGCGCCAGAAACGGCCCCGCCAGAGCGGCCGCCGCGATGGCCCAGATCCAAGCATCCACCACGGCGGTCGAATCCAGACGCAGCCAGCGGCCGGAAAAAGGCAGCAGCAGCCGGACGCCGTAGACGTTGGTCCAATCGAGCAACAGGTGGAAGGCCACGCCAAGCATCGCGGCCGCGAATGCCCCCGGCCAATATAGCGGCTTGCGGGCGGCCAGCCGCACGGCTGCCACGGACAGCAACGCCATCACCGGCATGGCTATCAGCGAGTGCGTGAGGCCCCGGTGATAATGCAGATATGCGAGCGGGCCAGCGGCGCCGGCGAGCACGTCGATGTCCGGCGCGTTGGATGCCACCAGCAGAATCGCGGTCGCCCCCGGTGTCCACTTTCGCGCGCCGGCCCGCGCCAGGAAGAAGCCGATCGCGGTATGAGTCAGATTGTCCATTTGCCGGGCGGAGTTCCTATTGTAAGGAAGATTCGCCCACGCGGCGCTCGACACCGCGGTTCCACCTGCGATGATGGTATCCGGCATGGCGTTCATTCTTCTGCTGCCGGCGACGTTCGCGGCACTCTGGTGGGCCGCGGCTGCGGAAAACGGCTGGCGCGATCGCTTTCTGCGCGCAGGGGTGGCGTTCGGCCTGACGGTTGTGTTGGCGACGGAGTGCCTCGGCGCATTCGGCCAGTTGCGGCGCGGACCGATGGTTGCTGTGTGGAGCGTGGCGCTGCTGGCTGCGGCCGTTCGGGGCTGGCGCGCTCGACGCCCCGCGCCCTGGCGGGGAATGCGGCCAGCCACAGACGCGATCGTTCTGCTGGCAATTGCCGGCTGCCTGGCCATCGTCATCGCCACCGGCGTGACGGCTGCGTACAGCCCTCCCAACAGCACCGACGCCATGGCGTACCACCTGCCGCGCGTCGTGTATTGGGCGGAGCAAGCCAGCCTGCGTTTCTTTCCAACGCCCTATCTCACGCAGATCATGCTACAGCCCATGGCCGAGTATTGGATGCTCGATGGGTACCTGCTGGCGGGTGGCGATTGGTTCGTCAACTTCGGCCAGTGGTTCGCCGCGCTCGGATGCATGATCGGCGTATCCGCGGTGGCGGGCTTACTCGGCGCGCGTGCCAGAGGACAAGCCATTGCCGCGGTGTTTTGCGCCACGCTGCCGTCCGGAATTCTAGCAGCCTCCGGCGCCAAGAACGATTATGTGATGGCGATGTGGGCGATCGCCGCGGTTTACTTCGGTCTGCGGTGGCGGGAAAAGCTGGGAAGGTTGGCAGGCGGAAGCGCCTGCCCCACTAACGCAGTGCAGGATGGTGGGGCAGGCGCTTCCGCCTGCCAACCAGCCAATTCACGGCTTCTCATCGATGCACTTTTCTTGGGCGCGGCCGTAGGCCTTGCTCTATTCACCAAGGCGACAGCCTACCTGTTCCTGCCGTTGCCCATCGCCGCCGTGCTGCTGCCGGCGGCGTGGCCTACGCGCCGGCGGGCCGTGCCACTCGCCATCGCGGCCGTGGCTTGCGCGCTGGCCGTCAATCTGCCGCATTACTGGCGCAACTGGGATTTGAGCGGCTCCGTGATGGGGTTCGATTCGGCGCAGGGCGACGGCCTTTTCCGCTGGCGCAATGAAACCTTCGGATGGAAGCAGACGGTTTCCAACCTGCTGCGTCACAGTGCGGAGCAGCTTGGCGGGCGCAGCAGCCGCTGGAATCAGGGCGTGTACCATTTCGTGCTGGCGGCGCACCGCGACTTGGGGATCGATGTCAACGATCCGGCGACCACCACGCGCTGGAGCGTGTACGAGGCTCCCCGCAACGCCAACCATGAAACCAACGCCCCCAACCGGTGGCACCTTTTGCTGCTGGCCGTGGTGGCCTGCGTGCTCGCCTGGCGGGCTCTTCGCGGGCGCGACCGGCGCCGCGCTGTCTACGCGCTAACGCTGGTATCGGGCTTCGTCGCGTTCTGCGCGTATCTGAAGTGGGCGCCGTTCGTGGCGCGCTACCAATTGCCGCTGTTCGTACTGGGCGCGCCGCTGGCTGCCGTGGTGGAAGAGTTCGGCTGGAGATGGCTGCGTCCACTGTGGATTCAACTGGCGATCTGTCTGTTCCTGTTCAGTGGCGCGCGCCTTCCCACGATCGAAAACTGGGTGCGCCCGTTGCGCGGCCCCAGGAGCGTGCTGCGCGTCAGCCGCGATAATCAGTATTTTGCCGACATGACTTTCTGGAACAACCGTGCCAGCTACTTCGCTGCGGTCAGCGCACTTGAAGGCGCGTCATGCAGCACCATCGGGATCGACATCCACAACCTGCAACTGGAGTATCCGTTGCAGGCTTTGATTCGCGAGGCGCGCCCCGCCGCGCAGTTCGTGCACACCGGCGTCGATAACGTTTCGCGCCGCTATGCGCCCTCGGTCGCCGCCGCTCCGTGCGCCATTGCGTGCCTGGATTGCCTGGGCGACGATGCGCGGCTGAGCTTGTACTCCGCCTTTCCCGCGCGCACGACCATGGGCAAGTTCGTGGTGCTGCTGCCAAGGTAGGAAGACCATCGCCTTTGGTGGTCTGTCGCGCCGCGCCAAAGCGAATACCTTGACGGGTCGAAAAAACGCATCGGAGGTCCGGGAATCCAGGCAAATCACCGGCGACAAGATCGCCGGCGTTACCAGCTGGCTTGACCGTCCGCGGCGCCCAGGTTCAGCTATCCAGCCGGTATCGCGATCCGGCCAGGTGATAGAGCGGGCGCCATACCAGGCGATTGACGCACACCACCAGCATCGCCATCACAATCGTGGAAACCAGCAGCAGTTGGCCGTTGCCGGAATCGGTGGCGGCGCTGATCTGCGCGCCCAGGCCCAGTGTGCTCATGGTCTTGCCCTGGAAGTGAAAATACTCCGCCACGATGCTGGCATTCCAGGCGCCGCCCGAGGCGGTCACCAGGCCGGTCACCAGGTAGGGGAAGATGCCCGGCAGAATCAGCGTCCGCCAGCGCTGCCCGCGCGTGAAGCGGAAAACCGAAGCCGCTTCGCGCAACTCGGTGGGGATGGCCATGGCGCCGGCGATGACATTGAACAGGATGTACCACTGCGTGCCCAGCAGCATGAGGATAATGGAGCCGACGCCCAACCCGCCGCCCAATCGCACCAGACCCAGCAGCACCACCGGGAACAGCGCGGTGGCGGGAACCGAGGCCGCAATCTGCGCCAGCGGCTGCGCCACTTTCGACAAACGAGGGTTGAAGCCGATGGCAACCCCCGCTGGAATGGCCCACAGCGATGCGATCCCGAGCGACGCGGCCACGCGTCCGAAACTCGCCGCGGCCGCTTCGAGCGTCGCCAGCAATTCCGCCCCGGGGAGGCCCTTCAGGAGCAATGCGGCTCTTACCAGCAGGTACGGCACAGCCACCGCCAGCGCCACGAGCACGATAACGCCGGCGATGCGGCCGCCGTTTTTCTTCCGAACGGCCGGCACTGGAGCCACGCGCGGAGGGCTGGTGGTCAGCCGTTCCCAAAGCGGATCCACGGCGCGCTTCTCGATCCAACGCGAAACGTCCGAATTGCGTAACAGATGCAGAATCGGCGAAGTGACTTCCGCGGCGCTCTCCACCTGTTCCATTTTGAACTTATCCGACCACGCGATGGCGGGCCGCCACAACAGTTGATCGATCAGCACGATCACCGCGATCATGGCGATGAGCCCCCACAGGATTCCAGCCGTATCGCCGGCGCTCGCCGCCGTCTGTAGATAGGAACCCAAGCCCGGCAGGCGGAAATCGTGGTTGCCCAGCACGAACATTTCGCAGGCCATCAGGAAGAACCACCCGCCGGCCACGGAGACGATGGAATTCCACACCAGGCCGATGGTGCCGAACGGCAGCTCCAACTCCACGAAGCGCTGTGTGGCGCTGAAACGGTTGATGAGGGCGGCCTCGCGCAACTCGCGCGGGATGGACTTGAGCGAGGAATAGAAGCTGAACGCCATGTTCCACACCTGGCCGGTGAAGATGAGCACGATGGAACCCAGCTCCACACCTAATTGCCGGGTGGGGAACAGCGCCACCATGGACAGCATGACGCTAGGGAGAAAGCTCAGCACCGGGATGGATTGCAGGATATCCAGCACGGCGATCATCACCATTTCCACGCGCCGGTTGTTGGCGGCGATGTATCCGTAGCCGACCGCGAATACCAGGCTCAGCACGTACGCGACCGCCATCCGCACCAGGGAATAGAAGGCATAAGCGGGCAGCGCCGTGGGCGACCGCGAGATGTTGGTGGCCGGGGTCACCACGCCCATCCAGTACTTCACCGTGGCGAGCGCGGCATAGATGCCCGCCAGGATGGTCGCGAACACCAGCAGGTCCACCAGGACGGACCAACTGCGCTCGCGAATCAGCGAGCGGGAAAGTTGCGGAAAAGCCATCAGTGGCTGCCCACCTCATCGCCGGCTGTCTGCGGCGTTTCTTCGGGGATGAAGAAGCGGCCGGCGGAATCGCGGTCGAACAACTCGGCGTAGCGGCCCCAGGTGACGGCGGTATCGAGTTGCAGTTCGGTCTCCTCGTCGCTGAAATGCTCGTCCAGCAGGTCGTGGAAGAAATCACTAGGCATCGAGTGGTCGGCCTTGTTGGCCAGCGCGCGATTGATCTGGCGGATCAGCGGAACCCGCTCGGCGGCCACGCGAAAGAGTTCCTTGCGGCGCAGGATGCCGGCCTCGGCGAAGCGCTTTCCCTCGGGAGTGAGCTCCGCGGTGCCTTCCTTCACGTTGATGTAACCAAGCAGGGACGCGGCTTCGACAATCGGCAGCAGGTCGTCGATCTCGAAAGCCAGATCGTCCGCCAGGTGGTGAATCTCGTCGCGGCCGTCGCGGTCGGCCAATAGCTCGAGCAGACCGGCGATTCCGCCCGGCCGCGCGTGCGGCATCATCGGATACTTGGCGCGCGCCGTACCCGCCGCGGCCGGAGCGGCCTCCGGCTCGGGCTGCGGCGTAGGCACCAGGTCGGGCTGCGTGAGCACGCGGTAAATGTAATTCACGGCTTCCAGGAAGGGAGGATCCTGATGCTCGCGCGGCCGCGGCATGGTGACGCGGAAATCGGTGCGGACGTGCCCGGGATTCTTCCCCAGCACCACCACGCGGTCGGCCAGCATCACCGCTTCTTCAATGTTGTGAGTGACGATGAAAACCGCGCGCGTGGGCATTTTCTTGCCGTCCCAAAGTTCCAGCAGTTCCGAGCGCAGGTTCTCCGCGGTGAGCACGTCGAGCGCGGAGAAAGGCTCGTCCATGAATAGCACTTCCGGCTCCACCACGAGCGCGCGGGCAAAGCCGACGCGTTGCTTCATGCCGCCGGAAAGTTCCTTGGGATAAGCCTGCTCGAAGCCGTCCAATCCAACCGAATCGAGAATGCGCAGGGCGCGTTTCATGCGCTCCATCGCCCCGATGCCGCGCGCCTTGAGCGGCGCTTCCACATTGTCGAGCACCGTCAGCCACGGGAACAGCGCGAAGCTCTGGAAAACGATGGAGACGTTTTCGCATGGGCCCATCACCGGCTGGCCGTGCCACAGCACCTGTCCCGACGAGGGCGGCGCAAGGCCGGAGAGCATGCGCAACATGGTGGATTTGCCCGAGCCGGATGGCCCTAGCAGCGCCAGAATCTCGCCGGGATAAATGGCCAGGTCCGTGGCAGCCAGCACCTGGATGCGTGCCTCGGGAGGCCCGTAGAACTTCTCGATCGCGCGGGCCTGGATGATCGGCTCTTCGGTTGGTATCACTCGCCTGCCTTGCCGCTGAATTGGGACGAAGAGTCCCTCATCCTTTATACCGTTGTTCGCTGTCGGCCAGGGTTACAGGATGGTGAACGTGGGCACAGCAAGGCGTGCAAGCGTGATACGCTCTGAGTATCGGTGGAGGGATATGAGAAAGCCTGCCGGTATTTTCCTCGCCGGAGTTGCTGCCGCCGTTTCGGTCTTTCTGTTAGAAGGATACGGACCGCAGTCACCGTCCGCCGCAGATCAATCGCCAGCCGCGAATTCACTTGCCGCCATCACACTGGACTACCCGGCCGAGGGCTCCCTCTTTCCGCCCGATATCACTCCGCCCACGTTCCTGTGGCGCGACGCAGCCAATAGCGCGACGTCATGGGCCATCGACATCGCCTTCACGGACAATGGTCCCGGTATTCACGCCGTCGCGCCCGGCCCGTTGATGCGGGTGGGAGAAATCGACGGCAGTTACGCGGGCTTCGTGCCGCCCGTGCTCACGCCCGAGCAGGCAGCGGCGCACACCTGGAAACCGGACGCCGCGACGTGGGCTGCCATCAAAACGCGGTCCAGCCGGCATCGGGCGGCCGTGGTCATTACCGGATACCGCGAGAACGCAAGCCAGCCCGTCTCGCGCGGGCAAGTTGCGATTGAGACCTCCGCCGACCCGGTGGGCGCGCCGATCTTCTATCGCGACGTGCCCCTGGTGGATTCGAACGGACAAGGCGAAAAGGGCATCATCAAGCCGCTGCCGGATTCGCTGCTTCCCCTGATTCGCTGGCGCCTGCGCTATATCGACGAGCCCAAGAGCACCGTCATGATGCAGAATCTGCCCACTTGCGCCAACTGCCACTCGGTTTCGCGCGATGGGAAAACGCTGGGGCTCGACGTGGATGGGCCGAACAACAATAAAGGGCTGTACGCTCTGCTGCCCCTCCAAAAGGTGAGCCTGATCAATAAAGAGCACGTTATCAAGTGGGCCGCGTTCACCGAAAACACGCCGCAGCGGTTCGGCTTCATGTCGCAGGTTTCGCCGGACGGGAAGTACGTGGTGACCTCCGTCGAGGTGCCCGGTTCGGGCAGCCGGCATCTGGGCGACCGGCTCTACCAGGGCTTTTATCCATCCTATGGTTTCGTGCAGGTCTTCTATCCGACGCGAGGCGTGCTGGCGTGGTACAGCCGCGAGACCGGCAAATTGCAGCCGCTACCCGGCGCGGACGACCCCGACTATGTCCAGGCCTGTGCGTTCTGGAGTCCGGATGGCAGCTACCTGGTGTTTTCCAGGGCGAAAGCGCGCGACCCATATCCGCCGGGACAGCCGAAGTCGCGCTACGCCAACGATCCCAACGAAACCCAGATCCAGTACGACCTCTACCGCATCCCGTTCAACAACGGCAAGGGCGGCCAACCGGAGCGGATCGCTGGCGCTTCGGAAAACGGGATGAGCAACAACTTCCCCAAGGTCTCGCCGGACGGCAAGTGGATTGTGTTCGTGCAGAACAAATCCGGCCTGCTGATGCGCCCCGACAGCCATTTGTACATCGTCCCCGCGCAGGGCGGCGTGGCGCGGCGCCTGAACTCGAATCAGAAGATCATGAACTCGTGGCACAGTTTCTCGCCCAGTGGACGGTGGATGGTCTTCTCGTCGAAGGGGCGCAATCTGTACACGCAGCTCTATCTGACTCACATCGACGAGAACGGCAACGATAGCCCGGCCATCCTGATCGATGAAACCACCGCTGCCAATCGGGCGGCGAACATCCCCGAGTTCATGAACATTCCCAGGGGCGGCCTGGAGCGAATCGAGGCGCCAGCCACGGAGTTTTACCGCTTGTTCAACGTGGCGCTCGACCTGATGAAGAACAACCGGTTTGGCGATGCCGTTGCGGAGTGGCGCAAGGCGATGGCGCTCGATTCCGACGACGATAAGGCGCACTTCAACCTGGGCTTTGCGCTGAGCGAGACGGGCGACCTGCGCGGCGCTGCCACGGAGTATCGTAAGTCGAGCGAGCTGAACCCGACGCGTGCGGGCACATTCGCCAGCCTGGCGCTGGCGCTGGCGCAAACCGGCGATCTGGATGGGGCCATCGACAATTACCGCAAGGCCGAGGCGCTCGATTCGGCCAACCCCGCGCTGGAAGCGGATATGGGATCGGCGCTGTTCGAGAAGGGCCAACGCGTCGAAGCCATCGACCACCTGGAGGCGGCGGTGTCGCTGGCTCCCGACTCCGCCGACGCACACAACCGGCTTGGATTCATTCTGGCCAAGGTGGGCCGCGCCGACGAAGCGCTCGTGCATTTGGAAAAGGCCGTCGAGCTGAAGCCGGATTCGGCCGAGTACCGCTTCAACCTCGGCTTTGTGCTGGGCCGTGGAGGCAACACCGCCGCCGCGATTCCCCAGTTGGAAAAAGCCGTGGAACTCTCCGGTGGCAAGGATTGGGAATGCCTGGCCGCGCTGGGTATGGCATACAGCGTCGCGGGCCGCAAGGAAGATGCCATCGCGGCCACCCAGCGCGCGCTGGACCTGGCCGTCGAAGCCAAGAACAGCCAAGTGGCGCAGAGCCTGCGCGCCGCCCTGGAACGCTACGTGCGCAACGCCGGGAATCCGCCGCCTCGGTAACGCTGGAGATCTTGTCGCCGGTTTTTTCCCTTCGTCTCGCTTTGGACCCTACCGAAATCAGGCGATACAAAACACCGGGCGACCAAGATCGCCGGCGTTACGGCCGCGCGGAGCCTGTGCGTAAACACACATCGCATCGCGCCACCGCGTTGCCGCCAAGGTAACGTTCCCGCCGGGTCCGGCATCAGCAATGGTATTGGGGAGGGTTGCTGTGCCGCGGGCGTTACGAGTCTGGCTGGTGGTGTGTTCTGCCTGCGCGGCGAGCGCACAAGCGCCGGATCTCGCCACCCGCGCAGCCGCCGCGCGCGATACCGGCCAAATCGTGTCGGCGCTCAGACTGTACCGGCAAGGCGTTCAGGAGAAACCAGGCTGGCTGGAAGGCTGGTGGTTCGCCGGGCTGCTGGCATACGAATCGGGCCAGTTCGCCGATGGCCGGCAGGCCTTCACCGAGTTCACCAAGCGGAGCCCGAAGGCGCCGGCGGGATGGGCATATCTGGGCTTGTGCGAATACGAGACCGGCGCATACGGCAGCGCGCTCGATCATCTCGATCGCGGGTTCGCTTCGCGCGCCCGGCTGGATCCAGAGGTGGAACAGGTGGCGCGCTTCCACCGGGCGCTGCTGCTGACCAGGGCGGGTGCTTTCGACCGGGCGCGCGAGGAACTGAAGCCGTTCGCCGAGCGCGGCATCCACGATCCAGCGTTGATCATCGGACTCGGCCTGAACGCTCTGGAAATGCCCGCTCTCCCGCAGCAGGTTCCCGCTGGACAGCGGGGTCTGGTCGAGATGGCGGGTAAGACGGCCTACGCCGGGATGGCCGGCGATTCTCAGCAAGTAGAAGCGGGCTTCCGCTCCCTGCTAAGCGAATACGATAACGCCGCTGGTGTTCACTACCTGTACGCCACATACCTGCTCGACGTACGCCCGGAGGCGGCGAATGCGGAGTTGCGGCGTGAGCTGGAGGTGAATCCGGCTAACGCGCGAGCGCGTGCGGTATTGGCGCTGCGGCTGGCGCGGGCGGGAGACGCGGCCGCCGCCGTGCCGTTGGCCAGAAAGGCTGCCGCGGACTCGCCGCGGCTGGGCCTGGCGCAGTATGCTTACGGAGTGGCGCTGACCGAGACGGGCGCTTCGAACGATGCGATCGGGTATTTGCAAGCGGCGGTGCGGATCGATCCGGGCAACCTGGGGTACCACACCGCGCTGGCCACGGCGTATTCCGATGCTGGCCGTTACCAAGACGCATATCGCGAGCGCAGGGCTTCGATCAAGCTGGCGAGAGAGTCTGGTGGACCGGGCTAGCTTGGCTGCGGCGGTGTGCCTGGCTCTGGCCGGCGCCGCGCATCCGGCCGCGGCGCCGGCCGCCAAATTCACATGCGCCACCTGCCATCGCGCCGAAGCCGAGTCGCAACCCAAGACGGCCATGGGCATCGGCATGGAACTGCCTCCCAATCAGACGGTGTTGCGCGCGCATCCCGAGCTGACCTTTGAACGGTACGGCTACACCTACACCATCGAGAGTAGCGGCGCCCAGAGCACGTACACCGTGAGCGATGCAACGGGCAAGTTGAGCCTGCCGATCCAGTATGCCTTCGGAGTTCACAGCCAGACCTTCGTGCTGGAGTATAAGGGCGGGTTTTACGAAAGCATGGTGAGCTACTACGCAAGTTTGGACGGCCTGGGCGTGACGGTGGGCAACAATAACATCATTCCGCACAACCTCGTGGAAGCGATGGGGCGGAAAACGTCGGATACGGAGATCGTCGCCTGCTTTGGCTGCCACAGCACCCGCGCGGTGAACGGCGGCAAGCTCACTCTCCCGTCCATCCAGCCTGGACTCACCTGCGAGCACTGCCACGCGGGCGCTGAAGCTCATATGGAAAGTCTGGCAGCGGGCAAGCCGGGGCCGGTTCCCCGGAAGCTCGGCCAGATGACTGCCGAACAGACGTCGCAGTTTTGTGGCCAGTGCCACCGGACCTGGGACGAGATCGTCAAGCTCCGCCAGTTCGGCGAGGCTAACGTGCGCTTCCAGCCATACAGGCTGGCCAACAGCCGTTGCTTTGTGGGAGACGATCCGCGCATCCAGTGCACGGCCTGCCATAATCCCCACGCCAACCCGGCAAAAGAGGCGGCCGCGTACGACCACAATTGTCTGGCCTGCCACAGCCGGAGCGCGCCTCCGGTTGCCGGCCAGGGTGTGCCGCGCGCCGTGGTCTGTCCCGTGGCGCAGGAAAAATGCGTGAACTGCCATATGCCAAGGATGCAATTGCCAGGCGGACCTCTTCCGTTCCGCGATCATCAGATTCGGATCGTCCATCCCGGCGATCCTTACCCGAATTAGACCGGGCACGCTTAGGGCTTGTCACAACACAGCCATGCCAAATCATTACGGCCGGCGTGGCGCACGCACTCCTGCGTGCCGTGTCGAGACTCTTCTCGACACGGCTTTCTTCCGGCGGCGACCTGCGTCGGCACGAGTGGCGACGCGGCACGCACGCGTGCGTGCGCCACGTCGGAATGGCACAGTTATTTTCTGACAGGCCCTTAGCTTGCCGCTTGTAACCCACGGCACTCCGGTTTCGTGCGAAATTAGTAGAGCCGTAGACAGGTGCGGCGCCTCCCCCATGCCCAAGAAGATGCAAGCAAAAGCCGCCGCGTCCGGTGCGGCAGGCCCATCCGCCGTTCCGGCGCCGGTGGACCTGAAAGACCCGGCGCTCTATGTGAACCGCGAGCTGAGCCTGCTGGCGTTCCAGCGGCGCGTGCTGGAGGAAGCCGAGGATGAAAGCAACCCGTTGCTGGAGCGGGTGAAGTTCCTTTCGATTCTCGGCTCCAACCTGGACGAGTTCTTCATGGTGCGCGTGGCGGGCCTGGCGGCGCAGTTGGAGGCGGGATCGCTTGAAGCGGGCGCGGATGGAATGAGCCCGCGAGCGCAACTGGTGGCCATCCGGCGCGAGGTGAAGCGGCTGCTGGCCGAGGCGCACCGCACGCTCGAGAGCTTGCTGGAGGCGCTTCGCGAGCAGGGCATTTTCGTCCACGACTATGCGGAGCTGAACGAGACCCACCGCCAGCAAGCCGCCAAGTATTTCGATGAAACCGTGTTCCCTGTGCTCACGCCGCTCGCCTTCGATCCGGGCCGCCCCTTTCCGCACATTTCGAATCTCAGCCTGAACCTGGCGGTTTCGATTCGCGACCGCGCTGGCAACGAACACTTCGCGCGCGTGAAAGTGCCCGATTCGCTGCCGCAATTGGTGCCCGTAAGCGCGAGCGCGAAGGCCGTTTCCAAGCGCGGGAAGCCCAGACGGATCGACATGGTGTGGCTGGAGCAGGTGATCGCCGCGCAACTGGGCGTGCTGTTTCCCGGCATGGAAGTCCTGGAAGCGCATCCTTTCCACATCACCCGCGACGCGGATATGGCGATCAAGGAACTGGAGGCCGAGGATCTGCTCGAAACCGTCGAGGAGGGCCTTCGCCAGCGGCGCTTCCAAAGCGTGGTCCGCCTGCTGGTCACCGCCGACATGCCCGGCCCGATGCTCAATATTCTCATCAACAACCTCGAGATCGGGCCAAGCGAGGTCTACCGCTCGCCGCGGCCGCTTTCGCTGAAGCGCCTGATGAGCCTGCATAGCCTCGACCGGCCGGACCTGCGGGATGCGCCTTTCCTGCCGGCGGTGCCGCCCGAGCTTGCCGAAAGCTCCGACGAGGAAGACATTTTCGGCATGATCCGCAATCGCGATATTCTGCTGCACCATCCCTTCGATTCTTTTCAGCCGGTGATCGAATTCCTGCGCAAAGCGGCGCGCGATCCGGCCGTGCTCGCCATCAAGACCTGCCTGTACCGCGTGGGCCGCAACGCGCCGGTGGTGGAGGCGCTGCTGGAAGCGGTGGAGGAAGACAAGCAGGTGGCCGCGCTGGTGGAACTCAAGGCGCGGTTCGACGAAGAGAGCAACATCGAATGGGCACGCGCGCTGGAACGTACCGGCGTGCACGTGGTCTACGGGCTGATCGGCCTCAAAATCCACTGCAAGGTGGCGCTGGTGGTGCGGCGCGAGAAGGACCGCATAGCCCGCTACGTTCACCTTTCCACCGGCAACTACAATGCCGTGACGGCTCATTTGTATACCGATATCGGCCTGTTCACCTGCGATGAAGCGGTGGCCGACGACGTCAGCGACCTGTTCAACTACCTCACCGGCTATTCGCACAAGGACGACTACCAGAAGCTGCTGGTGGCGCCGGTGAATCTGCGCTCCAAGTTCGAGGCCCTCATCGATAGGGAAATCAAGCACGCCAAGGCCGGCGGGAAGGCCCACCTGATCTTCAAGATGAATTCGCTGGTGGATTCCAAGATTATCCGCGCGCTCTATAAGGCCTCGCAGGCGGGGGTGCGCATCCAGTTGCTGGTGCGCGGGATCTGCTGCCTGCGTCCCGGCGTCCCGGGCGTCAGCGACCACATTGAAGTTACCAGCATCGTGGGCCGCTTCCTGGAACATAGCCGTGTTTTCTATTTCCGTAACGGCGGCCAGGAAGAGATTTACATCGGCAGCGCCGACCTCATGCCGCGCAATATCGACCATCGTGTGGAAGTGCTGGCGCCCATCCGGGAGCCGGCCATGATCCGCCACCTGCGCGACGACGTGCTGGGGGTGTATCTGGCCGACAACGTGAAGGCGCGGAACATGAATACCACCGGAGTCTACACGCGCAGGAAGGGCAGCGCCAAATCAAAGGTGAACTCGCAGGAATGGTTCATCCGGCAGCGCCGCGAACCGCCCAAGAAGCGCGATCGCGCCCGACTGAAACCGCCGGCCCAGAATACCTAGGGCGGCGAATCGCTCAACCCAGCATGGTGCGGAGAATGGTGATCTTGGATGTCGGCAGCGGAATGCCGGCCCTGGACGCGGATTCATCGGCGTGAACCTCGCAAAGCGCCTCGATGGGCCCATCTTCCTCACGGAACAAATATGCGGCTTTCACGTGGCAGCCTTCCGCGTCGCAACTCATGGCGGGACCATTCAAGATCTTGATTCGGGTTCGGCGCTGCTCAACCTGGGCAACAGCGGCTTGTCGCATCATATACAACCCATTTTAAGCCGCCTCCGTCTTGGCGCAGCATCTAAATTGTTTCATTTCCGTTACATAACGATGAACGAATGATTGCAATCGGGTTAGGCGGTGCGCTTTCCCACGGGGCGGGCAAATCGGACAGACCGATCGGAAGCGGGCAAATCAACTGTGTTACTCTGAAACTTCCACGTGTGCCAGCGCGCGTCAGCGAAGCTCTTGTTCTGCGCACCTACCCGCTTCAGGAGGCGGACCTGGTAGTCAGCTTTTTTACGCGGGATCAGGGGAAATTGCGTGGCGTGGCTAAGCGGGCGCGGCGCCCGAAGAACGCGTTCGGGGCCGGCCTGGAACGGCTGTCATACGTGCGGATGGCGTATTTCCAGCGCGAAACCCGCGAACTGGTCAGCCTGGACGGTTGCGAATTGATTCGCTCGCAATTCGGGCTGGCGTCCGACTATTGGGCAGGAGTGGCGCTGGATTACTTCGCGGAGGTGACCGAACAATTGTTGCCCGCCGCGGAGCCGAATGAGAAGTTTTTCCGCCTTCTGCTGGCTGTGCTCGATTACTTGCGAACTGCCGCCGGGAACGGTGCATGGCGGGCCGTCGCCTACTTTTCGCTGTGGGCGGTTCGTCTTTCCGGATGGCTGCCGGAATTGCACGTGTGCCTGAGTTGCGGCAGCCTGCTCGACGATCCGGAAGCGGACGCTCCCGAGCGCGCTTTTTTCAGCCGCGACCGGGCGGGGCTGATGTGCGGCCATTGCCGCAAAGCGCTGGGCGGCGGAGGGCGGGAACTGAGCGCGGGATCGAGAGCCGTCGCCGCCGAAATGTTACACACGCCGGTAGCGCAGCTTTCCGGCCCGGTTTGGAATCAGGCAACCGCGGCGGATCTGCGCCGCTTTCTGGTGGAACAAATTGAATCGCACGTGGAGCGCCGGCTGGTAACGGCGCAATTATTGGAGAACCCAACGTAGGCTCCCACAAGGCAGACCGATGTCATCGTTTCAAGAGATCATCTTCAAGCTGAAGCAATACTGGGCCGAACGTGGCTGCATCATTCAAGAGCCGTACGACGTGGAGGTGGGCGCAGGAACCATGTGCCCGGAGACTTTTCTGCGCGTGCTCGGCATGGACCCGTATCGCGTGGCCTACGTGCAGCCCAGCCGCCGCCCGGCCGACGGCCGCTACGGCGACAATCCCAACCGCCTGTTCAAGCATTCGCAGCTCCAGGTGATCCTCAAGCCCTCGCCCGACGATGTGATCGAGCAATACCTGGCCAGCCTGGAAGCCATCGGCATCGATCTCCGCAAGCACGATATCAAGTTCGAAGAGGACAACTGGGAATCGCCTACGCTGGGCGCCTGGGGCATCGGCTGGCAGGTGATGCTGGATGGCCTCGAAATCACCCAGTTCACTTATTTTCAGCAATGCGGCGGAATCGATCTCGACCTGGTTCCCGCCGAGCTGACCTATGGGCTGGAGCGCCTCACGGCGTTCCTGCAAGTCAAGGACAGCGTGTACGACATCGAGTGGGCCAAGGGCTTTTCTTACGGCGACGTGCGCTATCGCGACGAGCTCCAGTATTCGGTTTACAACTTCGAGATGGCGGACATTTCGATGCTGTGGAAGCTGTTCGACTTGCACGAGGGCGAAGCGGCGCGTCTGCTGAAGCTCTACGACCCGAAGGCCTCCGACAAGCAGCGTTTCCCGCTGCTGCCGGCGTATGACCAGGTGCTGAAGTGCTCGAACATCTTTAATACGCTCGATGCGCGCGGCGCCATCAGCGTCACCGAGCGCGTGGGCGTGATCCAGCGCGTACGTAAGCTCGCAGTGGGGGTGGCGCAGGCGTGGGCGGATCAGCGGCAGGCGACACACTATGAGGAGCTCAGGTCCCACCTTTTGTGGCTCTCGGGCAATGAGCCAGCCGACGAGGTGGCGCAATGAGCGTTCTTCTTCCCTTCCTGCTCGAAATCGGCACCGAGGAAATTCCCGATTGGATGATTCCGTCGGCGCTCGAGAGCTTGCGCCTGTTGTTCGAGAAGCTGGAAATTGCATACGATTCGGTCGCGCTGGACGCTACTCCGCGGCGCTTGGTGCTGCGCGCCGAGGGCTTGCCGGCGCGCCAGGCCGACAGCGCGGAGCGCGTCCTGGGCCCAGCCAAGTCGGCTCCGCCGCAAGCCGTCTCCGGTTTCGCGCGCAAGCACGGCGTAGCCCCGGAAGCGCTCACGGTGGAATCCACGCCCAAGGGCGATTACTACACTTTTGTCAGAACCGTGGCGGGCCGGGCCACGCGCGATATTCTGGCCGGAGCGCTTGGCGGCATCATTCTGCAAATCGGTTTTCCCAAGACCATGTACTGGACCGGCAAGGGCGGCCCGCGCTTCATACGGCCCATCCGCTGGATCGTCGCTCTGCTGGGCGATGAGGTCGTTCCCTTCGAGCTCGCCCAAGTGCGCTCTGGCGCGGTCACTTCCGGCCATCGCCGGCTGGGCGCGCGGGAAATCGCCGTCACCACCGCCGATTATGCCGAGCGCCTGCGCGAGAATCACGTCATCCTTTCCGCCGAAGAGAGGCGCAACAAAATCCGCGAGGAACTCGCCCAAGTGCGCGTCAAGCCCGATCCGGCGCTGCTGGAGACGCTGGTCTACCTCACCGAGTATCCAACGCCCATCGTAGGCAACTTCGATGCGGAGTTTCTGGCGCTGCCCGAGGAAGTACTGGTCACCGTGATGCGCCACCACCAGAAGTACTTTTCGGTGGAGGATGAGCACGGCAAACTGGCGCCGCAGTTCGTCGCCGTGATGAACATTCCGTCCGATCCGGAGGGCTTCGTGCGCCGCGGCAATGAGCGGGTACTGCGCGCGCGGTTCAACGACGCGCGTTTTTTCTGGCAGACCGATCAGAAGAAATCGCTCGCCGCGCGCGTGCCGGACCTGGCGCATGTGACCTTCCAGGCCAAGCTGGGCTCTTATCTCGAAAAGACCGAGCGCGTGCAGGAATTGGTGAGTGCTTTGGGCGGCGATGCGCACGCGGTCCGCGCCGCGGAGCTGGCCAAGTGCGACTTGACCACCGAGCTGGTCAAGGAATTCACCGAGCTGCAAGGCGTGGTCGGCGGCCTCTACGCGCGCGCGCAAGGCGAGCCGGAGCCGGTCTGGCAGGCAATCTACGATCAGTATAAACCGGAGAGCATGGAAGACGCGATACCGCGCAACCGCACCGGCCAGATTGTGGCGCTGGCCGACAAGCTCGACACGCTGCGCGGCTGCTTCGGCGTCGGCCTGATTCCCACCGGCTCGCGCGATCCCTTCGCGCTGCGGCGCGCGGCGCAGGGCGTGGTGAAGATCCTGGTGGAAGGTAAGATCGATATCGATCTGGCCCCCTTGGTGAATGACGGTACGAACGGGGCTAAGGCGCTCGCGGAGTTTCTGCAAGATCGCATCCGGTATTATTTCAAGGATGTGCGCGGCTTCCAGTACGACGAAGTCAACGCCGCCATGGCCGCCGGCTGGAGCAACCTGGCCGACCTGGAAGCGCGGCTGGTTCGCATCCGGGACTTGCGGTCGTCGCCCGATTTCGAACCGCTCGCGGCGAGCTTCAAGCGCATCCGCAACATCCTCGACCAGCAGAAGTTCGCGGGCGCGAGCGCGGCGGCGATCGACCGGCAATTATTACAGGACGGGCCGGAGCGGGATCTGTACGACGAATACCGGAGCATCGCGGGCCAGCCGATTGAATCGGTGATTTCCCGACTGCGGCCCAAAGTGGATTTGTTCTTCGACAAAGTGTTAGTCAATGCGCCGGAGGACGATGTCCGGCGTAATCGCTTGATGTTACTCGGCACGCTATTACTGGAATTCTCCAACATAGCCGACTTTTCAGAGATTGTAACTACATCATAGGAGCTTACAGCATGCAGAAGTATGTCTACTCGTTCGGCAACGGAACCGCCGACGGTGACGGAAAAATGAAAGATACGCTCGGTGGCAAGGGCGCCGGGCTGGCGGAAATGTCGCGGGCCAAGCTGCCCGTGCCTCCAGGTTTCACCATTTCCACGGAAGTGTGCAATATCTACTTCCACAACAACGACAGCGTGCCGGCGGAAATCGACGCGCAGATGATGGAGGCCTTAAAGACGCTTGAGGAGCGCATGGGCCAGAAGCTCGGCGACGTCGCCAACCCGCTGCTGGTCAGCGTGCGCTCGGGCGCCAAGTTCTCCATGCCGGGCATGATGGACACCATCCTCAACCTGGGGCTGAACGACGAGACCGTGAAGGCGCTCGAAGCCAAGGCCAACAACGCCCGCTTCGCCTACGACTGCTACCGCCGCTTCATCCAGATGTACGGCAACGTAGTGCTCGAGATCCCCAAGGACGAGTTTGAGGCGATCTTCGATGGCCAAAAGAAAAAGGCCAAGGCCAAGCTGGATACGGAACTTACCGCGGAGGACCTGCTGCAAGTAATCGCCGGCTACCAGAAGCTCGTGCTCAAGAAGACCGGCAAGCCGTTTCCGCAAGATGCGCTGGAGCAACTTGCCGGCGCGCGCAATGCCGTCTTCCGCTCCTGGTTTAACGAACGCGCCAAGCACTACCGCAAGATGAATCAGATTCCCGACGACCTGGGCACCGCGGTCAACGTGCAAGCCATGGTGTTCGGCAACCTGGGCGAAACTTCGGCCACCGGTGTGGGCTTCACCCGCAACCCGGCCACCGGCGAGAAAGTGTTCTACGGCGAATTTCTGGAGAACGCCCAGGGCGAAGACGTAGTGTCCGGCGTCCGCACGCCGCACCCGATTGCCGAGCTCGAGAAATGGAACTCCGCCGTCTACCAGCAGCTTCGCGAGATCACCACGATGCTCGAGAAGCACTATCACGATATCCAGGACTTCGAGTACACGATCCAGGACGGCAAGCTCTACATGCTGCAAACGCGCAACGGCAAGCGCACCGGTCCGGCCGCCGTCCGCATCGCGGTAGAGATGGTTCAGGAAGGTCTGATCGACAAGCGCGAAGCGGTGCTGCGCGTGGAGCCGCAACAGCTTGACCAGCTTCTGCACCCGGTGCTCGATCCGGCGTCGAAGAAAACACTCACCAAGATCGCCACCGGCTTACCGGCATCGCCCGGCGCCTCGGTTGGCACCATCGTCTTCACGGCCGATGAGGCCGTGGAGGTATCCAAGAAGTCGCCCGTGGTTCTGGTTCGCAAAGAAACCGTGCCCGATGACATTCATGGCATGGAAGTGGCCAAGGGCATTCTGACCGCACGCGGCGGCATGACCAGCCACGCTGCGGTGGTTTGCCGCGGCATGGGTACGCCGTGCGTGGCGGGCGCCGAATCCATCACCGTCGACGAGCACAAGAAGCTGGTTTCGGTGACGGTCGGCGGAAAGGTCGTCACCCTCAAGGAAGGCGACTGGCTGTCGCTTGACGGTTCGACTGGCGAAGTGTTTGCCGGCAAGGCCAACACGCTCGATGCCGATCCGTCATCCGGCGTCCTGGCCAGCTTCATGAGCTGGGCCGACGAATTCCGCGCCAAGTTCGGCGTGCGCGCCAATGCCGATATCCCGCGCGATGCCAAGGCTGCGCGCAAGTTCGGCGCCCAAGGCATCGGCCTGTGCCGCACAGAGCACATGTTTTTCGCCGAGGATCGCATCGAACACATGCAGGCCATGATCCTCGCCCCCGACGAAAAGACCCGCCGCAAGGCGCTGGCCAAGCTGCTGCCGTTCCAGCGCAGGGATTTTGCCGGACTGTTCCAAGCCATGGACGGTTTCCCGGTGGTGATCCGCACGCTCGATCCACCGCTGCATGAGTTCCTGCCCAAGCGCGAGGAGCTGATGGTGGATGTCGCCATTCTGCCTTACGCCGATCTCAAGAAGAAAAAGGAGCTGGTCGCGACATATCAGCGCTTCGGCGCCGAAGTGAAGACCCTCAAAACGGTGCTGACCGCGTTGCTGAAGCGGGTGGAAGAGCTGCATGAGTTCAACCCCATGCTGGGCTTGCGCGGCTGCCGCCTGGGTATCCTCTATCCCGAAATCACCGAAATGCAGGCGCGCGCCATTTTCGAAGCCGCGGTGCAAGTGGCCAAGAAGGGCGTGAAGGTAATTCCGGAAGTCATGATTCCGCTTATCGGCGGCGTCAAGGAACTGGAAGACCAGAAGAAGATCGTGGTTACCGTGGCCGAGGAAGTTCTCGGTAAGGCCGGCATGAAGGACCTGAAGTACATGGTCGGCACCATGATCGAAATTCCGCGCGCCGCGCTCACCGCTGATCTGGTCGCCAAGGAAGCCGAGTTCTTCAGCTTCGGCACTAACGACCTCACGCAGACCACCATGGGACTTTCGCGCGACGACTATACGAAGTTCCAGCAGGAATACAAAGACAAGAAAATCTTCGCCGCCGACCCGTTCGCCGTCCTCGATCAGGAAGGCGTCGGCAAGCTGGTCAAAATGGCGGTCGAGCTCGGCCGCAAGACGCGGCCCGATCTCGAAATCGGCATCTGCGGCGAGCACGGCGGCGAGCCGAGCTCGGTCCAGTTCTGCTACCGGATCGGCATGAACTACGTTTCCTGCTCCCCGTACCGCGTACCCATCGCCCGCCTGGCCGCCGCGCAAGCCGCGATTTCAGGCGATAAGAGCGAAACGCAGCGCACGGCGTAAGCTGGCGTTGAGTAACTTGCCTTTTGACCGCTCCCTTTGGTCGCGGCTCCGATGCGCTTCATGCGCTCCGAGCCGCGGCCGCCAGGGGGCAGTTGCCGGATTTGGCTATTTCTGCCCTCAACTCGTGGACGTGGTAATTTGAAGACACGGCCATGTCCACGCTTCCCAAGACGCTGCTCACTCCCGAGCAATATATCGAGATAGAGCGCCAGGCCGCATACAAGAGTGAATATTTCCAGGGTGAGATGTTCGCCATGGCCGGAGCCGGCCTGGCGCACAATGTCCTGGTTGCGAATCTGGTGGCTGGACTTCACTCCCAACTTCGCGCGCGCCCGTGCCGCGTGCTCCCCAGCGATATGCGCGTGCTGGTCGCCGCAACCGGCCTCTACACGTATCCCGATGTAGTCGTGGTCTGCGGCGATCCCCAATTCACCGACCAGCGATTCGATACGCTCATAAATCCCAACCTGATCGTGGAGGTCCTGTCACCCTCCACCGAGGCCTATGATCGCGGCCGGAAATTCGAGCAGTACGGCGCGATCGCGTCGTTGCAGGAGTACCTGCTGGTGGCGTCCGACCGCATGCACGTGGATCTATACACGCGGCAAGCCGACGGCCGCTGGCTGCTGACCTCGGCCAACCGCTTGGAAGATACGCTCGAACTGGAAAGCATGAATTGCCGGCTCGGGCTGGCGGAGCTGTACGAGAAGGTGGAATTGGAAGGCGGGCAGCGCGCGGGTTAGTGAGCGGCACCGCGGTAATGGCAGAGTCAGTGCTTTCGAAGAGCCATCGAGAGAATCTCATACGAGCCGAAGCTGCCAGGCCAAGAAGGGCAAGGCGGACGACGATAAGCTCAAGAATGTCAAAGATTTTGTTGATGACTCCTGGCGCTTGACTCAGGAACTCAACAAGCTGTCCTCCGGTTCGTGGACCCATCATACTCCCCTACGCCTCTTATCGGCAGTTCTCTGGAGAACTTCAGTACGCTGTCTCGATGAAGTAGGGAGGTTTTCCTGTTGACATAAACGCGGGTACACGAGCCTGTGCTCCCGGACGCCCGATGATGGGGGCGGCTCTGTGGCTGCCACATCCGAGTTATCCTGTGTTTTCAAAGAAGGGCTTCAGTCCGGGCAAACATTATGTGGCTTCATTCGCTATTTCCAGATCCGGAGCTGGTGCTGGCGCTTGAGCCAGAGGAGCTTGCCGGCGTAGTGCTCGAATTCTTGAACAATGAGAGAAATCCGAGGAATTTGGTCTCGCCGACGTCCATAGCCGTGCACCATTCCATCGAGGGCTATCCACAACAATATCCTCGGCGCATCATGGAGGCTCTCGCCGAGGCGCTGACTTGGTTGGTCCGGGAGGGCCTCATCGCTCACGATCCCGAACAACCGGATGATTGGCACTTCATTACGCGTCGCGGGAGATCTTTGAGCAAGGCCGCGGATGTGAGGGCGTACAGGGACTCGGCTATTCTGCCCGCGAAGTTGCTGCATCCGGTGATCGCCTCGCGTGTGCAGGCGGCGTTCATCCGGGGGGAATACGATGTTGCGGCGTTTCAGGCGTTCCGCGAGGTCGAGGTCGCTATTCGGAGAGCGGGGGATACGCGGCTGAGGCCATCGGCGTATCAATGATCCGCGACGCCTTCGCGCCTGGAAAGGGCCCGTTAACAGAAGCGCCCCTGCCGCGCTCCGAACAGGAGTCCGAGATGCACCTCTTCGCAGGAGCAATCGGCCTGTTTAAGAACCCGCATAGCCACCGCAGCGGTGTTACCCACGAGGCCGTAGAAGCGGTGGAACTCCTGTTGTTTGCCAGCCATCTTCTTCGACGGGTAGATCGTGCGATCGCCAGGCGGCATCAGCCCACGATCTGAAGGAACACGGGCGGCGGGGTTTCGAAATCGGGCCGCTCCTACACCCCGTGCCGTTCGCCCAATCCTGCAAACAGTCTCTCATACGCATCCGTGACCGCGTCCCAGGAGTAGCGCTGCCTGACGCGGTCCATCGCGCGGGCGCGGTATTGGGCACATTCCGATTCGCTCAACGTGAGTAACAGTTTCAGCTTGGAATCGAGTTCATCGGGTTCGAACGGGATGCCGGCATCGCCGGCCACTTCGGCGTTCTCCGGCGTGTTGCGGTACAGCACCAGCGCGCCGCGGCCCATCGCTTCGATCAGCGCGGGATGCGTGCCGCCGACTTCAGTGGCGTGGATGTATGCGAAACAGTGCGACTCCAGCTCGCGGTATCCGTCTCCGTAGATGGCGCCGGGTATTACGATGCGTGGATCGCGCGTATCGCGCACTTGCGCGATGTAGCCCTGCGCGTAAGGCGCATCGCCGACCAGCGCCAGCTTGAACGGCGTCTCGACCCGCTCGAATGCCTGCCGCACTGCGAGCGGATGGTTCTCCGGCTCCATCCGGCTCACATAAAGAAAGTACCGCCCGGGCTCCAGTCCCATGCGCGAAAGCGTGGCCGCGCCGGCCACCTTGCCTAACTCGGCGCCATACGGGATGAACGTGCTCGCTTTCCCGTAGCGCGCCCGGTAGTAATCCTGAATCGTGCGCGCGTCGGTGATGACCTCGGTGGGACAGAAGGTGGCCAGCCACTCGGAGACAAGGTACCAGGCTTTGGCCAGCTTATTCCATTTCTTGCGCAAGCGCTCGATACCGTCGACGTTCAAGGCTACGGGCATTCCGCAGACGCGCGGCAGCCAGGCGAAGATGGCGTTGGCGCCGTTGCAATAGAGCGCCACATCCACGCGGTGCGCCAGCAGGTGAAGCGTGGAGAGCAGGGTGTGCGCCAGCGTATCGAAGTACTTATGGCGAATGGTGGGAAGGTAGAGCAGGTGCACGCCGCGGTAGAGCGGCCGCAGCGGGCGCTCGCGGCAATAGACCGTCACCTGATGCCCGCGCGCGGCCAGTCGCGTCGAAAGCTCTTCGGCGAAAGTCTCGAAGCCGCCATAGCTGGCTGGAATGCCGCGCGTGCCAAGAATCGCTATCCGCATTGCGTGAGAAAGCCGGTTGGCAGGCGAAAGCGCCTGCCCCACTTGCCTGCAAAGATCCTCCGGCAGCAAAGTGGGACAGACGCTTTCGTCTGTCAACCCGCGCGCCCCCGGATTTCACGGTGCACGGGGGAGCAGTTACCGGCGGTTGAACTTATCCACGACCGCGCCCGCTACGTCTTGGCCGTCTCGGAGCGCATCAGCGTGCGGGCCAGCTTCTTCGGTGCGCGCTTGCTTACCGGCACATAGTGGAACCAGCTTGCCATGTATTCGTCGTCCACGCGGCGCGCGCGTTGAATCAACTCGCGCTTGGCGCGGAAGCGGCCCCAGTTGCGCAGCAGGAACCAAAACGCCTTGAGCGAGGTGTGCTCCCAGAGCAGGCAGCACATGACGACCAGAATGTCGCGGCTGGTGATGGAGAACCAGTTGCGCCAATACAGATCGCCGGAGATATTCTTCAGGCGCATCAGGAAGCGGTTCTTCACCGAGTGCATGTTGATATCGGCCGGCAGCGCGCTGCGGTTGCCGGGCAGCACCTTGCGCACATGATAGCCTCGCGCGTAGGGCACGTACAGGCACTTCCAACCCATCAACTGGGCGCGCCATGCCACGTCGGCGTCTTCGCGGTAGACGAAAAAATCGCAATCGAAGAACTCGCCGTCGAGCGAAATGTCTTCGATCATGGCGCGGCGGTACAGAGCCGCAGCGGCGGTGGCGCCGAAGACGTACTCGTAGTGCAGGTAGTGCCCGTTATCGATTTCCTGGCTGCCGCGGTCCAGATGGCGCAGCATGGGGTTGAAGTAGATGCCGGTCGAATCCACCACCGGGCGCTCGGGAATCTCGAAGTGCGCCGACATGGTGAGCAGCTTGCCGCACACGGCGCCGATCTTGGAATCGAACTGCCCGGCATCGAGCAGGGCCTGAATGAAGTTCGGCAGCAGCAGCACGTCCGGGTTGAGGGTCAATATCCAATCGCCACCAGCCATCCGGATGGCCTGGTTCTGCGCCGCGGCGAAGCCGGCATTCTCTTCGTTGTAATGGATCTGGCAGCGGTCCTCGAACTGTTCCAGGATGTCGATGGTGCCATCGGTGGAAGCGTTGTCGATGACGATGACTTCCTTGAGGCTGTACTGCTGCGACAGCACGGACTCAAGGCAGCGCTTGATGAAGCGGCCGCTGTTGTAAGTCACGATCGTGACTGATACGAAGTCGTTATGCCCCATGCGTTAGCACTCGAAAAAGCGGTACTACCAACTTGAACCTGGGCCTAAAACCTGGAGCCGGACATCGCGGCCGCATCCTCCCAACCAAACAACAGGCAGCGGCCGGCAAGCCGAACAACCTTTCCGTAAGCTTCCAGGGGCGTCCAACTCTTCTCGATCAAAACTCCCACAACGCCCCGCAGAATCGAGCCTGCTACCACTGACAGGCACACCAACCGGAATGCGAGCGGCTGATAGTGCCTAGCTGAATACCTGATTAAACTACGATACCAATAAAAGCACCGGTCTTGCACGCCGATACTCGCGATCGAGTGCCCTCCCGTGTGCCGCGCAACCGCCTCTGGTGTATAGAAAAGAACATAGTTGCGCGCAGCCACCCGCTGGCAAAAATCGACATCCTCGAACCACAGCGGATAGTAGCCTTCGTCGAAACCGCCCAGTTCCCGCCACACTTCCCGGCGCACCATCAGAAACGCGCCGGCCGGCTGTTCCACCGCCGTCCGCAGAGAATAATCCATCTCCATAGCCCGGTAGCGGCGATTGACCGGATTATTCGGCCAAATCCGATTTAGCACGAGAACTTCCATAATCAGCGCGGCCGGAGTGGGGAAGGCTCGCACCATGAAGCCGCGCTGCGGCGAGTTCCGCGCGTCGACCAGACAACCACCGGCGCCAGCCGCGCCCTTCAGATCGCAAGCCTGCCGCATGGCGTCCAGTCCACCGAGGATCACAGCGTCCGGATTCAAGAGTAGAACATATGGCGAGCTAAGCGCGCTAAACCCTTGATTTACAGCGGCGGCGAATCCGCGGTTGTTCTCATTCGCCAGTACGGAAACTTTGCGTTGCGCAACCTCGGCCAGTGTCCTGTCGCGCGAGCCGTTATCGACGACTACAACGTCGGCGCCAGTGGCCAAGGCGGCATCCAGACACGGGCCGATTTCAGATTGCGAATTGTAAGTAACGATAACAATTCCGATTGCAGACATGTGTCACTTTGCCCCACCCCATGTGAGCAGAAAGTACATCCGCCAATACAAATCGTGCCCATTGCAGGACTGCGCGGCGCGCAAAAAATGCTCTTGGCTCTTGAGCAGCGGTTCCAGAACATCCAGCCCTGCGGGCGCCGCACCGCGGCGGACGCCGGAAAATCCCCGCAGGCCCTGCCATTTGCCTTTGAGCCATTCGAGCGCCGCGCCATGGCGCAGCGCGACCCCGCCCCAAAGCAGTTGGCCAACCAGAATCGGCCAGGCCCACTTCCATAACAGGTGCCGTGGATAGTGCCGGGCCAGCAGAAACACCTGATTGCGGCTGATCCGCCGCACCGTCTCGGGATGCCATCGGCCAAGCGTGGCGCTTCCCTGGTGCCAGGCGATAGCGGTGGGGACGTATTCGCCCGCCAGCGAATACTCGGCACAGCGCAGTCCGAAATCCACGTCCTCCAGGTACGATTCGAAGAGATCGTCGAGCAGGCCCACGCGCTCGAACAGCGTGGCGCGGAACACCGCCGCCGTCCAAGGGGCCGTCCAAATCGGTTGCGGACGTGAGAATTCCGGCGCATCGAGTCGTCCGTGGCCCACGCGCCAGGCCGTGGCGGCGCGGCTAACCAGATCGAACGTGCCATCGATGCGCGTTGGATCGCTTGCGGAGAGAATCTTGCCGGTGGCGAACCAGCCGCCGCAATCGATCAACCGCGCCAGGTAGTCAGGAGCCAGCTCGACATCGCTGTTCAGTACGGCGATCCAGTCCGCATGAGCCGACTGTATGCCGCGATTCACCGCCGCCGCGAATCCGGCGTTGCGCCCCACGGGAATCACGCGGGCGCCGCGGCGCGCGGCCAATTCCGGCGCGCCATCGCTTGATCCGTTATCCACCACCAGCACTTCGGCCACCGGTGTGGTCTGCGCCCCCAGGCTATCCAGCAGGCGGCCCAACATCTCACGGCCATTCCACACCGGTATCACGACCGCGACGCTCATCTCGAGAACCGCTTCTTGACCAGGAATGCCAGGTTCGCGAAGCCGTCGCGCCAGAGGTGAAGTTTGGTTTCGCCCAGGCGCGAGGTATACATGATGGAGATTTCGCCGAACCGTATATGCGAATCGCGCAGCGCCTCGATCTTGATTTCCTCGGAGAAGGACATGCCGTCGGATTCGAGCTTCATACGTTCCAGGATCGCCCGGCGGAACACCCACATGCCGGACTGCGAATCGCGCACCCAGCGAAAGAAGAGGATCGACATCGCCAGCGACAGCACCAGGTTCCCCAGCAGGTTGATGAAGCTCATCGAGCGCGCATCGCGCACCGGGAAGCGCGAAGCATTCAGGAAATCGACATCGAAGTGAAGGAACGCTTCGATCAGGTAAGAGAGCGCATCCACCGGGTAGCTGTGATCGCCATCCAGGGTCACGATCAGGTCGCCGATGGCCTCGCGGAATCCGCGCTTGTAGCTGCGTCCGTAACCGCGCACGTCCTCGCGAATGACTTTGGCGCCCAACCGCGCAGCGACTTCCGAGGTGCCATCGGTGGACGCATTGTCCACCACGATGACTTCGTCGACGAATGCCGGCATGGCGCGCAGAATCTGCTCGATGCCCTGCTCCTCGTTGAGGCAGGGAATGATGACTGTAATGGATTGGTTCTTATACATGGCGGAGCACCCGCCGTTTCTCACACATATGCGTGACGGTACTCTTCCAGCGCGTCGAGCGCGCGGCGGCACACTTCGGCGTGCCGCGCCTGCTTGTCGTGGCGGAGCCGCTCGCGCGTGGCCTCATCGAGCGCCGGCAACAGATCGAACGTGATGTTGGCCGGCTGATATTTGGCGGGATCGGCGCCCGCGATGTAATGGCACAGGGAACCCAGCGCAGTTTCGCGCGGGAGCGCGCGTGGCACATTGCCGGCGGCCAGCGCCGCCGCGTGCACACCAGCCATCAGGCCGGTCGCGATAGCTTCCACGTAACCTTCCACGCCGGATATCTGCCCGGCGAAAAAAACGCGCGGAGCCGCGCGCAACTGGAGCGTCGCGGACAGGAGCGCCGGCGCGTCGATATACGTGTTGCGGTGGATCTGCCCGAAGCGCAGAAACTCGGCCGTTTCGAGGCCCGGAATCATCCGCAGCACGCGCGCCTGGTCGCCGAACTTCATGTGATTCTGAAAGCCCACCAGGTTGAAGCTCCGCGCGCGCAGGTTCTCCTGCCGCAACTGCACCGCGGCGTACGGCCTTCGGCCGGTGCGCGGATCGCTCAGCCCCACCGGCTTCATGGGCCCGAAGCGCAGCGTATCCCGCCCGCGCCGCGCCAGCTCTTCGATCGGCAGGCACGCCTCGAAAAACGGCGTGCGGTCCTCCGCAATGTGCGCGGTAACCGGTCGGGCATCGAGCAGCGCGTCGACGAACCGCTCGTATTGCTCTCGGTCCAACGGGCAATTCAGATAGTCGCCGGTCGAATCCACCGATTTACCATAGCGCGAAGCCCAGAAGGCCACGCTCGTGTCCACCGAATCGGCATCGACAATCGGGCTGATGGCATCGTAAAAGAACAGCCGTTCGGAGCCGGTCAGGCGCGCGATGTCTTTTGCCAGCGCGTCGCTGGTGAGCGGGCCGGTGGCGACGATGACGATTGGCTCGACCGGAATCGCGGTGACTTCCTCGCGCCGCACCTCGATCAGCGGCTCCGCGGCGATGGCCGCTGTCACCTCGCTCGCGAACGCTTCGCGGTCGACGGTGAGCGCCTGCCCGCCTGGCACGCGCGCGCGGGCCGCCACATCGAGCAGCAGCGAGCCGAGCCGCCGCAGCTCTTGCTTGAGCAGCCACGGCGCGGTAGACTCGGTCTCCGACTTGAGCGAGTTGCTGCATACCAGCTCCGCCATCCGGTCCGTCTGGTGCGCTGGCGTGGGCCGCACCGGCCGCATCTCGTGCAGAACCGAACGCAGGCCCCGGCGCGCTATCTGCCAGGCCGCCTCGCAACCCGCCAGGCCGGCACCGATGATGTGGATGGGGTCGCTCACACCGAACTTCCAGCATACAAGAGCCCCACGAGTAGGACGGACCATCGCCTTTCGTGGTCTGTCGTTTTTCGGCCGGAGCATGAAAACCCGACAGCCGACGAAAACCGATCGTCTATCCTACATCCCGCACCGAGTGGCCCCGATGCCAGGCTTTGGCAGGTCGGGGACCCGCCCCACGGAACCGCGTTAGAATAGTCGCGTGCTGCCGAAGGCGCCGAAAGAGGAGTATTCGAGGGCCGACGTGTTGCGCCAGTTCGGTCTTTCCGAGCGCCAGTTGCGAAGCTGGGAGCGCCAGGAACTGATTCCGCCCTCCGACAAATATTCTTTTTCCGATCTGATCGCCATCCAGACTATCGTCAAGCTGCGCGAAAGCCGGATCCAGCCCAAGCAAATCGGCCGCGCTCTCGAATCGCTGCGCCGCAAACTGGCCGTCGAGCAGCCGCTCTCGGAACTGCGCATCGTCTCCGACGGCCGCAAGATCGCGGTACACATCGCCGGGCAAAAGATGGAGGCCATCAGCGGACAGATTCTCCTCGACTTCGAGACCTCGGCGCTGGGCGGCCTGGCGCCTTTTCCCGGCCGCAAGGCCGGCCCCAGCCGGATGCGCGAAGCGGAAAGCTGGTTCCAGCGCGGGCTTGACCTGGAAGAGACCGGCGCCCCGGTCGAGGAAGCCATCGAGGCTTACCAGAAAGCGCTGGAACTGAATCCGGAGGCGGCCGGCGCGCTGGTCAACCTGGGCACCATCTATTATCGCCAGCGCAAATTCGCCGACGCCGAAACCTACTACCGCGAAGCCGTCGATGCCGACCCCAGTTACCCGCTGGCGCAATTCAACATGGGCAATCTCTACGACGAGCTGGGACGCCTCGACGATGCCCAGGAGCATTACCGGATGGCGCTCGAGCTGAATCCGCAGTACGCCGACGCGCATTTCAATCTGGCCTTGCTGTGCGAGCGTCAGGGCGACAACCTGAAAGCCGTGCACCACTGGCGGAATTACTTGAAGCTGGATCACGCGGGCCAGTGGGCCGAGATCGCCCGCCGCCAGCTCGATCGCCTGCGCCAGGCCACGCTGGTGCATTCGCGCCCCTGACTTGGGGTAACGCCGGCGATCTTGTCGCCGCTGATTTGCCCGCGATTCCCGGCCAGTCACCGGCGACAAGATCGCCGGCGTTACCGGAGTTTTTCATGGAATTTGGCCAGCAGCCCATCCCGACAGGCCGCCAAAGGCGATGGCCTATCCTATCGGTTTCTTTTCTGCCACTGTAGTGGAAACGCGTCCACGCGGGTCTTTGTATATGAGCGTCCATAATTCTCACGTCACGCCGGAGCTTCGCTCCTGAGCCGAGGATCTTAGAATGACTTCAGCAATCAAAGCAGCCACGTGCGTTGTCGTGTCGCTTGCGTTCGCCATCTTTCCAATGGGCGCCATCGCGGCAAGCCCAGCCCTTTCGTTTACCGCCCACTCATTGAACCTCAATCCCGGAGGTTATTCGTTTCCCATTGCGCCCGACCAGATCGACAATTACGCCGGGAACTCGCCGCCGCTACTCGCCCTGGATGGACAGGGCAACGCTTACCAGGTGGCAAGCGTGACGGATTCATCCGGACGCGCCTGGATTCGCGTGACGAAAACCAACGCGCAGGGCGCTGTGGTGGCGACTTTTCAGTTTGGCGGCACGGCTACGGATACGTCGGCCGCGATTAAAGTGGACGCGCACGGTGAAGTGTTGATCGCGGGCACCACGAACTCGAGGGACTTTCCGGTGACGGCTTCGCTCGTGCCCGTCATTCAAAACGCGGCGGCATTCGTCGTGAAGCTGGATTCCGGGCTGACCGGCATCATCGCGTCCACTCTCATCGGCGGTAGCAATTACGCGGCGTCTTGCCGGTACTGCGGCACTGGCGCCGGCGCGCTGGACGTGGATCCGGCGGGCAACATCTACCTGGCCGGTACCACTGCCGCGCTGGACTTTCCCGTTACCGTGGGCGCCTACCAGACCACACCTCCCATGTACGATAGCTTCGGCTCAGCGACGCTCGGATTCGTCGCGGAAGTGTCGCCGGGGCTGAATAAGATCGTCTTCGCAACGTACTACGGGTCGAGCGCGGTAAGCTGCATGGGCAGCGAGTGCATCGGGGCCTGGGGATCGACGGGATTCACCGCGCTGGCGGTGGACATATCCGGTGCGATCATCGCGTCCGCAGACGTCGAGCTGGCGGTACAGCCGCCGGCGACCGGCACCACTACCCTCAAGTTCGCACCGGGAGGCGGCTCGGTGGTGTGGAGCACCGCCATCAATCCCAACGGCTACCAAGAAATCAGCGCGCTGGCCCTCGATGGAGGCGGGAACGTTGTCGTGGCGGGTGTTGCCGTAAATGGCGCCATCGAAACGGCGGGTACGGTGCAGCCGTGCTTTAGCGCCCATAACGAGATGGTCAGTGAAACCGTTGGCGGCTTCGTCGGCAAGCTCTCCGGCTCCAACGGAGCGGTCCAGTTCTTGACCGGTTTCGGCTGCTACGAAGCCTCCGTGCCCGAGCCCGTAGGCAACTCAGTCAACTCGGTCGCCGTCGACACATCAGGCGCGATCTGGATCACCGGCACCGCGGACCCATCGACGCTCCCGGTTACGCCGAACTTGTACGGGGACGGTTACTCTTATGTGGCGGCGTTGGCGCCAGACGGGTCGTCGGTCGAGGCCTTGTACGAGGCAGGCGCCGCCATGTTCGGGCAGTCGCTGGCGCTGACTTCCACCGGTGAGCCGGTGGTTCTCGGCGGCGCGGGGTTTCTGATGCTGCCGGACTCCTCAGGCGGCCCTTCATTGACTGGCATTGCGAACTCCGCGGGCAGCACGGCATCCGGTTTGATTTCGCCGGCTGAGCTGGTGTCGTTTTATGGCACGGGTTTGGGGCCAGCGACACCACTCAACGCTCAGGTTGTGAGCCAGGCTGTGCAGAGCAACCTCGGCGGTTACCAGTTGCTGTTTGGCGGCGTGGCTGCACCGCTGCTGTACATGAGCGCGAACCAGATCAACGCCGTCGTGCCCTCGGAGGTTTTCGGTCAGGATTCGGTGTCCGTCACCCTGGTTACGCCAACCGGCTCTCTCCCCTTGGCCGATCTGTACATACGGCCTTCCGAGCCGGAAATCTTCCACGGTGTGTCGGGCTACGCCTTGGCCATCAATCAGGACGGAACACTCAATTCACCCTCGAACCCGGCCCGCGCTGGCCAGTTGGTCTCGATTTGGGGCACCGGCGCCGGGGCGCCAAACGGCGAAGCGTTCCCTGTCGATGGCATGATCGTCCCCGTCTCCGGAAGCACCCTGAGCTCTCCCGCGCTGCCGGTTTCCGTGCTTGCCGACGACTCGGATTCGCTGGAGGTGGTCTACGCGGGAGATTCGCCGGGTGAGGTGTTCGGGTTGTTGCAGGTCAATTTCCGAATTCCGCAGCACTTGTCTCCCGCAAATGCCGCACCCGGCTTGTTGTCCGTGAGCCTTCAGGTGGGAGCCGCGATCGGCACGCCGGAGTGGGTAAACGTAGCTCCATAGAATTGCACTCTGTCCCACGGCGAGGCTTGGCTCCCGATTCTCAGCTATCCTAAAACTCTGGAGCCACAGTGAGCCGCATTGTTCTTGCCTTTCGTTCGTTCTTCAACATCTTGTTCTCGGGAACGCTCTCCGACGGCGTGCTGAACGGGTTGCGTTTGACACGGCATGTTGGCGCCGCGTCCAAATCCTCCGTCACGGCGAAGGCTGCCACAGCCGCTGCGCCGCCGGCCGTCCGCGCCTCGGATGGCGCCTTGCAGCTTCTCGCCATTCTGCAACGTGATGCGCGCCTGGTGGATTTTCTGATGGAAGACATCGCTGCGTATTCCGACGATCAGGTTGGCGCCGCCGTGCGCGAACTGCACGACCAGTGCCGCGACTCGCTGCGGCGCGCCGTCACGCTGGAACCCGTGATCGATGGCGTGGAGGGCACCTTCGCCAAAGCTCCTTCCACCGATTCGAGCGTCGTCAAGTTCATCGGCAACGTACCCGCCAAGCCGCCCTCCGGCGGCACGCTGCGGCACAAGGGCTGGAAAGCGGTGAAGATCGATCTGCCGGCGTTGGCTGGCAAAGACGCCGCCGTGATCGCCCCCGCTGAAATCGAGATCGAATAAGAGAGCAGTTGGGCAGGCGCTTTCGCCTGCCAACCTTGCAGCGCGTGAATGTGAGAAATTGGCAGGCGAAAGCGCCTGCCTCACTAAGAATCCATGAAAGTCGGCATAGATCTCGGCACCACCAACTCGGCGCTGGCCTGGATTGACGAGCGCGAGGCGGAAGATCGCGATTTTCCGCCGGTCCACGTATTCGAAACGCCGCAATTGATCGCCGCCGGACGCGTCGAAGCGCGCCGCACGCTGCCCTCGTTCCTCTTTCTCGAAGAGGGCCAGCCGGTGGGTGTCTACGCGCGCGAACAAGGCGCGCTGGTGCCCACGCGGCTGGTGCACTCGGCGAAATCGTGGCTCTCCAATCCGGACGTCGACCGCACGGCGAAGATTCTGCCCTGGGATTCGCAGGAAATCGGCCGCGTGCTTTCCCCAGTCGAGGTTTCGGCGCGCATCCTGGCCAAATTCCGCGAGGAATGGGACCGCGCGCAGGGTGCGCCGCTGGCCGCGCAGGATATCGTCCTCACCGTCCCCGCCTCATTCGACGAAGAGGCGCGCGAGCTGACCGTGATGGCCGCGCGTGACGCCGGAATCGAGCGCCTGACGCTGCTCGAAGAGCCGGCCGCCGCGTTCTACTCCTGGATCGCGAATAACCTGGCGCAATCGCGCAAGAAGCTCTTCGACGGGCAGACGGTGCTGGTTTGCGACGTCGGCGGCGGCACCAGCGATTTCAGCCTGATTCGCGTTTCGCGCGATGGCGATCTCATCAACTTCACCCGTACCGCGGTAGGCAAGCACCTGCTGCTGGGAGGCGACAACCTCGATCTCACGCTGGCCTGGCTGGTGGAGACCAAGCTGGGCGCGAAGCTTTCCATCCGCCAGCGCAGCGGCCTGCGCCGCCAGTGCTCCGCGGCGAAAGAGAAACTGCTGAACGACCCGGATCTGCAGTCGGTCGAAATCACCGTGCTTGGCTCCGGCTCGTCGCTGATCGGCAGAACGCTGCGCAGCGAGATCCGGCGCGAGGAGGCGCTGGAACTCGCGCTGGACGGTTTTCTGCCGTTCACCGAACGCGGCGAGGCGCCCAAAGAGGAGGCCCGCAGCCTGTTCCGCGAGCTCGGCCTGCCGTATGTTTCCGATGCCGCCATCACCCGCCACCTGAACGCGTTCCTGGAGCCGCTGGGGGCACCCCCGGACGCCATTCTGTTCAACGGCGGTTTTTTCATTCCGGCGATTTTGCGCGACCGAGTGGCGGACGTGGTGGAGCGTTGGTACGGCCGGCGTCCGGAGATATTGGAGAACAGCGAGCTGGATCTGGCGGTAGCGCGCGGCGCGGCGTATTACTCCTACGTGCGATCCACCGGCAGCGGCGTTCTGGTGCGAGGCGGCTTGCCGCGCACCTATTACATTGCGCTGGGTGAGGCGCGCGACGGCAGATTCTCCGCCGTCACCCTTGTGCCGAGGGGCGCCGAGGAAGGCACGGCGATCGAGATCGACAGCGACGCCTTGCAGCTTGTCGCCAATCGGCCAGTCTCGTTCCGTTTGTACAGCTCGCTCACGCGCAGCGCCGACAAGCTGGGCGACGTGGTCGAATTCGCCGCGGATGACGCCGAATTGCACGCCCATTCGCCGCTCCACGCCGTGATCCGCTTCGGCAAGAAGGCTGAGGAGCGATTGATCCCGGTCCGGCTCGGCGCGCGGCTCACCGAAATCGGCACGCTCGAAACCTGGTGCGAATCGAAGGTCAGCGACAATCGCTGGAACCTGGAATTCCAACTCCGCAAGCAGGCCGTCGAACAGCCGGTGGAACGTAAGGCCGCCGCGGTAGTCAGCGAGCAGGCGCTCCAATCCGCGCTGAAGCTGATCGAGGAGGTCTTCACGCCGAGTTCCAAGTCCCCCATTCCGCCTGAGGAATTGCCGGCGCGATTGGAACAGGCGATGGGTTTGGGCAGGAATTCCTGGCCGCTTTCGGCCATCCGCCCGATGGCCGACGCGTTTCTCGCCGCCGCCGCGGGCCGCAAGAAAAGTCCGGCATTCGAGATTCGCTGGCTGAACCTGGCCGGCTTCTGCCTGCGCCCCGGCTTCGGCTACCCGGGCGACGATTTCCGCATCGAACAGGCGCGCCGTCTCTACTCGGGCGGCATCGCGTACGCGAACCAGGTGCAATGCGAAATCGATTGGTGGATTTTCTGGGGCCGCGTGGCCGGCGGTCTCAACCGCAACCAGCAGGCCGACGTGTACCAGCGCCTGTCGGGATACCTGCTGCCGCGCGGCAACAAGAAGCCGCAGCGCATCAACGGGGCGCTGCTGCGCGAGATGTGGCGCGCGGCCGCCAGCCTGGAGCTGTTGCCGCTGGGCGCCAAGGCCGAGTTGGGCGATGCTCTGGTAAAGCGCATCAAGTCGGGCGATTACAAAGAGAGCGAGTTGTGGTGCGTTTCGCGGCTGGGCGCACGTCAACTCTTCTACGGCCCCATCAACCTGGTGGTGCCGCCGGCCACCGTGACGCGCTGGGCGGAAGCCATGATGAGCATCGCGGCCGCCGGCGACGCGCTGGCGTCGCTGGGCCGCCTGACGGACGATCCCGTGCGTGACCTGCCGGCGGCTACCCGCCAGACTATTCGCGGCAAGCTGGAGCCGATGCCGCACGGCGCGCGCTTGTTGGCCGTGCTCGATGGCGAAGCCGAAGACGACCGCGCGCTGGGCCGCATCTTCGGCGAAGAACTACCCTCTGGGCTGGTGCTGGCGAAGGAATAGGGCGTTGTGGCTCTCGCCGACCGCTCCCTTTGGTCGCGGCTCCGTTGCGTTTCAGAGCCGCGAAGAAAAGGTCGGTCTGGCTTCACGGCCAGAGCAGAGCTTCCGCACACGACGGCGCGGGGCGAAGCCCGCGGCGCGCGCTGAAGCAGAGCATGCCCTCCGCCCTTTGCGCGCAACGATGGGCCGCGTACTGGGCCTCGATCAGGCCGCGATAAAGGGGGTGCGCCTTCGGCAGAGCCTCCAGCGTTTCCGCGACGGCGTTCAGGATCACTGTCAACTCATCGTTGAACTCGTGAGCGGCGGCAGCCACCACGGCTGTGGCGCGATCGGTTTTGCTGTTTCTCTCCACGCCCGCATGATAAGCGCAACCGAGCGGCACGCGCGCCGGGCGCTTGCGGCAAAGGCCTCGAAATACTGAGCTTGGCGGTTAACGATGGCGCGTGACCGCCCGCATATGGTAACGCCGGCGGTCTTGCCGCCGGTCCGCTACTGCACGGGTATCGTTGCCGCGGGCGTAGTTGCCCCGCCGATCTGGAGCGAGATGGGCACGGCGCTGCCGGTTTGCGCGCTCTGGGGCACCAACACGTTGATTTGATATAGCGCCGGGAAGTAGGGCGCCAAGCCACTGAACTGCACATTCCCGGCAGGAACCACGACGCCGCCGATGGTGACCACCGGGGTCGTTGTAGTATTCGAGAGAGGCCCCGACGGAGACGCCGCCACGCCGTCGCCGGGCGGATTCGACACCGGCCCCAGACCGTTCGCGTAGAGAGAGACGTACTGTCCTCGCTTGGCCGGGTTGCCGGTCGAAATCACGTTGTAGCCGGTATCCCGCGCGCAAACCGCGCCGGAGCAAATGAAGAACGCCGGGACATATGTAGCCAGCGGCACGGTCACCACATTGCTGTAAAGCTCGGAGCCGTACTCCGCGTCGTAAGACACCTTCACTTTGGCTGAGCTTTGGCCCTGCAATTCCGATGGCACCACCAGGTTGATCTGCGGATACTGACCCGTGGAGATGAAGTACGGAAAGCCGGCGTAAGTGGCGCCGGGCACGTCGAAGCTAACGCTCACATTGTCGAAGCTCAGGGGATACGGGCAATAAATTCCATTACACACGAGCCCGAACTCGTCCGAAGAGCCGGTGAAACCGGAGGTAAAGCCGCCACCGAAGATCGACACGTAGGATCCCGGCGCAATGGTTGTCAGATCCGCCGCGGCATCCACCACGCCCGGCACGCCTGCGCTGGTAACGGAGATGGTCGGCGAGGCTTGAATATTCACATTGAAGTAATCCGACGGAAAGCTGGCGGCGCTGTAGCTGATGGCCGGCTCGCTCACGCTCGAACCCGCCACTACGTCCATCCACGCCCAGCCGAACGGATCGGTGGGGCACGTGACGCTGCTGGTGCTGGAAGCCGGCGAACAAGCCGGATGGCCGGACGCGCTATTCATGGTCAGGCTGCCGGACGGCGTTACGGTGAACGTCACCGGAGCGCCGGACACCGGCACGCCGAACGCGTCGGTGACTTGCAAGTAGGGAACGGCCCCGAAATCAATGCCGGGAGGGCCTTCGAGAATAATGTATTCCGGTGAGAAGTTCGGTGTGACGTTGCAATAATCCGTCAACGAGCTGCAATTCGTCCCCGCGCCCACCAGCAGCATGAAGGGAATGTGCAGGCTCGATCCCGATCCAAACGTCACGCTGCCGGAATACTCGCCGGGAGTGGCCGGCGCGCCGGAAAGAGTGACCGTCAAAGTTGAAGTCGCGCCGGCGGCCAGTGTGCCGCTGGAGAGGCTCGCCGTGACTGCGGCCCCCGGCAGCGACCCGGCGCTGCCGTTTACCGTGCAACAGGAAACCTTAGGCGTGAGCGTCGCCGAACTGGAGGAGATGTTGGTCACGGTGACGGTTTTCGGAATCGAAACCGAACCGGATTGCAAAATGCCGAACGAGATGGTGGCTGGCTCGGCGGTCACGTTGGCGCTGGTGGCAGCGCCCGCATCTAGCATGCCGGCGCCGATCCATTCCGCATCTACCGGGATGTCGGAATCGTCCGTGGTCACGGTCTGGGCCGAGGAATTGACGAGCAACGATCGCACCTCGGTGCCCCGCAGTCCCGGGTGCGCCTGTATCGCCAGCGCCGCCGCGCCGGCTGTCAGCGCCGCGGAAAAGCTGGTGCCATCCACGCCCATGAATCCGTTGGAACTGTAAAGCGGTGAGTCGTACGCATCGAAGCTCTGTGTGGGTACGTAAAAGCCGCCGGTAAGGCCGGCGAAGGAAGTATCCCAGCCTCCAGTGGCCACGATATCGGGTTTGAGCTGGCCATCGGGAGTGGGGCCGAACGAGGAATAGCCCGGCACCATGTTCGCGGTAAGCGCGTCGCCGCCGATGTTGACCCAGTACGGGCTGAGCGTGGTGACATCCTGCTCCTGGCCGGCCAGGTCAATCGTGACCTCCTGGTTAGGATTCGCATCGATGTAGTTCTTCAGGTTCTGGCCGTCGCTGCTGGAGATCGCCACCGATGGGCCGTATTCATTGATGCCCGAAGGCGCGGAGGTAGTGTCGAATGGGGCAACCGCCGTTCCGGCGGGCAAAATGTAAATGAAACCGACCGCGCCCGCATTTTGTGCGTTGGCGGCCGCCGTATCGAAACTGCACGAGCTATAGACAATCAAGGCAAAGGAATTGTTCAACGATCCCGTCCGAAGGGTGGTACAGGCCGTCGCGTCGCCGATCTTCGATACGTCCACCAGCGGAGCGGTGTTGGCGCCATCGACGGAAGGGTAGAAAAAGGAGTCGCCCGCCAGCGCAACGATGCTCTTGAGGTTGGAAGGCGCGCCGGCCGCGGGAACGCTCACGCTGGGCTGCATGATGTGCGAGTTGGTGGTGGCGCCAACCGAAATCACATCGGGCGCGTTGGAAGGCGAGTTGATGGTGTTGTAACTCGGGTAATTGTAGCTGTTCAGGACCCCGACCGCTCCATCGTCGCCGGCCGCTGCCACGATAACCGGAATGCCGATCGTGCTGGCGAGCGAGCCAGCGGGCCGGGCGGTTGTCGCCGCCAGTTCGAATGCGGCCGCCGTGGGATCGCCTGTGCAATCGGAGACCGTGCAACCAGTCAGCGCCAACTGTCCGTACGGCAGCAAGATGACGTCCATGCCATCCTTCACGGCGTCTCCGAGAGCCTGAATTTCGACCTCGTCGTTTGTGTAGCCGAATGCGTCGGCAATCTTGTAAACGCCGATGTAGGCCTTGGGCGCCATTCCTTCCATGGTGATGGCGGATCCGGTGGTGGAAATGGCCGGAGCCGTGATGGTGTTGCCCGCGGCAATCATGGCAGTGGCGACGCCGTGGCCGTAACGGTCGTGCGGATATGGATCGTCGGGGTCCGAGTTCGCCGCGCCGCTGCCCGCGCCCAGCAACTGCATGTAACTGCGCGCCACGATCACCTTGCTCGTGGTGTAGGCGCCGCACGGGCCGCTCGTGGGGTATGGCAGAGGGGGGTAGGGAAATCCGCTGCACAGTGGAAAGCCGGAGGGCATGGAAAGTGTCGAGTCCTGGAATGCCGGGTTGTTGAGGTCAATTCCCGAATCGAGGACGGCGATCTTGATTCCCTTGCCCGCGTTCGATTGTCCGCCCACCGCGTTCCACGCTGTCTGCACATCCATCAACTGCACCGCGCGGTTCAGTTGCGCCCTGGCGCGCCGCATCGGCGTCACCGATTTCACCCCCGCGATCGCGCGCAGTTCGTCGATCGAGTGTCCAGGGGCTGAAACGAAGAGCGCATTCAACAGGTGCGATACCTGGCTGGTCACCTGGATGTGACGGCTGGCAAGTTCGGCGGCCACGGCCGCCTGCTTGGCGTCGATTTGCCGGCGGTAATCGGCGGCAGCCGGGGATTCGGCATCGGCCCGGGCCGGAAAACGCGCCGCCACCGGCGAGTCCTCAAGGACCACAATGTAGCGATCGGGGATCAGAGGACGGTAGATCGGTCTCGCCGCAACGTGGCGGGCGGGGAGAGCGGGACGCTCCGCCGCCGACGCAGCCGCCAACGCAAGCAGGGCGACACACGCCAATCTCATTGTGGTTATGGACATGCTGAACAGACGGAGCCAGCGGGGATCGGGTTTCGCGCGGTTAGGTTTCACGTTTCCATTGTAGGATGCGTGCGCACCCGAAAGGGAATAGCTCAAGAGAGCCGGCGCGACCCGTGGGGGGGCAGTCCAGGGGGGACCGCCCCACACGCCTCTACGCGGCTTCCCCGCCGCGGCCGAGCAGCCCCAATGCGGCTGCGGTCACGTGGTCCGCCGTAAAGCCGAAATGCTGGAGCAACTCGGCGCCGGAAGCGGACCCGCCGAAGCGATCCAGACCGATGATGACGCCTTCGTCTCCTGCGTAGCGGCTCCAGCCGAGCGTGGCGCCGGCCTCGACGGTGACCCGCTTGCGAATGGCCTTTGGCAGCACGCTTTCGCGGTACGCCGCATCCTGCTTCTCGAACAGCTCCCAGCTCGGCAGGCTCACCACGCGCGCCTTCACGCCTTGGCTTGCCAGTTTCTCGCGGGCTTCGATGCAGAGCGCTACCTCCGATCCGGTGCCGATCAGAATCACGTCCGGCGCGCCGCCGGCGGCCTCCGCCAGGATGTACCCACCGCGCGCAACTCCGGCATCTTTGGCGTTGGTGCGGTCCAGGTGCGGCACGGTTTGCCGGGTCAGCACAATTAGCGACGGACCGTTGTGCGCGGCTGCGAAAGCCCAGGCTTCGGCGGTCTCGGTGGGATCGGCGGGCCGCAATAGTGTGAGGCCCGGTATGGCGCGCAGGCCGGCCATTTGTTCCACCGGCTCGTGGGTGGGACCATCCTCTCCCACGCCGATGCTGTCGTGCGTGAAAACGTAGATGACGCGCAACTGGCTCAGCGCGCCCAGCCGGATGGACGGCTTCATGTAGTCGGAAAACACCATGAAAGTGGCGCTGAAGGGCAGCACGCCGCCGTGCGCCGCCAGGCCGTTCACCGCCGCGCCCATCGCGTGCTCGCGCACTCCGAAAGCCAGGTTGCGCCCGATGTAGCCCCATTCGCCGCCCACCGCACCCTGTGTGCCGGGGCCCTCGGCCTCGGGCGGCTGAAAGTCGCCCAGCCCTTTGAGCGCGGTTTCGGTGGACGGGTTAAGATCGGCCGAGCCGCCCATCAGGTTGGGGATGCGCTGCGCCAGGGCGTTCAAAGCCAGCCCGCCCGCCACTCGCGTGGCGATGGCTTTATCGCCCGGCTGCCATTTCGGCAAACCGGCCGCCCAGTCCTCGGGCAGTTTGCCGGCAATCATCATTTCGAGCTGCGCCGCCTCGGCGGGATAAGCCTTGCGATATGCCGCGAAGCGGTTCTGCCAGTCCCGCTGCGCTTCGGCGCCTCGGTCAACAGCCGTGCGGAAACACTCGAGCGCCTCCGGCGGAATGAAAAACTTGTCCGTGGTTGGCCAGCCGAGCGCCTTCTTGGTAGCCAGCAATTCGTCTTCGCCCAGCGGCGCGCCGTGCGAGGTGAAGCTGTCCTGCTTCTTCGGGCTGCCATAGCCGATGTGAGTCCGCACCAGGATCAGCGAAGGCCGGCTCTCGGCCTGCGCTTCTGCAATCGCGGCGGCAATTTCGGCGGTGTCGTTGCCATCCGCCACCGGGCGGGTATGCCAGCCATACGCGTCGAAACGTTTGGCCACGTCCTCGGTGAAGATCAATCCCGTCGCGCCGGCCAGCGAAATGTGGTTGTTATCGTATAGGTAAATCAGCTTGCCCAGCTTCAGGTGGCCGGCCAGCGACGCCGCTTCCTGGGTGATGCCTTCCATCAGGTCGCCATCGCCGCAAATGGCGTAGATGTAGTGGTCGATAATCGCGTGGCCGGGACGATTGAAACGCGCCGCCAGCCACGCCTCGGCGATCGCCATGCCAACGCCGTTGCCGAAACCCTGGCCCAGCGGACCGGTAGCGACTTCGACGCCGGGGGTGACGCCGCGCTCCGGATGGCCCGGCGTCTTGCTGCCCAGCTTGCGGAAGCGCTTCAACTCCTCGAGCGGCAGGTCGTAGCCGGTGAGATACAGCAGGCTGTATAGCAGCATGGAGCCGTGGCCGGCGGAAAGGACGAACCGGTCGCGATCGAACCAACTCGGATCCTTGGGATTGTGCTTGAGGAATTGCGTCCACAGCGTGAAAGCCATGGCGGCTGCGCCCATCGGCATGCCGGGGTGGCCTGCGTTCGCATTTTGCACCGCGTCCGCGGAGAGAATGCGGATGGTATTGATGCACAGATCGTCGAGCGTGGTAGTAGCGGTCAAGGGGATGCTTCCTTTCGTGCGAAATATTATCTTACGACGTGGCGGGCAGGTCATGCTTTAGCCTGCCTTAAACTGAGATTGAATGAACCTGCTGATACCGAATCTCGGCTCGACGTCGCTCAAATATCAGATTCTCGAAATGCCCGGCGAAGCCGTGCTGGCCAAGGGCAAACTGGAACGCGTGACGGATTACGGCGCCGCGCTGGCGCGCATCGTGACCGCTGGCGTCGAGATCAACGCCATCGCGCTCAAAGCCGTGCACGGCGGCCCGGATTATCGTGGAACCTTCCTGGTGGATGCTGCCGTGCTGGCCGCCATGCGGCGCTACCTGGCTGCCGCGGCACTGCACAACGCGATCTATCTGGCAGCCATCGAGGGCTTCGAGAAGGCCATGCCGGGCCTGCCCATTGTGTGCGCTTTCGAGCCGGAATTTCATTCGACGATGCCGGAGCATGCCCGTCTTTACGGCGTCCCGGCGGATTGGCGCGAGGAAGGCGCCATCAAGTACGGATTTCACGGTGCCTCGCACCAGTACATCGCGGAGCGCGCGCGAGAGATGCTGGGCCGAAATACGAAGCTGGTGAGTTGCCACCTGGGCGGCAGCTCCTCTATTTGCGCCATCGTGGACGGGCATTCCGTCGACACTACCATGGGATTTTCGCCGCAATCGGGTCTGGAAAATGCGACCCGTTCCGGCGATGTGGACGTGTTCGCCGTGCTCTATATGATGGAACGCCGCGGCTGGAGCGTGGAGGAAGTGCGCCGCCAATTGGCGCAGACGGCCGGTCTGGCAGGCCTTTCCGGCATCGCCGGCGGCGACGTGCGAGACCTCGAAGCCGCCGCCGCGGCCGGTAACCGCAACGCCGCGCTCGCCCTGGCCGTCTTCGTTTACCAGGTGAAGAAAGCCATCGGCGCCTATGCCGCCGCCATGGGAGGAATCGAAGCCGTCGCGTTAACAGGCGGCATCGGCGAAAACTCCGCCCGCTTGCGCGCCGCGTGTTGCGAGGGCCTGGAGTTTCTAGGCATTCATCTTGACCGGGAACGAAACGAAACCGGCACAGGCGACCGCGCCGTATCCACCGCCGATTCGCCCGTCACCGTGTTGGCCCTGGCCACCAACGAAGAACTGATCGTGGCGAGGCGGGCGTGGAAGGTGCTGGAGGGGCGGGGAGGCAGGAGGCAGCATTCTCTAAGCCCGGAGGGCGAAAGAAAGTAGCCCACGGCGCGAGTCGTGGGTCCGGCGTGCCCCAACGCAGCCCCGGAACGGGGCGTAAGAATTCGGCCGGCGAGAAACCTTTCGCCCCGTTCCGGGGCTTTCCATATGTTCCCGCGAGTCCCAAGGCTCGCGCCTTGGGCTACTATCTTTCGCCCTGACGGGCTTAGGAAATGAGCCGGGACGAAATCTTCCCGATTCGTCCTTCACAAGGGAATCGCCTCATGAAGCGCGCGATCGCGGATGAGAGGATGAAGAGTACCTCTTCAGCGACATCCACTCTTCCGCCCAATTCTTCTTCCAGATCGACCAGCAGCCCCCCGGGGAACCAGGGCGGCGTACGCGGACCGGCCTCGATCAGCAAATCGAGATCGGTGTCCTCGGGTGCGTCACCCCGCGCGAAGGAGCCGAACACACGCACACGCTGAACGCCGTGCCTGGCCGCGATGGCCAGAATGGCGGCACGTTTGTTAGGGCCTAATTCAGCAGGAGTCATCCCATCCCATTCTCGCGTTGGCCGCGCCGGCCGGCGCCGGTCTAGTATCATGACATTATAATGACCGAGCGGGAATCGTTGGTCGCTTCTCCGGCTGGAGTCCCGCCACGCACTCTCCCCAGCTTCGAACCGCTCGAAGCCGTGCTCGGGTCGGCGATTCGCGGCAAGCCGGAAGTCATCCGCTTCTCACTCGTCTGCCTGCTGGCGCGCGGCCATTTGCTGATCGAAGACGTTCCCGGCGTCGGCAAGACCACTTTGGCGCAGGCGCTGGCTCGCGCCATCGCGTGCCGATTTCACCGCTTGCAATTCACCAGCGATATGCTGCCGAGCGATGTGCTCGGCGTCACCATCTACAACCTCCAGTCGGAAGCTTTCGAGTTTAAGCCGGGCCCCATCTTCACCAACTTTCTGCTGGCGGATGAAATCAACCGCACTACTCCCAAGACGCAATCCGCGCTGCTCGAAGCCATGAACGAAAGCCAGGTGACCATCGACGGGCATCCGCACTCGCTGCCGCGCCCGTTCATGGTGATCGCCACGCAGAATCCCGTCGAGCATCACGGCACTTACCCGCTGCCGGAATCGCAACTGGACCGCTTCTTCATGCGGCTGCGCATCGGCTACCCGGACTTGGCCAGCGAGCGCGAAATCGTGCGCCACTCCGGCGGCGCGCTGCCCGAATCCGGCCCGAGCGGCCTGGTGGCGGAAGACATCCTGCGGTTGCAGGATGCGGCGCAAGGCGTACTGGTGGAAGACGCGGTAGTGGATTACATCCTCGCCATCGTCGAGCAGACCCGGCATCACGATTCGCTTGCACTGGGCGTCAGTCCACGCGGCGCGCAGGCGCTTTTTCGAGCCGCGCAGGCGCTCGCCTTGGTGGAAGGCCGCGATTACGCGACTCCGGACGACGTAAAGCGGCTGGCCGTGCCTGTCTTCGCCCATCGCGTGGTGATCAACACGCGCAATACACTGGTGGAGCGGCGCCTCGATGCGGGCGAGCGAATCATCGAACAAATTCTCACCCAGGTGGAAGTCCCCCTGTAGAGACACGCCTTTATGAAAACTGCCATTATCGGCTTGCCCATGACGGGCAAGACCTCTTTGTTCGCCATCCTCACCGGCGTCCACCACGAAACGCGGATGGGATCCACCGCCGTGCGCACCGGCGTGGCGAAAGTCCCCGACGCGCGCCTGGAAGCGCTCGGCCGCCTCTTCGAGCCTCCCAAGGTGACTCACGCCACGGTCGAATACGTGGATATGCCCTCGATCTCGCGGGAAAGCCTGCGCGATCCGGCCTACTTGGCCAGCCTCCGTGTGGGCGACGCTTTTGCTCACGTATTGCGCCTGTTTGAAGATGAAACCGTCCCGCACGAAAAATGCTCGGTCAACCCGCTGCGCGATCTGGAAGACGTCGATACCGAGCTCATCCTCAGCGACCTGGTGGTGATCGAGAAGCGCCTGGAGCGTCTCGACAAGGATCGCAAGAAGATCAAGAATCCCGAGCTCGATCGGGAATTCGACCTGCTCACGCGGTGCCTGGCCACGCTCGAACAGAACCAGCCGCTGCGCCAGCTCGAGCTCGATGCCGAGGATGAGAAGCGCATCCGCGGCTTTCAATTCCTTTCGCGCAAGCCGGTGCTCTATGTCCTGAACCTCGGCGAAGGCGACGCCGCCCGAATGGCCGAGCGTGAGCGCGAATTCCGCGAGGGCCCGTTGGCCGGGCGCGCCCGCACCGCGGTGACCGCGGTCTGCGGCAAGATCGAGGCCGAGCTCGCCGAGTTACCGCCCGCCGAGCAGGCCGACTACCTGGCCAGCTACGGCCTCAAGGAATCCGGTCTCGAGCGCCTGATCTCCGCCACCTATTCGCTGCTCGGCCTGATGAGCTTCCTCACCGCCGGAGAGGACGAGTGCCGCGCCTGGACCATCCCCATGAACAGCCACGCGGTCAAGGCGGCCGGCGCCATCCACTCCGATTTCGAGAAGAAGTTCATTCGCGCCGAGGTGGTGAACTGGCAGGCGCTCGTCGACCACGGCGGCTATGCCGGTGTGCGCGAAAAGGGCCTGCTGCGTCTGGAGGGCAAAGAATACCTGGTCAAAGACGGCGACGTGCTGGTAATTCGCCACGGCTAACCATCTCTGTCAGAGCCGCGACCATGCTAACGGAGCCGCGACCATAGGGAGCGGTAATTCCGACAGAAGCCACAACTGCCGATCGAAGACTTACCGCTAACTACCCGCGCGAAGCCTTCAAGGCTGTGGGGCAGGCGTTTTCGCCTGCCAACCCATATTCACGCTCTTCGGTACGTCGCGCTGCAAGTATCGGTCTCCCATAGCCGGACGAACTGAATCCCCACCCCGGAGCGCGGCGGCAAAGCCGCTTCCACTTCGTCGTAAATGAACCGGGCCATGTTCTCAGCCGAGGGGTTCAGCTTGTCGAACGGCGGAAGATCGTTGAGCCACTGGTGATCCATGCGGTCGATCACGGCGTGAACGGCTTTCTTCAGCTCCACAAAATCCACCAGCAAGCCGATCTCATCCAGCGTCTCGCCCTCTAGCGATACCTGGCAGCGGTAATTGTGCCCGTGCACGTTCTCGCACTTGCCTTTGTAATTGCGCAGCGCGTGGCCGGCAGCGAACGTCTCTTCAATAGTCACTTCAAACATGCCAAACTCCCCCGTGGCGCGGGCTGTCAAGCCTGCTGTGTCGGCTGTCGAGCCGACATTCTCCGGCTCTTACTAAGAATGGTCGAGACGAATCTCGACCCTGCACGCAAGACTGCGCGCGCCACGCCGCTTCAAGCTGCGCGCGCCACCTATCCCTCATAAAAGAAGTCCTCCACATCATCCAGCTTGGTGGTGAACCTGTAGTCCGGCAGGCTGTCGAAAAAGACCTGGCCGTAGCGCTTCTGGGTGATGCGGTTGTCCAAAAGCACAAGCACGCCGCGGTCGGACTTGCTGCGGATCAACCGGCCGAACCCCTGTTTCAGTGCGATGGCGGCTTGCGGAATCTGGTAATCGTAAAACGGGTTGCCCCCGGCTGCGCGGATCGCCTCGATACGCGCATTGACTACCGGATCGTTGGGCACCGCGAAGGGCAGCTTGTCGATGATCACGCAACTCAGTTGATCGCCGGGCACGTCCACGCCCTGCCAGAATGACGATGTCGCGAACAGCACCGAGTGCGGCGTGGAGCGGAACTCCTCGAGCAGAGCCGTGCGCGGGCCGGTGCCTTGCAGCAGCGTCGGGTAATCGATCTCGAGCGACACCCGGTCATACACCAGGCGCATCTGCTGGTAGCTGGTGAACAGCACAAAAGCGCGGCCGCGGCTGTGTTCCAGGATGCGAACCACTTCTTCGGCGGCGGCCTTGGTGAAGGCCGGGCTGCGCGGCTCGGGCAGATGTTGCGCCACATACAGCAGCGCTTGTTTGTGATAATCGAAGTGCCCGGCGACCACCAGCGTGCGCGGATTCTTCGCGCCCAGGCGGCTCTGGACGTAATCGAAAGCGCCGGCGACAGCCAGCGTGGCGGAGGTCAGCACCACGGTTTCCACCTGGTCGAACAGGTGCTCGGAGAGGATGCTCGAAACTTCGATCGGCGTGGCTTGCAGGAAGCACCCGCGTCCGCGCCTCTCCACCCAGAAGACGTGCCGCTCGTCGTCCTCCTCGAGGATGAAACGCAGGCCCAGCAAGAGTTCCTGGGTGCGCCGCGCCAGCGGGATGATTTCTTCCGGCGGATTCTGCAGCAGCTTCAGATGCGAGCCCACTAGCTCCAGCGCGGCCATCAGGTTGCTATAAACCTCATCGTTCTCCGCGAGGAAGGCATCGCGGCCCTGAAACGCCACGCGCCGTTCCTGTTCCGGGAACAGCCCGAAGAACTGCTCGGCAAGCTGCCCCAGGCGCTCCAGCACGCGGTCGAGCTGGGGCGTGCCGAATTTCTTCATGCGGCTGACCACGGCGATGTCGCGGCGCAGCTCCTCGAAGCGGTAGCTGCTGACGGAAACGCCGAAGTATTGCCCGGCCACGTCTTCAATCTCGTGGGCTTCGTCGAAAACCACCGCGTGATATTCGGGCAGCACGCCGCCTTCGCGGCTATCGTCGCGCAGTGCCAGGTCGGCGAAGAACAGGTGATGGTTGACGATGATGATGTCGCTCTCGGCCGCGCGCTGGTGCATCAGCGTGAGGAAGCAGCGGGTGAAGTTCGGACATTTCTGGCCGGAGCAAAGCTCGGCGCGGGCGTCCACTTTCGCCCACGCGGTGGAAGACTCGGGGAGGGTCTTGATCTCGGCGCGGTCACCGAATTCGGTGGTCTTCTCCCATTCGCGGATGATCTCGAAATCGGCAACCTCCTCGAGGCCCGCGAACACGGCCTGTTTCTCGCCGTCGTAGATCTTCTGCCGGCAGGCGTAATTGTTGCGGCCCTTCATGTAGCAGACTTTGAGCGGCCGCTCGAAGTGCTGCTGCAGAAACGGGACGTCCTTGAAGAAAAGCTGCTCCTGCAGATTCTTGGTCCCGGTCGAGACCACGATGCGCTTGCCCGAGGCCAGCGCCGGCACCAGATAGGCCAGAGTTTTGCCGGTGCCCGTGCCGGCTTCCACGATCAGGTGCCGCTTATCGGCCAGCGCCGCCTCCACAGCTTCGGCCATTTCCAGTTGCCCGGCCCGGTATTCGTAATTCGGATGCCACTGCGCGAGCGTGCCGTGGGCCGAAAAGAACTTCCGCGCGGCACTGGTACGGGCCTGGGTGGGCATGAGGAATGACTTGATTGTAGCAAGCGACCGGCGGTGGACCGCTTCCGGATCAGGCTTGCGCGCAGGAGAATAGAATCGGCGCGGGCGCGAAGGGCGTTCGCTCAGGACTGGGATGGCGGAGGAAGAGGGATTCGAACCCCCGAGTGAGTCACCCCACTAACGGTTTTCAAGACCGCCGCCTTCAACCGCTCGGCCATTCCTCCATCCTCGATTCTACACTGGCGCGGGTAGGACGGACCATCGCTTTTCGTGGCCTGTCAACCCCCGCCAAACCCCAAGACCGCGACAGACGACAAAAACCGATCGTCTATCCTACCTCAAGCGCTGGCGTTACCCGGCGAGCAATCGGTCGAGCTTGATGCTCAGCTCATTCAGCCGGGCCATCACGGCGGCGTGTTGCACCTCGTCGGCCGGCGGCGACTTCCGCTGGACATAGAACGTCCCTCCGGGTTCGAGCACGCAGCGCGCCACGTCGTCGACGCCGTCGAAGCCCTGCCGGTGCAGAACCGTCACCAGCTCGGCGCGGGTGAGCAGTTCCTTGGCAAGCCCTTTTTCGACGATCTCACCGTGGTCCACCAGCGTGGTGGGCTTGCCCTCGAAAAGCTGGTCGAGCCGGCGGTGGCGAAACAGGAAGCGCACCACCATGTAGTTCACGCCCAGCAGCGTGAAGGCGCCGATCAGCCCGCCGGAGAGCGAATTGTCGTTGCCGATGATGGCGTTCTGCACCGTGTTCGACAGCGACAGCAGCACCACCAGATCGAAAGGATTCAATTGCGCCAGCTCGCGCTTGCCGAATGCCCGCAGCAGGAGCACCAGAAAAAGGTAGACGATGATCGGGCGGATGATCTTCTCCAGCACCGGAGCGCCGACCACGAAGATATCGTGCCACATGCTTTGCGAGATCGCCCAAGTGGGCATGGGAATCCTCCTCCAGCGATTATGCCGGATTTGGGCGGCGGCCAGCCTGGCGCGACCTTAGGCCCCAAAACATAACGCTGGCATCTTGTTCCGGAATCCGGTACAAAAGAAGAAGACATTTCCGCCCCAAGTGGAAAGGCTGTGGAAAGTGGGTGCGCCGTTGCGGAAATCCAAATGGGATGCGCTGATTGCGCGGGAGTTGCGGCGTGGCGCGCGCTGGTCCGGGGGAGCGTGTTTTATCCTGAGCCTATCTTCGTCAAAACGCGGACCCTATTTTTCCTGCAACGGCGCGCTACAAGAGAGTAAGCTAGGTCGGTTGCCATGATCGTTCCCAGTGCCATCGAAAAGGGCCTCCCCGTCAATCTCGACGCCGAGCGGTTCGTGCTCGGCTCGATTCTGCTCGACGAAACCATGTACGTGCAGGCTGCCGGCACTCTGGAGCCCGACGATTTCAGCCTCGAGAAACACCGCCGCATCTTCCGCCGCATGGGCGAACTGCAGGAACGCGGCGAAAAGGTCGACCGCGTCACCGTCGCCAATGAGCTGATGAAGTTCAACGAGCTCGAAGCCTGCGACGGGCTGAGCTACCTGGTTTCGCTCGACGACGGGCTGCCGCAGCTTCCCAACCTGGACAGCTACATCCGCATCGTCAAGGACAAGTCGATTCTGCGGCGCATCATTTTCGCCTCGCAGAACATGATGAGCCGCTGCCTGATGGGCGAGGATGAACCGGACGAAATTCTGGCCGGCGCCGAGGAAACGCTGCTCAAGCTGGGCGACACGCGGCTCAAGAACGGCCTGGAGAACGCCAACGACATCGTCACCGGCTACGAAGGCGGCATCAACGCTTTCCTCGACCCCAGCAAGCGCATCAAGGGTATCAGCACCGGCTTCGCCAAGTTCGACGACCTGTCGGGCGGGATGCACGGCGGGGAACTGCTCATCCTGGCCGGACGGCCGTCGATGGGAAAGACCGCGCTGGCGCTCAACATCGCGCAGCACGTGGCGCTCAAGCTGAAGCAGACGGTGGCGATCTTTTCGCTGGAAATGTCCAAGGAGTCGCTGCTGACCCGCCTGTTGTGCGCGGCGGCGCGGGTGGATAGCCAGAAGTTCCGCCAGGGCTATCTCAACCAGGAAGAGCGGCGCAAGCTGCACCACGCTCTCACGGAGCTGGTGGAAGCGCCGCTCTATGTCGACGACACGCCGGGCGTCCACCTGATGGACATGCACGCCAAGCTGCGGCGCCTGCAGGTAGAGCGGCATCACATCGGGCTGGTGATCGTGGATTACCTGCAACTGATGACCGGCCGCGGCCGCTTCGAAAACCGCGTGCAAGAGGTGAGCGCGCTCTCGCGCGGCATGAAACTGCTGGCCAAGGAGCTCAACGTCCCCATGCTCGTGCTGTCGCAGTTGAGCCGCGCCGTGGAAACCCGCCAGGGCGATCACCGGCCGCAGTTGAGCGACCTGCGCGAATCCGGATCCATCGAGCAGGACGCCGACCTGGTGGGCTTCATCTTTCGCGAGGAAGTCTACAATAAGGACCGCGAAGACCTGCGAGGCCTGGCCGAGTTGATCGTGGCCAAGCAGCGCAACGGTCCGGTGGGGACGGTCAATCTGGTTTTCCTCCACGCGCAAACCAAGTTCGAGAACCGCGCCGAAGACACCGGGGCCATCGAAGAATAACGCCGCCGGCAAGGTGGGACAGACGATCGTCTTTTGCGGTCTGTCATGCGGTGCGCCCCCCGGGCGGAGGGCGACCGACGACAGAAACCGATCGTCCGTCCTACCTCAAGCGTTCCGTATACACTTCCACCACCCCGAATGCCTCCGTTTGAATCCGCACGCGCAGCGTGGAGTGGTGCAGGCTCTGCGCGGCAGCACGCAGGCGCGCGCAACTGCCGGCAGTCAGCAGGCAGCGGTAGCGGTCGGCCGCGTCGCGGTACGAATAGCCGGCATACACCGGGCTGGAGCTGGTCGCCATGTCCATCAGATCGTCCCAGAAACCGCTGCGCCGGAACAGGCCGCGGCTGGCCGCCGCTTCCCGGGAGATCTCAATCGGCTGCCTGCCGCCGGTCAACACGGCCCGCGTGCAGCGAGCGGGCGCGAAGTCGAGCGTCGGATCGGGATCGGGAAACGCCGTCAGAACTTCGCGCAAGCTTTCGAGGTCGGCCTCCCATCCCGCCCAGCGCAGGCGCGAGGCGCCGCTCACCAGCGAGCCGCGCAGCAGGATTTCGCAGAGGCGCGCTTCGTCCTTGCCGGCAATGGCCAGCATGTGGCCCACCAGCTCGCGGATGGGCAATTCCCGCACCACTACGGGAGTGATCGAGATCGCTCCGGCGGCTTCCGTGCTCAGTTTGACGCGGACGGTGGCGGGCAGCGCCATGCTTGATTTCACGCTAACATAGGTCCGTGACGGCGCTCGAAAAGGTGCAGGCGGAGATCGCCCGCTACGACCACGCGCTGCTGCGCTTCTCCGCGCGGGAGCGCGACGGCGCCATCGAGCTGGTGATCGATCTCAAGCAGCCGACCGCCGGAACGCACCGGTACTACGCGCCGATTCATCAACGCGATATCGACCATTCTCAGTTCTCCTGGACGTTCCAGCGTTATCTCTACGATTGCATGCACGACTACCTGGTGGAGATGTTCCTCGAAACGCCCAAGAACAAGGACCGATGGAAGTGACCCCCGCCGGCGAGATTCTCGCCGCCGAGATTGAGCGCGCCGGCCAGGTGAGCTTTCCCCGGTTCATGGAGGTCGCGCTCTACCACCCGCAACACGGCTATTACCGGCGCCGGCGCGATCCGTTCGGCAAGCAGGGCGATTTCTTCACCGCCGAACAATTGCAGCCGGTCTTCGGAATGCTGATGGCCTCGGAGGCGCGCCAGTTTTGCCGCGCCGCGGGGGTGGCGGCGGACTCGACAGTGGTGGAACTGGGAGCCGGGCGCGGCGAGATGGCCGGTGCATTCGCGCCCTGGCGCTACATCGCCGTCGAGATCGACGAGGGAAAAATGCCGGAACATTGGAGCGGCGTCCTGTTTTCCAACGAATTCTTCGACGCCCTGCCGGTGGAAGTGGTTATCTTCCGCGGTCGAGAATTCCGCCAGCAGCGCGTGGGATTTTCCAACGGAAAGTTCGTTTGGGAGACCGGCGAGCGCGCTAGCGAGGAGATCGCCGATTATCTGGCGCGCTACTGCCCGCCGCCGGAGGAGGGCAACTGGTACGAGGCCGGTCTGGCGGCGCTCGAGTGGGTGCGCCGTATCGCCGCGGCGCTCGATGCGGGTTGCGCGATCACGGTGGATTACGGATACACCCGCGCCGAAGCCGCGCGGTTTCCCATGGGCACGTTGATGGGGTACCGCTCGCACGTGGCGCGCGAAGACGTGCTCACCGATCCGGGCGAGCGCGACATCACCGCGCACGTCAACTTCACCGCGCTCGAGGAGCGCGGAGCGGAGTTGGGGTTGCGGCGCGTCAGCTTGCGGACCCTGGCGCAAACGCTGCTCGATGCCGGCGAGCGCGATCAGTTCGCGTCCGTACTCCAGGTGGACGATCAGGCCGAGGCGATGCGCCGCCGCATGCAACTGAAGACGCTGCTGGTGAGGATGGGCGAGACTTTCCGCGTGCTGGTGCAGCGCAAAGAGGGAGCGGGGGAACCGGAGGGAGAAGCCTGAAACAAATAAAAAGGCCCCGAAAAACGGGGCCTTGGAGTGGAACTTGTTTTGATCGCCCTTGCTCAGGGCGAACCCGGGACTACTTCTTTTTCTTCGGAGCAGCCTTTTTCTTCGCGGGTTTCTTGGTTGCGCTCTTCATCGATTGATTCTCCCTAACATCAAATTTTGCGACGTAAAAAAATCGCAATGTGATTCATATATAAGGTTGTTCAAGAAAAATGTCAAGAGAAAAATGCATTCTCGTCCACGGGGAGCCGCGCCGGAGGTGGACTCGACGCGTCCGCGCGCCGCGACGCGAGCGCCGCCCGTTGAAAAACGCGCCGCGGGAAGAAGAGTCGAGACGACTCTCGACTCAGCCGGCTTGACAGCCCCGATGGTGCACGGGCAAGCCGCGCCACGAGCGCGCATCCGAACGTCCCGGATCGCATCCAATAGCGAGCGATGATCCGCTTCGTTCGTTATCGAGCCGATTCAGCCGTGTCCTACGGCATCCTGGAGGCTGACGCAGTCCGCGAAATCCGCGGCGATCCGTTCCACTACAGCGAGACCAGCGCTGTCCGACCGCTTTCGCAAGTGAAACTGCTGTGCCCGTGCCAGCCGGGCAAGATTCTCGCGGTGGGCGGGAACTACAGGAGCCATATGGAAGGACGCCCGCTATTCGCGCATCCGGAGATCTTTTTCAAACCGCCGAGCGCTTTGCAGAACCCGGGCGATCCGATCCGCATTCCGCGCGATGCGACCGACGTTCACTACGAGGGCGAGCTGGTGACGATCATCGGTCACCGGCTTCGCGACGCAACGCCGGAGGAAGCGGGCGAGGGGATCTTCGGCGTGACCTGCGGCAACGACGTGAGCGAGCGCAACTGGCAGCACGGAGCCGGCAAGGACATGCAATGGTGGCGCGCCAAGGGCTCGGACACCTTCGCGCCGCTGGGACCGGCGCTGGTCACCGGCCTCGATTACGGCAATCTACAGCTCGAAACGCGGCTGAACGGCGAAACGGTGCAAAAACAGACGACGGCCGATTTGATTTTCGATTGCCGGTCGCTCGTGAGCTGGATCAGTGGCTGGGTGACACTAGAGCCCGGCGATGCCGTCTACACCGGAACGCCGGGCCGAACGCGCAGGCTCGCGCCCGGCGATGTGGTGGAAGTCGAAATCGAAGGCATCGGCGTGCTGCGCAACCCGGTGGCGTGAACACCTACGCCCGCAAGCGGGCGTTGACAAGCTAAAGCGTGCCCTACCAAAGCTGTGTTGTAATAGAAACAACTTCGCACTCAATTGAGGGACATGGGAAAACGTCTTCGAAAGGCCTGGAAACGCGCGCACCTTCGCGCGCGGGAAATCCGCATGATCGCCAGAGGGCTGGCCTCGACTGGCCATCCCGTGATGGCGCACGTGATTCCCATGCGGCGCTGCAATCTTTCCTGCACGTACTGCAACGAATACGACGATCATTCCAAGCCGGTAGCGATTGAGACCATGTACCAGCGGCTCGACCGGCTGGCCGAGCTGGGAACCAGTATCGTCACCGTCAGCGGCGGCGAGCCTCTGCTCCACCCCGATCTGGACCTGCTCATCGCGCGCATTCGCCGCCACGGCATGATCGCCGGTCTCATCACCAACGGGTATCTGCTCACCGCCGAGCGCATCCAGCGCCTCAACCGCGCCGGCCTCGAGCATCTGCAAATCTCCATCGATAACGTGATGCCGGACGACGTTTCGAAGAAAAGCCTGAAGGTGCTGGACCGCAAACTGTGCCTGCTCGCCGAGCACGCCGAGTTCCACGTCAACATCAATTCGGTGGTCGGCGGCGGCATACGGAATCCGCAGGACGCGCCAGTGATCGGCCGGCGCGCGATCGAGCTGGGTTTCACCTCCACCATCGGCATCATCCACGACGGCGCCGGCCAGCTCCGGCCGCTGGGCGGCGAGGAGCGGGAAGTTTATATGGCCATGCGCGCAATGGAAAAATCCAGCTACGCGCAGATCAACTATTTCCAGGACAACATCGCGCACGGCAAAGAGAATGATTGGCGCTGCCGCGCCGGCGCGCGCTACCTCTATATCTGCGAGGACGGCCTGGTGCACTACTGTTCGCAACAGCGCGGCTACCCGGCCAAGCCGCTGATGGAATACACCCTCGCAGATATCCGCCGCGAATACCACACCGCCAAAGCCTGCGCGCCGCGCTGCACGGTCGCCTGTGTGCACCAGATTTCCTACATCGACTTTTGGCGCGGCAGGCAAAACCTGGCGCCGTCGCCGCTCGGCCAGTCATCGCCTCAGGACCTGGTGCAACTGCGGTAGAGGGCGAGCGCCGGTCAGTTCCAGAATCTCAGCCTTGGCCACAACTGCGCCAGCGGCCATTTCAAGCCGCGCGCGATCACTATGGGATAGTGCTCCCACGTCATCGAGTACGGATGCTCCACGCGCGGGCCGTACTCGACACTGCGAAAGACCCCTTCCAGGATCCTACGATTGTTGCCCGCGTTGAGGACCGCGTCGTTGAGCCCCAGCACCAACATCACATCGCCCGTGTACTCGCGCGGTCCCCAGTAGAAGTAAGTCTGGTTCGGACAGATGGCCTTCGGCAATCCGTAGCGCGGGCCAAAGAAGTCGATGGCGGCCGCTTCCCCATAGTTCACGGCGAAGATCGCGGCGTGGTTTCGCTCTTCGGCCGGCAAGGCGTGGTAGACGCCGGCCACTTGCCGCACCATCTCCTCCCATCCGAACATGTCGCCGAACTCCTCCTGCAAGGGGCCGGCCTCGGAGACATAGTCGCGAGGCGGCTGGATGCGGAGCGCCTTTTGGTAGCGCACCAACTCATCCGGCGGCAGCAGCGGCAGCGCCATGGGAGCGGTTGCCAGGCCCGCCGCCACCAGCACGGCCGGCAAGGCGACGCGCACCCAACGGCTGCTGGCGCGCCTCTCCCAGAACACGCCGCCCGCGCCAAACAACATCGGGTATGCCGGCGCCATGTAGTAGGTTTTGCCGTGAAGCGCGATCATGGTTCCCATCAACACCAGAAACACCCAGCCGAGCGCGCGGTAACGCTTCGCCGCGGCGTCTCGCAACAGGAACCAGAGGCCCGCCACCCAGACCAGGATGCTCGGCGGCAGCATCACCAGTATTTGGCGGCCCAGGAATTCGGCCGTCGTCAAGGGGACGTTCTTGGACCGCGCGTTGCGCAGGTCCACAATGGTCGGCCAGCCGTGCCGCGCCTGCCAGATCAGGTTCGGCAGGAATAGCAGCAGGGCAATGGCGGCGGCTATCCACATCCAGCGACTCAACAGGAGGCGCCGTTCGCCGCTCACTAGAAGTCCGGCCACTAAAGCCGCGCCGAACAAGAGCATCGAGTGCTTGTTCTCAAGGCCGACCCCAGCCAGCACGCCCAGGCAGACCAGCAGTTGCGGCCGGTCGCGATTGATCGCCAGCAGCAGCACCCAGGCGCACCCCATCCAGAACAGCGGTTCGAAGGCGTTCATGGTGAAGAGAGTCCCGATCCCTAGGTAGACCGGGGCGATCAGCACCGAGAGACAGGCCAGGAACGTCGCAAAGCGGCCACCGCCCAGCTCGCGTGTAATCAGTCCCGTCAGCAGAATCATGCAGCCGGCGGCCAGTGCGGGCAGCAAGCGCAGGGCAAGCAGGGAGTCGCCCAGGAGCGTGCGAGTGAGGCGCGCCACCAGGGCTATCAGCGGGGCATGATCCACGTAGCCCCAGGCGAGATGATCGCCGCAGGCCAGGTAGTACATCTCGTCGCGAAAGTAACCGTAGGAGCCACTGGTGAGTACGTGGACAGCCACGCCGGCAAGAGCGAAACCCGCCGCAATCAGCAGTCCGGCACGACGATCGCGCATCGCCGCCATTTGTTCATTGCTGCGCGGCCGCGTTCGCGGTTATCCGCGGCGCATTCCCCAGCGGGTTTGGCAGGTGGCGTTCTTCGTAATAACCGGGTTGCACGCGCTGGACGATTTGCGCCACGCTGCGGTCCAGCACGCGGAAGTACGGCTGCGGGTTGAGGCCGATCCAGAACGCCCAGGCGATCAGCGGCGCGAAGATGGCGATCTCACGCCAGCTGAGATCTGGAATCGCGCGGTTCTTTTCACCAACCTCTCCCAGCATGGTGCGCTGGAAAAGCCAAAGCAGGTACGCCGCGCCGAGAGCGATGCCGACCGCGCCCCAGAAGGCCCACACTTTCGACACCTGAAACGCGCCGCCGAGAATGGTGATTTCGCCGATAAAGCCGTTGAGCGGCGGCATCCCCATCGAACTGAGAGCCGCCAGGCCGAAGACCAGCGTAAAGATCGGCATCACCCGGAACAGGCCGCCATATTGGGCGATCTCGCGGGTGTGACGGCGCTCGTAGACCACGCCCACGATTAGGAAGAGCATTCCGGTCGAGATGCCATGGTTAATCTGTTGGATGATGGAGCCTGAAATGCCAGCCGGGTTCAGCGCGAAAATGCCCAGCGTGCAGAATCCCAGGTGGCTCACCGAAGAATAGGCCACCAGCTTTTTCCAGTCTTTCTGCATCAGCGAAGCCAGCGCGCCGTAAACGATGCCGATGATGGAGAGCACCGCCATCACGGTAACCACGGTGTGGTTCTTGGCCGCGTCCGGCAGCAGAGGCAAGGAAAAGCGCAGGAAACCGTACGTCCCCATTTTCAAGAGCACGCTGGCCAGGATTACCGAACCCGCCGTGGGCGCTTCGGTGTGCGCGTCCGGCAGCCAGGTGTGGAACGGGAACATGGGGACTTTGACGGCGAAGCCGACGAAGAACAGCCAGAACACCCACCACTGGGTGGTCACCGGCACCTGCGTGCGCAGCAGCTCGACGATGTCGAAGCTGTAAGAATGGAACTGCATGAAGTGCTGGAAGTAGAGGACCAGGATGCCGAGGAACATCAGCACGCTGCCGATCAGCGTGTAAATGATGAACTTCATCGCCGCGTACTGCCTGCGCTGGCCGCCCCAGATGGCGATGATGAAGTACATCGGCACCAGCACGGTTTCCCAGAAAACGAAGAACAGCAGGAAATCGAGCGACATGAAAACGCCCAGCATGGCGGTCTGCAAGAGCAGGAAGAAGGCGTAGTATTCCTTGAGGCGTTCGTGAATGGCGCTCCAGCTGGAGAGAATGGAAATCAGCCCCAATAGCGTGGTGAGCATCACCAGCAGCAGGCCGAGGCCGTCAATCCCCAAATGGTATGTGGCGCCGATGGAGGGAATCCAGGGCGCTTGCTCGACGAACTGAAAGTCCTTGGTGCGGTCGAACAGGAAGACCAGCGGGAGCGACACCGCGAAGCCGAGGAATGCGGCGATGTTGGCCCACCATTTCACCGCGCGGGCATTCGACGACGGAATGGCGAGCAGCACCAGGAGTCCGGCGAGCGGCGTGAACAGGACAATAGAAAGGATATGGTCCATGACGGCGGCCAAGGAAGCCACATGGTAGCACCACTAGGCGCCAGGCGACCGCGCGTTTGAGCCGTGGCGCCTCCGCGACTCGCCCCCCCGTGGCATTGGCCTGTCAGGCTGCTGAGCCGAGAGTCTTCTCGGCTTTTCTTGCCCGCACAGGGCGCACAGCCCCAGGCTTCCCCGGATTTCGCAGTGCTTTTCGCCGCTGTGGGAAAAGTTGCTGGGCCAGGCCTTCAGCTTTCGTATCCAACCATACCTACGGCCATCTCAGCGAACCCACATCTCAGCGAACCCCATTGATCTCCGGCGCCACGTCATGATAGCCTGAAAGCGACGTGGAATGATTTAGGGCGTTTGTTGGCCCGGCTAATTGCAACCACGGAAAAAAATGCTAAAGGCGATTCGGTCTGTTCGGGAACAAGACCCTGGCGCCCATGGCTCCAGGGCTTTTTGTTGTCGGGCGTCCCCATCGCTGGATGTGAAGGGAGAAGTTACCCATGAGCGTCTGGCCGAATCCGGCATCGTCCGGTTTCAACCTATCTACTAGTGAAGGCGAACTATTGGCGGTGTCCATCCGGGTGGATCCACGCCGCCTGGAAGCCTTGCTCGAAGCGCTGGCCCTGGTACCGTTTCCGATCAACCCGCAGATTCATCACGGCTCCGAAACGGTGGTCGAGTTCCCGGCTTACCGGGACCGGGTCGCCGAGGTCGAGCGCGTCCTGGAGACCTGCGGCTTTTCGCCGCAAAGCCTGCACTCCACACCCATGATCGAGGAGATCCACGCGGCGGCGGGCAGAGTGCAATAGCGCCTGCGGCCCGTATGCCGGCTGGTCCCAAGCATATGCCCGCTTGTGGTCCCTTGTGGGACCGGCGCCGCGACCGGAAGCTGTCGCGCCGGGACGTTACTCCTTGCCGCCCTTGGCTAGCTTCTCGATAACGGCGGCCGGGGTGCCCGGCCCGAGAATCTGGCGAATCGCGGCTTCGATCCCCACGCGCTGGGTGGGCCGCTTGTCGGGATAGAAGACTCCAATGCCGCTGATCATCGTGCGCTGCCCGCCCGGGAGAGGGATTTGCGATACGTTTCCATCCGCCCCAGCCGTGGTGCTGCCGATGACGAATGCGTTTGGGGAAGCGCGAAATGCTGGCACGGAATGCGACGTATAGAAGGCAAACTGGTATCAGACGCGATCAGAAGTCGATGCCCTCGAAGTCAGCTCGGGGAAGACGAGCGGCCACCGGCCGTTGGGCATTCACAGGTCCTCGAACGCCGAATCTGGACCCCTGAGACCTCACCGACATTACCGGGACTGATCGGAGCGGCTGCTTCCGGCGGAATCGAACTACCGCGGGTTCCGCGTCGGGTAAGAACCGCTACAAGTGCAGCGTTTGCCGGGCATATCGAATGCTCATCAAGTTGTTCTCGGCTTCGAGCCGTGTCTGCTGCTCTTCACTTAGGCCGTAGGTGCGCGGCAGCGGCTTTTTCGGTGGATTCCGGTGCACGATTTCGAGTACCCGCGCCAGGTCGCGACCGGGTAGCGGGCTGTAAGAGTCGTCGAATGTCGCCCAGTATTTCTTGGTGAACACGGGGATCTTCAGCGGATCACGGGTGATGGTTTCGAGGTCGAACGGGATCCGCGGATCGCGCTGACTGAGCGCCGCCACCCATCGCGCGAGATCCAAAATGCCGTCGCCCAGAGGAACTTCCGAAAGCAGGAAGCCGTCTTCGTAGGGCTCGACGGCCATGTCTTTAATGTGGCAGGCGATCGCGTACGGCGAGAGGATGCGAAACGTCTCTTCGGGGTCCTCGCACAGCGAGAGGTTGTTGCCGAAATCGAAGTGCACACCCACCCATTCGCTGGAGATGCGCTGGATCCATGCAGCCTGCTCGGCGGCCCGCCAGCCCTTGTGATTCTCGATGCCCAGCCTGAGGCGGTATTTGCGCAGGATCGGCTCGGCGAGCGCCACCGATCTCTGGCAGCGAGCGAAATCGCGGCGGAAAGCGTCAAACGCATCGAACTCCTCGTAGCGCCGTTGGGTCATGGCGGCGTGCAGGCTGAAGGCGCCGGCCTCTTTGCATGCTCTGACGGCGCCATCGAAGCGCGCGACGTCGCTCTCATCGCGCGGCAGCGGCGTATCCAGAATCACGCGCATGTGGTACCGTTCGGCCCGCTCACGGAAGGCCCGGACTGCTTCCGCATCGCCGGATTCCAGGCGCGTCTCGCATCCATCGAGCTCAAGCCGGTGGCAGAGGTCGAGGAAATCCGCGTGAGGATCGGCGGCGCGGGACGCCCGCATCTCCAGGCTGAATGCTGCGGGCGCGCCTCCCAGACCTATGACGCCGCCCTCCGCGCCAGCCGCCGTCTTCCGTGATAGCAGAAACGGCACACAGCAGGCGGCACCAGCCAGCATTTCTCTTCGCGTCATAGCGAAACGAGTATATACCGTGCGACGCCGGTGCGGGTATCGGTTTATGGCAATTCGGTTTATGGCAGGCTTGCAAACCATTCGGCGAAGATAGTAGCCTGTCGAATGCGTGGCGACCACCAGGACTGCCGGCAGCGAACGCCGGTGTCGCCCAGGAAAGAATCCATGCGGATGCACCCTCCGGTTGTCGCCCTGATGCTCGCCGCGGCCGTCTCGATGGGTGCGCAGGAACCGCCTCCCACGCAGCCGGGCGACCGGGGAGGGCGTGGCGCTGCGATTCGGGACTTTCTCGGGCTGGGCGCGGCGCCAGACGCGGCCGCAGCCGAGCGCGGCGGCAAACTGTACGGACCCAATTGCGCGTTCTGCCATGGCGAGAGAGCCACGGGCGCCGATGGTCCCGACCTGGTGCGCTCAACCGTGGTCCTGCACGATGAAAAGGGCGACCTCATCGGGCCGGTGCTGCTGAAAGGGCGTGCCGACAAAGGTATGCCGGCATTTTCCGCGCTGACCGCCGACCAGGTGCGCGACATCGCCGAGTTCCTGCATTGGAAAGTCGAACTCGCCGCCAACCGCGGCACCTATCACACGCTCAACGTCGTCACCGGCGACGCGAAAACCGGCGAAGCGTATTTCAACGGCGCTGGCGGCTGCAATGCCTGCCACTCTCCCACCGGCGACCTGGCGCACATCGCGAGCCGTTATCAGCCGGACGTACTGCAAAACCGCTTCCTATGGCCGGGCGGGTTTGGTTCGGGCGTTCGGAAAGTGACCGTGACGCTGCCGAGCGGCCAGACCTTTTCCGGAACGCCAAAGCACCTCGACGATTTCACGGTTTCGCTCACCGATGCCTCCGGCAATTACCATTCCTGGCGGCGCAGCGAGGGTTTGCAGGTGGCCTTGGAGGACCGCCTGGCGGCGCACCGGCAATTGCTCGGCAAATACACGGACGCCGACATTCATAATCTCACCGCGTATCTGGTGACACTCCGATGAGAACGTGGCTCCGCCTGGCGGCTCTGGTGCTGGTTCCGGGAATCGTTTTTGCGCAAGGCCTCGATCCCAAAGCGTTGCGTCTCTTCAACCCGCCCGCGGACGCCTGGCCGACTTACAACGGCGACTATTCGGGGCGCCGGTACAGTCTTCTCCGGCAGATCAATGCAACCAATCTCGGCTCGCTCGGGATCGCCTGGATGTATCGCATTTCCGGCGTTGGCCCGCTTCGCGGGGTCGGCAACCCGGTGATCAAGTCCACGCCCCTGATGGTGAACGGCGTCCTCTATTTCACTATTCCCGACCATGTGTTCGCGGTGAACGCGCGCTCGGGCGAGCTCATCTGGCAATACGACTGGGAGGATCACGGCGGCCATCTGGTGGGCAATCGTGGCGTAGGCATGTACGGCCAGTGGCTGTATTTTCTGTCGCCGGACGGATGGTTCATTTCGCTCGACGCCGCCACCGGAAAGGAACGCTGGCGCAAAAAGGTGGCTGACGAGAAGCTGCAATACTTCACCACTATGGCGCCGATGGTGGCGAAGGGCCATGTGCTGGTCGGCGTGAGCGGCGACGCGATGGATGTGCGCGGCTACCTGGAGGCGCGCGATCCGGAAACCGGCGACCTCCAATGGCGCTGGTGGACGGAGCCGGAGAAGCCGGGCGACCCGGGCTCGGAAACCTGGCCAAGTAAGGCTGCCATGGATCATGGCGGCGGCATGACCTGGCTGCCGGGCACTTACGATCCGGAACTGAACCTGTTGTATTGGGGAACCGGCAACGCCAACCCGGTTTACGCCGGCCAGAACCGCAAAGGCGCCAATCTGTGGACAGCGTCGATCGTGGCGCTCAACCCAGATACGGGCAAACTCGCCTGGTGGTTCCAGGCCTCGCCGCACGATACGCACGACTGGGACAACGTGGAAACACCGGTGCTGTTCGATGCCGTAATCGGAGGCCAGCCGCGCAAACTGCTGGCGCAGGCGGCACGCTGCGGCTACTTCTTCGTTCTCGACCGGACCAACGGCAGGAATCTGGTCTCCAAAGGATTCACCGGCGTCAATTGGTCGAAGGGCGTCGACGCGAAGGGGCAGCCCATTCCGGATCCCGGCAAGGAGCCGAAGGTAGATGGATCGCTGATCGACATTCCGGCTGGCGGCGGAACCAACTGGCCTGCACCCAGTTACGATCCCGAGACCGGCCTGTTCTATGTCAACGCGTCGCGCGGCTACAGCATCGCCTATCTTACCGACACGGATCCGAAGCCGGAAGGGTACGGCGGGCGTGGCGGCGGTCTGACGAGCGAAGCTGTGCTGGAAGCGCTAGACACGCGGACGGGCGACATTCGCTGGAGCCACACTTATCCCAGCGGCGGGTTTACCACTGCCGGTCCCGGCATTCTCACCACGGCCGGCAAAGTGTTAGTCACTGGCGACCTGGCGCAGAACCTGATTGCCTACGATCCGGCGACGGGAAAAATTCTCTGGCATTTCACCCTGCCGCAGAATGTGAGCAACGGGCCCTCCACCTGGATGTTGGATGGCCGGCAATACCTGACCGTTGGCGCGGGCGACACGCTTTTCGCATTCGCGCTGGTCGGAGGGAAATGAGAGGCCGCTTTTGCCCTCTGGCTAGCCGCGCGGCGTTACTATCCAGGCCGGGGGCCAGCCGAACTCGGCGTTTGCGAACTCGCTTGCTATGGTGACGCAGGCGGTTTATGCGCGCGATCATCGATCTTGCGCTCGGGCCAGAGCGCGGTAATCGCCAAGCCGACGGCGATCCCGATCGATACCTCCAGGAAGCGATGGACCGCGATGACCCATTTGGCGCTGGAGCGGGTGATGAGCATCACGATCGCCAATGCGATGCTGGCATACCGATACGCGCTGCGTTCCACCCCGAACGCGGCGCAGAGAATTCCAATCAGGAACACGCCGATGCCGAAGAAAAGGACATTGCCCGGGAAGTAGGTCCCGATCAAGGCTCCGAACGCCGCGCCCACCGCGGTTCCCGCCAGCCGCTGCGCGGAGATGGGCAAGGCCGCGCCCAAAGTCGATTGCATGACGATGAGAGTCGTGATGGGAGCCCAGTAGGCCTCGGGGAGCCGGAACAAGCGTGCCACCAGCAAGGAAACCACTGCCGAGACCGCAGTCCGCCCCGCGTGGGTAATGGACGACGGATTCTGCTTCGCGACGATCAGTCTTCGTAGCCGGCCGATCACCATCCGATTCACCGATGGCAGCTCCCATTCCCTGCCTAATCCACCTTGGTCACCAAGGCTTCCACGTCCAACTGCCGCTGCCGCTCCATCACCGGATCGTCAATCGACACATTTGACGCTCATTTGGCAGCCCGCGCGGAAACTCATTGGGGCTATGCTATCATCCCGTACCGGGCCGGAAGAAGCGGCGCCGGGTCGCTCTAAGCAAGGTGCGCGGGGAGGCCGCAGGAGCGATGGCCGGCACGTTCTGAACATCTGAGGATCTATGGCAATCCCAAATGGGACGTCAGCCACGCATCAGACTTTCGGCCGGCAGAGCGCTGCAGCCTCCCGGATTGAGTGTATCACCGCGCTTCGGTGCGCGTTATGATCGAAACACCATGACGCGTCTATTGCTACTCGCACTCGCCGCCGCCACGATCGCCGCCACATCGGCCGGCGCACAGACGCCCGAAGTGAGGCCGCTGCGCATCGCCATCGCCGGGCTGAACCACGGCCATGTTTGGGGATTTCTGAAGAACGCGCAAAGCCGCGCTGCCGATATCGTAATAGTCGCAGTCTGGGATCCCGATGCCTCGCTGCTGGCGGAATGCGCCAGATCGATCCACATCGCCCCCGATCGGCTCTTCACCGATCTCGAAAGAATGCTCGACACGGCGAAGCCTGAGGCCGTCGCGACCTTCACCGATACTTTCTCCCACGTCAAAGTGGTCCAGGCGTGCGCCCCGCGCCATGTTCCGGTGATGATGGAGAAGCCGCTGGCGGTGGACATGAACCAGGCGCGTGCCATCCAGCAGGCCTCGGAGCGCCATCATACACCGGTGATCGTCAACTACGAAACCACCTGGTACCGCAGCCACGCCGCGATGTGGACCCTGCTGCACGAACGGAAGGCCGCCGGCGAGATCCGCAAAATGGTGGCGATGGACGGCCACCAGGGGCCCAAGGAGATTGGCGTGCAGCCGGAGTTTTTCGCCTGGCTGAGCGACCCGGTAAGGAACGGCGGCGGCGCGCTGTTCGATTTCGGCTGCTATGGCGCCAACCTCATTACATGGATGATGGACAATCAGCGTCCGCTAAAGGTGACGGCGCTGACGCAGACCGATAAGCCCGCGGTTTATCCGCACGTCGATGACGAGGCCACCGTGCTGCTCGAATATCCGAAAGCGCAGGGCATCATTCAGGCGTCGTGGAACTGGCCGGTGGGCCGCAAGGATTTCGAAGTCTACGGCACGACGGGATACGCCATTGCCACCGGAGGCGACAAGCTGCGCGTGCGCCTGGCGGGAGCGCAGGCCGAGGAGACGCGCACGCTGCCCGAACTGATGCCGCAGGAAGCCGACTCCATTTCGTATCTGATCGGCGTCGCCCGTGGCAAGTTCGAGCCGCCCGGCCTCTCGTCGCTTGAGAACAATATGATCGTGATCGAAATCCTCGACGCCGCCCGCGAATCCGCGCGGACCGGTCGAACGATCACGCTCAGCCGATAAGCCGTGGGGCGGGCCGTCAGGCCTGCAGAGCCGAGAGTCATCTCGGCTTTTCTTGGAGTCAGCACGAATCGTGACGCCAAACCGGGACGCAATCCCCGCTCGTCCTAAGCTCAGCCGGAGCCGCGCGGAGCCACCCGCACCAGTCGCGACATAACATGCGGCCGAAGCTTTTGGAAGAGAGATGGTAAACCGGGCGCATCGAGAAATGCCGCCACGTATTGCGGCAGCGCGATTGCCAGCGGCGCACGCCGCCAGTGATCGTCGAATCGCCGGATGCGCCGGAAATGGAATGTGTGCCAGGCGATGCTATCGCGAACGCCCAGCGGGCATGGCTTCAAGAGCACCTCATACTCACCGTGCTCCCATTTGGAAGCCGCCACGATCAGCCGTTCGGGCAGATCCGGCGGAATCGGCGCGTCGAATTTTTCTCGCAGAAACGCCAGCGCATTCGCCAGGCGGAACGACATGCCGGCCCACTCGGCAAGCTGGCAGATGCGCTCCCAATTCATCGGCTCGCGCAGGACGGCGAGCGCATCGCCGATCCAACGGATCTTGCGAGTCCAATCCCACTGCAAGCCATGAACGCAGACGTGGAATAGCTGGTCCGATGGCGACGGCACCAGCATGTCCCGTTCCCCGAATCGCACCACCTCAGCGCCTTCCCAGAACAGCCGCGTCACTTCCGGAGAGTAGCACCGGTTCACGGGACGCCAGTGAAGGTCGAAGTTCCAATCCGGCTCGCCAAAGAACTGCCAGGCGTGGCGGACGCGCGCCTGGCGGAGGACCGCATCGGGCGTGGCATCCTCCTCGGCGCGGTACCCAGCGCGATGCAACAGTGTGGCGGCGCGGCCCACGTCCTCGGCTCGAATCAGGATGTCCAGGTCGCTCATGGAACGAAGCCCGAGGTCGGCGTAGTGACGCAAGGCGAGGGCCGCGCCCTTGAGCGCCATCCATCGGACGTTTTCCTGACGAAATCGCCCCGCAATCTCGACAAGCTGTGCCATGCGTTCGCGATTCCGCTTCCAGGTCGCATAGTATCCCCGCCTGCCGAGCTCGATGATTTCGTTTTCCACCGCCGGCCACCGCCGGTAGACGAGTGGAAGCAGCGCCATTGCGCCGGGTTCCGGCCCCGCGCTCGCCCATTCCTCGGAGCACCGGCTGAGCGCCGCGCGGGCATCTTCCTCGGGAGCAAAGCACGCCAGCAGCAGTTGCTCTTCGAGCTGTGTGGGCCAGACCGGGTTCATGCCAGGGACGCGAGCAGCTCGATCACGCGATCGGCCGCCTCCGCGGCTTCACCGCGCACGCCGCTATAACAGGCCGCGGAGCTGACGGCCGCGCGCAACGGCGCCAGCATCTCCGGCGATTGGGCCATCTCCCGTGGAGTATTGCGCAGGAGCACCACCAGCGCCTCACTCTGCGCAATCCGGCGTACGTTCCATTGCGCGCCTTCCACGCGTTCCGCCGCGACGATCAGGCGAACCGGAGCCGGAACTTCGGAAGTCGCCGCCTTCCAGGTCGACGGCAATACGGGCGTCCGCCACCCGCCATCGCTGCGTAACATGAGGGCGCGCGGATACGGGTGGACCCGGCCTTCGGCGTCCACGAGGCCGTATTCGTCCGAACAGTAGACGGCGCCTTTCTGAAGCAGTTCGGCGACCAGGCTGGTCTTGCCCGCTCCGCTTCCTCCAGGCAGCAGGGCGGCGGCGCCGTTCCAGACAATCACACCCGCGTGAACCGGGACCATATCCCGCAGCGTGCGCACTGCCTTTTCGTCCACCAGCGTCTGCAACGCCTCGATGATCACGTTCATTCCGTCGTCTGCAGCTAACAGACGGTCGCCGGCATAAGCCGCAAAGCCCTGGCTCTCCGCCTCTCGATTGCGCAGCACCCGGAAGACCAGGCCGGCCGTTTGAGGATCGGGTTCGTCCCGCGGCAGCCATGGCAGCAAATAGAGGCGGAGAATGGCTTCGGCGGCCCGGCAATCGGACAGCACTGCAATGCGAAAACCGAAAACGGAAATGCCGAAGCCCGCGAACCCTCCAGCCGGCGGTTGGCACCCTTCCTGCACACGAGTTTGCAGAAAGTTCAGGCTGTTGCCCCGCCTCAACCAGAGGGCGATCCCGGACGGGGTCCCCGGTAACTCGGCCATCACGCGGTCGAAGATGCAGCCGTGATAGGCTGTGGCATCCGGCAGCCGGTGAATCCGCCAAGGCGTTGCCCGCAAGCGGTCAACCGCATTGCGGAACGGCTCGAGCGCGGCCGCCGCTGGCACGAACACCTCATCCAACACCAAAACGTTCGCCAGCTTCTGACGTTGCGCCTCTTCTAGGATGCGCCGGTGCGCCAGAATGCGCCCGATCTCGCTGGAAACCGGGGACTCGGGGGCAGGGAGGAAGCGGATCTTCGCATCCAGGTCGAGCGGCGTCCACCGGTCCGGGCTGTCGCCCCGGCGAATGGAATAGACTGCATCGAAGTAGTGGAACGGACCTTCGATCTCGCGCTTCGCGGACGCAATCAGCGGCGCGGCCCCGGCGGCGCCGAGGAAACTCTCGAAGTACTCTTCAACCTGCCGCCCGTCCAGTCCGAGTTCGGCCTGGCCGATCAGATAATTGCGGATCCGCTCCCGCCAGATCGGGCGATAGGGAACGCCCGACGGACGATTGAATCGGTGGATCCAGCGCAGGAAGGGCAGGCACAAAGTCCGCCCGCCTCTCTGCCGGACCTTCTCATGGATGTAGCCCTCCTCGCCGCCGAAGCCGCTGAAGCGCGGATTGAAGCCGGGCCAGGCTTCTCTCCGGCATACGAACACGCCAAGACCCTGCATGCCGATCTCGAACGGCGCGCCGTCGATATCGGCCGCGCGCTCATCGTATGCCCACTGGCCGTACATACCCTCAGACCAGATCGGGTTGAAATGGGACGATAGCCCCCTGAGATCGTCCGACAGCAGCGGCCCTTGCCAGAGATCGTTCGCGTCCGGCTGTCCTTTCAGGAATTTCACGAGACGCGCCAGCGCTCCGGGCGCATACTGCACGTGCGAATCCATCGCGAGCACGTATTGGGAATTCGCTTCGCGGAAAAGCAAGTCCCGAACCGCGGTGCCCCGATGGCTGGTGTAGGGGACATACCGGTATCCGGAGACGTTCGATTCCAGTTGCTTCAGCGCCGCCGCACAGGGCCCTTCCGGGTGATTGTCGATCACCAGGATTTCAGTCTGCGCCGTGACCTCGGGATGGTAGAGCCGAATGGCCTGGACGGAAAAATACACCCCGTCGTAGTCGTCGTAAGTGGCCATGCCAATGGTGAGAAAGCGCCCCGGCCCGCGCGGTGTGGGCGCGGGGATGGCGGAGCGCGCCGGAAGCAAGTGGCCGTCGAGCAGGCGGGCCGTGCCCGAAAACAGGGGCGACGACGGCCCCGCCTGCTCCAGGATCTCAATCAGCCGCGCGATTGAAAGAAGCCGGTCTTGGTCTGGCATGAATCCACGCGGCCCTTGGCCTGGTTCCTCGCGGCCGTCGGTATCGATCCGTCACGGCCGGAAAACAGGGGCGAGGCTAACAGTCGCCAAGCGTGAGCTGCCCCGTCACCGTCAATACCTCGGTCCCGGTCGTGACCGTGAAGTTGAAGTTTGTTCCGGGGGTGCCGCCGCCGGCCAGTGTCACCGTCAGGTTGGTAAGTGAGTTGACCGTGATGGAGATTTGGCTCGCGGTAGATGGCGCGATGGCAGCAATCGTCGTCGTGGCTTGGTTGAAGTGGCTATTCACACCCACCACCGTGATGGTGGTCAGACAGTTTCCGGGGGATGAGCCGGCGGAGTCCAGCACGAACGTTCCCCCATGATTGGTGCTTACGGATCCGAGCGACGCCGCACCCGGCGCGGGAGTCGTTGTAGTAGTGGTTGTTGTTGTGGTGGTAGTGGTGGTCGGCGCGGCTGTCGTGGTCACCGGTGCCGAAGCCGCTCCGGCGGCAAAACCGCGCTGCTCCGCAGCCGTCAGCGAAAGAACCACCGGCAGGGCTATCCCGGCGGCTTTCAGCAAACTCCGCCGCGATTCGTCGACAAGTTCTTCCTTAGCGCCGGACACCGTCACCAGCCCCGCGCGCTTCAACTCGGAAACGGCTTCCAGGACCGTTTCCTCGGTGACCGCTTTGCCCAAACTCTGGCGCATCGCGTCAACCAGTGCGGATAGTGTAATTGGCTCCTGACAGGCCCCAAACGCGGCGGCGGCGCTCAGGTCCAAAGCATGCACTGTATCGGTGACGCCGTCAAATACGGCCGTGGAACCATCGGGAAGCTTCTCGACAACGCGAGACTTGCTACTGGTCTGTTGGACCAGCAATCCTCCAGTGAACATTCGCTCTCCTCCAAAGCGGAATATTGAGACGCGATTATACCAAATACTCTAGTGGGCCGGGAGTTATCCAAAGTAAAGTCTGAGAACGGACGCGCCGGTTAGCGGTCCGCTCGCCGGACCTTCGCGAAACCGGGCCGCCCTCAAGCGCTCGCCCTACACCCTCGCCAGCTTCCACTTCCCGCGCCGGAACCACACGATTCCGACCACCGCCAGCACCGATTCGGCAATGCAGATAGCCAGGTACACGCCGCGCGGTCCCAGCCCCGCCCATTCGGCCAGCACCCACGCCAGCGGAATTTGCAGCAGCCAGTAGCAGAAGAAATTCATCCAGGTTGGAGTTGCCGTATCGCCGGCGCCGTTGAAAGCCTGTTCCATGATCATGCCCCACGCGTAGAACGGGTACCCCAGGCTTACGTAGCGGAGGCAGGTTACGGCCACCGGCGCCACCGCGGCATCGGCGGTGAACAGGCCCACCAACTGTCGCGCCGCGCCGAAGAAGCACACCGCTACACCGGCCAGAAACACCATGTTGTACACACCGGCCGTCCACACCGCGCGCTCCGCGCGCTCCGGTTTCCGTGCGCCGAGGTTCTGCCCCACCAGCGTGGCTGCAGCCGACGCGATGCCCCACGATGGCATCAGCGCGAAAAGGATGATGCGGAGCGCCAGCGTATATCCGGCGATGGCCGCGCTGCCGAAACGCGCGTTAATGCGCGCCAGGCTGACCCAACTCGCCGTCGAGATGAAGTATTGCAGCATCGCGGGCGAGCCCACGCGTAACAACCGCCCCATCACCGGCCAATCGGGCCGCACGTGGCGCAGCGCCAGGCGCACCCGGCTCTTGCCGCGGAACAGAACGGCAAGCTGATACGCCACGCCGATCGACCGGCCGATAGTCGTCGCCACCGCCGCGCCGGTCACTCCCATCCGCGGGAAAAACGCGAAGCCGTAGATGAAACACGGATCGAGCGCGATATTGATCAGGTTCGCCAGCCACAGCGTTCGCATCGCGGCCGCGGCGTCACCCGAGCCGCGGAAAACGCCGTTGATCAGGAACAGCAGTACGATAGCGACGTTGCCGCCCAGCACGATGCTCGCATAGCGCGATCCGGTGTGGAGCACCGATGCCGGCGCGCCCATCAGCCCGAGCAGGCGCGCGGCCAGGAACACACCAGCGATGCCGGTCGCAATGCCCACCACCGTGCCGCACACAATCGCCTGCCCGGCCGCGCTGGCCGCTCCTTCCCGGTCTTTTTCGCCGATGCGCCGCGCCACCGTCGACGTGGCCGCCATGCCGAGACCCAGCGCGATGCTGAACACCAGCACCACCAGTCCCTCGGTCAGCCCTACGGTAGCCAGCGAATCCGCGCCCAGCCGCGCCACCCAGAATGCGTCCACTACGCTGAAAGTGGATTCCATCGCCATCTCGAGCATGGTTGGGATGGCCAGCAGCGCAATGCCGCTGCTGAGACTGCCTTCGGTAAAATCCTGATTGCTCCCCGCCAACGCCTCGCGCAGAAAGTTGCGCTGGCGGGAAAAAGCGCTTTCCTCTGTCACCTGCATGGGAATGCCCTCGCGGAGATACAGCTCCGCCCTGACCTGGTTTTCGGGTTGACGGGAAACTGAAACTACCGGAAGCGCCCTCGGCGCTTACCGAATAGCGATGGTGGGATTGGTCACTCGCATGGGCGAAATCACCTGGAAGCTATCATATCACGGGCCGACTCTGCTTTCGGAGCCGCGACCAAAGAGAGCGGTTGTCACAACCGTGGCAAGACAAAGTCCTTCGATCTCTGACCCGCGATCGAATAATTAGCTCTTGACATCAGCCCAAACCTGCGCGACTCTATGCATAGTGAGTCAAGGCATAGACCAAATGAACGACGACGAACAGCGCAGCCTTTTCCCCGGCGCCTTGGAGATGATGGTGCTCCAGACCCTCCGGCTCGGCCCTCTCCACGGGTATGCCATCGCTCAACACATCCGGCAAACCTCGGAAGATCTCTTGCAGATCGAGGAAGGAACGCTCTACCCGGCGCTGCAGCGTTTGCTTCGCGAAGACTGGGTGGGAGTGGAATGGGGCATCTCTCCGCGGAATCGCAAGGTCCGCATCTACCGCATCACCGCTGCCGGCCGGAAGCAGCTCCAGCGCGAGGTCTCCAGCTTCGATCGAATGCTCACCGGCATTCGCCGGGTGATGAGGCCGGCTGAATCATGAGCCGCTTCGGTCAGCTCTTCCGCCGCCGTCGGCTCGATAGCGAGCTGGCGCAAGAGATCGCCGCGCATATCGAAGAGAAAGCCGACGAACTGGCCGAAGCCGGCATGAGCCGCGAAAAGGCCCTGCTGGCGGCCCGCGCCCGCTTCGGCAACAGCACCGCGGTCCTCGAGCAAAGCCGCGAAGTGTGGAGCTTCGCGGCCGTCGAATCGCTGCTGCGCGATTTGCGCATTTCCGCGCGTGGGCTTCGGCGAACTCCGCTGTTCACCGCCGTTGCCGTCGCCACGCTGGCCCTCGGAATCGGCGCCGATGCCGCCATCTTCAGCCTCATGGATGCGGTACTCCTGCGCCCGCTGCCCTTCCCGCAAGCGGATCGCATCGTCGTGCTGTGGGAGCGGCCTCCGAAAACCGTCAAAACCGCTTCGTTGGGGTCGCGCAACCAGCAGAATCCCGCCAGTCCGGCCAATTTTCTGGACTGGCGCGATCGCACCCGCTCCTTTGATCGGATGGCCGCGATCTCCGTGTTCCCCATGGGCCTGAGCGGGTTCGGCGAACCGCGAGAGGTGGACGCCTTACAGGTGTCCGCTTCCTTCTTCCGGATTCTGGGCGTTCGGCCGCTGCTGGGCCGCGCCTTCGATATGAGCGAAGATGTGCCGCATGGGCCACGGGTGGTGGTCCTCGGCTTCGGTCTGTGGCAGCGGCAGTTCGGTGGCGACAGAACGGTTATCGGCCGCACCGTTCGCCTGCACGACGAACCATATACGATCCTCGGCGTGATGCCCGAGCGATTCGATCTCCCCTTCGCGCACGCCGACCTCTTGGTGCCCATCCAGATTGCGCGCGGCATGGATTCCGACGAGGGCCGCTACCTCAACGTGATCGCGAAGTTGAAGCCGGGAGTATCCATGGCGCGGGCGCAGGCAGATCTCTCCGCCGTGGCGCGCCAGATCTCCGTCGAACGGCCGTACGTGAGCCGCGACTGGGACGCCGGAGTCGTCTCGCTTTATGAGCAGACGACGGGTGAAATCAGCACCGCTTTGTTGCTGCTGTTTGGCGCCGTAACATTCGTTCTCCTGATTGCCGCCGTCAACGTCGCCAACCTGCTGCTGATGCGCGGCACCGGAAGACAGCGCGAGATTGCCTTGCGCGCCGCGCTGGGCGCCAGCCGGAGCCGCATCGCCATCCAACTGCTGGCTGAGAGTTTGTTGCTCTCGATCGCCGGCGCAGCGCTCGGCGTCGCGCTGGCCTTTGCCGGACTGCGCGCCATCGTCGTCTCACTGCCCGCTCTCGCTCTGCCGCGCATCGAAGGTCTGCAGGTCGACGCGCGCGTGCTCGCGTTCAGCGTGGTGCTTTGTCTGGGTTCAACCTTCCTTTTCGGTCTTGTCCCGGCGCTGGCCTTCTCGCGAACCGATCCGGACGAAGCGCTCAAACAGGGCGGCCTTCGCGGCGCCAGCCGCGGCCACCGCCGTATGCGCGGACTGCTGGTGGTAGCCGAAGTCGCGGTCTCGCTGGTGCTGCTGGTGGGCGCCGGCCTGCTGGGCCGCAGCTTCCTCAACCAGACCGGCGTCAGCCGCGGCTTCCGGACCGACCAAATCCTTACCATGCGTATGTTCTTTGCGCCAGCCCGCTACTACGACGACCATCGCCGCGCGCGCTATCTGGACCAGATTCTCGCCCGCGTGCGCGCTCTGCCCGGCGTCGCGGCGGCCAGTTCGGCGCACTTCCTGCCCATGGTTGGCGTCGTTTCCGGCTCCGGCTTCCATCGCATGGATCAACCCGAGCCGGCTCGGGCACGGGGCCGGGCGCCGATTACCTCATTGTGAGCCCCCAATATTTCGCCACCATGGGCATTCCATTCGTCGTCGGCCGCGACTTCAACGAGCACGATACGTACTCTTCCGAGCCCGGAATCATCGTGAATCAAGCGTTCGTGCAGAAGTTCTTCCACGGCGAAGATCCGCTCGGTAAACGCCTCGGTCTCGACTGGAACATCCGGCACGGCGAAATCATCGGCGTCACCGCCGACGCACGCCAAACCGATCTCAAGGTTGATCCGCAGCCGACCATCTTCCTGAATCAGGCCCAGTCACCCATGTACTTCGGCGCTCTCGTGGTCCGCACGGCGCTGCCGCCCGCGGCCATCGCTTCCGCCGTGGAGCGGGCCGTTCACGCTGTAGATCCCGATCAGGCCATTTCGCATATCGAGAGCATGGAGCAGGTGCTATCGGCCTCGATGGCGCGGCCGCGCCTCGAATCGGTTCTGCTCGGTATCTTTGCCGCTGTCGCTTTGCTGCTGGCGGCGATAGGGCTCTACGGAGTGCTCGCCTACTCGGTGTCGCAGCGTACGCGCGAGATCGGCATACGTATGGCACTGGGTGCGAACTCCCAGCAATTGGTTCGCAGCATCGTGCGCGACGGTATTGGCTTCATACTGGCGGGAACTCTCGGAGGACTGGCGATGGCGCTGGCTCTCACGCGGCTGCTTACGTCGCTGCTCTTCCACATCAGTCCAACCGATCCGGTCACCATCGTCGCGGTCTGCTGCCTGCTGCTGGCGGTCGGCCTTCTTGCGTCGTGGCTGCCAGCGCGCCGCGCTGCCGCGGTGGACCCGGTCGGCTCGCTTCGAGTGGAATGAGAAGAGAGAATTCAGGAGTAGGATACAGGCGACAGGAGTCAGGACCCAGGTGCTAGCTAGGTCAGGAGTCGGAAGACAGAACAGAGTCAAGAGACTCACGATGCCCGCACGTTCTGGCTCCTGTCTTCTGTCCTCTATCTTATGTTGCCCCTACTTCCTCCACACCACTCCGCCCTTCATCACGAAACTGACTTTTTCAAGCGCGCCTATATCTTCGAGCGGATTGCCTTCGACGGCAATGGCGTCGGCGAAGTAGCCGGGCTGCAGCGCGCCGATCTGGCCTTCCCACGCGAGCAGCTTGGCTCCATGCAGCGTTCCGGTTTGAATCGCCTGAAGCGGCGACATGCCGTATTTCACCATCAGCACGAATTCGCGCGCCTGCGTACCGTGGGGGAACGGCCCGACGTCGGAGCCCATTGCGAACTCCACGCCGGCCGCCAACTGTTTGCGGAATTCGGCGGCGTGATATTCGAGTAGCGCCCGCTCCCGCGCCGCCATGGCTGGCGAAGCCGCGTGATCGGCGAAGTACTCGGCGATGGCGAAGGTGGGCACGGCGAAGATGCCGCGTTCGCGCATCAGCCGCATGGTTTCGTCGCTCAATTGATACGCATGATCGATCGACGCCACTCCGGCGCGCGCGGCATAGAGCGTGCCCGGCTCGCCGGTCGAGTGCACGGCCACGCGTTTGCCCACTCGCGCCGCCTCCGCAACCGCAGCCGTGAGTTCGGCTTCCGTGTACTGATACGGAGTCGCGAATTTGCCTGGCGACCTACCAGCCGGGGTCGGCATTTGGTTACCCGGGCTTTGGCAGCGCGGTTGCCATCCACCCGGACGGGACGCGGCTTTTTTGGAATGTGGGAGTGTACCTGACGGT
>JBELAO010000088.1:0-2617 GCA_049508735.1 Bryobacteraceae bacterium | reverse complement strand
CCGCTGGCCGCCGGATCGCAACCGCCGTGATCGCAGCTTCCAACGCCACCGTGAACCTGCTCATTCCAAAGGCAGCCTAATGAATTCTTCGCGAAAAAACAATACACTGAGGGCTAGTAGTACAGATAACCAATGCTTTTCAATCTGTGTTGATCCGTGGCCATGATGCGCTTGCCTTACCCGGTCACCACGGCCGGAATATCGCCGGCTGACAACGCAGTACCCGGCGTGGCGTAGATCGTGCGCACGTAGGCCAGCGCGACTGCGGCGCCCTGCGCCGGCGAATAAACCGACGAGGTGATCTCGCCCGCCTCCGCGCCGTCCGCGGTGAGTCTGGCGCCGGCGGGCGGAGCCGAATCGAGGCGCAGCCGTACCAGCTTGCGATTGACATGGCCTTGCGCGCGAATGCGCTCGACGATTTCCTGGCCCAGGTAGCATCCTTTGCTGAAGCTGACCGCGTGCATCTGCCCGGTTTCCTGCGGCAGCGAAGTATCGCGGATGTCTTCGCCGTAGCGGGGCACGCCGTTTTCCAGGCGCACCAGGCGTGCATCCTCCGCGGTGGCTGGTTGGGCGCCGGCTCCGCTAAGCCGGTGGACGATTTCCTCCGCGCCGCCGGCGGCGGCATAGATGCGAAAGCCAAGCTGGCCGGTGAGGCTGATGCGCGCGATGGTGGCATTTGCGGCTTCCTTCCACGGCAGATGCCGGTAGTCGCCGCCAGGCGCCTGGCCGCCGGCTTTTTCCAGCACCAGCGCCGATTCGGGTCCCTCGAGCGCAATGGCGCAGGTAGCTGCCGTCACGTCCTCCAGCTCCACCTGGTCGGCGACGATGTAACGCCGGATGTGCCCGACGATCTTCTCGCGCAGTTCGGGCTCGGTGTCGAGGAGAATATAATCGTCGAAGGCCAGCAAGGTCAGGTCCGCCTGGATACGTCCCTGCGGGCTGAGCACGAACGCGTAGCAGCCGAAGCCGGCGCTCAGTTTCTTGACGTCGTTCGAGGTCAGGTTGTGCAGCAGGCGTGCGCGGTCGCGCCCGCGGACCGCAATCCGCCCGCGCGCACTCAAGTCGATCCACGCGGCTCCGCGCCGCAGCGCTTCGTAACCCTGATCCATGTGTTAGAAGATGCGGCGCAGGTAGGCCGCGATGCCAATTACGATCAGGGAAGAAATCGCTCCGCCCGCCATCAGACGGACGCGCCGCGGGTGGTTCGGCTGCGTAATCAACACCGCGACGGCGAAGATATGAGCGACCAGCAGCAGCTTCACGCTCAACACGATGTGGTATCGGAGCGTGTGTCCGGGATTGCTCAGCAAATTGTAAACGCCCGAGATCGCCAGGAACGCGATCGACAGCATCGCCAGCGGCCGGAAAGCCGCCGCCGTCCGCTCGCCCAACCTCGCGCGTGCCTCCGGGTCGAGCGCCGCCGCCGCGCCCGCCGCAATCCAGCCGTAAATCATCCCGCCGCTCAGGCACGCCACCGAAGCGATGTGCAGCCAGCGCATCAGCACGCTCAGTCCTTCACCCATAGCATGAGTATACAATCGGCTTGTATGATTCACGAGATCCTCCCGGTGGGAATGCTGCAATGCAACTGCTCGATTTTCGGCGACGAACAAAGCAGGGAAGCCATCGTGATCGATCCGGGCGGTGATGTCGGCCGGATCCTCGCGGTGCTGGCCCGGCACGCGCTGAAAGTGAAAGCCATCGTCATCACCCACGCGCACATCGATCACATCGGTGGCGCCCAGGAGCTCAAGCGGATTACCCAAGCGCCGGTCTATATGAATCTCAACGATGCCGGCCTGCAGGCGATGCTGGCTACGCAAGCGGCGTGGCTGGGTGTGCGGACACCGGAGAGCGTGGAGATCGACGCGCCCTTGAACGATGGCGCGACTCTGCAACTCGGCCAGGCTGAGTTTCACGTGCTGCACACGCCCGGCCACACGCAGGGCAGCATCAGCTTGTGGATCCCGTCGGAACGGAAGCTGGTGGCGGGCGACACGCTTTTCGCCGGGAGCATCGGCCGCACCGATCTTCCGGGCGGCGACGGGCGCCAGATTCTGCGCTCGATTCACCAGAAGCTGCTGCCGCTGCCCGAGGAGACAACCGTGATTCCCGGCCACGGCGAGATCACCACCATCGGCCAGGAAAAAGAGTCCAACGTTTTCCTGCAGTAAGTGCGGTGGTGCGGTCCCCCACAAGCGCTAGCGTAATATTGACCGTGCAAGCCCGGAGGGCGAAAGATAGTAGCCCAAGGCGTGAGCCTTGGGACTCACGGGAGCGGTTGGAAAGCCCCGGAACGGGGCGAAAGGCTTCTCGATGGCAGAATTCTTGCGCCCCGTTCCGGGGCTGCGTTCAGGCGCCTCGGACCCACGGCTTACGCCAGCGGCTTACGCCATGGGCTAATTTCTTTCACTCTTGTCCAAGACAGGTTCTTGCAGTCTGAAATAAGGGGAGTGCCCTCCTATAATTGGACGTTGGCGAACGTTTCCGAGCCGGGAGCTTCGCCGAACGCCGCCCACAAGGAGGGCAAGACAATCGTACAATCTGCAAGCCTGTTTAATCAACTGCTCCAGCACTTTCCCCGCACCGAGTTCGCCGCGCTGGTAAAGAAGCACGC
>JBELAO010000087.1:0-2940 GCA_049508735.1 Bryobacteraceae bacterium | reverse complement strand
GTTCCCGGAAGAGAGAAGTACTCATGTCCAACAACGGTTTTCATAATGGCTCGTCGCGTTCGCACAGTCTGCGGTCGCTATTCAGCATGTTTTCAAGCGACCTCGCGATCGACCTTGGCACGGCCAACACGCTGGTGTATGCGCGCGGTAAGGGCATCGTTGTCAACGAGCCTTCGATCGTCGCGCTGAACAAAAACACCAATGAGGTCGAGGCCGTCGGCAAGGAAGCCAAAGAGATGCTGGGCCGCACGCCTGGCAACATCGTGGCCATCAAGCCGATGAAAGACGGCGTGATCGCCGACTTCAAGGTCACCGAGAAGATGCTGAACTACTTCATCCAAAAGGCGCACAACCGCAAGATGCTGGTGCATCCGCGGATCGTGATCGGTGTGCCTTCGGAAATTACGCAGGTGGAAAAGCGCGCCGTTATGGATTCCGCCTATCGTGCCAAGGCCAGTGAAGTCCATCTCGTGGAGCAGGCGATGGTGGCCGCGATCGGCGCAGGGTTGCCGATTACCGAACCCAGCGGCAACATGGTTGTAGACATCGGCGGTGGCACGACCGACATCGCGGTAATTTCGCTCAGCGGCATCGTTTATTCGCGTTCCGTGCGCATGGCTGGCAACCAGATGGATGAGGCCATCATGAACTACCTCAAGCGGAAATATAACCTGCTGGTCGGCGAACGCACAGCGGAGCAGATCAAGATGGAGATCGGTTCGGCATATCCGCTGGACAAGCCGCTGACCATGGAAATCAAAGGCCGCAACCTGATTGAAGGGGTGCCCAAAACAATCACGGTCGACGACAGCGAAATCCGCGAGTCGTTGAGCGAATGCGTCTCGACCATCATGAATGCGATTCGCGTCGCACTGGAACGCACGCCTCCCGAGCTTTCCGCCGACATCAGCGACCGCGGCATCGTGCTGACCGGAGGAGGCGCGCTCATCAAGAACCTCGACAAGCGCATCCGCGAAGAAACGGGATTGCCCGTCTCCATCGCCGACGATCCGCTGTGCAGCGTGGTGCTCGGCACCGGTAAAATGCTCTCGGACTTCAAGCTGCTGCGCAAGATTTCGATTGAGTAGGGGCTGCGATCTTCGAGCGGCGATGGCGAGCAATGAGCGAAAGAGCAGGTCCTTCCCCTTCGACTATGCTCGGGGTCAGGATACCAATTTAATTTAAGATTACGAATTCATCCTGAGACCTGACAACTGAGACCTGAGACCTGCTGTTATGGACGTCCTCGGACGATACCGCAACCTGATCGTGCTGGTGGGCGTGTTGTTCGCCCAGGTGCTCGGCTTGGCCGTACAGGTCCGGCGGACGACGGACAATGAACCGACGCGGCTGATCCGCATCTGGGCGGTGGGCGCGGTGACTCCGCTGGAAAAAGCGCTGGTGTGGACGCGAACCTCCAGCCGAAACCTCTGGCACAATTACTTCTACCTGCGCGGCGTGCGCGCCGAAAACCGCGATCTGAAGGCGCAGATTGAACGCATGAGCCTGGAGCAGGTGCGCATGAGCCAGGACGCAGATCAGGCCCGGCGTTTACAGGCGTTGCTCGCCTTCAAGGAACAGTTCATCTCTCAGACCATGGCGGCGCAGGTCATCGGGTCAAGCGGCAGCGAGTTGTCGCGTTCGGTTTATATCGACAAGGGGGAACACGACGGCATCAAGCCCGATATGGCGGTGATCACCGCCGACGGCGTCGTGGGGAAAGTGCTGCATGTATATCGCTCCACGTCGCTGGTGCTGTTGATCGACGACCAGACCAGCGGGGTGGGCGCGATTCTCGACAAAACGCGGCTGCAAGGAATACTGCGGGGTACTCCCTCGGGCGAAGTGGTGCTCGAAAAAGTGATGAGCGACGAAGCCGTGCCCGCCGGAGAACAGGTGCTTACCAGCGGCGGTGACGGGGTTTATCCCAAGGGTCTGCTGGTCGGCCGGGTAACGAAGGTGTCGCCGGGCAGCGAACTCTTTCTCAACATCCGCGTGCATCCCGCGGCCGATCTCAGCCGCCTGGAAGAAGTGCTGGTGGTAACGAAAATCGACGAGAAACAAGCGGAGCCCGACCCGACAAGCGCGGCCCGCGCCGTGGACATCCTGGCCGAGCGCTTGCCGGGCGTTCCTTCCAAGCCGGAAGGTGCCGAGAAGAACGGCGTGCCGAGTACGGCTGCGCCTGGCGCTGCCGCAACCACGACTGGGGCAATACCGGCTGACGTACCGGCTAAGGTCACACCCACGAGCCCTGGCCCCGATGCCAAGCCGCCAAAACCTCTGGCGCCGCAAGCCTCGGCGAGCGGAAGCGCACCGTCCGCCGGTCTTCCTGCCGCTCCTCCCGCCGCTCCTCCCGCCGGTCACCCTGCCGCTCACCCCGCAAACAAGGCAACGGCGAGTGCTGCCGATGCGAGTAAGGTTTCACCCAAGCCCGTGAAGTCCACCGTCCAACCCAAACTGCAACCCGCCGTCGAGGATCGTCCGCACTAACGTGGCCATTACCTACACATCTGGAGAGCAGGTTGAGGTTTACCGGTTTAGCTGGCCGGCGACGCTCGGCATTCCCCTGGCAGCGCTGGTTCTGCAGGCATTCCTGCCGATCTGGCTCCCGTTTGTGCGAATTTTCGATCTTCCGCTGCTGGTCCTAATCGGTTTTGCGACTGCGCGGCGCAATCCGCTGGCGGGCCTGGTCACGGGCGGCCTGATCGGAATCCTGCAGGACGCACTCACGCACCAGCCCATCGGGCTCTACGGAATTTCAAAGACGGTGGTGGGCTTTGGCGCTTCCTCACTCGGCATCAAGCTGGATGTGGAAAATGCGGGCGCCCGTTTTCTGCTGACAATTTTTTTCTACGTGATCCACGAAGTGGTCTACTTCATGATTGCCCGCGGCATGGTGGGGTTGCAGATGGCGTGGAGCTGGCCGCGGGAACTGCTGTC
>JBELAO010000086.1:0-3173 GCA_049508735.1 Bryobacteraceae bacterium | reverse complement strand
GATCAGCTACAAGCGCGAGAAGGAGTTGGCCCCGGTCAATCTCCGCCCCGTGCCGTACGAGTTCTTCCTCTACTACGATCTGTGAGGGAGATTCGGAAGCTGGTTTAAGAAAATGTTGGGTGCCCCAGGTCCCTCGCATTTGGGGACCTGGGATCGCACGGACAATCGCGGCCGGCCTACCTCAAGCTGGCCGTTTTTATTTCCCACAGTTATAAAGACCTCACCGGAACAAAGGGCGCAACCCCCAGCGAAACGAAACGACGACAAGATGGGAGAAAGCCATGAGCACGGAAAAGAAAACCACCTCTTCGCGTGACGTGAATGCCCCGTCCGCAGCCCTTAAGCGCATCGGAGAGATTTTCGTTGGCGCCTGGAATCTGAGCGGCGGGGCCAAGGGAACAATTCGATACGAATGGGCCGATGGCGGGTTCTTTTTGATCCAGCATGTAGATCTCACGATCTTCGGGCGCAGAATTCGGGGTATCGAAATGATCGGACACCTGCATCGCGTGGGTGAAGATCCTTCCGACGATATCTGGACACGCTTCTACAGCTTCGGCGACGGGCTAAGGCTCGACTACGTCTACGAGCTCAACGGCAGAACGCTTACGATCTGGTTCATGAAGAAGGGATCTGACAATCGATACGTCGGAGAGTTCAGCAAGGACGGCAACTCATTTAAGGGAGCACGGGCATGGCCCGGCGGCGGTTATGAAGTAACAGGAACCCGGGCCAGGTGAGGCCGGTTTTCGCGGGCAGCCAGCATCACGAGATGCTGGCCGTTCTCGTCCCCGCGGCGATCTCTTCCGTCAGCGCCTCGGCCGCGTCGATGCAATCTTTCCGGCTCACGTCGCGGTGCGTCACCACGCGGATCGCGTCCGGCCCAAACGCGCCCACCAGAACTCCTCGCGCCTTCAGCCGCGCCGCCAATTCGCCCGCGCCCTTCCCAGCCGCCAGCCGGAAGACCACAATGTTCGTCTCCACCGTCGCGAGATCGATCGTCACGCCTTCGGTGTGCGCCAGCGCCTCGGCCAAAAGCCGCGCGTTGGCGTGATCTTCGCCGAGCCGCTTCGGCCCCTCTTCGAGAGCAATCAATCCGGCCGCTGCCAGCACGCCCGCCTGCCTCATGCCGCCGCCTAATGCTTTCCGGTAAACCCGCGCCCGCGCCATCAATGCCGCCGAACCCACCAGCATCGATCCCACCGGCGCGCCTAATCCTTTCGACAAGCAAAACATCACCGTGTCGAAGCCGCGGGTCAACGCCTTCACGTCGACGCCCAGCGCCACCGCGGCGTTGAAGATGCGCGCGCCGTCAAGATGCAGCGGCAATTTGTGGGCCCTTGCGCCATCCCAAATCTCTTCAAGGATTGGCGGCGGCGTCACCCTTCCTCCCGCGAGGTTCGCGGTGTTCTCAATCTCGATCAGCCCCGTCGCCGCGCGAAACCCTCCATACGGGTTGATCGCCGGCTCGATGTGCTTCCACGTCAGAATTCCGCCCTTGGCCGGCACGGCGCGGATCAGGCAGCCCGAAAACACCGCCGCCGTCGCCATCTCGTAATCGAGAATGTGCGCACGCGACTCAGCGATCACTTCCTGGCCGGGCTGCGTCAGCGCGCGAATCGCGATCTGGTTGCCCATCGTCCCCGTGGGCACAAACAGCGCCGCTTCGCGGCCGAACTTCTCCGCCGCGCGCCGCTCCAGCAAGTTGACGGTCGGATCCTCGCCGTAAACGTCGTCGCCAACCTCGGCCGCTGCCATCGCCGCGCGCATTTCGAGCGTCGGCTTGGTTACGGTGTCGGAACGCAGATCGATGATTGTTCCCAAATTCCTAGCGCCTTTCCGCCTTCTTGTTCCCTTGTTCCCTCGGTCCCTTGGTCCCTGCCCTACGGAATTTCCTTCATTGGCAGCTCCATCACCGGCGTTCGTTTCCCGTCCTTCTCCGCATACGCCCACAGCCCATGAAAGTTCGCGCGAATTCCAGGCTCCGCCTTCAGAAATGCGCTCATCACCGAGGTCGCCTCAGTCCGCTGAGCCGCCGGATCTGTTACACCTGTGGACTCGTACGCCACGCCGAGATCGGGCTCGTGCAGCGAGGCATCGAGTCCCACCGCCTCAATCTTCCAAGTGCGGTCGCCATCCGGCAGCGACATGGGAAGCTGGCTCTGCGGCGATAGTGCGATCAGCGATTGCTCCTTCCTCAGCTTGTCCAGATTTGGCGACGTCAGAAAGTCCACCGGCAGCAAAAGATAGCGCGCCGCATCGTAGCTGAACCATGAACTCCACGGATCGTTCGCAGCCAGCTCCCGTGCGCGCATCCAGTACCACACGCCGTCATGCCCGTCGAACTTCCCCGGCCGCACCGTCAGACCGGCGAGCTTCCACGCGGTTGCGGCGCCATCCCACGCCAGTATCAGCCCCATCTGGCCGGCTAGCGGCGAGCCCACCGCATCGGCCAGCACCACGGCGTATCGCCCCGGCGGCAGTGCTGTCATAGTGATGCTTACGGTAAGCGAGCCGGTCGAGTTAGAGCAGAAAAATTGCGTGTCGGCCGTCGCCGTCTGATCAGATGCGTCCAGAAGATACACATCCCGCAACTGGAAGTTCCCGCCTTTCACCAACGGCGCAGCCTGTTCCACGGCGGCGTGAATGCCATCCCACTGCGAAGCCTCCTGCGGCAGCAGGTTGGCCTGCAGCGTGTTGAAATCCTGCGCCAGAACCGCCGTTGCCACCCGGCCCGCGGCCGCTGCCAGCGCATCGCGGTCCAGCGAGCCCATTTCGGCCTGCGCGGTGCAACTCGTAGCCCGGCTTGCCATTGGTGACAGCACCATGACCGAACCCAAGAAAAACAATCCGATGCGCATTCCCGCCAACATCCTCTCTGTCTGAAGAATCTTCCTCGCGCCTACTTTCGAGCGTCCATCGGCCACTGCTAGTCTAGTACAGTGAAGCAGCAGTGGATTGCCGCCGGCCAATGCCGAGTCCAGCGCACAATGATCCGGCCGCAACTTGCTGTTGAATAGACTCGATGGAGGCGATTCCGATGCGTTTACAGCCGTCACCGCAAGCGGAATCCCCGCGACCACCCGCCTCGCTATTGCGATCCGGGCCCGTTGCGCGCCGGTCAGCCGCGCGCCTTGCCGCGTTGTGGACTGCATCCGGGGCTCTTTGCGCGG
>JBELAO010000085.1:0-3409 GCA_049508735.1 Bryobacteraceae bacterium | reverse complement strand
GGTCGCGGCTCCGATGCGCGCTCAATCGGAGCCGCGACCAGAGGGAGCGGACATGCTGAAAGGGGAGCCCGCCATTCAGCCGTTACCCGAGGCGTGAATGATCCGATTACGTTCGCCTGTTAGCTCAGCGGCCATCCGCTGTGTCGTCGGCGAGCATGGCGGCCGGATGGCGGTGTTCGAATCGTCAACCTGACCGCTCCCTTTGGTCGCGGCTCCGATGCGCGCTCAATCGGAGCCGCGACCAGAGGGAGCGGTCATGCTGAAAGGAGAGCCCGCCATTCAGCCGTTACCCGAGGCGTGAATGATCCGATTACATTCGCCTGTTAGCTCAGCGGCCATCCGCTGTGTCGTCGGCGAGCATGGCGGTAGGATGGCGGTGTTCGAATCGTCAACCTGACCGCTCCCTTTGGTCGCGGCTCCGATGCGCGCTCAATCGGAGCCGCGACCAGAGGGAGCGGTCATGCTGAAAGGAGAGCCCGCCATTCAGCCGTTACCCGAGGCGTGAATGATCCGAAAACATTCGCCTGTTAGCTCAGCGGCCATCCGCTGTGTCGTCGGCGAGCATGGCGGCCGGATGGCGGTGTTCGAATCGTCAACCTGACCGCTCCCTTTGGTCGCGGCTCCGTTTGGGCTTGAGTTTTCCTTGCACCTTTTAAGTCGCACCGCGGGCTATATGATGGAGGAGTGTCCGGAACCCGCCGCCTGCCGATGGCGCTGATGGTCTTCGGGGCTGCGATCTCCGCGCAATCCTATACCGCGCCTGCCGGCAACCGGCCCGCTTCGCGCCGCAGCGGGCCGTCGATTCTGCCCGGCGGGAGGATCATCGCGCCGCTGGGAGTAGAGTACTCGACCGGGCCGGGCGCGTTCGCGATCGCCGTCAGTGCTTCCGGTAAAACCGTAGTCACCGCCGATGGCGGCCCGTTCCGCTACTCCTTTACCGTGCTCCAGCGCGCATCGCGGGAGGCCCACTGGCAGGTCCACCAGGTCGTTGCGGGCTCGCTCGAGGCTATCGAGCAATCGGCACCCGCCGGCTGGCACAGCGTTTCCACGGGAGTCGCCCTGGCCGGCGACCGCGGCATCTACCTGTCTGAGGGTGAAAGCGGCCGCGTGCTTCTGTTCGACTCGTTCGACGAGCGCCGCCGGGTCTTCGATCTCAACCAGGCGGGCTTCACGGACAGCTTCACCGGGGATCTGGCGCTGGACGCGGCGCGCGGAATCCTCTATGCCGCCGATCAGGCTAACTTTCGCATTGCCGCGATCGACCTGCGGTCGCACCAGGTGGTCGGTTCAGTACGCGTGGGGCGGCTGCCGTTCGCCATGGCGCTGGCGCCGGACGGGCGCAGATTGTACGTCGCCAACTGCGGTATGTTCGAATACCGCGCACTCGCGGGAGCACCCGAAGCCGGCCTGCCGTTTCCCGCATTCGGCTTCCCCAGCGCGGAGGCCGTGCGCGGCCTCAAGCAGGGTGGCATCGAAGTGCCGGGTTTGGGCGATGCCAACGCACGCGAGGCGAATTCGGTGGCCGTGGTGGATGTGACGAACGCGGCCGCCATGAAAGTGGAAGCGCTCGTTCGCACCGGCCTCGATTTCGGCGGCGCGGTGCGCGGCGGCAGCGGTCCGTCGGGCATCCTCGCCGCGGCGGGCCGCGTCTTCGTGGCCAACGCGAACGACGATTCGGTGAGTGTCATCGACCCCGCCACCAACCGCGTCGAGGCGGAGATTCCCATCCGGATCCCGGGCCTGGAAGGACTGCGCGGCGTGATCCCCATTGGCTTGGGCTATCACGAAGCGTCCGGCTGGCTGCTGGTGGCAGAGGCCGGCATCAACGCGGTGGGCGTGATTGACGTGCGCGAACGGCGCGTCATCGGCCATCTGCCAGCGGCGTGGTTCCCCACGCGGGTGGCGATCGATGGCGACACCGTGTTCGTCGCCAATGCCCGCGGCCACGGCGTGGGACCGAATGCGCCGGGAATTGGCGTGGGCGGCCTGCTGCCCGAACATTTGTACCAGGGGACGGTTTCGGTGTTCCCTCTGCCAACCCGCGACCAACTGCCAGCCGATACCGATGCGGTGCTGGAGATGAATGGCTTCCGGCCGCGAACGGAAGCCGCCGCGCCGCCGCTGGCGCCGATTCGCCACGTTGTCCTCATCGTGAAGGAGAGCTTGAGCTACGACGAAGTGCTGGGCGATATCGCGGCGGCCCGCAATGGACCGGTGATGGGCCTGCGGCAACTGGCGCGTTTGGGCTCCCACGGTTTCGCCGACGGCCAGCACCAGCGGCTGAGCATCAAGGACGTGAACCTCACCCCCAACCAGCACGCCCTGGCGAGCCGCTGGGCCTCCAGCGACAACTTCTATGCCGATGGCGAAGCCAGCGTGGAAGGGCACCACTGGCTGGCGGGCGTCTATCCGAACCCGTGGGTTGCCAGTTCCGTAGCTGCGGCCTATGGCGGCCGAAAGAGCTTTCAGTTGGGTGCGGCTCCCGGACGGCTCGGCTTCGCCGGCATGGCGGCGTCGGTTGCGCCGGAAGACGTCGGCGAGGCCGGCACGTTGTGGGATCACCTGGCGGCGCACGGCGTTTCCTTCCTGAACTTCGGCGAAGGGTTTGAATTGGCCGGCGCAGGCGAAGGCCCCGGGCTGGGGCCCACCGGCGTGCGCCTGTTGACCAACATCCCCATGCCTGAAGCGCTGTTTCGCAATACGTCGCGCGAGTATCCGGGCTTCAATATGGCGATTTCCGATCAGCAGAGGGCGTCGCGTTTCATCGAAGAAATCGAAACGCGCTACCGCAAGCCTGGCGCGGCGCTGCCGGCGCTGCTCTTCATCCACCTGCCAGGCGACTACCTGGCGGACGCGCGCCCGAAGGATGGTTATCCGTTCCCGGAATCGCACGTGGCCGATAACGACTATGCGCTGGGCAGAATTATCGAATACCTTTCCGGGACCCCCTGGTGGCGGGACATGGCGGTCTTCGTCACCGAGGCCGATACCCACGGTGGCGTGGACCACGTGGACTCGCACCGCACGGTTCTGTTGTGCGCTGGCCCGTGGGCGAAGCCGGGCTACGCCTCGCACCGCAACGTAAGCTTTCCGGGCCTGCTGAAGACCGTCTTCCGCCTGTTGCAGCTTCCGCCGCTCAACCTCTACGATGCCGCGGCCACGGATCTCACCGACTGCTTCGCCAGTTCCCCCAACCTCTCCCGCTATCTAGCACTCCCCGAGGACGCGCGCATTTTCGACCCGCAGTAACCCAATTGGGTGCGGGACATGAAAGTTGGGGGTATCGCTGGTTCCCCGGAAAATGGCCAGTTTCCGAGCGTACCACCTACGCGTGATCCGTCAAAGGAGTGGAGCGAGCGGCAAGCCCCGGCAGGGGCGAAAGACAATAGCCCAGCGCGTGAGCGCTGGG
>JBELAO010000084.1:0-3457 GCA_049508735.1 Bryobacteraceae bacterium | reverse complement strand
CGTCCATGGGTGGATAGGATCGGCAAAGATGGCAGCCCAGAAAGGTCGAAGAAGACGATCGTGTTGGGTGGCGCCGATATGGGGAAGCGGGAGTGTTAGCGATCATCTGAAAACGTAGATTTTTGGACTTTGGCCGGTGCAGGGTTATCGAGGATATTGCGAAGTTTGAGCCGCAGGTATTGGAGATACCCGCCGGGAGCAGGGTGCTCCCGGAGTTCTTCCATGACGGGTTGGAAGTATGCCAGGGAGCGGATTCGCGGCAGTGGCGGCAGGTCGGCGGGCCGCACGGTGCGGCGGAGGCAGGCCAGCAAGAGAGCGGTTTCAACCACTTCCAGGGGAACGCCGCGGTCAAACCAGAGGCGCGCCTGACGCTGGTCCGGAACGCTAGCGCGTAACGGCGTGTCTGGCAGGTCTATGTAGAGGGTCAGCACCGCGGCGACGTAAAGCGCGGGATCGGAGTGTGGATCGAGAATCGACGAGGCCGGAGTCATTTCTTCCTCCGGCGCGCCGCGGTTTCCTGCTCGCTTTCGCGCATCCGATAGCTGTCGCCTTCAATGGCGGTGACATCGGCGTGATGGAGCAAACGGTCCAGTAGAGTGACAATACAGGTCGCGTTGGGAAAGACTTCGTTCCATTCTTTGAATGGCCGATTGGTAGTCAGGATCACTGGCTTGCGTTCGTAACGGCGGTTGACGACTTCATAGAGTAGATCGGCCGCCTTGTCGTCGAAGGATAAATACCCGACATCATCGATGCACAACAATCCAACGTTGGCGTACCCGCGCAGCTTACTGCGGCGGCCTTCCGGAGACTGCCGGTGCAACTCTTCGAGCAACGCCGCCGCGGAACGAAACAGCACGGTATGACCGGCGAGCACGGCGGCGTGAGCGATGTTCTGAGCGATCATCGTCTTGCCCAAACCGTTGCGGCCCACCAGGATGAGATTGCGTGTTTCCCCAAGAAAATCCAGCGTCAGCGCGCGCTCGATGATGTCGCGTTCGATCTTGGCGGGCCAGGACCAATCGAAGTCGGCCATAGGCTTGAATCGCTTGATGCCACTAATCCGCAGCCGCCGTTCCAGGCTGCGGCGGGAGCGTTCGGAAGCTTCCAGCTGAGCGAGTTCTTCGAGAATCCGATGAGCGGAGCAGCGGGCCTTAGTGACACGGGCGATGAAGTCCTCTAACTGCGAGGGTACGGCGCACAAGCCGATCTGCTTGAGTTGGGAGGCAAGATTATTATTCGTCATTGTCGTCGTCTTTGGGGCGGGCGAGTTCATCGTAGGTCTCCAGATCATGCGGGCGGATGTCGAGCGCTTGGGCTTGCGGATGATGACTGAGATCGAGGCTAAGCACTGTAGTGCGAGGCTGACGGCGCAGCAGGAAAGCCACGGATGAGGCGCGCGGAGTGTTGCGCTGCAGCGCTTCGGCGATAGCTCGGCGCAATGCGGGTGCGCCATACCGATCCAACAGTTTCATGAGTTGGGCCGTCTGCGCGCCGGCCGATTCGCCATGCGCGAAAGCCAGATCCAAGAGTGTCTTACTCTCTGGCACAGCTTGCTCTAAGCGGCCGCCGGGCGTGGAGTGGAATGCTTTGCGTTTGATCTTGAGCACCGCTTCCTGATGCGCCGGATCGAGCACGAGCTGATGCCGATCGTAAGTGCGATTATGCCGGGCGATCTCGAATGAACCATCGAGAATGCGTACAGCGACGTCGGAGGCCACTAAAGTCAGTTGCCGTCCGACCGCTTCCGGAGGGATGGAGTAATCGTTGAGATCGAAGCGAACATAGATGGTCTTGCGCGAGCATACGGCCTGGATCCGGTCGGTGGAGAAGGCGTGCAGCGGAGGAGGCAGCAAGCGGGACTGTTCTTCGGCGAAGACGTCGGCGAGCGTGCGGTTATCGCCGCCAGGCCAGCGCCGTTGGTGCGCCACCTGGTCGCGCCAGAGCAAGGCCTGGCGATTGCATTCGGCCAGCGTGGTGAAGGTCCGGCCCGCCCAGAACGAATCGCGCACATAGCGGATGGCTCGTTCCACGCGGCCTTTCTGATTGCCGGCGCGTACTTGGCAAGGCCGCGGGGCGAAGTGATAATGCGCGCTCAACTCGATCAGCCGGGGGTGAAACTGGATCTGATTGCCGCGGCGCTCCAGCACCGCACTTTTGAGATTGTCGTAAAGAATCACGCGCGGTTGCCCGTGCCAATACTCAAAAGCATGCACGTGGCCGCGCAGGAAATTCTCCGTGGTTTGATCGAAGAAGAATTCCAGATACAAAGCCCGGGAATACGACAGCGTCATCACGAAGCAGGACAAAGCTCGCTTGGCGCGGCCCACCATCACATGCCCAAAGTGAGCCCAGTCGACTTGCGCTTGCTCGCCCGCAAACGTGTGAAGTTGTAAGAATGGTTCGCGGCTCCGCGGACGCAAACGGGCAACGGTACGCCGCAACTGCACCACGCTGCCGCTGTAGCCGCGATCGCGAATCATCTGGTAGATACGCGTGGCGCGCAGGCGCGGATGTTGATCGAGAGTGTGGCGAATGAACTCGATGTAGGGATCGACGATGGATGCCCCCAGCGGCTTGGAACTTCGGAAGCGTTCGCTCTCAATGGCGTTGCGAACGGCGTCCGGGTGGACGCCCAGTTCACTGGCAATCGTTCCGACTTTCCAGTGTTCGGCGTAAAAGTAGCGGCGGATCCGTGCGCGGATTTCAGGACTGATCATGCGATGGCTCACCTTTTTCGTGGAATGCGTGGAAATGGATCGATGAAGCGTCCGGTGCGGCCGCAGATCCGGCAGTACGGCCACAATAAGGGCTGGATTTGCTGCCCGGACCGCGGTGCCGGAGGATGCTTTACCGCATCGGCCCATCCACAATCGAATGATGCCGGGGAAGTGATCGAAAGGGAACCTTGATCCGTCACGGGCGATTGCCCTGGACGAAGGCGGCAGCGGTATTCCCGCTGGCGGTCGCGATGATCGAGTTGCCCCTCGGGGCTCTGCTGGTGCCGGCGGTTGGCGCGGCGCCGCTGCTGGCGGCGGGCTTGCTGGCGGCATTGGTCGCTGCAGTAGCGGTGTCCGCGATCACAGTGCGCGCAGATGAAAAAAACCGCGTGGCAGCCTGGACCGAGGCAAATCCGTTGCCGTAGAACCGCTTCGCCATGAACCACCGCCATGCGTCATCGCGGGCGGGACTGGACAACGGCAGTGCTCTCGTGGCAGCTTAAAACCAGCTCTGTTTGGTTTTACCTGTCGAATGGTTGCCGAACATGGAACCCTGCCGCGCTAACGGCAGGGTTCCCTCAATTTCTCGCCCTTGAGACAAGATACTTCGTGCCGCTCAGCTTGTGGATGAGAGGACGACGACTGCGCCTTCGGCGCGCTGATGTCGCTGGCCTTACGGCCGATATTCAGAAAACTACGATTTCAGATGATTGCCGACAGGAGATCCCTCTTCGCCG
>JBELAO010000083.1:0-3769 GCA_049508735.1 Bryobacteraceae bacterium | reverse complement strand
AGATTATGAGCCGGCCGCCGAATTATCGTCGACCGACTTGAGCGGCCCGCATGGCGCGTTCACCTGGGCGCTGCTGCATGTGCTGGGCGCATCGCCCGCCGACGAAAGCGTGGATCGGATCTTCGCGCGGGTGCGGGCGCTGATGCAGTCGCGCGCGCCCGGCCAGGAGCCGGTCTTGCTGGCGAAACAGGGCCGCAACCAGCGCGGGCTTTTCGGACAATCCGCGCCTCCGGGCCAGGTGGCCACGGTCGCGGCGGGAAGGATCGTCCGTTCCACGATCAAGCTGAACGGCGGCCTGGCCATGAGCCTGCACGAGGGCTGCGAGCTGAAACGGATCGCGCCGGCAAGTCCGCCGGTGGAGATCCGCGTGACCAAGATCGACGGTCTGAGTTCTGCCGATGCGGTGGTCACGGCGGGCGGCGGCGCTCCCGTTCAGGCAGGCGATCTGTTCGAGCTGGATAAGTGGGTGGTTCCGGATCGCGAGCTCATGCGGGTTTTCGTGGGACCCGCCGCTCCACCCGGCGAATTGAGCCGGGCCGCGAGCACCGCCGCGGAACTGCGGGCGCGCGTCCCTTCCATATGGATTGACGACCCCACCGACCGCACGCCCACGCACCTGGTGAGCTGGGACGCCGCCAAATCCTTATGGAGCTTTCGCGAAAACGTGGCGGGCGCGAAGCCGGTGTGGATGGACGCGCTCTCCGCCGATGGCGTCCTGCGCCAGGCGCCGCCGGGGGCGCGGATTTTTGTGGCGATTCCGCCTTCGGCCGAGTTGGCGAAAGCCATTGGGTTGGGCGGTTCCGTCGGCGTTGTGAGTACTCCGGATCGCGCCGATTATGTGCTGCTCGGGCGCGCCTGCCCCGGCCGCGCGGCGGGGTGTATCGAATACGCCTGGGCGCTTCCGGATGTGACTGCCGAGGATCTGCGCCGGCAGCGTTCGGCGCTTCCGCTGCGATCCGACTGGTTCGCGGAGGACGCCGCGCCGCTGAAGGACGCGGCCTTGAAATTGGCGCGTGTGGCCGGATGGCTGGATCTGTCGCCTCCGGAATCCTCTGCGATCTGGCCGTACCAGCTTGCGCTGCGGAACAGCGTGACGAAACAGATTCTCGAAGGTGCGGAGGTTCGTGACGGCGAGCGGTACAAATTGATCCTGCGCGCCGCACCGGGCTCAATCCGCGCCGGAGTGCCGGCCCGGCGCGTCTACGTCTTCGTCGTGGACAGTTTCGGCAAGGCGACGCTGGTATTCGGCGATAATCTCGGCAACGAATTCCCCCGCCCGGATGTCGCCGGAGATCCGCCTGAGACAATCGCTTTGACGAATGAGGAATGGGATGTGACGGTCGACGCGCCGTACGGCGTGGATCACTACTTCCTGCTGGCTAGTGCGAATCCGATCGACAATCCGGCGGCGGTGCTGAACTTTGAGGGTGCGCGCACTCGCGGCAGAGTTGAGCCGGCGTCGGATCCGCTGGCGCATCTGCTGCGGAACACCGCGACGGCGACACGCGGAGAAGTCGCGCGCATTCCTCTGAATTGGTCGATTCAGCGCCTGAGCCTGGTGAGTGTGCCGATGCCGAAATGATCGTGGGGCGGCGCCATGCGCCGCCGCGAGGATAACCTAAAAGCCGCGCTGGAAAGCCGCGCGCTGGCGGCGCATGGCGCCGCCCCACCAAAAGGCAATCTCCAGCCGCGGGATAAATCCCGCCCCCCAAGGCTTTGGGTTTCTGCATCGCTACTCGGCGCTGAGCCGCAAGTAGCAGGCCGCCGCGCGCAACCTGACCGTTGGGTTCTTGTCGCCGATCAACGCCTCGGCATCCTTGGCCATCGCTGGATTGCCGCCCAGCGCGATGGCCTGGATCGCCGCCGCCCGCACGGCAGCGTTTTTGTCCGCCAGAGCATGCTCCAGCGCGGCCGCGACTTCCGGATCGTTCTCCTGTCCCACCATCAGCGCGACAGCGGCCCGGTTCGCCGCAGCTCCGTTCGCCATCTTCTTCTCCAACGCTTTCTCGACCACTGAAGCTCCCACCGCCACGCCCGGCACCGGCACGAATCGCAGGCCCACCATCAAGATCGGTGTCGCCGCGACTTGCTGGCGCTTCACCGCCACCAGGAAACTCGCCGTGGTCTTGGCATCGCCGTTCAGCACGCGGACGAGAGCCTTTCGGCCCGCCGGATCGTGCATCCGGTACAATGCCTTCGCCGCGGCGAAGCGTACCTCGGGAGCCTGGTCGTCGAGCGCATCGCGCAGCGCCGGCGCATCTTCGGCTTCCGCCAGACTGGCGACCGCCGCCAGTTTTACCCGCAGGTCTTTGTCGTGCAGCATGGATTCCAAACGGGCCCGGTAAGGCTGCATGGAACCCAACACACCGAGGGCCTGTGCCGCCTCCCGGCGCGTATGCGCGTCCTTGGCCTGCAAGGCGCGGTCGATGGTGTCGAGAGCGGTTTCCCGCGTGGATCCGGCGTAGGCGAACCCGGCGGCCAGTACCAGGACCGGTGCGGCAAGCAGTTGGTGTTTCATGGCTGATCTCCTTTTCGTGGGTGGAGCGTTTCCCGCTCTCACCCACGCATGCGTGGTCCGGCTGAAAAAGGGGCAAAAATGGACCGGCCCACACAAGAGCTAGCTGGCGGAGGCCGTCACCACTGGCCGGAACTGGTAGCCGAAGTGCCGGATCACCAAGTTGGCTTCGCCGAAAACCTTGGCGTTGGTGATCGAACGATTCGAGGCGGCCATCCAGTATTCGCCATTCTTTTCGAACGTTTGCACGAAGCTTACGGCGTTGGTCCAAAACGACGGCTTTTTCGAGGGACTGCCCACTACCCGCACCACGGCGTAGTCCTGCGCGTCGACCCAGATCCGGCCTTTAACCAGATACTTGGATTCGGTTTTCGGCTCGATCTCCAGCATGTAAGCCAGCCGGCCGTTGACCTCCTCACTGCCCGTCAACCGGTACGCATAGTTGGTGTTGTTCAGCCGGTTGCGGTCCCGATAGACGGGCTGCGAAGCCTCGACTTCGGATTCGAGCAGCTTATGAAATACGTGGCTGCGGACGGCGCTATCGCCGCGCTCCTCGGCGATGTCATAGCGCTTGGTTCCGTCGGACTGGCGGGTCCAGAGCACCACCATCTCCGCATGCCGCTGCTTGTTGTCGAGCACATAGTGCGACGTCCAGTTATAGGCGCGCAGGGAGGCCTGGCGGGCTTGTTCGTGCGCCATCATGCGGCCGACGATTTCTGCGGCGGTCGGCGCCTGGCCGGCAAGCGCGGTGCAGGCTGAAATCAACATCACGGTGGGGGCTTTCATCGGTTTCGCTCCTTCACCCCGGCATGCGAAAGGCGCCATAAAAAAGGGCAACCAAATAAAAGGCGCCTAAATAAATAAGGGAGGAACGTTTTTGCCCCTTTCCGCGTGCGAATGCGCACATCCCAGCGGAGAGGGAGACATGCACAAGAAAAACGTCGCGATCGCCGCCGCCGGAATCGGGCTGTTCACATTCGTGGCCGCGAAGATGGGTTGGAGCGCCATGCTCTACGAGTTGAAGGCGGTCTGGATCGCCTTGCCGATCCTGGCTGGTCTCAGTTGCTTGCGGCTTTGGCTGCAGACCATGTCGTGGTCCGCGGCGCTGGCAGCGAACGGCATCCATGCCGGCGTCGGAGAGCTCATGGGCGCGCGCGCGTCGTCTCACGGCATGGGCTATCTGTCGGTGTTCGGGCCGCTGGTGTCGGAGCCGATGCGCATCGGTCTGCTGGCCGGTCGCGGGGCGGCCGCGGC
>JBELAO010000082.1:0-3907 GCA_049508735.1 Bryobacteraceae bacterium | reverse complement strand
GCTTCCGGGCGGCGTTCAGCAGTGCGGAAGACAGCTTTCCTTTTCATGACGCTCGTTATGGCTGACGTGTCGGCGCAGCAGAAGCCAACGACGGGCTACGCGCCAGTCAATGGAATCAACATGTACTATGAAGTCCACGGCGGCGGCGAACCGGTGGTGTTGCTTCACGGCGCGTTCATGACCATCACCAACAACTGGACCGGGTGGATCAGCGAGCTCTCCAAAACGCGGAAAGTCATTGCCGTCGAAATGCAAGGTCACGGCCGCACGGCGGACGTCCCACGAGATATCACCTACGAAAACCTCGCCGACGACGTGGCCGCACTGCTCAATTATCTCAAGATCCCGCGAGCGGACCTTATCGGCTACAGCATGGGCGGAGCCGTGGCGATGCAGTGTGCGATCCGCCATCCGGACAAAGTGCGAAGGGCAGTCATCATTTCGTCCGCGTTCCGCCGTGACGGTATGATCGCGGAAGCGCTCGAAGCTATCCCGAAACTCACGGCGGACGCTTTCAAAGGCTCGCCCATTGAGGCCGAGTACAAGAAGCTGAGTCCGACTCCGGACGACTTTCCGAAGTTCGTCCAGCGAATCGTCGCCACTGCCTCGAAAGGGTACGACTTCGGAGCCGACAAGCTTAAGGCCACCACGACGCCCATGTTTTTCATCCACGGCGACGCTGACGGCGTGCGGCTCGCGCACGTCGCGGAGATGTTTCGCCTAAAGGGTGGCGAGATCCACGGCGACATGAAGCCGCGCTCCGCATCGCGATTGGCCATCTTGCCCGACACCACCCACGTGACACTGATGCAGCGCATACCCATCATCGTCCCGATGGTGAACGACTTTCTCGACGCCAAGCCGTAGCCTTGCTACGGCTCGCGCCGTTTACCGAACGCGAAATTCGTACCGCAGTCAACACGACCGTCCGGCTGATCGAACCTGCACCAACGAAAGTTCCTCCTCCTGCTTCGAGCCGCTTACCCGAAAGCAGTAAAGAACGATCAGTCGCCCAGCGTTTTTCGATCCCGCGGCTCACGGGTCTGGAGCGGTTTATGGTAGAGATTCGCCACCGCCCGCTTCCGCGCCATGGAACTGATCACGCTTCTAAACCGCTGCCATCGTTTCCGAGGTTTTGTCTACCAGCACGCCCACTTCAGTGCCGACAAGAAGAGTATCGAAGTGGCCGTGCGACCGCGCACGGGTTCGGCCGCAGTCTGCTCGCGCTGCCATTTGCCGGCGCCCGGTTACGACCAACTCTCCGAACGGCGCTTTGAGTTCATTCCCCTGTGGGGGTTTCTCGTCTTCCTTCTGTCACCATGCGGCGCGTCAACATGCTCTTCTGCCCGTTGGGCGCGGCGACTGTCATGGAAAGAGACGGCGAAGGCCTTTCGCACCTCCTGGGACAAGGTCTTCGACGCGGTGGAACACGTCGTAACATTCGGGCTGGAGCACCGGGTGCTAGGCCAAATCGATGCGATCGGCGTCGATGAGATCCAATATGCCAAAGGCCACAAGTACTTGACTCTGGTTTATCAGATCGATCTCGACGTCACGCGCCTGCTTTGGGTGGGCCGCGAAAGAACCATCGAATCCTTTCGGGGGTTTTTCACCATCATCGGCGACGAACTGGCTTCGAAGATTGTGTTCGTCTGCTCCGATATGTGGGAACCCTACCTAAAGGTCATTCGCGAGAAATGCTCCGAGGCGCTTCACATCCTCGATCGTTTTCACATCGTGGCGAAAATGAACAAGGCACTGGACGAAATCCGAGCGGGAGAATCGCGCCGTATAGCGAGCGAGGGCGGTGTGCCCGTGCTGAAGAAGTCGCGCTGGCTGCTGCTCAAACGTGAAGAGAATCTGAAGACGGAACAGCGCTTCCGGTTGCGCGATCTGCTCCGTTACAACCTGAAGACCGTACGTGCTTACCTTCTTAAGGAAGCCTTTCAGCAGCTCTGGGACTACAGCTCGCCCGCATGGGCCGGAAAGTTCCTCGATGACTGCGCGAAAACGATATCCAGGTATTCGCGCCGCTTCTGTGCCTGCTCCGCGGTCTGGGCGCGATGCAGACCGTGCTCCAGTTCGATCACTGTAATGGACGAGAGCACGATTTCAGTTTCTCCATGCTCGCCTTCGAGTGTGGCGAGCAATTCACTTACCGGCCTAGCGGCACGCTCGCCCGCGATCAGCACCCCAGAGTCGAGGACTAACCCCATGCCGGTGGACTCAATGGCTCGCGGTGGGCGTCGATGGCGGCTCGCACGTCCTTGGCAAAATCGGCATCGGGCACCGGCGCGTATCCGAGCTTCTCTTCATACACTTTCGCCAACGCAATGCACTCGCTGATTTTCCGGCCCGGACCTTGCGGAGTCTTGATGACAGCCACGGGACGATGGTCCTGCTCCACGATCACCTCGACGCCTTCCTGGACTTGGGCCAGCACGGAGTGGATATCGCGAGCGAGTTCAGCTTCCGTAATGTGGACCGTTGCCATCACTTCGATCATAGCGCTTCTTTCCTCTCGCTCGCTTCGGCACCGGCCCCCACAGGCCGACGGAGCCGCTTTGTAAATTCTCGATCCGCCAGCGGAATATCCCGCGGCCCTATGCCGCAACCGGCGGTGCTTGGGCTTTATAATCCCACCTTCGCCGCCGCGTTCTCCAGAAACAGCGATCCCTCGCGGATGTACTTGCGCAGGGTGGCGAGCGACCGGTGGCCGGTTTGCGCCATGATGGCGCGTTCGGGGACATCGGCGGCGGCCGCGGCGGTGGCCAGGCCCGCGCGCAGCGAGTGGCCGGCCACCTCCTTGCCTTTCATGCCGGCCCGCGCGGGCGTGCAGGTGGCAGCGAGTTCCGCCTCCCCAGGGCTTCGTCATTTTTTGTCGTCGCTGCCCAGCCGCGAGTGGATCATGCCTTTCGGTATTGACCCAGCATCTGCATCAGCCGGCGCTCGACGACGCGCTCGGCCGCATTGAGGCGCAGCATCCGTGCGGTCACCTCGCCCACCGCCGTGAGCGGCTGGATGACCGGACCCTGCAGTTTGAAGTGCTCGTCCCACGAGTCTCGCCGGGGATTGAAGAACCGGACCGTGCGACCGGAACGGTCTATGGAGGCGATATCCGTCCCCTTGTATCGATTGCAGAGGACACAGGCGTAGGCCAGATTGCCTATGCCCGAGGAACCACCGTGTTTGAGGCTGACGATATGATCGATTTCGTGCGGGAAGCCGGCGCTTTCCGCATCGACCAGGCAGTATTCGCAACAGCGATGCGCGCGCTCGATCACCAGGCGGCGCCTGGCGTCGTTATCTCACGGGCCACTGGTCAGGATCTGCCGGGCGCGCGCTTTGGCCATGCGGAGGATATGTTCCAGATCCATGAAGTGATCCAGTTCGGCCTTCTCCTCGGCTGCCAAACCGCCCTCTTTCTCCCGCGCAATCAGTGCGGCGACGCACGCGCGGGCTTCTGCAGACGGGTGGTAATCCACCACGGCTTGCGGGGTGGTGCCGGCAGCGATGAAATCGATGATCTCCAGGTACGAAGGAGTGGCGGCGTTGCTCATGACCGGCCCTGCTCTCAGCATAGCGCAGCGGCCCTGGGCAATGCCGTGAAATTCTGCGCATCGGCCGAGAGAATCATCCGGCATGGCCAGCGGGTGCCTGGCGCGGTGTCGGGCTTCACAATCCGACCTGGGCGGCGGCGTTCTCGAGGAACAGCGACCCCTCGCGGATATACTTGCGCAGGGTGGCGAGCGACCTGTGGCCGGTTTGCGCCATGATGGCGCGTTCCGGGACGCCGGCGGCGGCCGCGGCGGTCGCTAATCCCGCCCGCAGCGAGTGACCGGCCAGATCGTCCGCTTCCATGCCGGCCTGCGCGGCCAGGCGTTTGATGACGAGGGCCACGGATTGG
>JBELAO010000081.1:0-6476 GCA_049508735.1 Bryobacteraceae bacterium | reverse complement strand
CATGTTCGCGATGTATAACCCGGATATCATTGCCGTTCACACCACTTGTCTTTCGGAGACAATTGGCGATGACATCGTCCAGATTATTTCCAAAGCGCGCGAGGAAGGCAAAGTCCCCCCCGGCAAGCATATTATCCACGCTAACACGCCAAGTTACATCGGCTCGCACGTGACCGGTTTTTCCAGCATGGTGAAAGGCATCGTCACTTATCTCGCCGAGACCACCGGCCGCAAGCGTAACCAGGTAAATATCATACCGGGTTGGGTGGAACCGAGCGACATGCGGGAACTCCGGCGTCTGGCCCGCGCCATGGGCGTCAATCCGAATATCTTCCCGGACACTTCCGATGTGATGGACGCTCCGCAAACCGGAAGTCACGAGTTTTACCCCAGAGGCGGCGCGCCCGTCGAGGAGATACGCCACGCGGGCGACAGCCGCTCAACGCTGGCCCTGGGCCCGACCGCTTCCGAAGCCGCCGCGCTGGCGCTCGAAGAGAAGTGCGCGGTTCGTTCCGAAGTGCTGGAGCTGCCTATCGGACTGCTGGCCACGGACCGTTTCATCAACGCGCTGCGCCATCGCTCCGGCATCCGGGTGCCTGGATTCATTACCGACGAGCGGGGCCGCCTGGTGGACATGATCGCGGATATGCATCAGTACTTCTACCGCAAACGCGTGGCGCTGTTCGGCGATCCGGACCAACTCGTTTCGCTCACCGAGTTTTTGGTGACGCTCGACATGCGTCCGGTCTACATCGTGACCGGCACGCCGGGCAAGCGTTTCGAGGCGCGCATCCGCGAAGCGCTCGGCGATTCCGTCCCCGAAGCGCAAATCCGGCAGGGAGCCCAAGCCGACATGTTCCTCTTGCATCAGATGATCAAGAGAGAAGGCGTGGACCTGCTGATCGGCAACACCTATGGGAAATACATTGCGCGCGACGAAGATATTCCGTTCGTGCGTTTCGGATTCCCTATTATCGACCGCGTGGGCCACTCCTACTTTCCGACCGTGGCGTACATGGGCGGCATGCGGCTCGCCGAGAAGATTCTTAGCGTCATCATGGACCGTCAGGACCGCAACGCTCCCGAGGAACAGTTCGAATTGACGATGTAACCCGGCTACGGTGAAACCACCATGAAGATCCTCGAAGAACGCAAGCCGCAGGTCTATCGAAAGGGCGCCGAGCCCTTCCAACTCGACTGCAACAAGCAGAGCGTGGCGGGCTCGGTGAGCCAGCGGGCGTGCGTCTTCTGCGGGTCGCGCGTGGTGCTTTATCCGATTGCCGACGCCCTGCATTTAGTTCACGGGCCGCTCGGTTGCGCCTCTTATACCTGGGACATTCGCGGCGCGCTTTCTTCCGGTCCGCAGTTGCATCGCCTGAGCTTCTCGACCGATCTGCGCGAGATGGACGTGATTCAGGGCGGTGAGAAGAAGCTCGCCAAGGCGCTCTGCCAGCTCATCGATCTGCACCACCCGAAGGCGGCGTTCGTGTATTCCACTTGCATCGTCGGTGTCATCGGCGACGACGTAGAAGCGGTATGCCGCCAGGTCAGCGCGGTGAAGGCCATCCCCGTGCTGCCGGTCCATTCCGAGGGCTTCAAGGGCACCAAGCGCGATGGTTATCGCGCGGCTTGCGAAGCGCTGCTGCGGCTTGTGGGGACGGGTTCCACGGAAGGCATCAGCCCCGTCAGCGTCAACATCCTCGGCGATTTCAACCTGGCCGGCGAAGTGTGGATCATCCGCGATTATTTCGAAAAGATGGGCGTGGAAGTGGTGGCGACCATCACCGGCGATGGCCGCATTGACGACATCCGCCGCGCGCACGGAGCGGCGCTCAATCTGGTGCAGTGCTCCGGCTCCATGACTCACTTAGCCAAACAGCTTCAGGAAAAGAACGGCATCCCTTACAAGAGAGTCTCGTATTTCGGCATCGAGGATATGGCGCAGGCGCTTTACGATACTGCCACGTTCTTTGCCGATAAGTCTCCCGGCATCGTGGGAAGAACCGCCGCTCTGGTAAGCGGCGAGTTAGCCACCATCATGCCGCAGATTGCGCTATATCGCTGCAAGCTGGAAGGCCGTAAGGCCGCGGTGTATGTGGGTGGCGCGTTCAAAGCCTTCTCATTGGTGCGCGCCTTGCGCCAGTTGGGCATGGATACCGTGATGGTTGGTTCGCAGACAGGGCTGCGCGAGGATTATGACGAGTTGCGCGAGTTGTGCGACGAAGACACCATCATCGTCGACGACTCGAACCCGCTGGAGCTGTCTTCGTTCCTGCAGGAAAAGCGAGTGGACCTTTTCATCGGCGGCGTAAAAGAGCGGCCCATCGCCTACAAGTTGGGCGTCGGTTTCTGCGATCACAATCACGAGCGCAAAGAACCGCTGGCCGGGTTTCGCGGCATGCTAAATTTCGCGCGCGAAGTATATAACACGGTGGCCAGCCCGGTGTGGAAGCTCACGCCACGCGGCGCTCAGGGGCAACGGTCATGACCGCAATGATCGAACCAATGGCGGCTACGCGCAATGCTTGTAAGTTGTGCGCGCCGCTGGGCGCCTGTCTGGCGCTGCGCGGCGTGGCGGGCGCGGTGCCCTTTTTACACGGTTCGCAGGGCTGCGCCACTTATATCCGCCGCTACTTGATTTCGCATTTTCGCGAGCCCGTCGATATCGCCGTTTCCGGCTTCAGTGAAGCCACCACCGTGTTCGGCGGCGGCGACAACCTTCGCAGCGGCTTGAATAACCTGGCGCGCCAGTATCATCCGGAACTGATCGGCATCGCCACCACTTGTCTACCCGAGACGATTGGCGAGGATGTGGGCCACCTGTTGCACGATTTCCATCCCGAGGGCGACACGCTGTTCCGCACCGTTCACGTTTCGACGCCGAGCTATCGCGGCACTCACGTGGATGGCTTTCACGACACGGTGAAAGCACTGGTGGAGCAATTAGCCGAAGGCGGCCCCGCCGACGGCCGCATCAACGTCTTCCCCGGCATGGTTTCGCCGGCGGACTTGCGCTACCTCAAAGAAGTGTTTGACGATTTCGGCCTCGTACCCATCCTGCTGCCCGATTACTCGGATACGCTGGACGGCCCACAGCTCGAGGAATACCAGAACATTCCCGCCGGCGGAACGCCCGTGGCGGACCTCTGTGCCATGGGATGCGCGCGCGCCAGCCTGGAAATGGGACGCACCATTGCGGACACCGGAACCGCGGCGGCGTCACTGGAGAGTAAGTGCGGAGTAACTCGCCGCAAGCTCGGCTGGCCGGTGGGCGTGCTCGAAAGCGATCGCTTCTTCGCCACGTTGTCGGAATTGAGCGGCCGTCCGACGCCGGAAAGGCACGCCAAGGAGCGCGGCCGCCTGGTGGATTCTTACGTCGACGCTCATAAGTATGTCTTCGGCCGCCGCGCCATCGTATTCGGCGAAGAAGACTTGGTTGTGGGACTCACTGCCTTTCTCGCCGAGATCGGCGTGCAGCCGGTGCTGTGTGCGTCGGGCGGCGAGAGCGGCCGGCTGGTGGAAGCCGTTAGATCGGTGGCGGGCGATGCCGTCGAGGACATCGTCGTAAAGGAGGGGATGGATTTCGCCACCATGGGCGAGGTGGCGCGCGGCCTGGCGCCCGATTTCCTGATTGGAAGCAGCAAAGGCTACAGCGTCGCCCGCGAGCTCGACGTTCCCTTGATTCGCGTCGGCTTCCCCATTCACGATCGCATCGGTGGCCAGCGTATTCTTCATCTCGGCTACCGCGGCGCGCAGCAGTTATTCGACTCGGTGACCAATACCTTACTGGCGCGCGCGCAGGAGCGCTCCCCGGTTGGTTACAGCTATCAATGATGGAGGCGCGATGACTCTGGACCTCACTCAACACCCGTGCTTCAACGAGGCAGCGCGAGAGACTGCCGCGCGGATTCACCTACCCGTGGCGCCACGCTGCAACGTGCAGTGCAACTTTTGCGACCGGAAGTACGATTGCCTCAACGAGAGCCGTCCCGGCGTGACCAGCGCCGTCCTCACGCCGCAACAAGCGGTTTATTACCTGGACCGCGCAATGGAAGTCTCGCCGGAGATCCGCGTGGTGGGAATCGCCGGACCGGGCGATCCGTTCGCTAGTCCGGAACCGACGCTGGAGACGCTCCGCCTGGTGCGCAATCGCTATCCGGAAATGCTGTTGTGCGTGGCCAGCAACGGGCTGGAAGTCGCAACCCACGCCGACGAACTTGCGAAACTCCAGGTGAGCCACGTCACGCTCACGGTGAACGCGGTTGATGCGGCGATTGGCGCGCAGATCTACGCCTGGGTCCGCGCCGGTACGCGGATACTGCGCGGTGTGGACGGCGCCGCGGCGCTGCTCGAACGGCAGCGGCTCGCGATTGTGGAACTCAAGCGTCACGGCATCACGGTCAAGATCAACACCATCGTCATGCCTGGCATCAACGACGAACATGCCGTCGCGGTGGCTCGCGAAGTGGCCGGCCTGGGCGCGAACATCATGAACGCGATTCCGCTCTACCCGGTCGCGGGCACGCCGTTCGAATCGATCGGCGAAATCGATCACCACGAACTCGCCGAACTGCGCCAGCACACAGCGGAGTTTCTGCCGCAGATGTTGCATTGCACGCGATGCCGCGCCGACGCCGTGGGACTGCTGGGCGCGCCGCAATCGCAGACTCTGGTCGAGCTGCTGCAAACCACCGCCGCCGGTCCCGTCAATCCGAACGAGCGGCGCCCGTACGTCGCACTGACCAGCCACGAAGGAGCGCTGATCAACCAACATGTTGGCGAGGCCTCCCTGATTTGGGTATTCGAACCACAGCCCGACGGTCCGCCCGCGCTGATCGAAACGCGCGAGGCACCCGACTCAGGCGGCGGCCTGGCCCGCTGGGACAAACTGGCCGACGTGCTCGAAGATTGCAAGGCCGTATTCACCAGCGCGGTCGGAAAGACGCCGCGGCGGATTCTCGAACAGCGCGGAATCAAGGTCATCGAGGCGGTGGGCGTGGCGTCGGACGCCATCTCGGCGTGGAACCGCACCGGTCAGGTCCCACGCGGAATGCAGAAGCTGTTCCAGGGCTGCGGCGGTTGCTCGGGTACCGGAACGGGTTGTGGATAGAGAGGCAGGAGAGTTCAAAATGGAAAAGCCAAAACATCACGTCTTCGTTTGCGGGAGCTTCCGCGTCGCGGGAGATCCCAAAGGAATCTGCCATCGCAAGGATTCGGGCGCGCTCGTCGGCTACTTGGAATCCGAAGTGTCGGACCGCGGCCTGGACGGCGTTACGGTGTCGGCTGCCGGCTGTCTGAAGCTGTGCGAACAAGGGCCCATCGTGGTGGTCTACCCGGAAGGCCACTGGTACGGAAAAATGGACGAGGACCGGATCGACCAGATGCTGGATGCGCTCGAAGAGGGCAAACCCGCCGAGGCGCTTCTGATCTCCTGAGCGGCAATGGCGTACGCGAGAGTCCACATCATCGACAGCACGCTACGCGATGGCGAACAGGCGCCGGGCGTGGTGTTCTCGCGCGCCGATAAGCTGGAAATCGCAGCCGCCATCATCGCGGTGGGAGTTCCCGAATTGGAAGCCGGAACGCCCGCCATCGATGAAGAGGAGCGCGCCGATCTCCACGCCATCGTCGATTTGCGCCTGCCCTGCCGCATTACCGCGTGGTGCCGCGCCACGGCGCAGGATCTCGAATACGCCGAAAGATGTGCGGTCGAATCGGTGCACGTCTCCTTTCCCGTGTCTCCCATTCTCTTCGGCGTTCTGGGCAAAGATGAGCAATGGCTGTGGAACGCTCTTCCTGAGCTCGTCGCGCGGGCACGCGCCCGGTTCCGCTACGTTTCCGTGGGTGCGCAAGATGCTTCACGCGCGAAGAAGACGCTGCTCGATCGATTCGTCCTCGCCGCCAGGGATGCCGGCGCGGACCGCGTGCGTGTGGCCGACACTGTCGGCATCTGGAACCCGCGCCAGGCGTGGTGTTCGTTTCGCAGGCTGCGGAAGATTGCGGGAAGCCGGCTCTCGCTCGAGTTCCACGGCCACAACGATCTTGGCATGGCTACCGCCAACACCGCCTCCGCCATCGAAGGCAGCGCCGATGCGGCCAGCGTCACCGTCAACGGCTTGGGAGAGCGGGCCGGCAACGCTCCGCTGGAAGAGGTCGCCATGGCTATCGGTCACACGCTCGGAAGGGATGCCGGGATTGACACATCGCGGCTGAACTCTCTCTGCGAACTGGTGGCGAACCGCGCCCGCCGGCCGATCCACCGCGCCAAGCCGATCACCGGCGCGGACGCATTCCGCCATGAATCCGGCATCCACACCGCCGCGCTGCTGAAGAACCCCGCCGCTTACCAGCCGTTTCCCAGCCAGAAAGTGGGCCGCGCGCCGGCGGATTTCGCGATTGGCAAGCATTCCGGATCGGCCGGTGTGCGCGCCAGTCTGCAGGCTGGCGGCACGCACGCCGGACGCGTGGTGCACTGG
>JBELAO010000080.1:0-6786 GCA_049508735.1 Bryobacteraceae bacterium | reverse complement strand
CGACGCCGATTTCGAGATCTGCGACGCGGCCGCGGTGCCGATGGAAAAGGTGAGCCAGGCCGGCGACGGGGTGTATGTTTTCGCCGCCCATTCCGCCGCCTGCCGCGAAAGCGGCATGCACGGTTACACCGTCCGCGTGCTCCCGTACCACACCGACGAACCACAGCAATTCCTGCCGGGCCTGATTCGCTGGGCAAACGCGTAAGCGGGGCAGGTCCCCATAGGCGCTAACTTAAGAGCATCCGGACCAGGTAGTCTTGACTCGTTCTTTAAGCCCGGAGGGCGAAAGAGAGTAGCCCATGGCGCAAGCCATGGGGTCCGAGTTGCCTGAACACAGCCCCGGAACGGGGCGTGAGAATTCCGCCCTCGAGAAACCTTTCGCCCCGTTCCGGGGCTTTCCAACCGCTCCCGCGAGTCCCAAGGCTTGCGCCTCGGGCCACTATCTTTCGCCCTCCGGGCTTGCACTGTCAGTGTTACGTTAGCGCCTATGGAGACAGGTCCCCGACGTCCGCGACCTGCCGATTGGGCGCGCCGCTCGCCCGGTTGTTATGCTGAACGGGAGTGGACTTCAATCCCGCCGCGCTGGAACGTATTTCGATTCGCGCCACCAACTGGCTGGGCGATGCCGTAATGTCGCTGCCGGCGATTCGCGCGATCCGCCAGGTGTGCCCGCGCGCCGAGATCGCGTTAGTGGCGCGGCCCTGGGTGGCCGAACTATACGCCCGCGAAACTTCGATCGACCGCGTGATTCCCTGTCCATCCCCCAAGACGCTGCGCGAGCGGCTGGCTTTTGCCGACAGTCTGCGCGAGCGGCATTTCGACGCTGCGTTTCTGTTGCCGAACTCATTCGACGCAGCGTTGACGGCTTGGCTGGCGCGCATCCCGGAGCGCGTCGGCTACGCGCGCGACGGACGCGGCTGGCTGCTGACACGCGCCATTCCGCGGCCGGAGCCGGGTGACATTCCACGCCATGAGCGCTTCTATTACCTGGAACTGCTGCGGCGGGCCGGGCTGATGGAGCATTTCCCGGAGTCTTCCGCGATTCGCCTGGAGGGCATTCCGGCGGCGCGCGAAGCCGGCGCTGCCCGCTTGCGCGAGCTGGGGGTGAAAGGCGCGGTTGTTGGCGTCAGCCCCGGCGCCGCTTACGGCGATGCCAAGCGGTGGCTGCCGGAACGGTTCGCCGAGTCGGCCTGCGCGGTGGCCAAGGCACTGGGCGCAACCGTGCTGGTGTTTGGCTCGGCCGCGGAACGCGAATTGTGCGAGGCCGTGGCTGTAGGCCTGCGCAGCGGAGGCGTGGAAGCTCGCAATCTGGCCGGCGGCACCACGCTGGGCGAATTCATCGACCTGGCCGCCGCGTGCCGGTTCTATCTCACCAACGATTCGGGAGCCATGCACGTAGCCTCCGCGCTGGGCGTGCCCACCGTGGCCGTGTTCGGGGCGACCGACGACTCGACCACCGGCCCCAGCGGGCCGCTGGCGCGCGTGGTGCGCGAGCACGCCGAATGCAGCCCTTGCCTGCTGCGCAATTGCCCCATCGATCACCGCTGCATGACCCGCGTCACGCCGGAGCGCGTGGCCGCGGCTTCCCTGGAGCTGATCAACACCGCCGAGACATGGATACAAGAAGCAAAATCCTGACTGCGGACGCCGCGCGCGCGCTGGCCGGCCCGCTGACCGTCGTCACCGGCTACTTCGACGTGCTGCGCGCCGGGCACGCACGCGAGCTTGCGGGAGTCCGTGAACGAACCGGCTGCCGGACGCTGCTGGCGCTGGTGCTCCCTTTCCCGGGTGAGGTGTTCAACATCCACGCCCGCGCCCGCATGGTGGCCGCGTTACGGGTGGTAGACTACGCGGTTGTAGCCGATGAGCTGGAGGCGGACGCGATCATCGGGGCGCTGCGGCCGCAAAGGGTGCTGCATATGGAGGCCGATGACGTCCGCCGTAACCGCGAAATCGCGGAGCGCGTTCGGCAACAGCAAGCGCGGCGCGAGCAGTAGGCCGAGACAACCATGACTTCACACTTTCCGACGCGCGATCGTGGCGCACGCATTCTTGCGTGCAGCGTCGGCACTCATGCCGACACCCGCGCCGCAGCGAAGACGCGTCGAGAAGAGTCTCGACGCTGCACGCACGAGTGCGTGCGCCACGGCTGAAAAAACTCCATGCCAATCTCGCAATCCATTGCCGGGCAAATCGAGCGAGCCAGTTGGATTCGCCGTATGTTTGAAATCGGCATCCAGCTTCGGCGCCAACGCGGAGCCGAGAACGTCTTCGATTTCAGCCTCGGCAACCCGGAAGTGGAACCGCCCGCGGCAGTGATGGATGCGCTGCGCCGCGTGGTGGCGGAGGATCTTCCCCACGCCCACGGTTACATGCCCAACGCCGGCTACCCGGAAGTCCGCGCGCGACTGGCACGGCGCCTGGCCGCATCCACGGGCCTTCCCTTCGCGGCGGAGCATCTCATCATGACCTGCGGAGCGGCCGGCGCCATCAACACCGTGCTCAAATCGATTCTCGACCCCGGCGACGAAGTCATCGTTCTCAATCCGTATTTTCCCGAGTATCGCTTTTATATCGAGAACCACGGCGGCTGCATGGTCCCGGTGGAAACCACCGCCGATTTTCTGCCCGATCCGGACCGCGTCGCCGCCGCCGTGACGCCGCGCACCAAGGCGCTGATTCTCAACTCGCCCAACAACCCCACCGGGAGACTGTATCCCGCCGAGGTATTGCGCGAACTGAACTCGATCGTCCGCGAGCCGCTGCTGGTGATCAGCGACGAACCGTATCGCCCGGTCGTTTACGATTCGGTAATGCCGCCCGACACGCTGGCCTTGATCGAGCGTTCCGTGCTGGCCTGGAGCTGGTCGAAAGCGATGGCGATCGCGGGCGAGCGGATCGGCTACCTGGCAATTTCGCCGCGCCTCACGGAAGCGGCGGCTCTCGCCAACGCCTGCACGTTTGCCCACCGCATTCTCGGCTACATCAACGCAACCGCTCTCTGGCAGCGCGTGGTGAGCCTGGAACCGGAAGCGACCGTGGATGTCAGCCTGTATCAGGCCAAGCGCGACCGGCTATGCGGTGCGCTCCAGGCCATGGGTTACGATGCGCCGCGCCCCGAGGGTTCGTTTTTCGCTTTCCCCAGGACTCCGATTGCCGACGACATCACCTTCATCCGCGCTCTACAGGAGGAAGGGATCCTCGCCGTGCCCGGCTCCGGCTTCGGCCGCAGCGGCTACATGAGGCTCTCGCTGACGATTTCGTTGCCCGAAATCGAGCGCTCGCTCCCCGGCTTCGAGCGCGCCATTCGCAAAGCACGGGCGAAGTAGCGGCAGCGGCTGGCTACACCGTTCCCAACCACCGAACCGGGAAATACGCGGCCATGGCGTTGGCCAGCCGCTCGTCGGCGGTCACCAGAGAGTGATTCGATTCCACCGCCAGCGCCACGTAGATTGCGTCATAGACGGTTCGCTCGAATTCCGTGGCGATTTCGAGAGCGTGCCCCAGCAGAGGCAAAGAGGGCGTTGTGCGGATGCCGCAAGCCGACAACGCGCTGACCGCCTCTCGCGCCGAAGCCATCGACATTCTCCCGCTGCGTCCGGCTTTCCAGAAGATGTTGCCCACCTCCGGCCAAAACAGGTCGGGCACCAGCAGACCCAGGCGTCCGGCCGCAAAGCGCCTCAACAGGGCGACCGCCTCATCGGTCAGCGTCTCTCCGGAAGGCAGAAACCACTTAGCCGCCACGCTCGCGTCGAGGACGTAGGCGGTCACCGGCGCCGGTCCTCGCGCTGCATCTCTTCCGCCGGGGAGTGTGGTCCAGCGCCCGGACGCCGCGCACGCAACGCGCGCGCACGCTTCACCAGCGTTCGCCTCCGCGCAATTTCGCTTTCCGCGGGAACATTCTCGGCCAGCAACTCGATCACTTCTGCCGCAATCGAAGAGCCGTTCTCCTTCGCGCGCGCCTTGAGCGCACGGTACAGTTCGTCGGGAACATTTTCGACGTAAAGCGTTGGCATATGGGTTACCTATGAAAAGTCTAGCATATCCATAGGTATCGCTTCGGCGCCACTCGGTGCGGCGGCGGACGCCGGCCCGCCTTACGCCGCGGTCCAGCCGCCGTCGATGGTCGGGGTGGCGCCGGTGACGAATGCGGCTTCGTCGGAACATAGATAGAGCGCCATGGAGGCGATCTCGTCCGGCCTCCCCATGCGTCCCACCGGCTGGCGCGCGTGCAGTTCGGCCCGCACCTTGTCCTTCTCGTGCTTGTGAAACCTTTCGAGATACGCTTCCACGAAGGGTGTCTCGACGGTGCCCGGACAGATGCAGTTGACGCGCACGCGGCCGGCGTAATCCACGGCGAGCTGCCGGGAGAGCGCCACCACCGCGCCCTTGGTGGCGCAATAGGCGAAGCGGCGTTTGACGCCGATCAGCCCGGCCACGGAGCCGATATTAACGATGGTTCCGCGCGATTCCAGCAGCTTGGGAATGGCGGCCTTGGTCACCAGGAACATGCCCTCCACGTTGACGCGCAGCAGCTTTTCGAAGTCAGCGCGGCTGGTTTCCTCGATCCCGCCCACCAGCCCGATGCCGGCGTTGTTGATCAGGATATCGAGCGCCTCGATCGCACCGACGGCTCGATTGACCGCTTCCTCGTCGGTGATGTCGAGGATCAGCGCTTGCGCGGCATCGAGTTCGCCAGCGAGGGCTCGGGCGCGATCGCCATCGATATCGGCGATGGTTACGATCGCGCCAGCTCCGGCGAGCGCGCGGCAGGTGGCTTCGCCGATGCCGCTGGCCCCGCCTGTCACCAGGGCTTTGCGCCCGTCCAACCGAAAGGGTGTCTTCATCACACCGAATTGTAGCGCCCAGCCGCACCAACATTATTTCGTATCGGACCCCAACAATATGTGACAAAATGATGCAGGAAAGGTGAACGTACGAAGACGTATGGCACGCACACTCACGAACGAGATCATCGCCGCCGCCATTGCGGGTTTTGAGGCGCAGAAGGCAAAGATAGACGCTCAGATTGCGGAATTGCGCGAGACGCTGAAGGGCGGACGCACGGAAACGGCCGCCCCGCCCGAACCGGCCAGGCGGAAACGCAAATTGAGCGCCGCTGGCAGACGAGCCATAGCGGCAGCGGCCCGCAAGCGGTGGGCAGCCGTGAAAGCCGCCAAGCCGCAGCCGGGCGCGGCGAAAAAGCCTGCCGGCAAGAAGGGCGCCGCCAAGAAGCCCGCAGCCTAAGCCTTCGGCGCTTTCAACAGGCCGATCGTGTTCCCGTCCGGATCGTTGAACCAGGCGAATGTACCGGCCGGAATCGTGATTGGCCCGACCAGCGTTTTGCCGCCCAATGCGGCGGCCTGGTCGAGCGCAGCCTGCACGTCCTCGACATCCACGTAGAACATCGTGTAATGTTCCGGCTCGTGGCCGAGCGACGTGATGTGACCCGAGATGCCCTGCGGACTCCCGGTTTCAATATTCGACGCAGGTCCGGCGGCGGTGATCTGCCAGCCGAACAGCTTCGAATAGAAATCGCCGGTCTTGGCGCGATCGCGGCATCCGATCTCAAAATGAACAACTGGCCGTCCCATGGACTTCTCCCCCTTTTGACCGAGTAATGGTGCTGCCGCTGCCGCCAGCAAGAGCGCCGAGCGGCGTGTCAGCATGTCTTTTGATTCCATATTGGCCCCCGGTTTTCAGTGATGCTATCACAGACGGCCGGGTTCCGATCTATCGAAGTACAGGTTCCCGGTACTTTTCCCATAAACGCCCCGGGAAGCCGTTGGCAGGCCGCAAGTCGTAGCGCCGGTTCGGCGTAGGCTGCTACACTACCCATCGATGACCGTCCTGCAATGGGTGGTGGCATTGTGCTTTTTCTGCGATGTGCTGTTCCCGCCATGCCTGGCGATTTACGCGCTGATCCTCTGGCGGGGCCGTTGGAGAATCGCCGCGGGGGCGCCCCTGCTGGTGGTGATTCCAGCCGCGGCGTCGTTCCTGCATTTGCGCAGCGGTCTGGGCACTATCTGGCTCTTGTTGTACGTGCTACTGGCGCTCATGCTGAGCGCCTATTCGGCAATGGTGCTGACGCTGTATTGCAACCGCAAGCCTCCGCGGGCGTAAGAGACAAGCGGCCGCGTGGGAAGCGAGCGCCGGGAATGCGCTATTTCTCGGGAAGCACTTGAACCACGCCGTCCACTTCCTCGATTCTTACCAGGAAGCGTTTGCGCGCCTGTAGTTGCGAATCGGGCATCTCGAAACGCGCCGCGATCATGCGGTCGAGTGTGGTGTGCGCCGGCACGCGCTCGCGCACCATCAGGCTCTGATTGTATTTGTCGCCGAGCAGAGGCACACCGGCCATCAGTTGCTGCGCATCCGTTTCCGACACTGTGGCGCCCTCGGTCTGGGCGCCGCTCGGGCTCTCCAGCACCACGGTTACGCCGCGCACCTGGAACGGATAATCCGAAGGATTGGTGACGCGAAAATCGATCACCGCGGCCGCACTCTGTTCGTCGAGAGGCGCGGTGCGGACTTTGAGAATCGTGCCGGGCAGTTCGACATGGCCTCCACGCTCGATGTGGACAATGACCGAGACGGCGATCGCAACGGCGACGATGCCGATTCCGAATGTAATCAGAAGAGTTCGAGACATAGTAGGGGCCGTCGGACAAACTCCGCCACCGGGCCAGATACGATTCTAGACCAAGCGGGTGCCCGGACGGCGAAAACCACACGATCTCCGACCGGCGTTTCAATCTCCATTGACAAATAGGTGATATAATCTAT
>JBELAO010000008.1:0-125341 GCA_049508735.1 Bryobacteraceae bacterium | reverse complement strand
TGGAGTCGCTTCTCCTTTCCTGTAGGGCTCTTTCATCCCCTACAACATGCCGGTTTATCCCGGCGCACTCTGTCCCGGTCGCGGTAGGGACGACCATCGCTGGCCGCCCCCCGCACAGATCCGTACGAGCGGGATTACCGCATACGGCTCCTACCTTGGATGTGTCGCGTCAAATCGCACGTCGGGATAGGGATGCAAGATTTGCGGGCGAGGAATCCACCGTTCGAAGGTCGGTCGCAGTCGGTCCCATCCCGGTTTCCGCCGCTGACTGCGACGGCGCAACGCCTGCCGCCACAGCATACAGAGACGGTCTCGAAATTTTCCCAGCACTACGATGTTTCCCGGCACGGCGTGATAGCGGTAATACCCTTGTACGACCCGTTTCAGCCACTCACCGACGACCCCGACCGGCTCATGCATCTTCCGGCGCAGCTCCTGCTTCAACTGCAGAAGCTTCGCCCTCATCCGCTTGGCCGCCGTCCGTCGCCATACGACAAATGACCCCTTGGAGTTTCTCCCACAGTAGTGGGTGAACCCCAGAAACGTGAACGTCTCCGGCTTTCCCTCACCTCGCTCGTTCCGGTTGGCCTCCGCGAATCGACCAAACTCGATCAATCGCGTTTTCTCCGGATGGATCTCCAGCCCGAACTTCGCTAGCCGTTCCGGAAACTCTCTCAGGAACCGCTCCGCTTCCGCCCGATGCTGGAATCCTGCCACGAGATCGTCGGCATAGCGAACCACAATCATCTCGCCTTTCGCCACTTTCTCGCGCCAGGCCTCGGCCCACAGATCGAAAACATAATGCAGGTAAACGTTCGCCAGCAGCGGCGATACCACCGCCCCTTGCGGCGTGCCCACCTTCGTCTCCGACCATTCGCCGTCTTCCGATACTCCCGCCTTCAGCCACTTCCTGATCAGCCGGAGCACCCGATTGTCGGCTACTCGATGTTCGATAAACTTCATCGTCCACTCGTGGTTCATGTTGTCGAAGAACCCCCGAATGTCCGCATCGAGTATCCAGTTCACTCGCTTCCGTTGGATGCCCGCGTTGAGCGCGTCCAGCGCCTGATGCGGACTGCGCCCTGGCCGAAACCCATACGAAAAGCCCCGAAAGTCCACCTCATATATCTCATTGAGGATCGTGACCACCGCTTGCTGAACGATCTTATCTTCCAACGCAGCGATGCCCAATGGACGTTGCCGCCCGTCGGCTTTCGGTATATACACTCTCCGCGAAGGCTGTGCTCGGTACGCTCCACGGTGCACCCGGCCATGGAGATCAGTAAGTCGATCTTCCAGGTCGTCCTCATACTCACCCCATTTCACGCCGTCTACTCCCGGTGCCGCGTTCCGCTTCAGGGCGTAATAGCTTTCCCGCAGTAAGTCGATCGTTAGATGGTGCAGCAGAGCCGTGAACCGTTCCTGCTTCCTTTCCCGCGCCACCTGGCGCACGCCGCCTAACCCCTGAGACACTCGTTCCCCGCTCCGTGTCGGGCTCGTGCCGGGTCCTGCGTCGTTCTCCTTGGTCTGCGCCCTTCCCTCCGCAACCTCCGCCGAGACGAGTGTCTCTTGGTTCGGTCGCTTCACGGGTACTACAGCGCAGTCCGACTCCTCCAGCGCGTACGCATCCGGATTGTGGCTGTTCGCCTTCCCGGATCGGCCTAATCGCTCAGGCGCACCGGAGGTCTCCCGGTTCTCGTGCATATTGTTTCTCGGCGTGCCTGGGGTCTTCGACTACGCCGGGCCCGGCCATGGCTCGCGATCTATCGCCATCTGCCGGTGTGGCCTTCCCGCTGACAGAAAAGGGTCGGCGCCCGGTTCTTAGTTTTCGGAGCTCAATCGCCCAGCCCACCGGTGCCTCTGTCTACGCTTCGCCCGCCGCCTCGCGACGGCCGGCGCAAGACTCGAGGTCAGGATGGAGTCGCTTCTCCTTTCCTATAGGGCTCTTTCATCCCCTACAACATGCCGGTTTATCCCGGCGCACTCTGTCCAATAGTGCACATGATTGCGGCTGTAGCGAAAGGACTCGCCCAGCGGGCGTTTCCCCATGCGGCCTTCGGTTTTGCATGAGCCCTCGGTCTCGCACGCAGCCCGCGGCATTCGGTGCACCTTCGGTTCCGCGTGATACCATTTGGCAGGGCCGCAAAGTGGCTCCGCAAGCGGGACTTTCGCCAATGATTTGATCTCGTTTTGCGGGCCGCAGTTCGTTTGCGTTGTCGGGCCCCACTTAACTTACGGCGGTTGCCGGTGCTATAGGAATTACGGGAGGACATAATGGTGTCAGCGTTACTAGCGCGCCCGATTGGATTGCTCTTGATGCTCTTGCCCGTGGCGGCCTTCGCCGAGGTCGCGCCTTACCCACCTTACCCGGGCGCAGTGCCGAGTGTGGCTTATAAAGTGGCCGTGAACGGTCAGCCCGTGTTCGTGCATAACTTTCTAACATACGATCAGTTCAATTGGATGGATTATGCCAGCTTTTCCATGACCGGAACGGTTCACGTCACTGTCACGCTGCTGGTCAGCGAGAGGAAAGTACTCACCTGCCACATCAGGCCGCTCGCTTATGGCGTCCAGCCGCGCATCAGCGGCAATACGGTCAGTTTCGACCTGGATCGGCCCCGCTATCTCATCCTGTTTTTCAACGACGAGCCGGCCTTCTACTCCACAGGACTGATGTTGTTTGCGGAACCGCCCGAGAAGAACCCTCTTAAGCTCGGCGATCCGAATGTCGTCAACATTCAGGACTACAAGATCGACAGCACAGGCAAGACTGTCGAAACCGCCACGATTAACCGGGCCATCGGCGACGTCTCCGCCAGGCCCGGAGGAGGCGTACTCTTTTTCCCCCCCGGCATTTACCTGACCGGCACCGTGATGATGAAGAGCAACGTCAAGCTATACGTGGATGCGGGTGCCATGATTCGCGGGTCCGGCAAGAGTGCGGATTACACCACGGCGCCTACGCCTGCCGGAGGCAGGCCTTCGCGCGCTCTGATTGTTTTCGACAATGTCGAGAATGCCGGCCTGATGGGACGCGGCACCATCGATATGGACGGCTACCCGAGATTGTGGCATGACTTCCAGCCCGATACATCGGATGGAGCCGCCAGAGACGCGGATGGAAAAGTGTTGGATCCGCATGGAACTGGAATCAGGGGCTATGTGATCAATCACAGCCGTAATATCTCTTTCCAGGATCTACTACTCCTCCGGTCCGCTTATTGGACTGTATTCGTCACCGACACCGCGGGTTTCACCACTCATAACATTAAGATCGTCAACCGCAAACAGCAGTATCATGACGATGCGTATGACTTTAGCGGCAGCAGTCACATCCTGATCGAAAACGGCTTCGCGATGACCATGGACGATACCTTTGCGCTTTACGGCGGCAGAGACAGCCGGACAGGCGCGGCGAGGATCATCGACGATTTTGTCGTGAAGGGCTTTGTGAATTACACTTACACCTCGGCACTGGCGATCGGGTATGGTTCTGCGCCGGCCGTCCAGCACCTGCGCTTCGAGGATGTGCACTTTGTTGCCGCCCATAATAAGTTCGCCGTCTGGATTCAATTGACACCGGCTTACTTTACGGGGCGGGGCTACTCCTCGGGCTCCAGACCCAGCAAGAATGCCGACTTGGACGATTTCCGGTTCGTGAAATGCACGTTCGAAAGTGACGGCGGGCAAGTCTATATCGATGGCGGCGAAAACTCCTTGACGAACTTCGTTTTCGAGGATTGCATCTTTTACAAAGCGTCAAAACCCGGCCTGTTGATGGGGCGGCACGTCGGTCCGGTACTGTTCCAGAACGTCAGGATCGACGGAGTAGCCATAGGAAACGCCGAGCAGTTGAGACAGGCTGGTTTTGATCTCTCCGTGCCAGTGAAGTTTGAACGCTGAGGCCGGACTACCGGATACGGAACAAGGCCGACGATCCCGCTCTGGCGACCGGCTCCAGGTCCCAAGCCACCGGATTCGCCAGCATGTCTGCGCCGGTGAGGCTCTTGCCTCCGCCTTCAACCGGAACCAGGACATAACCGAAACCGTCGCGCCGCAGCGCCGCGGTCGCCTCCGGACGCCGGGGCACGGCGGGAGTGGCAAGAGTTGGCGGGGAATTAGCCGCCAGCCGCCAGTCGTCGTTAGTCGGCTTGATCCAGATTTCCAGCGGCACGCCTTCGCACGGTGCGCCTGACACCAGAGCTACACCATCCGCGATAACGGAGCGCTCAAAGTCGATCTCGAAAGCCATGCCGGCCTCGATCGGCCGCCAAGTGCGCCAGCGGGTGGCGTAGTTGCCATCCAGGGCCAGCGGCGCTTCCCAGGGATTGGGCTCGACAGCCAGGCTCCAGCCCCCCGTCACCGGAACGCGCTTCCCCTTCGAGTAGATCTCCACCTCCGCGATATCCCATTCGCCTTCGTCGGATGCGGGCAGGCGGAAGCGGAGGCCCATCAGCGGTTCCGCCGCCCATTGGCCGCGGTGTTGGTACATCGGGTTGGCATAGAAGGCGGATTGGAGAGCGTCCATCATGCGGTCGCCTTCGGCCGATTGCCAGCTCACCGTCACGGCGCGTGGCAGGTATGCACTCGCCACGGCATCCATGGAGAAAATGCGCGCGCCGTTCGGAGTGTGTTTTTCCACCATCCGCGCTACCTGGTATTCCGGCAGGGTGCGCGCCAGGTAATTGGCCTGGGTTTCGATGCGCAGGGCGGCGGCCAGCGGAAAACTGTGCAGACGAAAGACGTAATCCGGCTGCCAGAGATTGAGCGCCTGCGGCCAGCATACGATGGCCTGGAGCGCGATCGCGGCCCACGCCACGCGTCCCCGCCAGATGCCCGCCAGCGCGGCGCCCAGCGCCAGTCCGGCCAACGCCATCGAAGGCATTAGGAAACGCGCGCCTTGGTTGGATAACCACGGCAGCGCTAGCAACACGGCCGCCGCCGCAACCAGCCGCGCGGCTCGGCTTCGCCATGCCAGCAGAATCAGCGGCAGCGCCAGCAGGAGTGGGCCGAAAGTGCCGGTGAAATGATCGCCGAAAGCCAGTTGCCATGGCACGTCGAGCGGCGCCACGTGCCCCCAGGAGGCCAGGTTCGCCGCCAGAATCCGTTCCGACAGGAGGTGGAAATATGGGCTCGGAAACACGGCGTTGCCTAGGGGCGCCAGCGGATTGCCCGCCACCACGGCGTTGCGCACCAGCCACGGCGCCACGGCCGGCAGCGCGCCCGCCGCCAGCAGCGCCAATCCGCGCCACCGCCGGGAGCCTCCCCATGCGGCCACCCCGAGCGCCGCGCTCGCCAACACCACCGCGCCCGGCATTTTGATGGCGTAACAGAATCCGGCTGCCGAGCCAGCCGCCGCCAGATACCACTGGACGCCCGTATCCCGCCACACCAGGAGCAGGTAAAACGCCGCCAGCGTGAAGAACACCAGAGCGGCTTCGTTGTATGATGTGGTGCCCGTCAAGCCGGTAACCGGAGCGCAGAAATAGAACACCGCCGCCACCAGCGATGCGCGGTCCGGCAACCCGAGGCGCCTTCCGATGCGCATCAGCAGGGTGGGCGTGGCCGCCAGAAAACCGAACTCCACCAGCTTGGCCGCGGAATGACGCCCGAAGGCGAACGCCATGGTAAAGAGCATTTCCATGCCCTGTGGCAACATCTCGTAGAAAGCGATGCGATCGGGAAAGCGGCCCAGCCGCGTATATTCGAAGGGCAGTCCGAGGTGATAAGTGATGCCGTCCGGGGAGATCTCCGGCGCCATCGCGTTCACCAGATACCAGATGCCATAAGCGGCGAAGATGACCCACGCGGCGATGCGCCCATTGCGGCTAAGTGGCTCGACGGCCACGTCCCTCAGCTTGGCTCGGCTCAGGAATGGCAGAAGGGCCAGCGGCGCCAGGCCCACCACCAGGAAAGCCGGCTTCCAAGCCAGATGCAAAACCAATAGCAGGAAAACCAGCAGGCTCTCGAAGGCCGCGCCCATCGCCAGCACAATCTCGGGAGGAGCGGCCAGGCGCCGCAGCAGGATAACGCCCCAGGCGTAAGCCCCACCCAGCGCGAGCGCCGCGCCCAGGAGAATCGCGAGCACCAGCATGGCGTGCGCTTAGAGCAGCACCGTATCGATCCGCGTTTCTTCGGCGGCCGTAGCGCTGCGCGGAGTGGGAATTTCCGGTTCGGCGCCCGGTTCGGCGCCGAGAAAGAGCAGCAACTCGCGTTCGGAGCCGCCGAAGAAGCCGGCCACTAGCTCGCGGATGGCGGTGCGGCGCATCTCGTCGCGCCCCGTGCGCGGCGCGTACACATAGGCGCGTCCCGCCTTGCGCCGGTCCAGTTTGCCTTTGCGCACCAGGCGGTCGAGCACGGTCATGATAGTGGTGTACGCCAGCGGACGGCTGGCAGTGACGATCTCCCGCACCTGCTTGACGTTGCCCTCGCCGAGTGTCCACAGGGCGTTGAGGCATTCCAGTTCCAGCGGCGGCGGGACATCGCGGGCGGTCTTGGGCATCACTTTTCCTGGTCCGGCGCGGCCGGTTGCAAGGCCTGCCTCAGTTTGCCGGCAAACAGCGAGTCCGGCTTCGGCGCAAAGGCGGGATGCGTCCTCGCCGGCGGTGGCGCAACGGGCGAGGACGGCGCCTCGGCCGCGGCATCGCTGGCCGTTGCGGCCGGCGCGACTGCCCGCGGCGCAGGGTTCAAGAACCGGTCCATCTTCAGCGCGGGCCGCTCCAGCGCCACATTGTAAGTGGTGAAACAGCCCTCCACCTGGCGATCGTTTTCAATCAGCGCCCGCATAGCTTCCATCTTCGAATCCATGTCGTCGAGGTAATGCAGCAGGAGCGCTTCGGGAAACTGCGGCAGCTTCGGTGAGCCGAATTCCAGATGGCCGTGATGGCTGAGGATCATGTGCTCCACCAGCGTGCGCAGCGTGGGTGGAAAGTCAGGCAGGGCGCGGAGCTTTTCGGCAACCATGCGCGTCCCGATATTGATGTGGCCGATCAATTGGCCTTCCGGAGAATAGGAGAAGCCGCGTTCGTAATTCAGCTCGTAAATCTTGCCGATATCGTGGAGCACCACCCCCGTCAGCAGCAGGTCGAGATCCGCCTGGTAGTGAACGGCGGCGAGGCGCGCCAGGGCGCATAGGGAAAGCACGTGCTCGATGAGGCCGCCCAGGAAGGCATGGTGGATCTGCTTGGCGGCCGGCGCCAGGCGGTAACGGCGCCCGATGTCTTCGTCGTCCAGCATGGCATTGAGCAAAGCTCGCAGGTGCGGGTTACCGACCGAGTTCACCACCTCGCGCAGCTCCGTCCACATCTCCTGCGGGTCGCGCTTGGATGAAGGAAAATAGTCGCCAAACTCGATTTCGCCGTCTTCCATGCGCCGGATCTTGTGGATCGTCAACTGAGGCCGGTTGTGGAATACCTGAATCAGCCCTTTCACTTTGACAAAATCGTCGCGCTCGAAGCTGTCCACGGCCTCAGTCACGTTGTCCCACATCTTGGCGTCCAGGTCGCCCGTGCGGTCGCCCAGCAGCAGCGAAAGATACAGCTCGCCCGTTCTCTTCTGACGGATTTCCTTGGAGTGCACCAGAAAGCTGCCGGTGATCACCTTGCTCGGCTCGAGCTCGTTCACGTAAGGCGACTTCATTGGTTGACCGGCGGGGCGGCGGGAGTGGCGGGAGCATCCGGCGTCGTGGGCGGAGCCGCGGTGGCGGGAGCTTCCGGGGTTTCGGCCGCGGCCGCCGCTTTGCGCTCGCCTAGCTTGGATGTGTCGATGTTGGGCGTGGTGCCCTTGGTATACGTGGTTCCCGGAATGGGGACGAACAGGATGTGCTTATGCCTTTTGTGTGTGGCGGCGACTTCTTCCTTGGTGGTGGTCTGCGGCTTCAGTTGCGCGATATCGTGCCAGTGCGTGTCCTTGCCGGGAGCGGCGCCGGTATCCACGTAGCCCTCTTTGACTTCGAGGAACGCCTCCAGCCGCAGCTTGGTAAGGTAGGTGCGAACTTTAGTCTCGAGCAGCGGCTCGGCCAGGACCTGCTGAATCCGCTCCTTTTCCTCGTCGAAAGAGGCTGGCCCGGCCTCATAGCGCTCGTCGATGCGCAGAATCACGAAGCCCGCGGCGATCTTGATCGGTTCGGAAACCGCGCCCTTCTTCTCTTTGAAGGCGAATTCTTCAATCGGCTGCAACGACATGCCTTTTTCGCGCGGCGGTAACTGGCCGCCGGTGTTGGCTGTTTCCTTGTCGTCGGAATAGGCGGCCACCAGGTCGGTGAACTTCTCGCCTTTGCGCGCCCGCGCGGAAATCTCCTTTGCCTTCTTCTCCGCGGCGTCCGCCTGCTCCGGCGTTTTTCCTTCGGTGGAGATCAGAATCTGGCTCAGAAAGACCTGCGCTTTGCGCACGAACTCCGCCGGGTGCTCATCGTAGTACTTGCGCAGCTCCGGCTCGGGAATGAGGATGCGCGAGCCGACCTCCTGGCCGATCAGTTGATGCCACAAGGCTTCATTGGTCATCTTCTGCTTATATTCTTCAAAGGGGATGCCGGCGTTGTCGCGGATGTAGTCGTGGAACTTTTCGGGATCCGTGATCTTGGCCATCATCTGCATCTCGGCCAGGTGTTTCGCTATCTCGCCATCCACGCTGATGTTCAGGTCCTTGGCCTTCTGCACCATCAGCAACTGGTCGATCTTGTCCCGCAGGAAGTTCTTGGCTTCCTCCTGTTCGGCCTCGGTGAGTTCGATTCCCTTCAGATGCTTCTCCTGACGCAGGAACATCTCGAGCTCACGCCGCTGTTCATCCAGTTCGCCGCGGGTGATGATGTCCCCGTTGACCTTGGCGGCAATTTCCTCCACCACCCGGATATCCGCGGCAGCCGCTGCGGACAAGGCCGCCATCATGACTACTACAAACCTGCGAATCATAGCTGTTAAGGCTCCATTCTAGCATTACGGAAATGGTAGGACGGACCATCGCTTTCTGTGGTCTGTCACTCCCGCCAAGGCACGCGATCTCGACAGACGACCAACACCGATCGTCTGTTCTACCCCGGCGGCCGCATCTGCTCCAGCTTGGCATCGAGAAACGCGAGAATCTCCCGTGCCGATACCTGCCCATCCAGAGGGAGTAGCAATACGCCTGCCGGAGTGAACTGCGCGCCGGGAGTCTCCCCGACCAGATGCATGAGCCGCGCCGGATCCACCCGTGTCTCGCGGTGAAACCTGATACTTAAGACGTTATGGCGCCGGTCGATGGTCTCGATACCCAACTTCTCGGCAGCCGTCTTGATGGCGGAGTAAGCCAGCAGGCTGCGCACTGCCTCCGGCACTGTGCCGAAGCGATCCTCCAGTTCCTTTTCGGCACGCTCGCGCCCACCCGGGTCGCCCGCGTTGGCGATCTGCCGGTACGCGCGCAGCCGCTGGTTCTCGTCGGGGATGTAGTCCGGCGGAATCCGTATGTCCAACCCAAGATTCACCGAGGAGTGGATTTCCGGCACCACTTCCTCGCCCTTTAATTCGCGCACTGTTTCGTCGAGCAGCCGCACATAAGTGTCATAGCCCACTGAGTTGATGTGGCCGTGCTGCTCGCCACCCAGCAAATTGCCCGCGCCGCGCAGTTCCAGATCCAGCGCGGCGATCTTGAAGCCGGCGCCTAAGTCGCTGAATTCCTTGAGCGCAGCCAGCCGCTTGCGAGCGATCTCGGTCAGCTCCGTATCGGGTGGAACCAGCAGGTAGGCATACGCGCGCCGGTTCCAGCGTCCAACCCGCCCACGCAACTGGTAGAGCTCGCTCAGCCCATACCGCTCCGCGTTCTCGATAATCATGGTGTTTGCGCGCGGAATGTCGAGACCATTTTCTATAATTGTAGTACAAACCAGGATGTCGAACTCGTGCCGCATGAAACGCAGCATGGTTCGCTCCAGCTCGGCCTCCGCCATCTGGCCGTGGCCGACGCCGATCCGCGCGTTGGGCACCAGTTGCTGGATGCTGGCGGCGCGCTCCCAGATAGAATCCACGCGATTGTGCAAGAAATAAACCTGGCCGCCCCGGCCCAATTCGAGTTCCACCGCCGCGCGGATCAATTCGGGCTGAAACGGAGCTACCACGGTGTTAATAGCGAGCCGGTCCTTGGGCGGGGTTTCGATCACCGACATGTCGCGCAAGCCCAACAACGACATATGTAGAGTTCTGGGGATAGGGGTGGCGCTCATGGTGATTACATCCACCTGTTTCTTCAGTTGTTTGAGCCGCTCCTTGTGTTTGACGCCAAAGCGTTGCTCCTCATCCACGATGACCAGCCCCAGGTCGCGAAACTCCACGTCCTGCGATAGCAGCCGGTGGGTGCCAATCGCAATATCGATTTTGCCCTCGGCCAGATCCACCAGGCCGGCCTTGAGTTCCTTGGGCGAGCGGAAACGGCTGAACATCTCGACGCGCACGGGAAACGGCTGAAAGCGGCGCTTGAAGGTCTCCAGATGCTGAAATGCCAACACTGTAGTAGGAGCTAGCATGGCTACCTGCCGCCCGTCGCCGAGAGCTTTGAAAGCCGCCCTCATCACCACCTCGGTCTTGCCGTAGCCCACGTCGCCGCAGAGCAGGCGGTCCATCGGGTGAGGGCCTTCCATGTCGCGCTTGATTTCGCGGATGGCGGTCAACTGGTCGCGGGTTTCGGTGAAATCGAAGGCGTCCTCAAATTCTCGCTGCCAGTTGCTATCGGCGGAAAATGAGAAACCGTCGGCCATTCTACGACTGGCGTAGAGCTTCAATAGCTCGTCGGCCATATCGCGCATCTTGGCTTTAATGCGGGACTTGGTCTTGGTCCAGGTGGCTCCGCCCATGCGGTCGAGGGCGGGTTTAGCCTCCCCCGCCCCGCGGAAACGCTCGACCAGGTCCATGCGCGCCAGCGGGACGTAGAGTTTCGCGCCGACGGCATATTCGAGCAGCATATAGTCGCCTTTGGCGTCACCCTGGGCTATCTCCCGCAGGCCCAGGAACTGGGCTACGCCGTGGTCGGCATGCACCACGAAGTCGCCTGGCTTGAGGTCAATCAGATCGGCGGAGAAAGCCGCCAGCGACGGTTTGCCGGCGGGAGCCTGGGCGGCCATTTCGGAGGCTTCGAAGAGATCCTCCGAGCCTATGATCACCAGTTTCGAATCCTGGAATGCCGTGCCGCGCCGGATCAGCCCCTTGACGAGATGAATGCTGGCCACCGAGCCAGCCATGTAGACGCGTTCCGCCAGATAGGCGGGCGTGGAGTCAACCTGTTCCACGCCGAGCTGGTACGCAACCCCATACTCGTTGAGGACGTCTGCCAGCCTTTCTACTTCACCTGTAGCAGGAGCGAAGAAAGCCACCCGGTTCCCCGACTCCACCAGCGTGCGCGCTTCCGCAATCGCCACCTGGACGTTGCCGTGAAAGCGCAGCGAAGGCCGGGTCGCAATGTGGGCTGACCCGCCCATGCCGATTTCCAGCTCCTCCATCACCAGTTGCGGCAGCGCTTGGGCGAATTGCTGGAACTCCTCCCATCGATAGAAGATGCTGGCAGGGGCATAGGCCGGCGAGGGTTCGACCTGCTCAAGGCGTTTCCAGAGCCGCTCGGCGGCACTGCGCACCTGGCCCGGCTCATCCCAGATGACGATCGGCTTGTCTGCCAAGGTGAGCACCGCTCCGGTTTTCGCGCGCACCATGCCGACGAGTGGTTCCCAGCCGGCGAACGGCTCGCCTGCGGCGGGCAGTTCGCGCTCCGGCGTATCGGCCTGCCGCATCAGGTCGCGCAATTCGGTCAGAAGCTGGCGCGATTTCTGAAATTCGGTGAGCGGCAGCAGCGTGCAGTCGTCGATTTTCAGTACCGAGCGCTGCGATTCCACGTCGAAACGGCGAATGGATTCCACCGAATCGCCAAACAAGTCGATGCGAACTGGCTTGGCGGCTTCGGGCGAGAAGGCGTCGAGAATGCCGCCGCGCACCGAATACTCTCCTACCATTTCCACCGGCTCGCGCCGCTCATAGCCGACGCTCTCGAGATGCGCGACCACTTCTTCCAATGGCAACTCATCGCCCACCTTGAGCCGCAGCGCGAGCTGCCGGTAGTAGTCGGCGGGTTCGATGCGCAGCAGAGCCGAGGCGACCGGCAGCACCGTGATGGGCGCGTGGCCCGTAGCCAGCCGCCACAATCCCACCGCGCGCGCTTCCAGAATCTCGGCGTGCGGGGAGAGTTTTTGCAAGGGCAGGACATCCAGTGCCGGAAGCATTTGCGGGCTGTCGCGATCGTCGGTTGTTAACAAGCGAAAGAACGTCGCGACGGCTTCCGACAGAGCCTCGGCTTCCTGATTGCCATCTACGACAATTATCAGAGATCGACCCGTGGTCTGCCAGAGCAGTACCGAATAGACAGCCTTGGCGGTAGTGGTCAAACCGGACAAACTGGCCGTACCATCCCCGGCAAGCCTGCGGACAGCTTCCGCGAAGCTGGGGTGGTGCCCTAACTCCAAGAACAGATCTCGAATCGCGGGGTGTGTCAAGAGCTGTGTCCGGAGGCGATCAGTTTTACCACGTTGGTAGTAGAATAATCCGGTTCAAGCGGCAAGGTGACGACTTTGCCGCCCGCCGCCTCCACTTCCTCGCGGCCAGCCACGAAATGGGACCAGTCGGCGCCTTTGACCAGCACGTCGGGCAGCACTGCCGCTATCAGCGCGCGCGGCGTCTCCTCATCGAAAAGCGTCACGGCGTCGACGGCGTTGAGAGCCAGCGCGAGTTCGACACGCTCATTCTCCGCGACGATGGGGCGCGAGGGCCCTTTCATGCGGCGCGTGCCGGCGTCGGAATTGAGGGCCAAAACCAGCACGTCGCCCAGCGACCGGGCCGCCTCCAGCGTCTGAATGTGCCCGGGATGCAGCAGATCATAGCAGCCGTTGGTGAATACGACGGTCTTGCCCTCTCGCTGCCAGCGCTGGCGCTGCTCGATCAGCTCGGCGTGATTGTAGAACCGGCTCAAGGTCTTAAATACAGTGTAACAATCGGTGGGGCAGGTGCCCGACCTGCCAAGTTCATGGCCAAACCTGCAGGTTGGCGGGTCGGGGACCTGCCCCACTGAGGCCTGTGTCATCATGAACCCATGGAATCGGTTTCCGTTCAGGCTTATGAGACTTCGGCGCGCGTAGCTGCCTACGATGCCGACATGGACCTGATGCATCCTAACCGGCACAAGATGGTTGAGGTGATCATCGCGGTCCTGGCGGCATCGGCGCCCGAGCCGCGGTTGGTGGTTGACCTGGGCACGGGCACCGGGTTCTTGTTGGAGAGGCTGCTGCGCCGGTTCCCCAATTGCCGCGCAGTGGCTATCGACGGCTCCCGTCAAATGGTGGCTTCGGCAAAATCCCGCTTGGGAGCTTTGGCGGAGCGCGTCGACTTCGTGGTCGCGGACTTCCGGCAGCCGGAAGCGCTCGGGGTTGCGGTCGAACCCGCCGACGCCGTGGTTTCGGCTTACGCCCTCCATCACCTGAATCTGCAAGAGAAGGCAAACTTGATCGGACATTGCCGCGCGGGGTTGAAAGAAAGCGGCTGGTTCCTCAATGCCGACCTGGTGGTATCGGAGGACGAATTCCTGGAAGATCTCACGCAGCAAATGCGAGTCTCGGGAATCGTGGACCGTGCGCAAAACCGGGACCCCCGCTTCCCGGATGCGGCCGCGACGCGCCGTTTTATCGATGACCTGCAGCGCAACGAGTGTGACCAGCCGCAGCGCGAAGACGACGATCTCCGAATCATGCGGGAGTGTGGTTACCGTCACGTCTCGCTGCTCTGGAAGGATACGCGGGAAGTGGTCTGCGGCGGTATTCGCTAGCAGGGATCCGGAGTAGTTACGGAGCAGCGTGACCGCTCCCTATGGTCGCGGCTCCGTTCCCGCAAGGCTGCACCGCAACGGAGCCGCGACCATAGGGAGCGGTCGCATACAGGAATACGCGTCACTCCGCGTCTTCACTCAACACGGTGATGATGGCACTGGCAATTGCGGCGTCTGACATGGCGGATGTATCATTGTGCGTCCCAGCCGTCCTATCGGAAAACAGCCGGTAAATCCTCACTGCGAGTGCGGCCAATTGGACCGGGTAACTTGGCAAGCTCCCCCGCGGGAACAGGTCCTGGTTCACTTGCAGGAAGGCGGCGGCTGACTTCAAAATCGAATGTTCCGCGCGGCTTTCTTCACTTTCGTAATCGAATACCCAGGCATTGACACGGTCCGCTATCTCATTCTGCGCCTGCCGGTCCACCGCCATTCCCGTCGCCGCGAAGACCCGGCAATCATAATGGCGGCAGGTGTGCGGGCGGTCTTCATAAATGGAGCATTCGTTATCGACCAGCATGGGGCATTGCCCCTGGTCGCCGTAGCCCATGAGCAGGTGCCCCTCGGGCAGGCCGGGGGCGGCAAACAGCAGCGCGCGGGGAATCCGCCGGATGGTTTGCGTTTCTTCCGGCTCGATATGGATGAACATGGAAGAGCGGCAACACCCTCGGCAAGCGCCGCAAGGTACATCGGCCTTTCCCTTTCCCAGCCGCAGCGACGCCTCAGTGCCGTGAAGCCATTCGGAAAAATCACCGGCAGGCACGCCGGACGCGCCATTTTGCATTTGCTTCTTGTTTCTCATCCCGTGCCAGGTGACCAGAGGCTAGCGCTTGTAGCCGATCATGCGCAGAAAAGCGCGCCGCTTTTCGGCATCCTCGGCGGTCTCGACGCCCTTGGGCCGGAAGCCGTCGATGACGCCCATGACGCCGCGGCCCAGCTCGGTTTCCGCAATGACGGCTTCCACCGGATTGGCGGTGGCACAGTAGATGGCACACACTTCCGGCACGTCCTTGATGCGATTCAGGACGTTGATGGGGTAGCCTTCGCGCATCACAGCCACGAAGATGTGACCGGCGGCGAGGGAGGAAGCGTTGCGGATGGCGAGTTGCTTGAGCTCCTCGTCGTTGCCATCGGCGCGCGTCAGGCAGGGGCCGGATGCTTCGTTAAAAGCGATGCCGAATTTCATCTGCGGCACGCTGGTGACGATGGCTTCGTACACATCCTCCACGGTCTTGATGAAATGGGTTTGCCCGAGGATCAGGTTTACCCCGTCGGGTATTTCCAGCCGCACGGTCTTCAGTTCCATAAGCAATCATCAGCATAGCAACCGTTGGCAGGGAACGCTTTAGCTTGCCGTTTCTCTTCATTCCAGCGTGACCCAGGCGGCGCCGGGCCGGCCGCGGAAAAAAGGGCTGATCCCGCGCATAGAAAATATCGATTGCACCGTGCTTTCCATCACCGATAGCTTTAAAGTATGGCCACGAAGAAGCCTGCCCAGGGGCAGCCGTCACTGGTGCCCGTGTTGCACCAGGTGAGCAAGATCGTCAGCTCGAAGCTGACGCTCGACGAGATGCTGGGCGAAGTAGTCGGGCTCGCCGTGCAAGCTACCGCCTGCGACGCCTGCCTGGTTTACCTGATCGACCCCGCCACCGACGAAGTCGTGTTGCGGGCTTCCCAAGTGCCGCACGCCACGGCGTTGGGCAACCTGCGCATGCACGTGGGCGAGGGGGTCACCGGATGGGTGGCCGAGCACAAATCGGTGGTCGCACTTTCCTCCAACGCTACCCGCGACGGCAGGTTCAAGCTGTTCCAAGGGTTGGTGGAGGACACTTACGAAGCGCTGCTCTCGGTGCCGCTGGTAAGCGCGGGCGACCTGGTGGGGGTGATCAACGTTCACCACCGGGAGCCGCATGAGCACACCCACGACGAAATCGGCACCGTGGTGTTCATCGGCGAGCAGCTTGGCGTCGCCATCGCCAAGTCCTTTTTGCAGGAGGAGAACGCCCGCCTGCTGGAGCAGACCCTGGAAATGCGGCGGGAACTGGAGACCCGCAAACTGGTGGAGCGCGCCAAGGGAATTTTGCAACGTAAGCGCCAGCTCACCGAAGAAGAAGCCTACATGCGGCTGCGCGAGCAGAGCCGCCGTTTGCGTCGCCCCATGAAGGAACTGGCCGAGGCCATCATTCTCAACGAGGAACTGGAACGCCAGGGCGGCGAAGAGCCGAAACCGGAGCCAGAGGGCGACCGGTAAGCGGGCGTTCCTGGTTCGTTTCATTCCGGGGCTAGCGTCGCCCTCGGTTCCGTCCAGTGCTATCATTCTGGGGACCGCGCAATCGGCGTGAACCGCGGCCGATCCCATGCCTGCAAGCCCTCCCCAGCAGCCTGGCCCCACGCGCTACTTGCCGGCGCTGCTGCTGCTGTTCAGCTTGAGCGGTTGCTCGGCGTTGATCTACGAAATCGTCTGGTACCAGTTGCTGCAGCTGGCAATCGGATCCACGGCGGTTTCGCTCGGCGTGCTGCTGGCCACTTTCATGGGCGGGCTTTGCCTGGGCAGCCTGGCCTTGCCGCGGGTGGGCGCGGCGCGGCGCATGCATCCGCTGCGCGTCTATGCGTACCTCGAGTTGGGGACGGGCGCCGCAGCCATGCTGGTGCTGGTGGCGATACCGCTCGCGAACTACGCGTACGTAGCAGGCATTGGTCATGGCATGCCCGCTATTCTGCTGCGCGCCTTGGTCGCTTCCCTGTGCCTGCTGCCTCCGACGTTGCTGATGGGAGCTTCACTGCCCGCGGCGTCGCGTTGGCTCGAATCGACACCCGAGGGCATCTCGCGAATGGGGCTGCTCTACGGCGCGAACACCGCCGGCGCGGTGCTGGGCTGCCTGCTGGCCGGATTCTGGCTGCTGCGGTTCGCCGATATGACCACGGCGACGCTGTGCGCGGTAGCGATCAACGTCGCGGTGGCGATCGTGAGCCTGGCGCTCGCGCGGCGCGGCGGGCCCAGCTTCGTCCCGCCGGTTGCGACAGCCGGCGCGAAAGGCTACTGGCCGGCACACGTCACCATCGCGATTTCGGGCGCCTGCGCGCTGGGAGCCGAGGTGGTGTGGACGCGGCTGCTGGGTCTGTTGCTGGGCGCCACCGTCTACACGTTCTCCATCATTCTGGCAGTGTTCCTGGCGGGCCTGGGAATCGGCGGCGCGGCGGGCGCGTTGATTTCGCGTTCGGTCCGGCCACGCCTGGCTTTGGGTTACGCCCAAGCGCTGCTGGTGGCGGCCATCGCCTGGACTGCGTTTCAGATCTCCCAATCGCTGCCGTGGTGGCCGGTGAACCCGCTGCTGGCCACCGGCGCCTGGTACCTGTTTCAAACCGACCTGGTGCGCGTGCTGTGGGCGATTCTGCCCGCCACGCTATTGTGGGGCGCGAGTTTTCCGCTGGCACTGGCCGCCGCCGCACCGGGCGAAGATCCGGGACGGCTGGTGGCGGGGGTTTATGCGGCCAACACGCTGGGTGCGATTGCGGGCGTGCTGGGGTTCAGCATCGTCTTAATTCCGTGGATCGGCACCGCCGGCGCGGAGCGCGCGCTCATCCTGCTGGCCGCCGCGGGCGCCCTGTTCATGCTGGCGCCGGCGATTCGCGCCAAGCCCGGCGCGGCAACGGCACTGGCGGCAATCGCCACCGTGGCAGGCGCGTTCTTTCTGGCGTCGTGCGTTGTTCCGCCTCCGCCCATGCTGATCGCCTTCGGGCGGCGCATCATGACCTCCGCCAACCGCGCGAAGATCCTCTACTGGGGCGAAGGCATCAACTCGTCGATCGCCATTTCGCAATGGGACGATGGCGCCGTGCAATTCCATGTGAGCGGGAAAGTGGAAGCCTCGGCGGAAAGCTACGACATGCGTCTGCAACGCATGCTCGGCCACTTGCCGGCGCTGCTCCATCCCAACCCGCAATCGGTGCTGGTGGTCGGTTTCGGCGCCGGCGTCACGGCGGGAACTTTCGTGGTGCATCCGGAGGTGCGGCGCATCGTCATCTGCGAGATGGAGCCGCTGGTTCCTCCCATCGCCGCACGCTATTTCGGCCGCGAGAATTTCGACGTCGTCCACGATCCGCGCACCCGCATTGTCTATGACGACGCGCGCCACTTCGTGCTCACCACGCCGGAGAAATTCGACATCGTCACCTCGGATCCCATCCATCCCTGGGTGAAGGGCAGCGCCACGCTTTATTCGCGCGAGTATTTCGAACTGGTCAGGCAGCACCTGAATCCGGGCGGCATTGTCACCCAGTGGGTGCCGCTGTATGAAAGCGACGCGGATACGGTGAAGAGCGAGATCGCCACGTTCTTCGAAGCGTTCCCGCAGGGCACCGTATGGGCGAACGAGTTGAACGGCGGCGGTTACGACCTTTTCCTGCTGGGCCAGGTGGAACCCATGCGGATCAACCTGGATCGGCTCGAAGCCCGTCTGGCGCGGCCGGATCACGCCCGCGTGGTCGCCTCTTTGCGCCAGGTGGGGTTCCATTCGCTGCCGGACCTGCTGTCGGCTTACGCCGGCCAGGCGGCCGAGTTGCGGCCGTGGCTTCGAGGCGCCCAGATCAACCGCGATGGCAATCTGCGATTGCAATACCTGGCCGGGCTGGCCCTAAATGACAGCCAGGAGAATTCCATCTACAACGAGATCGGAAGTTACCGGCGCTTTCCGAGCAATTTATTCGTCGGCTCGTCGGAGCGCGAGCTGGCCGCCCTGTTCACCGCCATGGCAGCGGGCGAGGCGCGCTGAGCGAAGGCGCCACGGCGCCAGGGTTGCCGTTAACTGGGCAATCTATCCCATACGGACCATTACTCCGCGCACATTCGTACTCCGTCAAGTCCGCAATCGCGCAGTTGTTTCTTAACGTTCTTGTTGCGCGATTGTGACATTCCGCAAGTAGTCTATGCGGAGGGGGAATACAAGAAATGAGGTCTTTGGTGACGCGGACGATAAGTGTAGCCGCTGTGAGCGTGTTGCTCTACGGTATGGGACTCAACCAGCTATGCGCGCAACAGAGCGGAGGGATCTCCGGGACGATATTGGACCAGACGGGAAAGTCGATACAGGGTGCCGTGGTGGAACTGAAGAGTGAATCCACGGGGACCCCTCGTAGCGTGATCAGCGACGCCGAAGGAAAGTTCCTGGTGCCGGATCTCACTGTAGGGACTTACTCAATTCGGGTTTCAGCGCCCGGATTTGCCTTGACCACTCGCTCTGGCGGGCAAGTCACCGTTGGCGCGACCCTGGACGTTCCCATCACCATGTCGGTTGAGTCCGTGTCGACCTCGGTCAATGTCAGCGAGAGCATTTCGGTGGCAGCCGCGACGGCGCCCTCGGGGAACACGCTCGAGGCGGCTTCGGCCAAAACCGAAGTCAGCCCGGAGTTCATCAAGAATTTTATGTCTCCGGTGGCGGACTACGCCGAATACGTGAATTATGCGCCGGGCACGTTTAGCCTCAATCCCAACGGGATCGGACTCGGCCAAGGTAAGACGTTTTTCCGCGGCTTCCAGGACGGGCAATATACCATGACATTCGATGGGATTCCGTTCGAGGATACCAATACGCCGACGCACCATTCCTGGGCGAATTTTCCGAGTGGCTGGACCGACGCCGTCGACTTCGACCGCAGCCCCGGTCTTTCATCAAGTTTCGGCCCCACCAACTTCGGCGGATCGATCAATCTGGAGTCGCCGCAATTATTTCCGGACCCGGACATCCGCGGGTCGGTCACTTATGGCTCCTGGGATACGCGTGTCCTGCAGTTGGACGCTGACAGCGGGTTCTTTGGGCCCGGTAGCCGCAACAGCTTCCTGATGAATGTGCAGCAACTGCTGTCCAACGGTTATCAAACCTTCAACGATCAGAAACGGGATGCGGGGTACGGCAAGTATCAATATCGCGTGTCCGACCGCAGCTCGCTCACCTTGTACGGCGGGCTGGTTGACATATGGACCAACACTCCCAATACGACCAATCCCACCCGTGCGCAGGTCGCGGAGTTCGGCGACAACTACCTGTTAGACGGCACTCCATTACTTTCGACTGGTGCGCCCGACCCGTATTATTACGGCTACAACACCTATCACGTGCAGACCGATTTCGAATACGCCGACTACAACGCCGACCTGGGGAGTGGATGGAAGTTCGACACCAAGCTGTACACCACGCGTTACTGGAACAAACAGTTCTACCAGAATGGAGCCACGGTCAATCTTAGCCCCAACAAGCCAAGCGGAGTCGACAAACTCAACGGGTATCGGCATGCCGGCGACACGGCGATCTTGAGTAAAGAGTCCAAGTGGGGCATCTTCCGCACTGGCGTCTGGTATGACTGGGCCTACACGGACCGTTATCAGATCCCGTCCAACATCCTGACTCAGCTCGACACGCCGTTGGGGAACTTCCACGAGCATTTCATCACTCAGTCCACGCAGCCGTTTGCCGAATTCGAATGGCACCCGGCGCCGAAACTCGTGGTCACGGTGGGCGTTAAGGACGCCAATTACGCAATGGCCCTCAATCAGTACCAGGACAATGGGAAGACGGTGGGCTGCCTGGGCGGAACACTGACCAACCAGCCGGGCACCGGCATACCGTTCTGCATCGGCGGCGCCGCGTTTGTCGCGCACTCGATCGACTACAACAACTGGCTGCCGAATGTCGCGGCTCGATACTCCCTCAAGAGCACCTGGTCTGTTTATGCCCAGTGGGCCGAGGGCAGCGTTATCCCGCCGAGCGCCGTCTTCGACGTTCCCAACGGGCAAGTGTTGACTCCGCCCAAGCCGACCCTGGCTAAGACTTATCAGGTCGGCTCCGTGACGAAACACCGGCGGTGGACTCTCGATGCCGACGCCTACTATGTCCACTTCCAGAACGCCTACGATACCTACACCGATCCAACCACCACCGAATCCGTATTTGTAGCGACCGGACCGTCCAATACCAAAGGCATTGAAGCGGAGAGCAACGTAGTCATCGGATGGGGGCTTTCGTTGTACCTCAACGGCACAGTGGGCTCGGCAAAGTATCAGGAGGGCGCCAACATTCCCAACGGCGGCCTCTGGGTGGCCGACACGCCGAAAAATGTCGAGACTGTTAGCCTGCTGTGGCAGCACAAGGACTGGGATCTCGGTCTGGTCGACAAGCGAGTCGGCACGCTGTACAACGACAACACCACGCTCAAGTACCTGATCGACGGAGCCATGATCCCCTACCCGGTTGACCAGGCCATTACGATCAATCCGTTCAATATGGTGAATGTGTTCGCCAATTACACGATCAAGAATGCGTCGTGGCTGCGCGGGAGTAAGATTGGCCTGGCAGTGAATAATCTCGCCAACAGCCACAATCTGGTTGGAGTCACACCCGCCATCGCCCCGACGCTGCTTGTGCCTTACGTGCAGAATGCAGGCGATCTGCTGAATTTACTGCCCGGACGCAGCGTGATGGTGACGCTCACCGCCGGCTGGGCGCCTCGGCGATGACGCGGTAGCCCTCGTCCCGGCCGCCTGCGCCGCGCACGTGGTACAAAGTGCGTATGCCCTCTTTTCGCGTCGAGACGCCGCAGCGGTGTTATGATGCCATCGTCGAGCGTGGCATTATCGGCCACGCCGCAGAGTTCGTTCCAGCGCGCGCCGGCAAGGTGTTTGTGGTTTCAACCGAGGATGTGTGGCGGCACCAGGGCGCGGCGCTCGTCCTTGGCCTGCGCGATGCGGCGCACGAAGTTCTCTACCTGCCGGGCGGCGAGGAGAACAAGCGGTTGGCGCCGCTGGAGAGCCTGGCCGAACGCATGGTGCTGGCTGGCGGCGACCGATCGAGCGTCGTCCTGGCTTTCGGCGGCGGCATCGTCACCGATATGGGCGGCTTCCTGGCCGCCATTTTTATGCGCGGCATTCCGCTGATTCACATTCCGACCACACTGCTGGCGCAAGTGGACGCCGGCCTAGGGGGTAAAACGGGAGTCAATCTCGAGAGCGGAAAGAACCTGTTGGGCAGCTTCCACCAGCCGATCGCGGTGTTGATCGATCCCGCCGCGCTCGACACTTTGCCGGAGCGCGAATATCGCGCCGGGCTGTGGGAAATCGTCAAAGCCGGCATCATTCGCGAGCCGGAGCTGTTTCATTTCCTGTTCGAACACCGCGCCGAAGTGCTGGCGCGGAAACCGGAGGCGGTGGACCGCATCATCGCCGATTCGGTGCGCATGAAATGCGAAGTCGTTTCCGCGGATGAGCGCGAAGGCGACCTGCGCCGCATCCTGAATCTCGGCCACACGTTCGGTCACGCGCTCGAAGCGGAAACGGCCTACCGCCGATTCCTGCACGGCGAGGCGGTCGCGTTCGGCATGCGAGCAGCGGTGCGGCTGAGCCAGAGCATTGGGCGCCTTTCCGCCGCCGACGCGCGCCAGATACTCGAACTCATCGACCGTTACGGGCCGATTCCCTCTCTCGACGGAATCTCCGCTGAGCACTTGCTCAAGCGCCTGGTGCATGACAAAAAGACCGTGCGCGGCAAGGTCCATTTCGCCCTGCCGGTGCGCATCGGCGAGGCCGAGGTGGTCAGCGGCATCGATGAAGCGCTGGCGCTGGATGCGATCAGGTTCGCGCTTTCATGAAGGGCACGACGCCCGAAGGCGCCCGCAATGAGCGCGAGGCCGCACTCTGGGTCCGCGACATGTTCGGCCGCGTGGCACACCGCTACGATCTGGCCAATCATCTGCTCTCCTTCAACATCGACCGTTACTGGCGCGCCCATACGGTCCGTAGCGTGCGGCACATCCTGGGGCGGCCTGGAGCGCGCGTGCTCGATATGTGCTGCGGGACCGGCGACCTGGCTCTCACGCTGGCCCGCGTCCGCCGCGGCCTGGTGCTGGGCTCGGATTTCTGCCATCCCATGCTGCTGGCCGCGCGACAAAAGGCGGACGCGCGGCAGGCCCGCGTACCTCTGTTTGAAGCCGATGCTCTTCGCCTCCCGCTGCGCGACGGCTCGGTGGATCTGCTGACCGTGGCGTTCGGCTTTCGCAACCTCGCCAACTACACGGCCGGTCTCGCCGAGATGCGCCGCGTGCTGGCGGTTGGAGGCATGGCCGCCATCCTCGAATTCTCCCAGCCGCCCAACCGGGCTTTCGGCGCGCTCTACAATTTCTACTCGCGGCACGTTCTGCCGATGATCGGCGGCGCGCTTTCCGGATCGCGCGACGCTTATACGTATCTACCGGAATCGGTGCGCAAGTTCCCAGCCGCCGCGGAACTGGCTGTCGAGATGCGCCGCGCCGGCTTCGCTGAAGTCAGCTTCGAACATCTCACCGGAGGAATTGTCGCCCTGCACCGCGGCGTGGCCGGATAGACGGGATAAAATCGGAGTACCGGTGAAGCTCATGTTCTGGAAGCGTTCAGGCCGCAATGATCCGCCACGCTGCTCTTTCTGTCGCAGGGGAGAGGATCAGGTTGGCGAGTTGATTCCTTCTCCGTCGAACGACGATCCATTGACGCCACCGTGTTATATCTGCCCCGAATGTGTCGCGGTCTGCAACTCGATTCTGGACGACCCGCGCGGCAATTGGGAAGAGCCCGGCTCCACGCGCAATTCCGGCGAAGCACCGGCAGCCGTCAATACCGGCACTCCACACGTTGTGCATGACAAAGTCACGACGGTGCATTACTCCGCAGGTTGGTCCGGTCTTTTGAAATTCCGGCGACGACGCGACCCGCCGCCTCGCTGATCCGGTCGCCTCTCATCCCAGGTATTGTTTGCACAGCCGCTCAAATTCTATGGGACGGACCAGGCGGAAGCGCAGGTCGAGCGCACACAGGGCGGCTAACTCCCGCGTCATGCGCGGCGAGGGCACTTCGGTGGTCAGCAGGTGCAGTTGGCCGAAATCGACGCGGTAGGGGAGCACGCTGAAGCGGCGGATGGTATCGGCGGGGAGGGCGCGGGTGGCCGTGGCAACGACTTCGCCGCCATCGGGAACACCAAGTTCCAGGCCCGCCTGCGCACTCAACGCCTGGTAGAGCTGTTCTTCTTTCACTTTGCGCAGTTCGAGCAGGTGCTCGCCCAGGCGCATGTTGGGCGGACAAGTGGACAGCGCAGCCTGGAGATCCTCGAACGAGATAGCCCGCATACGCACCAGCAGTTCGCCCAGGCTTTGGCCATGCGTGTAGTACGCAGGATATTTATGATCGGTTTTGCGCCAGGCCAAGGCGTGCCCGCGCAGGCGCGCGGCGGCGAACTGGCGAAGAGCGGAAAGGGTGGCCGCGCAATTCAGCAGGTTGCCCCAGAACATGCGCGGCAGCACGCCGGCCGAAAAACGCCAGCCGTAAACGCGCGCGCTCAGCGCGGTGCGAATCAGGAAATGGATCAGGGAGAGACTCAGGCTGGCGGTGCACAGCCGGTCCAACCACGCCGGAATGCCGCTGAAGCCGCGCCAGCCAGCCACCCAGCAGAGAAACAGCAAATTGGCCATGGGCGAAAGCAGGTTTCCCACCAGGCCTTTGCGGTCGCGCCAGAAGAAGTACAACTGGCGCAGCGGGGCGCGCCAGCCGTGGTGCTGCCAGCCTTGCAACGCAATCCCGGCCACCCAACGGCTGCGCTGCCGTATGGCGGAGCACATCCGGCGCGGGAAATACTCGCGCGTGGCCACCAGCGCGGAGGCGGGAAGGCGCAGCGGAACGAAGATCTGCCGGAAGCCGAGGGAGTGCAGACGGAAGCCGTTCTCGTAGTCTTCAGTGAGGCAGGCGGGGTCGAAGATGCGGCCGCCGCGGGTGGCCGCCAGGCGCTCCAGGGCGTTGCGGTCGAAGCCGGTGCCGACGCCGTTGGAGGGTAGAAAGCCGCCCAGCCGCTGGCGCGCCGGAATGTCCTTAAGCTGATACTCGGCGAATTCATCGCAGTAAACGCCGTGGGTCATTTCGGCGAGGCCGGTGGGCAATGGCAGCACGGGGATTTGCACCATCTGGTAATCGCGCGAGAACCAGTTGACGAGCCGCAGGGACTCCGGCGCCACCAGGTCCTCCGCGTCGTGCGTCACAATCACTTCGTATCGGATGCCGTGGGCGGCCTCATACTCGAGCAGGCAATCGAAGATCGTATTCAGGCAATCGCCTTTGGAGGTGGGCCCGTTGTGCGCGACCAGTGCGAGATGCACGCGGGACGAGCGGCGGGCAGCCTCGGTTACGGCTGCCACGGTGAGAGCGTCGTTCCGATATGCGCCGGCGAAGAAATCGTAATTGGCATATTGGATCGCGGTGACGTTGCGTTCCAGCATCCGTCCGATGACGCGCTCCTCCTTCCACAAGGGAACCAGAATGGCGATGCGGCGCTCGGGGACGCTCGACGCCTCCGCGTCCGTGGGCCAGCGGCAACGGCGCTCGCCGTTGGGGAAGACGGCGGCCAGCGCGATGAACAGATCGTCCAGGCTGCTGAGCAGAATCCAGATTGCCAGGCACAGCAGGCAGGCCACCAGCCGGTTGTCGGACGTCACGATGAGAGCATCCTCGGCCTATTGGATGTAGTGGCCGAGCCGCCGTGGAAATCTCGGGTCTCTATGCGGCACACGCACGAGCGCGCGCGCCACGGCAGTCATCGCCTATTTGGTCAGCGTAACCCTGGTGTAAACCACCTGGAATCCCAGGCGTTCGTAGTTGCGCTGCGAGGGCCCGGCGGGAGCGGTGGCGGCGGCGGCCACGTCGCAGCCCTGCGCCAGCGCTTCGTTAAGGCGCGCGGCAATCAGCTCCTGGTGCAGGCGCTGGCGCCGATAGGGGCGTGCCACGCCATCGGCGAAGAGCGTGGCCAAGCATTGGGTGGCGATCAGCGCCGCTCCGCCGGCCGGTGTGCCGCCTTCCGCATAGGCCAGGAAGCACATCGCGCCGGGCATGCCGAAGACCCAGCGGCCCACGTCCATCTCCTCGGTGGTCAGCTCGGTTTGCTCGAAAAAGCCGCGGCCCACCGAGTGCGCCCACAGGTCGCCCTCGCTGGGTGTCGCCCTGCGGACGCGCGGGGTGATGACGATTTCAACTCCCGTGAGGCTGCGAGCCAGCACGTTATCGAATTGGCCCACGCGATAACCGCGCGCGCCCAGCATCTCCAGGAAACGGGCGTCTGCCAACGGGCAAACTTCGATGGCGGCTCGCGCCCCGCGGCTGCGGAAGAAGCTTTCGAGCTCATCCAGTTGAGCCTCGCTCACCGCGCCGTTCAAGCCCAGCCCGACGGCCTGCGTGAGCGGCGATTCCACACCCGCGAAAATCGCGCAGCCGCCGGCGATTTCGAGCGCCGCCGCGCCGCCGGGCGCACAGCCGAGCGCCTGGGCCGTCTGCGCGCCCTCAATGCGGCGCGCCAGAGCCAGATCCGCAAAAGTCAAGACACCTCCTGTGACCGAGGGGGCCAAAAGCGCATCATATAGAGTATGGCCCATTCGACAGTAAAATTCTCCGTTCATGGTATGACGTGTGCCAACTGCGCGCGCGGCGTGGAGCGCAAACTGGCCGCCACGCCCGGCGTCGGCAAGGCCAGCGTGGACCTCAGCTCCGCCACGGCCGATGTGGAATACGACGCCGCGCGCGTGAACCCGGAAACCCTGGCCAGCGCCATCCGCCAGCTCGGTTACGAAGTTGGAGCATGAGCGTCACCGGGCCAGAGCGTATCGACCTGCCCGTGGGTGGGATGACCTGCGCCGCTTGCGCCCGCTCCATTGAGCAGACCCTCGCCGCGACGCCCGGCGTCACGCGCGCCAGCGTCAATCTGGCGACCGAAACCGCAACCGTCGAGTACGATCCGGCGCGCGCAGGCGTGCCCGATTTCATCGGCGCCATCGAGGGTCTGGGCTACAGCGTGCCGTCCTCCAAAGATGTTTCCGCGCACCCGCCGGCCGAGTTGCTCTACAGCCGCCGGCTGATGGTTGCCGCCTGCTTCGCGTTGCCGGTGATGGTGCTCGGCATGCTGCACCGCTGGCCATGGGTGCAACTGGCGCTGACGCTGCCGGTGGTCCTGTATTCAGGCGCCGGATTCTATCGGGCGGCGTGGACCGCGCTGCGCCACCGCTCGGCCAACATGAATTCGCTGATCGCGTTGGGCACCGGCACGGCATTTCTGTATTCGGTTTACGAGACCGCACGCGGCGGCCACGAAGTGTACTTCGAAGCCGCCGCCGTCATCATCGCGCTCATTCTCACCGGCCGGCTGCTGGAGGCGCGCGCCCGCGCCAAAGCCGGCGCAGCCATCCGCCGGCTGATGGATCTGGAGCCGCCCCGCGCGCGCGTTCTGCGCGAGGGAGCGGAAGTGGAAATCCCGGTGGCGGCAGTGAGCCTCGGCGACACGGTGGTGGTGCGGCCGGGCGAGCGCATTCCGGTGGATGGCGCCATCGTGGCGGGCGAATCGGCGATCGACGAATCTATGCTCACCGGCGAGAGCATGCCGGTCGAAAAAGGCCCTGGAGCCGCGGTCTTCGCAGGCGCCTTCAACCGTTCCGGCAGCTTCCGCTTCACGGCAACCCAGGTCGGCAGCGGCACCGTCCTGCGGCGGATGATCGAAATGGTGCGCCAGGCACAGGGGGCGCGCGCTCCGGTGGCGCGTTTGGCGGACGTGGTGAGCGGCTACTTCACGCTGGGCGTGCTGGCGGCCGCGGCCCTCACTTTCGTCGTGTGGATTTTTCTCGGGCCATTCGCCACGGCCATGGTAAACGCGGTAGCGGTGCTGATCATCGCCTGCCCGTGCGCGCTTGGGCTGGCCACGCCAACCGCCATCATGGTCGCGACTGGCCGCGGCGCCGAGCGCGGCATCCTCATCAAGGGCGGCGAAGCGCTCGAAATGGCGTACCGCATCGATACCGTGGTGCTCGATAAGACCGGTACGCTCACTCACGGTAAGCCGGTGGTCACCGCCATCCATTTGGCCGGCGGCTTCAGCGAAAACGAGTTGCTGCACTTCGCCGCCAGCGCCGAGCGTTACTCCGAACATCCGCTCGGCAAAGCCGTGGTGGAAGCGGCCGCCGCACGCGGCATCGCGCCGGCGGAACCGGCTGAGTTTGCGGCCACGGCTGGTCACGGCGTGCGCGCCCGCGTCTACGGCCGCGCGGTGGAGGTGGGACGGCCGGGAATCACGGTGACGGTGGATGGCGCTGCGGCGGGCAGCTTCGAAATTGCCGACACCATCAAGCCCGAGACCGCCGCCGCCGTCGCCCGTTTGCGCGCCATGGGCCTTGAGGTGTGGATGCTCACTGGCGACAGCCGCGCCATTGCGGAACGCGTGGCGCGCGACGCCGCGATCGAGCACGTGCTGGCCGAGGTCTTGCCCGATCGAAAGGCCGCCGAGATTCGCAAGCTGCAAGCCGCGGGTAAGCGCGTGGCAATGGTCGGCGATGGCACCAACGACGCTCCCGCGCTGGCCCAGGCGGATTTGGGAATCGCCATGGGCTCCGGAACCGATATCGCCATCGAGGCCGGCGGGATTACGCTGATGCGCGGTAACCTCAATGGCGTGCCCGATGCGATCGAGCTTTCCCGCAAAACAATGCGCATCATCCACCAAAACCTGTTCTGGGCCTTCGCCTACAACACGCTTGGCATCCCGGTGGCCGCGCTGGGCCTGCTCTCCCCCATGCTGGCATCCGCCGCCATGGCCCTTTCGAGCGTCACCGTAGTGACTAATAGCCTGCGGTTGCGGTAGCTCCGGTAACGCCGGCGGTCTTGCCGCAGGTGATCCTCCGGATGACTCTGTAGGGCCATTGCGTTCGCTCGCTGAATTCGACACACTCGAAGCAGCGGAGGTCGAAGGATGAAACGAGTTCTGTCGATGCCTCTAGTGGCGGCGCTGGCAATCGCAGGCAGTGGGCTTGCGCCCCGCGGCGGCCCGTCGGAGTACCCGGCGCACGCATCGGCGGGACGGCTCACGGTCGCGGCCGCCGCGGTTTCCGCCGATCAGGCCAAGAAGATCTTCGGCGCCAGGATCGATCAAGCCGGGTATCTGGTATTCGAAGTGGCGCTCTATCCGGAGCCCGGCAGTGAAGCCAATGTGTCGTCGGGCGACTTCGCGCTGCGCCTCGGCACTGACGGCGCCATCATGCGCGCGGCTGAGCCGGACGTGGTGGCGGCCACTGTCATTCCCGATCCGGCACTCAAGGCGCCCCCAACTCCGAGTAGGCTGCCCGTCTACGTCGAAGTCACCATGGGCCGCCAAGCGGGTGATCCATACGGCCGTAACGGCGGCGTCTACAATGACCAGGGCATCGGCGTCGGCAACTACCCGAGCCCGCCTCCGCCGCCGCCCAATACGGCAGCTAAGGACCGCACGCGCGGTCAACTCGAGCAATCGCTGGCCGACAAGCAACTGCCAGCCGGCCGCATCACGCAGCCGGTGGCAGGGTGTCTTTATTTTCCCAAACCCAACGGACGGACCCGCAAAGACGGTTTCCAGTTGACGTGGTTCGGCGAAAGCGGCCATGCGAAGTTGACCGTGCCGCCGGCCAAGTAGCATCGTTATCCTCAAAAGCTCCGACAGCCCGGTCGGCCTCCCAAGCCTGCATAGAGGCCCGGCATGCTCAATTGCATTTTCAGTGTTTTAGAGCTTTTTCACCTTATAGGTTCAAACATCGCCGGAGTTCGGCTGTATAATTGATGTCTCCAATCCAGAAGAGGAGTCTATGCCGATTTCCCGGTCGCTCTCATCCTGGGCTGTCGCTCTCGCCCTCACGTTCTCGCCATTGTTCGCTCAACAGGTGAAGCGCGTGTCACCGCGCATCACCGAAGACATCGACGAATCGAAACTCGTCACTCTCCCGGGCAACACCCACCCGCTCGCGCTGGCCGAATATGACCAGGGAGCGGCCCCCCGGGGTCTCCCCATGGAACGTATGCTGCTGCTGCTGAGCCGTAGCCCGGAGCAGGAAGCCGCCCTGCGGCAACTGATGGAGGAGCAGCAGGATTCAAGCTCGGCCAACTATCATCAATGGCTAACGCCGGAACAGTTTGGCGACCAGTTCGGTGCCGCGCCGGAGGATATCGAGAGGGTTACGGGCTGGCTGAGCTCACAAGGATTTCGGGTGGATCGGGTCTCGAATGGCCGCGGCTTGATCGAGTTCTCCGGCACCGCCGGAGAGGTAGAGCGCGCACTGCACACGCAGATCCACAGTTATCTGGTGCACGGCGAGCAGCATTGGGCGAATGCGCAAGAGCCGCGGATTCCCGCCGCTCTCTCACCGGCCGTCGCTGGAATCGTTTCACTCCACAATTTCGCTTCGAGCGCCATGCGGCGCGGCTCCGGTACGGCGGTGAAAGAGGCCGGCAGCGCCCGGTGGACGGCTGCGAGTCCCAGGCCACGGTACACGACGAGGTCGTATGACGAGTCGGACTACGTCGTCGCGCCATATGATTTTGCCACCATCTACAACGTTCTGCCGCTTTGGAGCGCTGGCATCGATGGCACCGGCCAGAGCATCGCGATTGTCGCCCGCAGCAACATATCGCTTGCGGACGTTGAGAATTTCCGCTCGATTTTCGGTCTCCCCGCCCGCGATCCCATCATCACCTTGAATGGGGCCGATCCGGGTCTTAACGCCGGCGATGAAGGTGAGGCCGTCGCCGACGCCGAATGGTCCGGAGCCGTGGCGAAGGGAGCGACCATCAACCTGGTCGTTTCGAAGTCGACAACCGCCAGCGACGGCGTCGATCTCTCGGCGGAGTACATCGTGGACAAGAATCTGGCTCCGGTTTTGAGCAGTAGTTATGGAACGTGTGAGAGCGGGATGACGGCGGGCGAGAAGCAGTTATACCCCAGCCTGTGGCAGCAGGCCGCGTCGCAGGGCATCACCGTGGTGGTTGCCTCCGGCGACGGCGGTTCGGCCTACTGCGACCTGGGCCAGCCATTCACCGTGCGTGGGTTGCAAGTAGACGGCATGGCTTCCACTCCGTATGACGTTGCGGTTGGCGGCACCGATTTCGACGACGTGCTGGACCAGACTGCATCCGCGTATTGGAATGCAGCGAACAACCCGGCCACGCTCGCATCGGCCAAATCGTACGTACCCGAGATGACCTGGAACGATAGTTGCGCCGGCCCCCAAGTACTCATTTTCTTGGGACATTACTTTACGGATACCTCAGCGGAAGCCCTATGCAACGATCCTCTGGCGCAGGGGATCATCATAGACTTGCTCGACGTTGAGGCTGGCGGCGGTGGGGTCAGCAGTACTTATGTCAAACCCTCCTGGCAGAGCGGAGTGACTGGCATTCCAGCGGATGGCCAACGCGACTTGCCTGACTTGTCGCTCTTTGCCGGCGATGGCCTTTTGAGCCACTATTATGCGGGCTGCCAGGCGGACCAGGGAGGCACATGCAACCCGTCGGGTCCCAATGGACTTGTCGTCACCGTAGACGGGGGCACATCCTCCAGTGCACAGAATTTCGCCGGCATCATGGCGATGGTCGTCCAGAAGATGGGTTCCCGCCAGGGGCTGGCGAATCCTACGCTCTATAAGCTTGCTTCGAACCAATATGGCAACTCCGCCAACTCACAGGCGTGCAATACATCCTTTTCCATAGCGGCCGGCAACAGTTGCGTCTTTTACGATGTTACTTCCGGCACTAACGAGGTCCCCTGCCTGTACGGAACGATGAACTGCTATCTCACTAATCCTCTCGACACTTACGGCCTGCTTTCGACCTCCAGCACTTCCTTAGTCCCGGCCTACTCCGCTGGCCCTGGCTATGACCTTGCCACCGGCCTCGGCTCGGTCAATGTCACCAATCTAGTCAACCGGTGGTCGGCAGTCGCTAACGCGGCTGTCCTCAGTGTCGGCAAGACCCATACCGGAAGCTTCACCCAGGGACAAGCCAATGGCACATATACGGTGACGGTTTCCAACGGCGCCTCGGCAGGGCCAACTGCTGGAACGGTTACAGTCAGCGAAGCCGCTCCTGCCGGGTTGACATTAGTGTCGATGGCAGGCGCCGGATGGACGTGCGCTTCCAGTTCGTGCACCAGGAGCGACGCACTGGCTGCAGGCGCCAGTTATCCGGCGATCACCGTTACAGTGAACGTGGCGTCGAATGCACCCTCGCAGCTCACCAACCAGGTAACCGTCTCGGGCGGCGGTTCCGTTTCGGCCGCGGCCAGCGACGCCACTAACATCGCGCCAGTCGTGGTCACGATCCCCACAACGACGACCTTGACGGCCAGTCCGAGTGCCATTGCCGCGACGGGATCCACGACCTTGACGGCAACCGTCAGCGCGAGTGCCGGCAGCGGGACGCCAACCGGCGCCGTGACTTTCGATGTAGGCAGCACGGCGCTCGGTTCGGCAACGTTGACCGGGACCGCCGGCACCGCGCAGGCGACCCTGACCGTTAATGGAAGCCAGCTTGCTGCGGGTAGCAACACTATAACCGCGACTTATGGCGGCGACGCCAACTTCGCCGGCTCGTCGGCATCGACCATTGTCACGGTGACAGCGTCCCCGTCGATTACTCCCGGTGGCGTAGTCAATGCGGCCAGCTACGGCGGTGGCCCGGTTTCGCCCGGTGAGATCGTATCTATCTTTGGAACCAACATCGGTCCGGCCAACCCTGCCTCCCTGACACTGGATTCGACAGGCAAGGTGGCGACGTCCATCGGCGATGTCACGGTCAGCTTCAACGGCTTCCTGGCGCCGCTCACCTACGCCGGCTCGACCCAGATCAACGCCATCGTGCCATATGAAGTTGCCGGTAACTCGGCGCCATCCGTGCAAGTGACCTTCGGCGGGCAGATATCGAATCAGATCGCCTTGCAGCTCGCCCCCAGTGCGCCGGCGATTTTCACCCAGAACGGCAGCGGCACCGGTCCGGGCGCCATTCTGAATCAGGACTACTCCGGGAACACGCAGTCCAATGCAGCGGCGAAAGGGAGCGTAGTGCAGATTTACATGACCGGGGAAGGCCTCACCACTCCAGCTCAGGCAACCGGGGCGGTGACTCCGGTGAACCTGTCCGGCGTGGGGCCGGTCACGCCCGCGCCGCAACAAGCGGTTTCGGTGACGATCGGCGGCCAGCCCGCCAAGCTCGAATTCGCCGGCGAGGCGCCGTACTTCGTGGCCGGGGTTTTGCAGGTGAATGCCCAAGTTCCGGCAACCGCCATCTCCGGCGCGAATTCGATCACCGTGCAAGTGGGCAACCAGGTCAGCCAAACCGGCGTGACGGTCTGGGTGCAATAGCCGCCGCGGTCGGTCAACATTACTTGACACAGTCAAGTAATCGGCAGGAGAATGGCTTCGAGGTATTTCGCTTGGCATCGGCCGAACCTGCGCAGATCGCGGCGGTGCGCCGCTTCAACCGTTTCTACACGCGGCAAATCGGTTTGCTGCGTAAGAGCTACCTGGGCAGCCCATATTCGCTGACCGAAGCGCGCGTGCTGTCTGAGCTGGCGCAGCGCCAGGATGTGACGGCGGTGGAGCTGGCGCGCAGCCTGGATTTTGACGCGGGCTACCTGAGCCGCGTCCTGGCCCGATTCGAAAAGCGCGGCTTGGTGAGCCGCACGCCTGCGCTCTACGACCGGCGGCAGGCGCATCTGGCGCTGACCGCCAAGGGGCGTAAGGCGCTGGCTCCGCTCGACGGGCGCTCCGCCGGGCAATCGGCCGCCATGCTCGATCCGCTGCGGAGCGAGGACCGGCCGCGGCTGATCGACGCCATGCGCACCATCGAGACACTGCTCACCCCGGAAACGGCGCCCCCGGCTGCTTTCACCCTGCGCGAGCACCGCCCGGGCGACATCGGTTGGATCATTCACCGGCACGGCGTCGTCTACGCGCAGGAGTGCGGATGGGGGCCGGAGTTCGAGGCGCTGGTGGCCGAGATCGCAGCGAAGTTCCTGCGCGACTTCGATGCCACCTGCGAGCGCTGCTGGATCGCCGAAAAAGACGGCGCGCGGGTGGGCTCGGTGCTGTTGGTGAAGGCTGCCGCCGATACCGCCCAGCTTCGTTTGCTGCTGGTGGAACCGGAGGCCCGCGGCCTGGGCATCGCCAAGCGCCTGGTCGAGGAATGTATCGGCTTCGCGCGCGCGAGCGGCTACCGCAAACTCACGCTGGTGACACAAGCCGATCTCGATGCCGCGCAGCACATCTATGCCAAGGCCGGCTTCCAAATGGTGGGGGATCCACCACTCGCGCATTCGGGCGAGCCGGAGCCGCGGCGCGCCTGGGAACTCAGCCTGTAAGAATTTTCTCCGCCGCCGCTTTCCCCATCCGGATGCAATCGGGAATGCCGATGCCCTGGTAGGCGTTGCCGGCCAGATAGAAGCCGGGGATCGACGCCACGCGCGCTTCGAGCTCGGCGATGCGCGCTGGGTGGCCGACCGGGTATAGCGCCATGGCTTGCGGCCAGCGGAAAATGCGGCGGAAGCGCGGCCGGGCCCGGAAGCCGGCGATCTCCTGCAACTCGGCGGTAACGGCATCGAAGAGGGACTCGTCCGATTGCGCCAGCAGCGCGGCTCCGTCGGGACCTCCGGCGAAGCAGCGCGCCACCATTTTGCCTTGCGGGACCCGGTGACAGAACTTGGTTCCGACCCAGGTGCAGGCCGTCAGCAAGCGGCGCTCCTTGCGCGGCACCAGAAACCCGAACCCGACGGGCGGGTGCTCGAAATCGGCCGCATCAAAGCCCAGTGCAATCACCAGCGAGGAACTGTAAGGGACCATGCCGAGCAGTTCGGCCACGCGGCAGTCGAGCGCGCCGACGAGGGCGGGGCCGCGGTGCGCTTCGGTAGCGAGCACCACGCGCTTGGCCTCCATCCAATCGCCGGCCGCGCGCACCCGGAAACCGGCGCCCAGACGCTCGACGGTTTCGGCGCGCGCATGGCGCACCTCGACCTTGTCCCGAATCGCAGCTTCGATGGCGCCAACCATCTGGCCCAGGCCGCCTTGGAGAGTGCGGAACAGGGGCGCGGGCGCGGCGCCAGCGCGCGCCCTGGCTGCCTTCGCGCGCTCGGCCAGCACGCCGCGCGTCAAGCTGCCGTATTGGGCCGCCAGCTCGACAAAACGCGGCAACACGCTGCGTACGCTGAGGTCGTCCGGATCGCCACCATAGACGCCGGAGAGCAGAGGCTCCGCCAGGTACTCGACTGCTTCGGCGCCGTAATGCGCCTCGATGAATTCGGAAACCGATTGATCGCCGACGCCGGGTTTGGGTGGGCGGAACAGCTCCATCGCCATACGCAGCTTGGTGCGCCAACCGATCAGCCTGGTGGCGACGAGCGGCAGGATCTTGGTAGGCACCATCATCATCAAACCATCGGGCAGCGGCGTCAAACGGCCGCCGCGGCGTACGAAAGTAACGCGCAGATGGTCGTTGGAGCCGATCACCTGGTCTCCCAGGCCGAGTTCGTTGATGAGTTCGAGCGCGGCCGGTTTGGCCGAAAGGAAACTGTCCGGGCCGGCCTCGATGGTGCAGCCATCCATGTGCACCGTTTCGATCACGCCGCCCAGGCGCGGCCGGGATTCGACGATGGTCGCCGAACAGCCGCCCTTGGCCAGATAATAAGCCGCGGCCAGCCCGGAAATGCCGCCGCCGATGATGACGGTGTCAGGCATGGGGAGAACAGGTGGGGCGGACCGTCGCTTTTCGTGGTCTGTCATGCTTCGCTGAAGCAAGGAACTTGACCGACGACAAAAACCGATCGTCTGTCCTACCGCAGTTCATAAACATCGCTTGGCGACCTCAGCCAGAGCGGCGGTGTAAGTCGCCGAATCGTTCAACGATTCGGGACGGCGCAACGCGATGCCGCGGGCGGCGGCGTACTCGCGGAACAGTATGTCGATATCGAACAACACCTCGACGTGATCCGCGACAAAGCCGACCGGATCGAGCACCACTTCGCGGACCCCGTCCGCGGCATAGCGGTCCAGGCAGGATTCCACGGTGGGGCCGAGCCACTGGCCGCCGGTCAACCCCTGGCTTTGGAAAGCGAAATCCCATTGCGCGATGCCGGCGCTCGAGGCAACCGCGGCGGCGGTGGCGCGGCACTCGGCTGCATACGGATCGTCCGCCGCCAAGGCTTGTTGCGGCAGCGAGTGAGCGGTGAAAAGCGTCCTCTCCGCCGGCGGCAGCGGCCGCAGCCGCTCGGCGTAGGCTTCGATCAGCAGCGGCTCGGTGTGGTAACTCTTGGCCCAGACGACCTCCGCCGTCATGCCGGCCGCGGCAGCCGCTTCGCGCGTGCGGCGGATATACAAGCCAACGCTCAGCTCGGAGAACTGCGGGGCCAGGCAGATGGCGGCCAGCTTGTCGATACCGGCGCCGCGCACCTGGTCCATGGTCTCGCGCAGGAATGGGTGCCAGTTGCGCATGCCGAAAAAGACCGGCAGGCCCAGCAGCCGCTCGAGAGCTTCGGCCTGGGCGCGCGTCCAACCGAGCAGCGGGGAACCACCGCCAATGGCGATGTACCGGCTGCGCACTTCCGCCAGCACCTCGGGCGAACCGGGCCTGCCGCCGCGCACGTAGCCAAGGTACTCTTCCACGTCCTTGACCCGTTCGGGCGCGCCGTGCGCCACCAGCAGGACCCCCTGCTTCATGGACGGAATTCGCGGACCATTTGCACTACCGCCTGGACGTTTTCAACCGGGGTTTCCGGCAGGATGCCATGGCCCAGGTTGAAAATATGGCCGGGACGCGCGCCGGTGCGCTTTAGCAACTCATGCACCTTGATGCGCAGTTCGTGGAGCGGCGCGAAGAGGGCCACCGGATCCAGGTTGCCCTGAATGGCGGAGCGGTAACTGATGTCCGTCCACGCCTGATCGATGTTCATGCGCCAGTCGACGCCCATCACGTCGCCGCCGGCCGCGTGCAGTTCTTTGAAGAAACCGGAGGCGCCGGTGCCGAAATGGATCACCGGAGCGCCGGTCGAGCGGATGCGCTCGATCAAGGCGCGCGAGTACGGCGCGGCGTAGCGTACGTAATCGTCGGAACCGAGCGCGCCCACCCAGCTATCGAACACCTGGATCACGCGCGCGCCCGCCGCCACTTGCAGATGGGCGAAAGGCGCCAGCACGTCGACGATCTTGCCCATCAGCCGCCGCCACAGCGTCTCGTCGCTGTACATCAGCTTCTTGGTGCGGATGAAATTGCGCGAGGCGCCGCCTTCGATCATGTAGCTGGCCATGGTGAATGGCGCGCCCACGAAGCCGATTACGGGCACGCGGCCGGCCAGCGCCCGCACCGTGGCCTGGATGGCCTCGCCCACGTAGCCGAGATCGTCGGTATAGGCGGTGGAAAGCGAATCCACGTCGTCGGACGTGCGCACAGGGTTATCGATCGCCGGCCCGGATCCCTTGTCATAGCGCAGCTTCAGCCCCATCGGCTCGATCGGCAGCAGCAGGTCGGCGAAGATGATGGCGGCATCCACGTCCAGGATTTCGACCGGCTGCAGGGTGACCGTCGAGGCCAGGTCCGGCCGTTTGCAGATCTCCAGGATGCCGTGCTTTTCGCGGATCTGCCGGTATTGTTTCAGGTAGCGGCCGGCCTGCCGCATGAACCAGACCGGCCGCACATCGGTCGGCCGGCGGCGGCAGGCGTCCAAAAAACGGCTGGTCATTGGAGCCACGCGCATGGTTGATCCGTCCTGTCTTGGCAAAAGTAAACTCGAAAATCTCTTGGCTTGTGTTGCTCCGCCCAACGGCGGCCATTCACGAAATAGGGCTTGGCCCACGCCTCGCTGTCGATGGTGCGCGGCGCCACCACCGATACCGACACCGTGCCCTGCGCCGGGTAGCCCGTGCGCGGGTCCATGATGTGGGCATAGATGCGGCCCTCGGCGCGGAAAAACTTCTCGTAACTGCCCGAGGTGGAGAGCGACATATCCCTGAGAAAGACCTCAGCCACCGTCTTCGAATGCTGCCACGGATCGCGAATCTCCACCGCCCAGCCTTCCGGGTGCCCGGGCGGCGCGCCCATTCCGTAAATGCTGCTGGCCGAACCCGCTACCAGCGCCACAGTCACTCCATACCGCTTCAAAACGTCCACCATCCGGTCTACCGCGTAGCCTTTGCCGATGCCGCCCGGATCGAGCTCCACACCGGGCCGGTCGAACCACACCGTCCCCGCCTTGGCGTCCAGGTGGACGTGCCGGTAGCCCACGCGGGCCATTGCGGCCTCCACCTCCGGGCGATGCGGCAAATGCCCGGTGCCTTTGTAAAAGCCCCAGACCTTCATCAGCGGACCCACCGTAATGTCGAACGCTCCTTCACTTTGGCGGCTGTAATCGAGGCACGCGGCTAGCAACTGAAACAACTCCTGCGAAATCTTCATCGGCTTTTCGGCCGCGTGCTGGTTGACCTGGCTCCATTCGCTCCCTGGCTGATAGTTGGAAAGCAGCTCATCCAGCCGGTGCGCTTCGTCGAGAGCCGCATCGGCGGCCGCTTCCATCTTCACGCGGTCGTAGCCATACAGCTCGACCGTATAGGCCGAACCCATCGCGTCGGCGCTTTTTTCGAGGCGCAGCAACTCCGGCTGGTCCGCCCGCGCGATGGGTACGGCTCCCGCCAACAGAAACAAAACTACCACAGTTTGTTTGACTTTGGGGCTATTTTTCGGTTCGAACACGAGATTTCTTGGCTCGTTTGAGAAGAAAATCGATGCGGCTTTCCACATCCTGGTTTTTGTCACGCATAAAATGCAGTTCGGGAACATGGCGCAGAATCAACCGGCTGGCCAGCTCATGGCGGAGGAAACCGGCCGCGTGCTCGAGGGCCGCCATTGACGCGTCCTGCTCTTTCTCGCTGCCGCGCAGCCCCACCCGCACGTTGGCGTGCCTCCCGTCCTGGCTGACGTGGACCTCGGTCACTTCCACCGCCAGCAGTCGCGGGTCCTCGGTCTCAAAACCGATGATCTCGCTCAACTCCTCGCGCAGAGCCTCGGAAACGCGCAGTGTGCGGTGTTCATCCATGGCGCCTCGCGTCGCTCGCGCAACCGGGCGCCAGGGGCCATGGCGCCATAAGCGCTAAATAAAGAGCGTCCGGTCCCGAGACGTTTCGTCGTCGCTCATTTCTTAAGCCCGGAGGGCGAAAGAGAGTAGCCCACGGCGCAAGCCGTGGGTCCGAGGTAATCGGACACAGCCCCGGAACGGGGCGTAAGAATTCTGCCGGCGAGAAGACCTTTCGCCCCGTTCCGGGGCTTTCCAACTGTTCCTGCCGGTCCCAAGGCTCACGCCTTGGGCTATTGTCTTTCGCCCTACGGGCTCGCCCGGTCTGTGCTTCGTTAGCGCCAATGGGTCCGGGCCCCGGTTTTCTCATGCCAGCCACTCCACGGTCGCGCCGGCCAACTCGCCGCCCAGCAGCGACGCGGCTTCGTCTTCCACCGAGCGCAGCACTTTTTCGGCGTTGGCGTGGTCGCTCGAAACCGTGACGGCGGCTACCGCCGCCCGCTGCCATAGGTCCTGATAATCGATTTCCGCCACGGCCACGTTGAATTTGCCGCGCAGGCGCGCTTTCAGGCCCTCCACCACGTGACGCTTATCCTTGAGCGAGTGCGAATGTTCCAGCCGTAATTCCAGAGTCAAAACACCGACGGCAGCCATGGCATCAGGCAAAGACCTCGGTGGCCATTCGCTCGGTGACGAACGCCTCGATGAAGTCGCCCTGCTTGACGTCGGGGAAGTTTTCGAGCGTGATGCCGCATTCCTGCCCGCTCTTGACCTCGCTCACGTCGTCCTTGAAACGGCGCAGCGACGCGATCTTGCCGGTATGCACAACCACATTGTCGCGCAGCAGGCGCACTTCCGAGCGGCTCGGAATCACCCCATCCTGTACCAGGCACCCGGCCACGTTGCCGACCTTGGAAATGCGGAAGGTCTCGCGCACCTCCGCCTTGCCCTTGTAGACCTCGCGGAAGACCGGCTCCAGCAGGCCGCTCATGGCCGCCTTGATTTCGTCGGTCAGGTTGTAAATGATGGTGTGCAGGCGGATGTCGACCTTTTCCCGCTCGGCCAGCGTCGAGGCCGCTTTCTCCGGCCGCACGTTGAAGCCGATGATGACGGCGTTCGAGGCCGATGCCAGCAGCACGTCGCTTTCGTTGACGGCGCCCACGCCGGCGAGGATCACGCGCACCTTCACCTTTTCGTTCGAGAGCTTCTGCAACGCCTCCGTCAGCACTTCGGCCGAGCCGCCCACGTCGGCCTTGAGGATGATCGGCAGTTCCTTGATCTCGCCCGCTTCCATCTGCTTGTGCAGTTGATCCAGGGTGAGGCGGGCGGACTTAGCCATCGCCGCCTCGCGGTCCTTGAGGTCGCGGAACTTGACGATCTGCTGCGCCTTGGCGGTGTCGGTCACCACCTGGAAGTCGTCGCCCACTTCGGGCAGCGAGCCCAGCCCCAATACTTCCACCGGCGTGGCCGGCTCCGCCTTGCGGATCTGTATGCCGCGGTCGCTGATCATGGCGCGCACCTTGCCGAATACCGCGCCGCATATAAAGAAATCGCCCACGCTCAACGTACCGTTGCGCACCAGCACGGTGGCCACCGGCCCGCGGCCGCGGTCGAGCTGGGCTTCCAGCACCGTGCCCATGGCGGGGCGGTGCGGATTGGCCTTGAGGTCCAACATGTCGGCCACCAGCAGGATCATCTCGAGCAACAGCTCGATACCCTCCTGTGTCTTGGCGGACACTTTCACCATGACCGTATCGCCGCCCCAATCCTCGGCCAGCAAGCCGCGGTCGGCGAGTTGCTGCTTGATGCGTTCGGGTTGGGCGTCCGGTTTGTCTATTTTGTTGATGGCTACGATGATCGGCACGCCGGCCGCCTTGGCGTGGTCGATCGCTTCGAGCGTCTGCGGCATCACGCCGTCATCGGCAGCCACCACCAGGATCACGATGTCGGTGACCTTGGCGCCGCGGGCTCGCATGCGGGTGAACGCTTCGTGACCCGGCGTATCGATGAAGACGATCTTGCGGCCTTTCAGCTCCACCTGATAGGCGCCGATATGCTGGGTGATGCCACCAGCCTCGCGCGCGGCCACGTTGGCTTCGCGGATGGCGTCGAGCAGCGACGTTTTGCCGTGATCGACGTGACCCATGATGGTCACCACCGGCGCGCGTCTCACCAGGTCCTTGGTTACCTCCGCCTCTTCCACCGCCTGCATGGCCTCTTCTTCATAACTCACGGTGGCCGTGGAGGCGCCGAAATCGCGCGCGATTTCGGTGGCCAGTTTCATGTCCAGCGTCTGGTTGATGGTGGCGAAAACGCCGCGGTCCACCAGCTTGGTGATGATGCTGGCGGCCTTAATATCGAGCTTTTCGGAGAGTTCCTTGAGGGTGATGCCTTCGGAGATGGTGATCTCGCGGCTGATCGGCGGCGGGCCGGAGGCCGTCTGGCGGCGCGTGGCGGGCCGCAGGTTTTTTTCTTCCTCGATGCGCTCGCGCGGCTGGCGGATGGGGCGCTTGTCGAACCGGCCCCGCGGCTGGTCCACCGGCGGCGGCGCCAGGCCGGGACCCATCGGTCCTCGCGGCGTGGTCGGATGCTGCGGGCGCGGGCCCGGGCGGCCCGCCGGCGGCCCGCCGGTGCGCGGCCCTGGCCGGGCCACCATCGGCTGGCCGGGGCGGATCGGTCCGCGGTAAATCGGTTGACCGGGCGTGGGCGCGCCCTGCGTGCGCGGCACTCCCGGACGCGGCGCCGCCGGCACTGCCGGCATCGCCGGACGAGGCGCACTCAACTTCGCCGCCAGATCGGGACGCGGCGGCACCACCGGGCGAGCCGTCGGCTGGCCCGCCAAGGGCCGCGCCGGTGCGCCCGGAACCGCGCCAGTGCGCGCTTCGGACGGAGCTTGCGGGCGTGGCAATTGCGGCGAGGGCGGCCGCGGGCCGGCAGGCATCGGACGCACCATCTCGGTGGCCGTCGCGGGCATCGGCGCCCGCGGGCCGGACAAAATCTGGCCAGGCCGGGGCGCACTGGCGGCGCCCGGTATCGGCCTCACCGGCAGCGCCGACGATCTTCCGGGAGCAATCACCGCAACCGGTGCCACTGATGGCGCGGGTGGCGCGGGCGACGGCGCAACCGCGGGCCTCGTTGACGCGGGCGATGGCTGGCCGGGCACAGCGATGGGCGGATGGATCGGCCTTCCGGTAGCCAATGGAGGGCGAATCGGCGCACCGCTCGTCGCCGGGCGCACCTCGCCAGATGGCGCCGGCGCCTCTGTCCGCGCTTCTTCCGGCTCCGCGACCGCTTCCGGCGCGGCCCCATCCGTCGGTGCCTCCGCCGCCTCAGGCGCGGCTTCTTCGGCTTGCTCCGCCGCGGCCTCCGCGGTAGGTTCCAGGTCCGGAACGTCATGGCCTAGCAAGCGGCGCAGCCGGATCGCCACGTCTTCATCGATCGAGCTGGAGTGCGTCTTCTTCTCAGCAACGCCCAGTTCGGGCAGCCGGTCCAGAATCTCGTGGGCCTTAACTTCGAGCTCCCGTGCCAGCTCGTTGATGCGAATCTTCTTCATAGAAAAAGCTTGCTCGATTACCGCTAGCGACACACCTCAACCGCCATGATTCTCCGGGGCGCCCTCCCCGGCATCGCCGGGGCCGGCTTCAGTGCCCGCTCCTGGCTGATTGTGAGTAGGGGAACCCGCGTCTTCTATCGTATCAAACTGTCGCGATTCCGCCTTCACCGGCGCCGCGACCTCCGGCGAGGCGTCAACCGGAGCGACCTCGCCTGGCTCGGCCGCTGCCGCTGCGTTGGCTTCGGTGTCTTCGGGCAACTCCGCCTCTGTGTCGCCGATAGGCTCCACCTCTGTGTCACCGACAGGTTCCACTTCCGTGTCCGCGGCCGGCTCCGCTTCTGCATCGCTGGGCTCCGGCTCGGCTGCGTCAGCGGCTGTTTCCTCCGCTAACTGGCCTCCGGCCGCTTCCACCGGCTGTTCAAACTGGGCGTAGTAGGCATTGACGCATTCGAAGATCTTCTCTACGCCCTTCGGACCGACGCCCTGAATTTCCTCAAGCTGTTCCGGCGTCATGCCGCCCAGCTTCTCGATTGTGCCAACGCCGGCTTCGAGCAGCTTCTCGACCGTCTTTTCCGCCAGCCCGTAATCGATCAGCACGGAGACGGGCGCGCCCGGCGCCACCATGGCGGCCATCTGCGTCTCCACTTCCTGCCGCTTTTCCTCTTCGCTCTTGATGTCGATCTTCCAGCCCAGCAGCTTGGCTGCCAGCCGTACGTTCTGCCCCTTCTTGCCGATCGCGAGGGAAAGCTGTGAGTCGTCGACGATCACTTCCATCTGCTTCTCGGCCGCATCCACGATGCTGATCTTGCTCACCTTGGCGGGGCTCAGCGCGTGGGTGGCGAATACCACCGGGTCTTCGGAGTATTCGATGATGTCGATCTTCTCCCCGCGCAGCTCGCGGATGATCGACTGCACGCGCATGCCCTTCATGCCGACACACGCGCCGACGCTATCCACGTCGCGGTCGCGGCTTTGCACGGCGATCTTGGTGCGCTCGCCGGCTTCGCGTGCGCAGCCCTTGATCGACACCGTGCCATCGTAGATTTCCGGCACTTCCTGCTCGAACAGGCGCATCACCAGCTCGGGCGCGGCGCGCGATACCAGCACGCCTGGGCCTTTGCTGGCCTTGTCCACCAGCCGGATCACGCAGCGCACGCGGTCGCCCACCGAGTAGCTTTCCAGGCGCGACTGCTCCTTCTTGGCCAGCTTGGCTTCGGTCTTGCCGAGATCGAGCACGTATTCGGGGCCTTCCACGCGTTTGACGGTGCAGTTCACCAGCTCGCCGGCGCGTCCGGAATATTCGTTGTAGACGGTCTCGCGCTCGGCCTCGCGCACCTTCTGGAGAATCACCTGCTTGGCTGTCTGCGCCGAGATCCGGCCCAATTGCTCTGTGTTTTTCGTGAGGCGGATTTCCGTGCCCACCTCGGCGTCCGGCTGGATGCGCCGCGCCTCGGCCAGCGTGATTTCGTGCACGGGGTCTTCCACCGCCTCGACCGCTTTCTTCACCGCGAAAAGGTGGATGGCGCCGGTCTTGGGATCCATCTCCGCCACATAGTCTTCGTTGGTGCGGTAGTGCTTGCGGGCGGCGATCAGCATGGCGTCCTTCACTGCGTCGAAGACGATCTGCGGATCGATGCCCTTTTCCTTACTCAGGATTTCGATGGACTGAAAGATGGTTTCCAAAGTGCCCTCGCTCTTGCAATAGAAATTTCTGCTGGTTCTTGGTCTCCGGCGGGCTTACCACTCGAACTTCAGGTTGGCCTTCTGGATCTCGTCCAGCGCAACCCGCAGCGGCGCCTTGCCGCCGGTCTCCAGCGTCACGCGGCCATCTTCAAAACCGGCCAGCGTGCCTTCCCAGTTGCGGCGTCCCTCCACCGGCTCGCGCAACACTACTTTGATCTTCTTGCCCTGGAAGCGCACAAAATCGCCTGGCTTGGCGAGCTTGCGCTCCACCCCGGGAGAACTGACCTCCAGCGTGTAGCGGCCACCCGGCACCACATCCTCGACATCCAGAATCGTGCCCACCTGCTGCGAAACCAGCTCGCAATCGCCGTGGGTAACGCCCGCGGGCTTGTCGATCGAAATGCGGACGAGGCGGCTCGCGCCGCCGCCCTTCACCGCGACCTCGACCACTTCCAGTCCTTCGGAAGCGGCCACACGATTCGCGATTGCCTCGACTTTAGATGCCACGTCGTCCTGCATTTCCTTTAAAATCGCCGATTGCCAACAAAAAAGTGGGCTTTCGCCCACTCTTTTGGTCCGTCGATACGTTCTTAGTATAGCGCGGCGAGCCCTGGTTGTCAGCTTCGGTCTTGTTTGTGGTTGTTTGTGGGGGCGCGGCGTGAAAATAGCGTCCTGTTGTATTCCGAGGAAATCCGCCGGTATCTTGAGCGTATACGTACGCAAGCGCCGGCGCCAGCCCGTAGGGCGAAAGACAGTAGCCCACGGCGCAAGCCGTGTGGAATCCGGTTGTCTCCTGCCAGCCCCGGAACGGGGCGGAAGACCGTTGGAGAAAGCCTCTTCCGCCCCGTTCCGGGGCTGGTCCTCACTGCCGACTTATCCCCACGGCTCGCGCCGCGGGCTATTCTCTTTCGCTCCTTCGGAGCTTGAAGCCATGCCTGACGCTGGAAAGAGATCCGCTCTTATGTCGTGTACGCTTGTTTGTTGGTTTCAATCCTGTTTGGGTGCGCGACCGAGGAATGGCGAAACTCGTGCCTGCGCCGGCCGATCCGGACGTGCCTCTGCCCGGCGCGGCGGGGCCATGCCATGCCATGCTGGAAAGAGATGGCTATTCTATTGAGTGCCGCCGCCCTCGGCAAGTCTTTCGGCTCGCGAGTCCTGTTTGAGAACCTTTCGTTGAGCCTTTCCGAGGGAGAGCGCACCGGTCTGATCGGGCCGAACGGCAGCGGCAAGACCACGTTGCTGGAGATTCTCGCCGGCCGGGAGGCGCCGGACGCCGGAGTGCGGGCGCTGCGAAAGCAAACCAGGCTCGCCTACGTCCCTCAGGATTCGCTGTTCGCGCCGGACGACACCGTTGGTTCCGTCCTCGCGGCGGCGTTGGAGGGTCTGCCCCTGGAGCAACGGGAGAAGACGGCTCGCCAGGAGACGATGCTCGGCCGGGCCGGTTTCGAGACCGCGGCTACGCCGGCCGCGGCGCTCTCCGGCGGATGGAGGAAGCGCCTCGCCATCGCGGCGGCGCTGATCATCTCGCCGGATGTGCTGCTGCTGGACGAGCCGACCAATCACCTGGACCTGGAAGGCATCCTGTGGCTCGAGAATGCGATCCTGGCTGCCAACGCCTGCCTGGTGGTCACCCACGACCGGTACTTTCTCGAGAACGTCGCCACCCAAATGATGGAGGTCAACCGGATCTATCCACAGAGCGCGTTCCAGGTCGGTGGGAACTATAGCGAGTTTCTGGAACGGCGGGCCGAGTTTCTCGAGGCGCAGGCCAAGCGGCAGGATTCGCTGGAGACGAAGGTGCGGCGCGAGGTCGAGTGGCTTCGCCGCGGACCGAAGGCCAGAACCGGCAAGTCGCGCGCGCGAATCGACGCGGCCGGCCGGCTGATCGAGGAACTCTCGGAGGCGATGGCGCGCAAACAGACGGCAACCGCGCAGATCGACTTCGCAGCGTCCGATCGAAAAACCAAGCGCCTGATCGAGGCCAAGAACATCGGGAAAACACTCGGCGGGCGCAGGCTGTTCCAGAACTTGAACCTGACTCTCTCGCCGGGTGTTCGAATCGGGCTGGTGGGAGCCAACGGCAGCGGGAAGACCACGCTGCTCAAGATCCTGCAAGGAGAGGTCGAGCCCGGCGAAGGCTCCATCCGGCGGGCGGACCGGCTGCAAATTGTGAGCTTCGCGCAGGACCGGCATGCATACCTCGATCCGGAAGTCAGCCTGCGCCGGACGTTGTGTCCGGAGGGCGACTCGGTGATTTACCGCGGACGTCCCATCCACGTCGCGGGATGGGCCAAGCGCTTCCTCTTCCTCGACGAACAACTGGAGATGCCAATGTCGAGATTCTCGGGCGGCGAGCGTGCGCGCGCTATGATCGCTCGTTTGATGCTGGCGTCGGCCGATGTGCTGTTACTCGACGAGCCGACCAACGACCTGGATATTCCGACTCTCGAGGTGCTCGAGGACAGCCTGCTCGATTTTTCGGGGGCCATCGTACTGGTGAGCCACGACCGGTATCTGCTGGACCGCGTTTCCACCATCGTGATTGGTCTGGACGGAGGCGGCGGGGAGACTTTCGCCGACTATTCGCAGTGGGAGGCGTCGCGAACCGTGCAGCCTTCACAGAGGATGGTGGCGAAGCAGCCGCGGCTTCCGGCGCCGGAAGAAGGGCCTACTAAGAGGAAGCTGGCCTACCTGGAACAGCGCGAGTGGGACGGCATGGAAGCCAAGATTCTGGAAGCCGAACGCGAGTTAGCCGTTTGGCGCAATGAACTGCAAGAGGCCAGTCCGGATGCGAAACGGCTTACCGAGGCCTACGAGCGGCTGCAACAGTCCCAACGGCTCGTCGAGGGATTGTACACGCGCTGGGCGGAGTTGGAAGCCAAGGTGGCCAAATGAACTGCGAACGGCGCACCTCATCCCGTCCGCGCCGCCGCTTTCTCCTTTCGCGGCTGCCGGTACTGGGGGCCGGATTTCGTATAGATCGGCTCGACCGTCCGCAGGTAGATCTCGAGTAGAATGCTGCCCGGGATACAGACGAGGGCTAACAGCCAGCGCAGTACCGAAACGTGGTACCGGATCACCCGGCGGAACAGGAATTCCAGGCCGCCGTAAGCCAGCACAATTGCGGCTAACGGCTTCCAAGAGATAGGCACCCGCCATGCCGCACCGGGTAGCAGCAGCAACGCCGCGAGCAGCGCCGCCCCGGCCAGCATGGGCGCCAACGCGGGATGTATCGAAAGAGGAACCATCACGCGGAACGGCTTGAACGCCAGCTCGGCCGCAACTGCCAGCGTCTTTCTTAGCGACACAACCTCGGCGCTGTCCTGGGAAGCTCCCGCGATAGGCCCGATATCGAGGAAGCGCCACTGCCCCGCTGCGCTAACCGTGTCACCCGTGAACGGCAGGGATGACGCGGCTTCGTCGGTCATTTTGTAGGCGCTGAACATCAGGGCGTCGGCCTCGGCATCGGAGAAGGAATCGAGGTCGGTGCGGATGCGGGCCAGCAGCCACTGGATGTCGCAGCGGACGTTGTAACTGGTCAGCTCGGTTGGCGCATCGCGCTGAAGGCGGTCGGGACACTCCAACCAGTTCACCGGGCCGGGCGTCAGCCCCTTCTTGAGGTGAACGTAGAGGTAGCCGCGAATAGCGCCTGACCGGCGCAGCGTCTCCAGCATTTCGGACTGCAATTCACGAACGCGGGCCATGGTGATGTTATTCGACCTGCTCAGCGCGCCGAACTGGCCGGCCGCGGGATCGAGCGCGAGGCCGGTCTGCCCGCACGCGTCGCTGATCAGCAGCACCGTGCAGTCCTGCTGGAGCAGGCTGGAGACACCCTGGTTGTCGTACACCCCGCCATCCACCAGGCGCGTCACGTAGTTTGCCGGTTGGTTCGCGTCGAACGTGGTGCCGTACAGGTCTTCGAGCAATAGCGGAGTGAACAGGCCGGGCACGCAGGCCGACGCCGCGACCGCCTGCCCGAGTCTCACGCTGCCGGCGGGCTGGCGGTACCGCTTCGGCGCCTCGTCGTGATACAGGCGGCGCAGCCGGTCGTTGCCTCCGATCGATTCATCGGCTTCGCGCGCGGGTGGTTCCCCCATGTAGCTGGCGGTGAACTGCCAGTTGTGGCACGTATTGAGCGTGGTCGCGTTCAGGATCAGGTTCGGCACCTTGTTCCGGCGCTGCCAGTTATCGAACTTCGGGTCGAAGGTGGCGCATCCGCTGGGCATCACTTTGATGTCCGCGATCGGCACATCCTTGCCGCCACCGGCGGGCTCGTGCGCCTTCTTCACGGCGGAAAACAGCTCGTGTTCGTAGAGGTCGGCCAGCCGGTCGGTACTCGAGCAGCGGCGGCTCGTCAGCACTTTCCAGTTGCTGCGCAACCCAAACAGCATGCGCAGCCGGATATTCCGCTGCACGCCGGCGAGGAAGGATTCTTCCACGCGCCGGACCAGCGCGATGTAGTCGTCACGCGTGATTTCCGCGTCGCCTTTCTCGATGAGCAGGTTGCGCAACTCCAGGTAGTAGAACGCGCCCAGGATCGAGCCGCCGGAGACACAGGAGAGCTCCTCGACGTGCCGCAACAGGTCCAGTTCGGCGAGGCAGGCCAGCACGCCGATGTGGTAGAGAGACGCGCGGAAGCCGCCGCCGGATAACGCCAGCCCGACCTTACCGCGCAGGAACGACGCGGCCGTCTGCGCGTTCCCTCCCAGCAGCGCTTTCAGCACGTCCCAGGGCGGGGAGTTCTCGATGTTATCGAGCGGGACGCCATCCCGGCCGGCGCGCATCCGCGCCAGCCGCGCAATCTGCCGCGCGGTGGTCTCCACCTGCCACGGCGCAGCTTGGTTCCAGGGCCGCTGGCCGGTCCCGTCCCAAATGAGCGCCGCGGCCTCCTTCATGCGGGAGCAGGCCTGGGGATAGTCGCCCAGGCCCAGATAAGCTTCGCCGAGAGTTGCGTAGAACCAGAAATCCAGCGGCTCCTTCGGTTTGCTTGGCTTGCCCTCCTCCTGGTCGATCTGGTTGTGCTTCTTCTCCCGCGCGACAAGCTCACCGATGACCTGCTGGCGGAGCGCATTCGCGGTGTCGTGCTGGGATTTACCGGCTTCCTCGGTGTCGGGCGAGGAGGCGAGGAGGTCGAGGACAAAAGCGGCGTTGATGGCGTTGTAGCCGCCGTCCATGTCGATGCCGGGCTTATAGTCGCCGTCGGTGGTCATGCCGAACTGATAGCCCCGGCGGTAGAAATCGAACGAGATTTGCAGGTGCTTGCGGAGGCCATAGCACTCCCAGCGCCGTTTCTCGATAGCGCCGGCAATGCCCAGCGCGTCCTGCTGGAGTTTGGCGGGCGCACGGCCGTCGTTCCACACGCTTCTGGCCAAAATCTCGGCTTCGTCGAGCCGCTTGCCGAGCGGCTGATCGGGGTTCTTGTAGGTGCACAGCGCCCGTTTCTTGAGCATTTCGTAGTGCCGCGGGGCGGGCGCATCCGGCAACTTGGTTTTCAGCAGGACGCGGCGGGCATACTCCAGCTTGTTCGCGTCCATCAGCCGGTTCGCCAACTCGTACCGGCTTCCTTCCGCGGTATCGGCCTGAGCCGGCTTCGCCATGATCTCGCGCGCTTCGGTTTCGTCGGCGCTGACCTGTCTGGGGGTGATTACCGGCACGGAACCTCCTTCGTATGGCGCATTATAGTGCAGCCGAAGCGCGCGGACAATGGATAATCGCGGGAGAACCAAGGGAGGATTGCCGGGAAGCACGGCCTCCGCAAACAACCTGGCCTATCAGTGGGAAGGATGCCCTGCTACGGGGTCCCCAGCGCCGGATTCCCGATGCTCGGCACCCGCACCCACACGCGCCTACCGGCAGCGTTCCGCGTCACGCCCGGTTGGGCCGTTCAATTGACCCAGGGCTTGAAATCCCATTCCTGCCCCTGCTGCCCGTAGTAGGTGCAGATGATCTCCAGGAAGTCCTGCCGGGTACCAGCGGGGACTGGCACGTTCTTGGGCCCAAACTTCTTGCCATCGGGGGTGGTGATTTCCAGGCTGATTCCGGTGGTGAGGCCCAGATGTCCGCCCTTGTTCTTGATGTGAACGGAAAAGTTCTTGGCCGCCGGATCGATGTCTTTCCCTTTTTCTCGCGGGTTGATGGCGACTTCCCAAGTGCGGCTGGCGGTGGTGATTTTGATGGTGACCGCCTGGCCGGGTTGCGGGCAAACGGTCTTGGCCGACTCCGCATCGATCGACAGGATGAGCTCTTTCGGCTCCACCTTGAGCTGAGACTGCGCAGTGGCCAGCAATCCGGTCAGCGTTAAAACGAATGTCAAAGCGATAGACTTCATGCTCCCCCCGTCATACCGTGTTGCGAGCCCCTGTTCTTCGACGGCGGCTCAGCGAGATTATCCGCCGGTTCTCAGAATAGCAAGCCGCAGGGGACCGCGACAGGTCGGGAAAAACAAGGTCGGAAAAAACCGAAGCGAACGGCACGCCCCGCGCCGCGCCGCCTCTAAATTTCGTCGATTGTGCCGATAAGGTCTGAGTGTAGCAACGCCGTCGTCTAGTAAGGAGCGCGTGATTCCATGGCTGGCCAAATCAAAAGCCTGATCGACACGATCATCGAGAAGCGGTCGCAAGGCAGTTCAGTCCTGATGTTGACTACGCGGGCAAAGTTCTATCTCAAGGGCGTCGACCCCGACCGTTACGACCGCCTGTCGTCAGACGACCCCGCCGTCATTGCGAGGATCAAGGAGATTGGTGCCGAGTTGGGCGTGACCCTCTAGGGTGACGCGAGGAAAAACGAAAATGACTATCATAACCGCTTATTCCGCGAAAGAACTGCCGGGTGCCGTGACGGACCTCGAAGCCCAATGTGGCGGCTTCGAGCCTCGATGCGTGCTCTTTTTCGCGTCATCCAGATACAACCCGTTGGAGCTGAGCCGGCAGATGCAAGCAGCCTTTCCAGGCGCCTTGGTGGCAGGCTGTTCGACCGCGGGCGAGATCGCGTGCGGCAAAATGGTGAGCCAGTCCGTAGCGGCCATGTTCCTGGATGAGGAAGTGGTGGGGCAATCCGCCTTCGCCGTCGTGGAGCACCTCCGCGACGGCGTACGGGTGTCGGATGCATTCACCCAGATGGAGCGGCAACTGTGCGCTCCGGTATCTTCTCTGGATATCGAAAGGTACGTTGGCCTCGTCCTGGCGGATGGTTTGAGCGGCGCCGAGGAAGCGCTGATGGAAAAAATCGGGGACCGCACCGATATCTTCTTCGTCGGCGGATCCGCCGGGGACGACCTGAAATTCGAGAGCACGCATGTGATGATCGGGGGCGAAGTTTACTCAAATGCCGCGCTGCTCGTGCTTCTGGAGCTGAAAAGAGGCTTCGACATTGTCAAGACCCAGAGCTTCCAGTCCACCGGCAAAAGGCTGATGCCGACGAAAGTCGATGAGCGTCTCCGCCTGGTGGTCGAGTTCGACGATCGGCCCGCGCTCGACGCTTACGCGCAAGTTCTAGGCGTCTCGCCGGAAAAGGCCCCAGATCTATTCATGCAACACCCGTTGGGGTTGATGGTCAATGGAGATCCCTTCGTGCGCAGCCCCCAGCGCGTGCGGGATCGCGGCATCGTGTTCTATTGCCAGATCAAGCAGGGTCTGGAGCTGGATGTGCTGCAGGCCACCGATATCGTGGCCCACACCAGACAGGCGATCGAGGCTCGCAAAGGCGACTCAAAGGCCATCTCCGGTATCGTCGATTTTCAATGTATCCTGCGCACGCTGCAACTTCGCGCGGAGAACCGGTGCGAAGAGTACGGCGCGATCTTTACCGGTATTCCAACTGCTGGTTTCAGCACTTACGGAGAGGCCTACCTCGGCCACATGAATCAAACCTCGACCATGTTGATCCTACGGTAAGGGGCTTCCGCCAGGCCCTGTAACCGAGCTGAGGCGGATGCCGCGCGGTCGCACCTGTACAATGAAGGGAAACCAATGCGACCGATTTCGAGAATTCTCCGCGCAATCGTTCTGGCCGCCATGCTGGTTTCCCTGGCGGCGATCCTCGGCTCGCAACCGTCGCCGAAGGAACAGGTGGGGCCGCTCGCCCAAGGCGGCTTCCTGTTGAACAGTGGCTGGAAGCTGGACCCGGCGGGAAAACAGGTGGCGCTCGATACGCTGCCCATGGCCACCGCGCTCTCGCCGGATGGCCGTTACCTGCTGGTGCTGCACTGCGGGTACCGCCCGCCATCGATCGCGGTGCTCGACGCCGCGACCGGTGCGGTCGTCAGCTCGACGCCGGTGCCAGACGCGTGGTTGGGGCTGGCCTTCGCGCCGTACAGCAACCGGGTCTATGTGGGCGGCGGCGCGCGCGCGGCGGTGTTCGAATTCACTCTGGCTGATGGCAAGCTGACGGCGGGTCGCACCTTCCCACTGGAAAACGCCACGCCGCCCACCGATTTTGTCGGCGACGTCGAGTTCTCGCCCGATGGTCACCTGCTCTACGTGGCGGAGCTGAATCGCGATGCGGTGGCGGTAGTCAATCCACAATCGGGCATGGTGATCGAGCGCATCCGCACCGGGCGAAGGCCGTACCGCATCCTGTTCCATCCCGACGGCAAATCGTTCTTCGTCACCCACTGGGCCGATGGCACGCTGGGTCATTACGACGTCGCCAGCGGCGGCCAGCTCGCGCGCGTGCCGGTGGGCGCTCATCCCACTGACATGGTGTGGCGCGCGGGCGGCAACGCGGAGTCGATCGAGGGCGAGCCGCGCTGGGCGGCGCGCATTTTCGTGGCGGCCACCAACACCAACAGCGTGTATGTGGTGGGGGTAAGCGAGGATAAAGAACTGCGCGTGGTGGAGAGCGTCAATGTCTCGATGACGCCGCGCCAGCCGCTCGGCATGTCGCCTTCCGGGTTGGGACTGAGCCAGGACGGCCACCGGCTGTACGTGGCCTGCTCCGACGCAAACGCGGTCGCGGTGGTGGATCTGGGCGGCGACCGCAGCTACGTGAGAGGCTTCATCCCCGCCGGCTGGTACCCCACGGCCGCGCGCGCGCTGCCGTCAGGGACGCTGGTGGTGCTGAACGGAAAAGGCGTGCGCTCGTACTCCAATCCACACGGGCCCAATCCCGCGCGCCGTCCCGAACCCCTCCACGCCGGATTGGCGGACGAGCAGTACGTGGCGCGCATGCAGACCGGCACTGCTTCGTGGATCGCGCCATTCACCGAAGGCCAGCTCGAACAGTGGACCGCGGCCGCGCTGGCCGATTCGCCCTACCGGGACAGCAAGCTGGACGAATCGAGCCCGCTGCCGCACATCGAGCACGTCATCTACATCGTCAAGGAAAACCGCACCTATGACCAGGTGTTCGGAGATATGAAGGAGGGCAACGGCGACGCATCGCTCGAATTGTTCGACGAGATCTCGACTCCCAACCTTCACAAGCTGGCGCGCGAATTCGTGCTGCTGGATAATTTCTACGTCAATGCCGACGTCAGCGCCGACGGCCACAACTGGTCCACCGCGGCCATCGCCCCGGATTATGTGGTCAAGCTCTGGCCCAACGAGTACGGGCACCGCGGCAAAGAGTACGATTTCGAGGAGCAGGACCCGGCTTCGCTGCCGCCGGCCGGGTACCTGTGGACCAACGCCAACCTGGCCGGGCGCAGCATTCGCAATTTCGGCTACATGGTGGATAACCGGAAAGGCGCGGCGGTGGGGTCCGAGCAGATCGCCAAAGTGCGCGACCCGGTGCTGGCCAAGGTCACCAACCGCATGTACCCCGGGTTCGATCTGACGATTCCGGACGTCGAGCGGGCGAAGGTTTTCTTGCAGGAATTCTCCGCGTGCGAGAAGAGCGGCAACATGCCGGAGCTGATCGTGATGCGCCTCGGCAACGATCACACGTCGGGAACCAAGCCCGGAGCACTCGCTCCGCTTTCCATGGCCGCCGACAACGACTACGCGCTGGGCATGATCGTGGAAGCGGTGTCCAAATCCAAATTTTGGGCCAGCACATCGATTTTCGTGGTGGAGGACGACGCGCAGAATGGCCCGGATCACGTGGATTCCCACCGCTCGCCCGCCTTCGTCATTTCCTCGTATGTGAAGCGTCGCCGGGTGGACAGCACCATGTACAACACCGCTTCCGTACTGCGTACCATGGAGTTTCTGTTGGGGCTGAAGCCGATGACCCACTTCGACGCGGGCGCCCGGCCGATGACTTCGGTGTTTCAACCCATGCCGGATCGGGCGCCGTATACGGCCGAGAAGCCGCGCATTCCGCTCGACCAGCGGAACCCCGCCAAGGGGCCCGGGGCCGAGGCGTCGCTTCATATGGATTTCGACGAGGCCGATAAGAACGACGACGACGAATTGAACGACGTGCTGTGGCGGGCCATTCGCCGCGGCGATCCTCCGCCGCCGGCGCGGAGCTTTTTCGGGAAATAGCGGGATCTGGCCGCGCGCGGTTGCGCGCGGCTCATGCGCCTAGTCCGCGCACGGTTCTCCTCTGGGGACTTTCGAACATGCCGCAAATCTATCTGTGCTTCCTCTGGCACATGCACCAGCCGTTTTATAAGGACCTGGCCTCGGGCGAATACAAGCTGCCCTGGACGCGCATGCACGCGCTCAAGGACTACTACGGCATGGTGCGCATTCTGGAGGAGTTTCCGCGCGTGCACCAGACTTTCAACCTGGTGCCTTCGATGATGGTGCAAGTTGCCGAGTACGCCTCGGGTGCGGCGCGCGATCCTTTTCTCGAGGCGGCGCTGAAGCCGGCCGAATCGCTCACCGATGCGGACCGCGCCTTCCTTCTGCGCCATTCCTTCTATTCCGATCCGGGGCACATGATTTATCGCTACCCGCGCTACGGGGAGCTGTTCGACGCCTGGCAGTCGCAGAAGAACGCCGGAGCGCGCGCGATGTTCGGGCCGCAGGATTTTCGCGATCTGCAGATGTGGTCGCAACTGGCGTGGTTCGACGAGGAATTTCAGGCGCGCGACGAGGAAGTACGCGAGTGGCTGCGCCGCGGGCGCAATTTCTCGCCCGCCGACCAGGCCCGCATGGGGGCCAAGCAGCGCGAGATCGTGGCCCAGGTGGCGCCGGAATACCGCAAGCTGGCGGCGTCGGGCCAAATCGAAATCTCCACCACTCCTTACTACCACCCAATTCTTCCGTTGGTGTGCGATTCGGCGATCGCCGGCGTTTCCCATCCCGGTGTGGCCTTGCCGCCGCGTTTCCGCTACCCCGGCGATGCGCGCAAACAGCTCGAAATGGCCCGCGAGTTCACCACGCAAACCTTCGGCGCCGCGCCGGCCGGGCTCTGGCCGTCGGAGGGCTCGGTTTCCGACGAAGCCTTCTCGATCGCCGCCGAGCTCGGCTATCGCTGGGCCGCCACCGATAGCGGCGTGCTCAACCGAACGCTGGGACGCGGCGTGGGCGTGGACGGACTCTACCGCCCGTACCGCTGGCAGCAGGGCGGCCGGTCCCTGAGCGTGATTTTCCGCGACCATTACCTGAGCGACCTGATCGGTTTCGTCTATTCGAAGATGGACGCCGTCGCCGCGGCCGACGATTTTCTGAAGCGAACCTACGACAACTGCTCCGGCATTCTGGGCGCCGGCCGCGACGCGTTGGTGCCGATTATTCTGGATGGCGAAAACGCCTGGGAGTATTACGACCATAACGGGCGGCCCTTTCTGCGCGAGCTCTACCGCCGCATCCAGGACGACTTACGCCTGAGCGCGGTAACCGTCAGCGAAGGGCTCGAGCGCCTGGCGCCGGAGCCGCTCGGCGGCATTTTCCCCGGCTCCTGGATCAACGCCAACTTCGACGTCTGGATCGGCGCCGAAGAGGATAACCAAGCGTGGACGCAGTTGCTGCGCGCCCGCGAAACCTTCGATTCCACGCCCGCGGTGAACAGCGACAAACGGCAAATGGCCTACGAAGAGCTGCTCATCGCCGAGGGCAGCGACTGGTGCTGGTGGTACGGGCCGGAGCACGAATCGGCCAACCGTCCGGAGTTCGACCAGCTCTATCGCAGCCACCTCGCCAACGTTTACCGCTTCCTGAACCTGACGCCGCCCGAAGAGCTCTCGCGTCCCATCCTGCGCATGGCGCTGCCCGCCGTGCTGGTGGCGCCCTCGGGGTCGATCAGCCCGGTGATTGATGGCGAGGTCACCTCCTATTTCGAGTGGATGGGCGCCGGCGTTTACCACGTCGATGAGCGCAGCGGATCCATGCACGGCAAGAAGTTCCTGGTGAAGGAAGTGTACTTCGGCTCCGACGGCAAGAGCTTTTATCTGCGCATCGACGTCAACCCGGATTACGAACGGGAGCTGGGCGGCATGGAAGCGCGCTTTACCGGCCAGACGCTCGATGGCGCGCGATCGAGCCAGATCACCATCGGCTTCGCTTACGGCGCCGTCAAGCCAGTGGAAGTGAAAATGGCCGTTCCGGCGGAGGGAGCGGTGGAATGCGCGTTTGCCCGTGTGCTGGAGGTGAAGATCTCACTGGCGTCGCTGGGAGTCGCCGCCGGCCAGGGATTGCGTTTTCAATCCTCGTTGTGGGAAGGCGGACTCCCCGTCGACGCCATTCCACATCAGGGCTGGCTGGAGATGAAGAGCACCGACCCCGACCGTTTCGAAGACTAGAGCCGTGGCGCGCGCAGTCGTGCGTGCAGGGTCGAGAGTCATCTCGACCTTCTTCGCCACCAATCGCCTTGCCCCGGCACGAGTGCCGCCACGTTCACCCGGTCGAGGCCAGCGCCAGCGCAACCGCCGAAGCCTTGCCGCCGGCCCACTCGAGAAACAGCCGCATGCCCTGGTAGTCGCGGGGCCCGAGCTGGTGCACGATGTGGCGGGTGAGATACTGCCGCACCATTTCCGGCGCGAAGCCGAGGCGCGCCGCTTCCCTCTCGACAACTTCGTCCATGTGCTCCAGGCCATAGCGGCAGGAGTCGCGAAACGCCTGGGTGACGCCCGCGTTCGCCACGCCCTGGCGCGCGGCCCATACCGCGAACACCATCGGGTAGCCGGTCATTTCCACCCAGTCCGCGCCCAGGTCTCTGACTTCATAGGGAAGCTGGGCCGGCTGGATGCGCAGCGCAGGGTCGCCGATGATGAGCGCGGCGTCGGCGGCGGCGAGCATCGCATCGAGATCCGGCGCGTGGGGTAATACCTGCGGCCGCGCACCGAATTTGTGATCGAGGACAATCCGCGCCAGCTCCACCGAAGTGCGCGAGCTCGCGTCCGCGGCCAAGGTGCGCACCTCTTCCAGCGGCTTCTTCGCCACCAGCAGAATGCTGCGCACGGGGCCATGGCAGGCGATTCCCGCGCCGGGAAGAATGTCCAGCTCCTGTCGCGTCAGCTCGAACGAAGGCACGATGCCGATGTCCGCCTCGCCCGAGGCCAGCGCGTCGGCGCACGCGGAAGGCACGCCGAACTTGAGATCGAACATCCCCTTCTGCGGCCCGTGCAGCAAGCCCCAGACCAGAGGAGACGTATTGAGGAAGCTGACCGCGCTAACCCGCAACCTAATGGAATTCGGGAGGCTCAATCTTCGAGTTTACCGTAGCGCGGTGAAACGGAACAGCAAGCTCAGAAGCGCGGAATCCGGGGGCAGACGCCGGTGGGTAGCAGTTCGCAGGAGTGGCGGCTCGTAAATCACCGGCGGCAAGAGACCGCCGGCGTTACGGCGCGCGATTTTGGTAACGTCGGCGGTCTTTTGCCGCCGGTGATTTTGTGCCGGGCATATTCGCCGGCTCGGAAAGGAAGCGATTCGGCATTAACCGAAACGGATGCCTCTTAGGGTAAACGTTTGGCGGGCTGCTGCGTCAGAATATTATCTATGTGGAAGGACTTCGTCTACTCGCTCCGTTCCCTGCTGCGCAGCCCGCTGTTCACTGCGGCGGCGGTGGCATCGCTCGCCCTAGGCATCGGCGCCAACACCGCCATTTTCTCGCTGCTCGACCAGGTAGTGCTGCGCTCGCTTCCGGTGCACGACCCGGAATCGCTGGTCGTGCTGCACACCGATTACAGGGCGCCCGGCAGCGCCAGCAGCGATAACTACGAATCGGTGTTCTCGTACCCTCTGTATCGCGATCTGCGCGCAACCGACGCGGCATTTTCCGGCATCCTGGCGCGTAGCGGCGCCCGCGTGCGGCTGGCCTGGAAAGGGAATACGGAATCCGCCAGCGCCGATTTGGTCTCGGGCAATTACTTCCAAACCCTCGGCGTAGGCGCCGCCATCGGGCGCACTCTGGCGCCATCCGACGAAGGCGCGCCGGGCGCGAATCCGGTGGTGATGCTGAGCCACGCCTACTGGTCGAGTCAATTCGGCGCCGACCCCTCGATCCTGAACCGGACGGTCGCTTTGAACGGACATCCCTTCGTAGTGGTGGGCGTCGTCGACGCCAAATTCCACGGCCTGACGCAGGGCAATTCACCGGACCTGTTCGTGCCGCTCACCATGGAACAGTCGCTGATCCCCAATTTCGACGTGCTGTCCGATCGGACGATGCGTTGGCTCGATCTCTTCGCGCGGCTGCATCCGGGCGAAAGCCTGCCGCGTGCCCAGGCCGCGAGCGACATGGCTTACCACGCCATTCTGGTGAACGAGCTGGCGGAGATGCGAGAACCTCCGCGCGATGAGCGCGATCGCCAGCGCTTCCTTAACCACCGCGCCGCATTGCGCCCCGCCGCGCAGGGCATCGCCGAACTGCGCGAAAAATGGGAGAAACCGCTGCGCGTGCTGATCGCCATGGTGGGGCTGGTGCTGCTGATCGCGTGCGCCAATGTGGCCGGCCTGATGGTGGCCCGCTCCACAGGCAGGCAGCGCGAAATCGCGATCCGCCTGGCGATGGGCGCGCGCCGCTCCACGCTGGTGCGGCAACTTCTGATCGAGGGTCTCATCCTGGCGCTGGCGGGCGGCGCGGCCGGCCTGCTGGTGGAACACTGGAGCACCGCGGCCCTGCTCAGCGTGCTGCCGCGCGATGAGGCGGGCGGCTGGCTCACGGCCAGGCTGGATCTTCATTTGCTGTTCTACGCGTTCGCCATTTCGCTTACCTGCGGCCTGCTGTTCGCGCTGCTGCCGGCCTTGCAGGCGACGCGCCCCGACCTGGCGCCAACCTTGAAAGACCAGGCGCTCAACGTGACTTCCGGCGGCCGGCCCGCGCGCTTGCGCCAGGTGCTGGTGTCCGCGCAGCTCGCGCTTTCCCTGCTGCTGGTGGTGGGCGCCGGTTTGTTCAGTTCGAGCGCGGCCAACCTGTTGAATGCCCACCTTGGATTCCGCACCAGCCAGCTTCTCATGTTCAGCATCAGCGCCACGCTCGACCGTCCCGAGGCTGCGGCGGCAGCGGCCTTCTATCGCGATCTCCAGTCGCGCCTGGCTTCCATGCCCGGCGTAGTGGGTGTGGCCGCGGGGGATGGCGGGCCTTTCTCCGGCAGCGCTTCCACCAGCAACATCACGGTGGAAGGCTACCGCGCCGGGCAGGACGAAGAGACCGACGCCCTCCGCATCGCCGTCAGCCCGGGATATTTCCGCGCGCTGTCGATCCCGCTGCGCGCCGGCCGCGAGTTCACCGATCGCGATGACGCCGCAGCGCCCAAGACGGTGGTCGTCAACGAGACGTTCGTCAAACGCTATCTCGGCACCGCAAACCCGATCGGCCGCCGCCTGCAATTCGGCGCCAGCAGACCGCCCAAGCTGGATCGGGAAATCGTCGGCGTGGTGGCCGACAGCCGCGACGATGTCCGCGACCCCGGCAAGGAGACCATCTACTCTCCCTACCCACAGTGGGATAGGCCCTCCCGCATGGCGTTTTACGTGCGCACGGCGGGGGGCGATCCCGGGCACACCATCGGCGCGCTGCGCCAGGCCGTGCGCGAGGCCGATCCCAACTTGCCGGCCGTCGAGATCAAGACCGTCGAGGTGCGGATTCGCGAATCGCTGTACACGGAGCGTCTGATCGCCATCCTCTCCGCGGCGTTCGGCATCTTGGCAACCCTGCTGGCGGCCATCGGGCTTTATGGCGTGATGGCGTACTCGGTGGCGCGGCGGACCGGAGAAATCGGCGTGAGGATGGCGCTCGGTGCAGTGCCGGCGGACGTGCTCCGCCTGGTCCTCGTCGGCGCCGTTCGCCTGGCCGCAGCCGGCATCGTGATCGGCCTCGCCGCGGCGCTGGCGGCCGGCAGGCTGGTGGAATCGCAATTATTCGGAATCAAACCCGCAGACCCCGTGATCTACGCGGCCGCGGCACTGTTGCTCGCCCTGGTGGCGTTGATCGCCGCCGGCGTGCCGGCCTGGCGCGCCGCGCGCATCGACCCGGTGGTTGCCTTGAAATACGAATGAGGCTGTCGCGGAACCACTGTACCGGCTGACCGCTCCCCTCGGTCGCGGCTCCGATGCGTCGGTCACAGCCGTTGCCGTGGCGCGGGCCGTCAGGCCTGCAGAGCCGAGTCATCTCGGATTCTCTTCCCGGCCGGTCGAACTGAATATTTCCTGACGGCCTCTAATCGAAACAACGGCCCGTGACGATTAGGTAAAATAGTGGTTTCACATGAGAACTTTCCTTACTATATTCGCCGCCGGCCTCCTTCTGGCCGGCTGCTCAGAACAATCCGCGCCGCCCGCGGCGGCCAAGAAAGAAGAAGCCAAGCCTGAACCGGCCACCGGCCAGAGTGCTCTGTTCAGGATGTACCAGGTGGCGCGCACCTGGGCGCCCGATGCGGCGGTACTGAAACTGGATAGCGTGCGGGTGGACGGCGTGCCCGACCAGCCCGGCAAGTCCGCCGGATGGGAGGCTGTGTTCACCTCCGAGCAGAAGGCCTCCTCCCATGCGTTCACCTGGTACGCCGTCGATCAGGAGCCCAACATTCACAAGGGAGTCTTCGCCGGCAGCGAAGAGAGTTACTCGGGCGCGCACGGCACCACCATGCCCTTCCTGATTGCGGACGTCAAGATCGATACCGATGCTGCCTTGGCCACGGCAAAGAGCAAAGAGGAAGCCTTTGAGAAGAAGAACCCCGGCCAGCCCGTCATCTACCTACTGGAGAAGTCGAGCAAGTGGCCCCATCCGGCGTGGCGCGTGATCTGGGGAGAATCGGTGAGCACGTCGGGCTTTTCGGTCTTTGTGGATGCATCCACCGGCACATTCCTCGAGATTATGCACTAAGCCGGCTTTCAGCGGTCCGAAACGCGGGCGCGGTTATGTGGTGCGCCGAGTTCGAGCGCCAGCCGCAGCCGCACCGGGATGCGGTTGACCAGCGCGACAACCAGCTTGTATCTCCAGCCCGGCACGACGAACAATTGGCGCCGGCGCAGACCGGCCAGCGAAGCATCCACTACGTCTTCGGCATTCAGCCAGAATGACTTGGGGATCGACGCGCGGTCCACCCCTGCCACGTCGTGGAACTCGCTGTAAGTGAAGCCGGGGCAGAGGGCTTGCACCACCACCGGCGAGCCCGCGGATTTCAAGTCCAGGTAGAGCCCTTCGGTGAATGCGTTCAACCAGGCCTTGGTGGCGCAGTAACTCACGCTGCCGGGGCTGCGCGTGAAGCCCGCCACGGAAGCTACATTGATAATCGCGCCGCTGCCGCGCTCGACCATGGCCGCGAGCGCCGCGCGCGTGAGCCGCAGGATAGCGCCGATGTGGAGGCGGTGCATTTTGAGCTGATCCTCAAGCGGCGCTTCCCAGTAGCGGCCCTTGACGCCAAAACCGGCGTTGTTGACCAGCAGGTCGAGGCGCGGCTCGGCGGCGAGGCGCGCCGCAATGCCCTCCATATCTTCCACCACCGATAAATCCGCGGCGCAGGTCTCCACGCGGATCTGGTGAGCGCGTTCGAGTTCTGCGCCAAGTTGTTCGAGCCGGTCGCCGCGGCGCGCGATCAGTAGAAGATCGTAACCTCGCGCGGCCAGCTTGCGCGCGAACACCGATCCGATGCCGGCCGAAGCGCCGGTAATGGCTGCGAGGGAGTTAGGCATAGGCTTGCGGGTGCGGCGCGGCGGACTTGAAGCTACGGCTCAGCTTTCGCGGCGGCGCTGCGGCGTGGCGTGCGTGGCTTCGTGGGAGCGCCGACATAAGCGTATGGGTCCTCCGGGGCCTCGGGTTCCGCGCGCTGGACCCAGCGTTTCAGGGCGGTCCAGGTATCGCGTATGCGCCGGTGAAAGGGTCGATCAGCCACGGTAGCCCCCCTGCCACGATAATACAACGCTGGGCGGGAGCCCTTGGCCTTCGGCGTGTCGCTACCGCCGGTGCTAAAATGCACATAGGGGATGCAAGTCTTGGGGGCATATGAATCTCGTTCGCTGCGTGTGGGGTTGGCTTCGGCGGCAAATCGTCGAAGATGTTCCGGCAGAGGATGCTCTCTGCGAATTCGACTGCCGAAAGCCGGAATGCAGCGTCGGCCAGTGGGAGAACTGCGATCGGCGGCTGCGAGACGCGGCCGGAGAATTGATGCCATCGCAAGAACCGGCTTCGGGCGAGACTCCCGCACAGAGCATTGCGAGTAAACGCGCGCGCTCCTGACCTCGTCGGGATTGCCGCGCCAGCTTGTGATAGCTGTTAACACAGCAGGACCGCCTCACTTTCCACCGTTACCTTCCCGCGCCTTCGTGCGTCTAACCAGCACTATGCCGCTACTTACTCGCACAATGCTGCCTTTCGTTCTGGCTGGAGCTCTGTCCGCCCAGGTTGCCGGATTGACGCTCCCGCCCAGTGGAAACAACCAGAAAGCTTCGGTAATCCAGTACATCGGCCCGGTTCGGATCACGGTCGAATACTCGAGTCCCGCCGTCCATGGGCCCGATGGCAAGGACCGCCGTGGCCAGATCTGGGGCAAACTCGTGCCTTACGGGCTTTCCACCACCTCGTTCGGCAACGGGAAGCCCGATCCCTGGCGGGCCGGAGCCAACGAAAACACGGTGTTCGCCGTTTCCGACAACGTCACCATCGAAGGCCAGCCTTTGCCGGCAGGCCGCTACGGATTGCACATGATTCCCGGGGAAGAATCCTGGACCGTGATCTTCTCGAAGGATGCAGGAGCTTGGGGCAGTTTCTTCTACGATGCCAGCCATGACGCGCTGCGGGTCACGGTAAAACCCCACAAGAACGACTACCGCGAATGGCTGACTTATGACTTCACCACGCGCCGGCCCGAGGAAGCTACCGTAGAGCTTCAGTGGGAAGATCTCGCCGTGCCGTGGAACGTCAAGGTCCCGAATATAACCGACATCTACATCTCGCGCTTGCGCGAGGAACTGACGACGGTGCCGGGGTTCAGCTACCAGGCGTACTTGGCTGCCGCGCAGTACTGCTTGAAGGTGGGCAAGAACCTCGACCAGGCGCTCGAATGGGCGGACGCGGCCATCGGCATGCCATTCGTTGGTGAGGAAAACTTCAAGACCCTCAGCCTGAAAGCCCAGGTTCTGACCAAGTTGGGCCGCGAAACGGAGGCGAAGCCCGTCATGGAGACGGCCCTGCACTCCCCGACCGCCACGCCACTGGACATCCACCTGTACGGCCGCCAACTTCTGAATGAAAAGAAAACCAGCGAGGCGATGCAGATCTTCCAATACAACGCCGAGCGCAATGGCGACGCGTGGCCGGTGCACGTGGGGCTGGCGCGGGGCTATGCCGCGATGGGTGACGCCAAGCAGGCCCTGGAACACGCCAAGAAGGCATTGCCCCAAGCCCCGGACGATCTGAATCGCAAGACCCTGGAAGCCATGATCGAGGCACTGACCAAGGGCAGCACTTCGATCAATTAGCGAGTGGGGCAGGTCCCCGACCTGCCAACTCCGAGCTTGCGGGGCCCGGCGGCAATCGGTTTGGCCGATGCAACGAACTCAGCCGCCCGTGCGTCCCCTTCTAAGCACTACAATCCAGAAAGAGGTGTGACGGTGGTCTCGAACCGCACCCTGGGCCGCGCTTGCTTGGCCCTAATCGCCCTCCTGGTGGCGTCGCCCATCGGGTTCGGGCAGACCTATCCTGGCCAATATCCTCCGGGTCAATACCCGCCCACACAATATCCGCCCGGCCAATATCCACCCGGACAATACCCATATCCAACCGACCCGACCATGCGCCTTCCCGGCGGCGTTCCCGTCAGTGTTCCGCCGCTCCAGCTTCCCAAGCGTGGTTCCAAGGACAAACAGAGCGACGACTCGACCAAAATGACCCTGCTCGGAGTGGATGGCACCCTGCGCGAGCTCCGCGAAAAGGACCTCTTCCTGGAAACGCCCAAGCACCTTTTGCGGTTCCGCATGCTCGCCAAGACCGACTTTAAGAATAAGGCGGGCGAACCGGTGCGCGATTCCCTGCTCAAGCCAGGCGACCAGCTCCAGGTCCAGGCCACCAAGATCGACCCGGAGACGGCCCTGCGCGTGGTGCTGATCCGAGCTGGCACGCCGGCGGAGCGCACCGCCGGGGAGCGTCCTTTCGACCACGATTCGGCGCAGACTCCGGTGGAGGCCGACATGCGCCCTGCCGGCACGATGGACGTCGCCAATCCCGAACCCGCTACCGGTTCCGGCTCCGGCGGGCCGGCCACGGAATCGGGTTCCATCCCTCCTCGCCGTCCCGATTTGGAGCGTGACGAAGGCGGGACCAATTCGTCATCCGGTCATATAGCGGGAATCAACGCGGTCGACCAAGTGGTCGCGGACGCGCGCCGCGCTGCCGAAGCGTTCATGGAAGAGCTCCCCAATTTCGTCGTCCAACAAGAAACGACTCGTTACCACAGCTTCTCCAACGGCGCGGCGTGGCATGCCGATGGCGTGGTGAGCGCGGATGTGGTCTGCGTGAATGACCAGGAGGAATATCGCAACATCCTCTTCGATGGAAGGGCAGCCCCGAAACCGCCGGAGAAAACCGGCGCATGGTCTACCGGCGAGTTTGTCACCACGCTGCGGAATCTCCTCTCGCCCGAAACCGACGCCGCGTTTGTCCGCCGCGGCGACGACAGGATCGTGGGCCGAGACGCGTACCGATACGATTTCAATGTCCGCAAAGCCAACTCGCACTGGCGCATCGTCAACCCCGACGGCCGGTCCGAAGCTCCCTCTTACAACGGCACCGTGTGGATCGATAAGGACAGCCACCGCGTTCTGCGCATCGAGATGCGGACCAGTTCGCTGCCTGCCGGCTTCACCTACGACAAGGCCGAATCCACGCTGGATTACGACTTCGTTCGCCTTGGCAAGGAAAGCTACCTGCTGCCGGTCAAGAGCGCGAACCTGGCCTGCATGGCCAGCAGCGCGACGTGCATGAAGAACGAGATCGATTTCCGGAATTACCGCAAGTACGAAGCCGAGTCGGATATCACCTTCGCCAAGTAAAGCACGGCAAGACCGCGAGCGCTATGCCGCCGTTTCTTCGTAACGCCGGCGATATTGTCGCCGGTTCTTCTCGCACGCCGCCGTTTCCCGGTAACGCCGGCGATCTTGTCGCCGGTTCTTTTCGCGCCGCACTACAATAACTGCTGCATGGCAATTCCCGGTTCGCCGAAAGCCGCCGCGCCGCCCTACGCCTGGTATCGGGATCTCAACCGCTACCAGTGGTTCGTGGTCGCGGTGGCCTCGGTCGGCTGGATGTTCGATACCATGGCGCAGCAGCTTTTCAACCTGGCTCGAGTGCCGGCGCTGCGCGACCTGATGGGGGCTTCGGCCGCGCCGGGAGCGGTGGCGCAGCAGGCCGGCATCTCGACCATGGTCTTCATGATCGGCTGGGGCCTGGGCGGCGTCGTGTTCGGAATCCTGGGCGACCGCCTGGGCCGCGCCAAGACGATGATGCTGACCATCCTCGCCTACACCATCTTCACCGGCATGAGCCTGCTTTCCACCGGTGTCTGGGATTTCAACGTCTACCGCTTTCTGTGCGGGCTGGGCGTGGGCGGGCAATTCGCGGTTGGCGTAGCACTGGTGGCGGAGGTGGTTCCCCAGCGCGCACGCCCCTACGCGCTGGGCATGGTGCAAGCGTTTTCCGCAGTGGGCAACATGGTCGCCGCCACCACGGTAATCGTTTTGGGGCAAGTGCAGCAGGCCGGAATTATCGCCCACGCCTGGCGATGGGAGTTTCTGGCCGGCGCGGCGCCGGCGCCGCTAGCACTCATCGTGTTCAAGAAATTGCGCGAGCCCGACCAGTGGCTGAAGGCCAAGGCCGAAAAAAAGCGCATGGGTTCGTTCGCGGAACTGCTCGGCAATCCGCGCTGGCGCCGCAATTCGATCGTCGGTTTGCTGCTCGCGTTTTCCGGCGTGGTGGGTTTGTGGGGCATCGGCTTCTTCAGCTATGACCTGTTCCGCCCCATTCTCGAACGAACTTTCCGCGCGCAGGGCATCGCCGGCGCCGCGCTGGCCGGCAAGACCACCATGTGGCTGGGCGTCACTTCGCTGATCCAGAACGCCGGTTCCTTCTTCGGCGTTCACGCCTTCACCTGGCTGACCCAACGGACCAATCGCCGCACCGCGTTCGCTCTCAGCTTCCTGGCGGCGCTCGGCATGACCGCCCTCACGTTCTGGAAGTTGAACACCATCGGCCAGATGTTCTGGATGGTGCCGGCGATGGGTTTCACGCAGCTTGCGCTGTTCGGCGGCTATGCGATTTATCTGCCGGAGCTGTTCCCCACGCGCCTGCGCAGCACCGGAACCAGCTTCTGCTATAACGTCGGCCGCATCGTAGCGGCCGCCGGACCGCTGACCTTGGGCTTGCTCACCAGCCGCGTCTTCCACGGCCCCGACGCCATGCGCTACGCCGGCGTCGCGATGTGCTCCGTCTTCCTGGTGGGATTGTGTGCGCTCCCGTTCGCGCCGGAAACCAAGGGGCAGCCGCTGCCGGAGTAGGGGGTACAGCGGATCGGCGCAGGCCGGGATCGGGGTGACGGCGGCTTGCATAGCTTGGCAGAGCCACGCTCTGGCTCTCGCTCGCGGCTAGCCGCCCGTGAACCCGCGTAGTGGCCTACGCCGCTGGCGAGTAGCGCTGAATGGCCGTAATGCAGCCCACTACAACGAAGCGGCGAAATTCATCAGCGGTTAGAACGACTATTACATCGTTCACCATCGGCTCTCCGCCGTCGACGCGAAAGTGGAAGTCGTACCCGCCCTCATGCACAACGTCGCAACGTACATCATAAAATGCGTCGACTGCCTGCATCAGTCTGGCTTTTTGTAGCGCCTCCGAGGAGCTGGAAGGAGCATCCCAACGTGCGTCAACCACTTCTGAGAAGGGGCCCGAATTAAAGGCGGGCCTTTGGACGCCAGAGGAGAATTGTTCTTGCTGCTCGGGAGAGAGGAACAACTGGAAGAACTTTCGCACGTAGCGCCGTGATTCGCCGTCCCTAGTGAAGTCCTCGAACATCTTGGCGATGTGCTCGGCACAGATAAGAAGGAACAGTAGTTGCAGCGCCTCGCAGTTCGGCCGTATCCTCGGGAGATCATCCGCCAGAGAGACGAGCCTCTTTGTCTGATGCATCATTACCTTCGCCGGATGACGACGGTCCCCAGTCGGCAGTGCCTCTATGTCTTCCAAGAACGCCCGCGCGTCACATTCGCTCGGGAAGAACGGTGCGTAGAATTCAAACCATTCGTTTTGGGTATTCACTGTTCATCTGTTAGCGACGATATCACGGGGCGCAGGCGACCGTCCCTCACCCCACCAACCTTGCTCCCTCCAGCCCCAAATGCCGATCAGTCGACCAGCAGCAGCCGATCCGCAGTTCCCGCATGATGGTCAGGCCATGTGCGTCCGCCAGGGTGAGGCCCTGGTCGCCGAACTTCTTGACGACGAGGGCCGTCTTCTCCAGTTCGGCGGCGTCGAAGCCCCTGATGGTAAGGCCGGGGAGCGCATCGATGAAGGCGAGAAACTGCACCGCCCGGCGCTGGTCATAGCGGCGCAGAAACCATCCATGACCCTCGGCGATCACCAATGCGGAGACAACCAGAGGCGGCGGCTGGGAAAAGAGCCTGCGGAAGAGAGGGTGGAAGCTATCGGAGCGGTCCAGAAACGCGATGAGGGCCGAGGTGTCGACGTAACATTCAGTCTTTTTGGCCATACACGATTTCGTCGATGGATCGCGAAGAGCGCCGGTCGCCGGTCTCCACGAACCCGGCGAATCGCATCCACTGCCCTTCGCCACGCGGCCGGAGCGCTTGCTGGAGGGCGCGCCGCACGAACTCAGCGGTCGAAATCCCCAGCGATTTTGCTTCCGCTTTCACCAGAATGTATTCCCGTTCCTCGAGACTGATCTGCGTTCGGATCATGTTATCACGTCGTCAAATGATGATAACATACACGCCGGACCTATGCCAACGTCGTTGCTCCGGCAATGCGTCATCGATGTCTCGGACACCGCGCCCGGGGCACCCTCTACCGCGACGTGCTCGGCCTCGAAGTGCGAGCGATCTGGCTAGCGAACTTGATAGAGTGTTAGGAATCCGCTATGGACGCCAACGCCCATCCTCCGCTGTGGAAGACTCTATTAGCTTTCGGGATTATCTATTTTGTATGGGGATCTACATATTTCGCGATTCGCGTTGGCGTGCACGAGGTTCCGCCATTCCTTCTCGCGGCCATGCGGTTCCTGGTCGCGGGGGTCGTACTTTACGGCTGGATGCTCGCGCGCGGCGAGCGCTCACCGGCCGGGCGTCAGTGGATCTCCGCGTTCACACTCGCTCTGCTGATATTTGTTCTCGACTACGGGCTGGTGTTCTGGGCCGAGCAACGCGTGCCTTCGGGTGTTACCGCGGTCATGATGGCCACCATCCCGGTGTTCATGTCGCTCTCGGAAATCGTCTTCCTGCGAACGCAGAAGCTCACCGTTCGCTTGGCTTTGGCGCTCCTGATCGGGATTGCCGGAGTGGCAGTGCTGATGAGCCGCTCGTTGAACCTCGGCGGGGCGCCGATCGATAGAGCCGGCGCCGTGGCGCTGATCGTCGGATCGATGAGTTGGTCGGCGGCGGCCGCGCTGATGCGCAAGCTGCCGCTTCCGCCGTCCAAACTCATGAGCTCGGGAGCGCAGATGCTGGCCGGCGGAGTGTTACTGGCTCTCACGGCAGTCGCGCGGGGAGAACTGCGCGATTTTCATCCATCGGCCGTGTCAACGGGAGCGTGGCTCTCGTTGTTATATCTGATTGTCGCCGGCTCCATCGTCGCGTTTACGGCCTACGTGTGGCTGATTCATCATGAATCGCCAACCAAAGTTGGGACTTACGCGTATGTCAATCCGATTGTGGCCGTGCTGATTGGATATTTCCTGGGTGGCGAAACGCTTGGCGTGCGAACCATTCTGGGGACTCTGTTTGTTTTAGCGAGCGTAGTCGTGATCACGACGACGAAGGCGAAAAAGTCCGCTGCCACGCTCCCAGTCTCAAAGGTGGAGCTAACTACCGATTAATCGGCCATCCGGCGCGGTCATGATCTAGGGATTGTCGAGTCGGTTCTGAGCTCTGTGCCGCCCGCATGACCGCTCCCTAGCGGTCGCGGCTCCGAAACCCAAATGAGCGCATCGGAGCCGCGACCAGAGGGAGCGGCCCGGCCACGATCGGCTGGACGGCCTCGTCGACGGCTTTGCGATCAGCGCTACCTCGCCGCGGTCTCCTGGCTGAATACGCACTGCCACTTGCCGCCGCGCTTGAGCCATACGGAGGAGACATGGACTCGCGCGGCAAATTCCTTGCCGTGGCTGGTTCCGCTTTCGGTCAGCGTGTAAACGATGAGGCCAGAGTCCGCCGAGAGCGGCACGAACCTCACGTCGGCCATGGTGTATTCATGCAGACGGAATTCGGCCGTATGTTCGATCACTTCCGCTTTGGTGGCGGGGCCGTGCGCATCCACGAAGACGGCTTCATCGGCGGTGGAAGCGGCGAACGCAGCCAGGTCTCCGGTCTTCAGTGCATCGAGGCCCGCCCGTTCTTGAGCGACGATCTGCTCCCGAAGCGGATCGGCGGGAGAGCTGGCACCCGCTCGTCCCGCCGCTGGTGGCTGCGGTTGCGCGCAGGCAAGAGCTGCCATCATTGTCAACAAAACGCCGCTCGAAATTCCCGCGTTTCTCATCGCATTCTGCTGGAGGCTCAGCCGGCCAGAATCATGCTATCACGATCCTCCGATTGATGCCGCGCCAGGTCTACAGCAGCAGAGTCTCGATGCGATGCGCGTGAACCATGTTCTCGCAAGGTGACCAGGCGAAGACCGTGAACCGGCCATCCTGAGAGGCAACCAGCGCCACCGCGTCGTGCTGGTCGCGCACGAACTGCGCCGCCGACAGATGTCGCGTGCCTCCAAGTTGTGCCGGCTCGACCACCTCGGCACGGGCGCCTTCGATCGGCTCCGTCACGATCACCTCACTGACCAGCGACGATCCATCGCGCCGCACTATCTTGGCCCCAAACGCGAGCACCTCGTATTGGTCGGTAATCACGGTGGCCCCATCCACGGCCGTAAGGCCCGCGATACCGTCGACGGCGCGCCGCAGCGCATCCACCCAGCGCCGGTTCGAGTCGTCGGCGACGCGATCCCGCATGAGCTGGGCAAGCACCGAGAACGGCGGCGCGAGGGCGTAGAGGACTGGCTGCACAAGCGACTCCCGCCACATCTCCGTGTTCGAGGGCACTACGAGTAGCGAGCCGCCGCGGCCGTGGGCGCGCATCGAGACCGCGAGATGGATGAGCACGCTTACCGATTCGCTGGAAGCGTGCTGAGTGTCGAACCCGAGCAGCGAAGTCAACAGATCCGGGCAGTCCGGTAAGCGCGCGGCCTGTTCGTCGATCATTTTGACTTCGTCGCCCTGTATCACGGCGATATTCACGAATTTCTCGGATTCGTCGTCGCGGCTGTGCTTGACAACCAACAGGCCGGGTGCGACTACCTCCAGCACGAGGCAGAGCGCGGGCAGGTTGCGAGTGGCCCCCCAGACGAAGAACTGTTCCCCGTCGCGCCAGACGCCGAGGTGAATGCCGGGGCGCTCCACGGCCGGCGCCAGACGCGTGAGCGGCTGCGCCGCGAGCGGCAGCCGCCGCTCGAACTTCAGAGACCACTCCACTGTTTCCGGCGCAACGAACGCCAGCGAGATGCGCGGCATGTAGCCTTCTTCGCGCCGAAGGCTGGCCCAGAAAGCCGCCTCGATAATCGCCTCAATGGTAGCGGAGTCTGGCGCCGTCGCAGGTTGTTGGCACTGCTGAGGCGAGCTTCCGAGGTGTTGCGCAAAATGGGCGCCGATCCGGGCGGCCGCCGCCCTCGCGGCTGGGTATGCCGGCTGCGTCATTGGGCGGCCCGTGTGTGCTGGTGCGGCCCGCCGACTCTGGGCGGCGCGAGTGCTTTCTCACATATGCCTGAGGTGTTCATGTACGAACTGGACCGCCATGGCGCCCTCGCCGACAGCCGACGCGACGCGCTTGACCGAGCCGGACCGCACGTCCCCCGCCGCGAACACGCCCGGCCGGCTCGTCTCCAGTAGGAGTGGCTGGCGACCGGAAGTCCAGTAAGGAGAGTGGGCCAGATCCGCGCCGGTCCGGACGAACCCTTTTTCATCCCTTTCGATTTCCTGCGGGAGCCAACTGGTCCTCGGGTCAGCGCCGATAAAGCTGAACACACCTGGGGTCTCCACGGTCCGCGCTTCGCCGGTCTTACTGTGGACGATATCGACGGAGGCCAAGTGCCCGTTGCCATTCATTTGGCGGATGGTCGAGTTGCAGAGCAACTCGATGTTGGGTGTCTGCTCAATCCTCTGCACCAGATAGCTGGACATGCTCTTGTGCAAGTCATCGCCGCGGATCACAATCAGCACGCTGCGGGCGTGGCCGGAAAGAAAAACGGCCGCCTGGCCGGCTGAATTACCGCCGCCCACAACGACTACCTGGCTGCCTTGACACAGGTGGGCCTCCGCCAGGGTCGCGGCATAGTAGACGCCGGTGCCCTCGAATCTGTCTGCCCCCGCCACGCCCAATCGGCGGTAGTCTGCCCCGGTGGCAATCAGCAGGCACTTGGCGGTCACCGTCTCGCTTCCATCCAGCCGCACCAGGGTGTAAGCGTTTTCGAAGGCCAATCGGTTCACCAGAGTGGGGACCGACAAATGGGCGCCGAATTTGTTGGCTTGGAGGATGGCGCGGCCAGCCAGTTCACTGCCCGTCAAACCGGTGGGAAAGCCGAGGTAGTTTTCGATTCGCATGCTGCTGCCAGCTTGCCCGCCCGGCGCGGTCTGTTCGAGTACGGCGGTCCTCAGCCCCTCGGAGGCGCCATATACAGCCGCCGCAAGACCCGCCGGACCGGCGCCCACAACCACCAGGTCGTAGACCAGATCTTCCAGGGGCTGATGGATGCCGATGGCGTCGGCGAGCTGCCGGTTGGAAGGATTCCGCAGAAGCAGCATCCGGCCGCAGGCGACCACGGGCGTGTCGGATTCGGTCACGCCGAATTGCCGGAGTAACCGGTCCACATTGGGATCGTTCTCGACATCCACCCAGGTAAAGAGAATGCGATTCTTCGATAAGAAGTCACGCACCCGGAAAGTGTCCGGGGAGTAACGCGACCCGATCACTCGCAGGCCGGTGAAGTTGGGAGATTCGCGTAAAAGCTGCCGTCGCGCGATGAAGGCCTGGAGAACGATATCGCTAATAGCGGGGCACTGGTTGAGAACTTGCCGCAGGGCGTCTCCGGTGATTTCGTACACCTCGCAGTCGCCCCTGGCAATGCCGCTGACGACGGCCGGCAGGCCGGTGAGGTGCGAGATGTCACCGGTGAATTCGCCAGGACGATGGACTGTGATCGTCTTTGGCGCATCGCCCGAGTAATCGACTATCTCGACCTCGCCCGACTTCACAACGAAAAAGTTCATGTTCCGATCGCCTACCGCAAAGAGCGTTTGCCCATCCCGGAACAACTTCGGTTCGGCATGCGTGCAGCCCGCCAGTTGGCGGATTTGTGCTTCATCGAGGGTGGGGAAAGCGACCGACAGGAGGTTGTTTGCGCTCATGGCTCGAAACTCGCTTCATCGCGGCTCGCCGTCGCCCGCGCCTCAATTGTCCAACTCACCCGGTATGATGTCATCGATATAGCACCACATCCAGCTCTCGCCTGGTTCCAGGGAGCGAACCAGTGGATGCCTCGTCGCATGGAAGTGCTTGGTGGCGTGCTTGTTCTTGGAGGAGTCGCAGCATCCCACGTGACCGCAAGACAGACACAGGCGCAAGTGCACCCAGGTGTCGCCGAGTTTGAGACATTCTTCACAGCCCTTCTTGGTTGTGCTTCTGACCTTGATCTGATCGAGATGAATGCAGGCTGCTGGCATATTCAGTCCCAGGGATGATGCCAGTGTATACCAAGAGTAGTTAACTTCGCCGCAGAACACGGGGACTGCGGTGCGAAATCGTACAGAGCATTCGTCCCGAAGCGATCCTGCTGCTCGCGGTCTAGGGCCGATTTCGGGCCGCAAATCATCACTCGAAGAGGTCGAGGATCGAGAACCCGTTAACGAGCATTCAAACCAGAGTTATCGCGGCGGCGTAAACTAACAGGAGATCGCATGAACGTGCCCACCAGCACAAAGGTCACTGGCGTTGGCGCTGTCGAGAACGCATGCTCGGCGAATGTGTATGGAACTGAACAAGCGCCTCGAACCGTTTTGGGCTGGTCGGAACTCCAAGTATCGTCAAGGCTCCTGGGAGGTTGGATTACGATGAAAGGGACACAAGCGCTCCACAGTCTGGGGCAGAGCATTTGGCTCGACAATATCACGCGCGACCTGCTGGATAGCGGCACGCTGCAACGGTACATCGATGAACTGTCGGTGACGGGGCTCACTTCGAATCCGACGATCTTCGACCACGCGATCAAGAACAGCGCGGCATATGACCCGGCGATCCGCGAGAAGGTGAGCAAGGGTAAGTCGGGAGAGCCGCTCTTTTTCGAGTTGGCGCTGGAGGACCTTACGCGGGCCGCGGGCTTGTTTCGGCCGGTCCACGACCGGACGCAAGGTGTGGACGGGTGGGTGTCTTTGGAAGTTTCGCCATTGCTGGCTTATGACACCGGGAGCACCTTGGCCGCCGCCAAGGAACTGCACGCGCGTGCGGGGCAGCCGAACCTGTTCATCAAGATCCCCGGCACGAAGGAAGGTCTGCCCGCGATCGAGGAGGCGATTTTTGCCGGTGTGCCGATCAACGTCACCCTCTTGTTTTCCCGCGAGCAATACGTGGCGGCTGCCGAGGCCTTCCTGCGCGGGGTGGAGCGGCGCATCGATGCCGGGCTCAAGCCCAGCGTAGGCTCGGTCGCCTCGATATTCGTCAGCCGCTGGGACGCCGCGGTGATGGGCAAGGTGCCCGACTCATTGCGCGACCAGCTCGGCATTGCCATCGCCAGGCGCACGTACAAGGCGTATCGTGCGCTGCTCGATTCTCGCCGCTGGCAACGTGCACTTAACTCCGGTGCAAGTCCGCAGCGGCTGCTATGGGCCAGCACCGGGACCAAGGATCCCAAGGCGTCCGACGTCCTTTACATAAAGGCGCTCGCTGCTCCTTTCACGGTGAATACGATGCCGGAAGGTACGTTGAAAGCGCTCGCCGATCACGGCGAGGTGGATTCGACGCTGCCGGCGGATGGCGGCGACTGCGAGGAAGTACTGGCGCGGTTCGCCCAGGCCGGAATCGATGTCGACGCATTGGCCGCCCAGCTTCAGGAAGAGGGGGCGAAATCGTTCGTCAAGTCCTGGAATGAACTGATGACGGTAATCGCCGACAAGAGTGTTGCGCTCAAAACCGCCGCAGCCCGTTGAAGGAGATCGAAAGGAATAGGAAATGTCACTACCCGCAACAACAGACGCCACGAGTCAGACTCTCGAACCCCTGGCCCAACGGCGGTCCTGGAAGGCTCTGCGAAGCCACTATAAGAAGGTTCGAGAGATCCATCTGCGAAGCCTGTTCGCGGAAGATCCTGGCCGGGGTGAACGGATGACGGCCGAAGCCGCCGGCATTTTCCTGGACTACTCGAAGAACCGGATCACGGACGAAACTCTCAAGCTCCTCGTCCGGCTCGCCGAGAAATCGGGTCTGCGGGAACGGATCGAGGCAATGTTCCGAGGCGACAAGATCAATGTAACGGAGAAGCGCGCGGTCCTGCACATAGCCCTGCGCGCACCCAAAGGAACGTCCATCGTGGTTGATGGCGAGGACGTCGTTCCCCAGGTCCACGACGTGCTGGATAAGATGACCGCCTTCACCAACCGCGTCCGCAGTGGGGAATGGAAAGGGCACACCGGCAAGAGCATCCGCAACGTCATCAACATCGGGATTGGCGGCTCCGACCTCGGACCGGTCATGGCTTACGAGGCGCTGAAACATTACAGCGCCCGGAATATGACTTTCCGTTTCGTCTCCAACGTCGATGGCACGGACCTCACCGAGGCTGTTCGCGATCTCGACCCTTTGGAAACGCTCTTCATTGTCTCTTCGAAAACCTTCACCACGCTGGAGACCATGACGAACGCCCACTCTGCTCGCGCCTGGTCGCTCGCCGGTCTGGGCGGTGATGAAAGCTCGGTTGCCAGGCACTTTGTGGCCGTGTCGACGAACGCGGGGGAAGTAGCGAAATTCGGTATCGACACCGCCAACATGTTCGGGTTCTGGGACTGGGTTGGCGGGCGGTATTCCATGGATTCGGCGATCGGGCTCTCGACAATGCTGGCCATCGGACCGGATAACTTCCGAGCGATGTTAGACGGCTTCCATCAGATGGACGAACACTTTCGCACCACTCCGTTCGAACGCAATCTCCCAGTGTTGATGGGCCTGCTGGCTGTCTGGTATACGGACTTCTTCGGCGCCGAGACAGTTGCTGTGCTGCCGTATGAACAGTATCTCAAACGGTTTCCCGCCTATCTGCAGCAGTTGACCATGGAGAGCAACGGGAAGCATGTCACACTCGACGGCAGCCAGGTCACTTACTCGACGAGCCCGATTTACTGGGGTGAGCCGGGAACCAACGGCCAGCATTCCTTCTATCAGTTAATCCATCAGGGCACACGCCTGATTCCGTGTGACTTCATCGCGTTTGGACAAGCGGTCAATCCGCTGGGACCACACCATGACATGCTGCTGGCGAACGTTTTCGCCCAGAGCGAAGCGCTGGCTTTTGGCAAGACGCTTGAGCAGGTACAGGCCGAGGGCACGCCGGACTGGCTCGCGCCGCACCGCGTCTTCGAGGGCAACCGCCCGTCGAACACAATACTCGCCCAGCGGCTCACGCCGGAGACACTCGGCAAGCTCGTCGCGCTTTACGAACATAGTGTGTTCACTCAGGGCACGATCTGGCAGATCAACTCGTTCGATCAGTGGGGCGTGGAACTGGGCAAGGTGCTGGCTCAACGGATCATCCCGGAGCTCGAGAGCCAGCAAGAACCCAACCTCGGACACGACAGTTCCACCAACAACGTAATCCGCCGATATCGAAGCATTAGGGAGACGCAGAAGGAGTAAGTGATGCAACTTGGAATGGTAGGTCTGGGAAGGATGGGAGCAAACATGGTGCGCCGCCTTCTGAGAGGAGGGCACCAGTGCGTTGTTTTCGACAGGTCACCGAAAGCCGTGCAGGAGTTGGCCGCGGAACACGCGACACCGTGTTCGACAATGCGGGACCTCGCGGAAAAACTCGATAAGCCGCGGGCGGTCTGGTTGATGGTGCCAGCCGCGGCCGTGGACGATACGATCGCCGGCCTTCGGACATATCTCGATGCGGGAGATACTCTCATCGACGGCGGTAATTCTTATTACGTCGATGACATCCGTCGGGCGAAGGATCTCGCAGCGAACGGAGTTCCATATGTCGACGTGGGGACGAGCGGCGGCGTCTTTGGCCTGGAACGAGGCTATTGCATGATGATCGGGGGCGAGGCGAGCGCGGTGACGCGCCTCGATCCGATCTTCGCAACGCTAGCGCCGGGCGCAGGCGACATTGCGCGCACCCCCGGGCGAGAGAAGCTTGACGGCACCGCCGAACAAGGCTACTTACACTGCGGCCCGAGCGGCGCCGGCCATTTTGTGAAGATGGTCCACAATGGCATCGAATATGGCCTGATGGCCGCCTACGCCGAAGGTCTTAGCGTTCTGCGCGACGCCAACGTGGGGAAGGCGCAGCGTACAATCGACGCGGAGACAACACCGCTGCGCGAACCGGAGCATTACCAGTACGATTTCAACGTGCGCGATATTGCCGAAGTGTGGCGGCGCGGCAGCGTCATCGCGTCATGGTTGCTGGATCTGACGGCAGCCGGACTGGTGGAGGATTCCTCGCTCTCGCAGTTCGCCGGCCGCGTGTCGGATTCGGGCGAGGGAAGGTGGACGATTCAAGCGGCGATCGATGAGTCAGTGCCGGTACCCGTTCTATCCGCCGCACTCTATCAGCGCTTCAGCTCACGCGGGGAAGCCGACTACCAAGACAGGTTGCTGTCAGCGATGCGTTACGGGTTCGGCGGGCACCTGGAGAAAGCAGCCGCCGGATAACCCGCGATCAGAGATGGAGGGAACCCAGATGAATTTGCAACAGCTCAAAGACACCGCGACGAAGCTGCTGGCTGGCGATAAGGGCCTGCTGGCAATGGATGAAAGTACTTCGACCTGCAACCGACGATTCGCCAAGCTAGGGATTCCCCAGACGGAGGAGGCTCGGCGCGCCTACCGGGAGCTGATTGTCAACACTGCCGGCCTGGGAGACTCCATTAGTGGTGCGATCCTCTTTGACGAGACGATTCGCCAGCGCAAGAAAGATGGCACACCATTCGTCAAAGCCCTCGATGATGCGGGGATCGTGCCTGGCATCAAGGTTGACCTCGGCGCAAAAGACATGGCGCTTCATCCTGGCGAGAAAGTAACCGAGGGCTTGGACGGGTTGCGCGAACGCCTGGCCGAATACTCTCAAATGGGCGCGCGTTTTGCCAAGTGGCGGGCGGTGATTGTCGTGGGCGATGGCATTCCCAGCCGGGCTTCCATCAAGGCCAACGCGCAGGCGCTGACTCGCTACGCCGCGTTGTGCCAGGAGGCGGCGCTTGTCCCTATCGTCGAGCCTGAGGTGCTCATGGACGGCGACCATACACTGGAACGCTGCGGCACGGTAACAGACGAAGTATTGCACACAGTTTTCCACCAGCTCTACACGCAAGGCGTGGCTCTGGAGGGTATGATCCTGAAGCCTAACATGGTGCTTCCAGGATTGGCCTGCCCAAAGCAGGAAACGGTGGACGAAGTGGCCGACGCCACCGTGAAATGTCTGTTGCGATCTGTTCCTGCCGCCGTGCCGGGGGCTGCGTTCCTGTCGGGCGGCCAATCCGCCGAATTGGCTTCCGCTCGTTTGAATGCCATGAATGTCAGATTCAAATCGCGATTGCCCTGGGCAGTGACGTTTTCGTTCTCCCGCGCCATCCAGCAGCCGGCTTTGGAGATTTGGCGAGGCGACGACAGCCACGTATTAGCGGCACAGCGAGCTCTGCAACATCGAGCAAGCTGCAACCGAGCTGCGCGCCGCGGCGAATACAATGCGGCGATGGAGAGTGCCCCGCAACTTGCTCGACCCGCGGCATCGAGAAACGCCGGAGTTTGAACGCTTCCGAGAGGCCATCGGAGGCGAGAGACAGTGGCCGATAATCGCGAATAACGTTACGTGAACCCTGGGGCTGCGAAGGGTGCCGAGAAGAATTTGCGAACTTGACGTCCCCCTGACCTACGGTTACTGGCAACGCAAATTCGGCGGCGGGTCCTGAACGCGACTTTCGAGCGAGTGCTGCTGGCGCGCACTTCCCACCTCGGCATATCTCGCCAATCAACGAGTCGACTACTCGCCCAAATCGGTTGATCGATGCTGGGGCGTCCGCCAGGAGTAATTCTCCGAAAAGCCGCCCTCCCCGGTCTCGAAGGCCCTCGAATTGCGTATACGGTGACTCACGGGCACCCAGAATCTTCGGGTGGATCGTCAAACCAAAGCGGAGTGGGATTCGTCTGTGAGAGACGCAGATTCCCAAGCGAATGACCTCGCAGAGCGCGAGAAGGCGAAGGCGGCCACGCCGAAAGGCCTCCATCGCCCAGAGCGCCTACGCTGACATGATTGTAACAATTATTTTTTGTCACGAACATTGCTGGCACGCGACTATGAAAGATGACGGGCGCTCGCGTATCGACTGGCCTGGACCTTTTCCGCCCGGTCTACGCGGTCTGTAATTGCAATTGACCACGGGCCTGCAAGGCGAACGTCCTGCCTCAGGGTCAGCCCGCCCCAAGCGGCCCGCCGACGCGACCGATTCATATTCAGATTGAGTACAATTGACTAAGACTTTAAGATTCTAAAGACTGGAGATGCGGATGACCCGGGTGGTACTGCGGCCCAACCGGCCGACGGTGATTTGTGAGGTCTTTGAGGATGAGGTGGTGGCCATCAACCTCGAGACCGGGGCGTACTTTGGGATGAGTGACATCGCCAGGGAAGTCTGGCGGCTCGCCGAAAGCGAGATGCCGCTGGATGACATAATCGCTCACCTGGCGGAGCGATACTCCAAGGAGCCCGAGCGAATCGCCGCGGACCTTGCATCGTTCACTAGTAGCTTGTTGGAACACGGGCTGGTTGTCGAGGCGCCGGCGGACGGGAGTGCTCCAGCAGCCCGGTTCACCGGTCCGGCGGGAAGCTGGGAAGCTCCCAAATTGGCGGTGTATGAAGACATGAAGGACCTGTTGTTGCTGGATCCGATCCACGACGTGGACGAGACCGGGTGGCCGGCGCGCAAGCAGGATGTCGTAGCTTGAGCGTCTGTACGGCAACACCGGTCGAATTCACGGAGGCGGCGGAGACGTGTTTTGTCCGCGCCGCCAAGGCCTCAGGGCTGCACAAGCGCGCGTTCATCCTGGGCGGACATCGCATCGAGATGCAGTTCGCCGGCACGAAGTTGCTGGACCCGATGACGCGCGCGCTGGCGCATTGCGCAGTACCCGTGGAAGGCGCGGCGGAGTTGCGCGTGTGTTTCTTCGACACGGAATCCACGGGGACGCCCATGGCGCGTCCGGCGTGGAGTCCGGACCAATATACGGGCAGCGGCCAAATTGCCAACTTCTGCGACGAGCGCGTCGAGACCAGCTATCAATTGTGGTGGGATGTGTTCCAATGCCTCGACCGCGAACGAAAGGTCGCGCTATATTGGACGCCTTCCTGGCGGGTGCTGCCGTGGTGGGAAGTCAGCTTCCCTCTGCGGGTGATCCTGCACTGGTGGCTGCGAGACACCGAATGGCAACCGGTGCATGCGGCCGCGGTGGGCTCCGCGGATGGCGGCGTGCTGATCGCCGGACCTTGCGGGGCGGGAAAATCGACCACCGCGCTCTCCTGCCTGGGCAGCCGGCTGCATTATGCCGGCGACGATTACACGTTGGCGCGGGTAGGGCCCTCGCCACACGTATCCTGCTTGTACAGCACAGCGAAACTGGATCCGGAAGGGCTCGAACGGTTTCCGCATTTGGCGGCTAGCGTCACGAATCGCGACCGGCTGGATCGCGAGAAGGCCATGCTGTTCCTCAATGAGTCGCAACCGGCAGCTCTGATCGGCGGATTTCCCGTACGCGCAGTGGTGGTCCCGGAGGTTACCGGGCGGCGCGACACGGCACTAGAGCCGGCGGCGCAATCGCTGGCTATGCTCGCGCTGGCCCCGACTACCACCAAACACCTCCCGGCGGCGCGGGCGCGCACGGCCGCCAAACTGATCCGGCTGACCAAGTCCGCGGCCTGCTACAGGCTGCTGGCCGGCACCGACCTGGCGCAGATTCCCGAGGCTCTGACCGGTCTGGTGGAACGGTTGAACCGGAACGCCATCCACACGTGACACAAATGCCGAACCCTCTGGTGAGCGTAATCATCCCGGCCTTCAATGCAGCGCATTTCTTGCCGAACGCGGTGGCCAGTGTGCGCCGGCAGTCCTACGCGCCGCTGGAGATCGTGATCGTCGACGACGGCTCCGCGGACGACTGCGCGGGGGTAGCGGCGGAACTGGGGGACGCGGTGCGCTACGTCCGTCAGGAGCAGTCCGGGCCTGCCGCGGCGCGTAACCGGGGCCTCGAACTCGCCCGAGGTGAGTTCGTGGGTTTCCTCGATGCCGACGATGAATGGCCGGAGCAGAAGCTCTCGATCCAGATGTCCCGTCTGCTGGCGGAACCGGAACTCGATGCGGTGCTGGGCCGGGTGCGCTATGTAGCCATCGAAGGCGGCGAAATTCCGGACTTCGCCTTCGAAGGGCCGGACCACGAAATCACCAATGTGCACCTGGGCAGCGGCTTATACCGGCGCCGCGTGTTCGATCGGATAGGCAACTTTGACCCCAGTCTGCGCTATAGCGAAGACGTCGACTTTTTCCTGCGGGCTCGCGAATCGCGATTGCACATGCGCATTTTGCGGCCGGTGACGCTGATTTACCGGCTGCACGGCGCCAACATGACGCGCGAACGGGCGGCGGTCGACCGGCATCTTGCGATAGCTTTGAAACGCTCGATCGACCGGCGGCGCCGGATGGGAAAGGGCGGGATGGCACCGCTCGACCGTTGGTTCTCCTACGACGAATGGTGGCCGGGGACGTCACCGCTGGTGAGCGTGGTCGTACCCGTGTTTAACGGCGCGCGCTATCTGCGCCAGGCAATCGAGGGAATTCTGGGGCAAACCTACGGGCCAGTGGAGATTATCGTGGTGGACGACGGGTCGACCGACCAGACCGCGGAAGTGCTGGATGAATTCGGGCCACGCATCCGCCGCGTGAGCCAGACGCACTCCGGCCAGTCGGTGGCGCGCAATCGCGGTGTGGAACAGGCGACGGGGAAGTACCTGGCGTTCCTGGACGCCGACGACCTTTGGCCCGCGGAGAAATTGACGGACCAGGTTGCCATTCTGGAAGAGAGCCCGGAATGCGACCTCCTGTTCGGCCACGTTGAGCAATTTAGAGAGAACGCCGCTGGGACATCCCAACCGATGCCGGGGCATGTGCCAGGAACCTTGATGATGCGGCGGGATGCGTGGCCCCGGGTGGGGCTGTTGCGCAGCGATGTGAAGGTGGGCGAGTTTCTGGACTGGATGTTGCGGGCCCGGCAGCAGGGGATGCGCGAGCGGATGGACCCAAGGGTGTGGTTGCGCCGGCGGATTCACGGGGACAACCTGGGCGTACGGGAACGGGATGCGCGCGGCGACTACCTGCGGCTATTGAAGGACTCGATGGACCGGCGGAAGCAACCGACGGCGCCGGTGGCCAGCAATGGATAGCATTCGCGTTGGAAAGCTACGCGGAGCGGGGCGGGAGGCCTGGCGTTACTACTGGATGCAATTCCGCGGAAGCCGGGCGCGTCTGGCGGCTGTGGTGGTGGCGTCCGTGGTCGCCTCGTTTCTTTTCCTGCCGGTAGTGCTGCTGGTGCGCGTGGTGTTCGACCGCTACCTGCCGTCGGGCGATCTGCGGGGGCTGGTTCTGGCCGCCGCGGCCATCCTTGGAGCAAGCGTGGCTGGAGCCGGGGTAGCGTTTTGGATCCGGCGCACCACTCTGGAAATCACCAAGAACGTAATCCTCGAATTGCGTTGCCGCCTGGAGGAACGCATCTATCAACTACCGCGCGATCTGTTCTCGAGCGGCGACCATCTCCAACTGCACGACACGATTGTGCAGGATACAGAGCGGATCGATGTGATGAGCAACGCCGTGGTAGCACAGGCGCTGCCGGCGGCCCTGGTGGCGGCGACGCTCACGCTGGTACTGCTGCGGATGAACTGGCTGCTCACGGCCGTGCTGCTGGCGGCGGTGCCGGTAGTGATCGGCCTCGACCGGTGGCTGCGCGGCCGCTTAAAGGAGGACGTGTGGAGGTTCCGCACGGCGTTCGAGCGTTTCAGCCGCGGGGTGTTGTTCTTGTTGGAGGCCATCGACCTGACGCGTCTGCAGAACGCCGAACGGGCGGAGCTGGCCCGCCAGCGTCAGACGGCGGATGTGCTGCGCGCGGCAAGTCTGCGACTGGCCTGGTTCGACACGCTGTTTCAACTGAGCCAGGGCACGCTAAGCCTGGCCGCCAGCCTGGCGATCCTGCTGGTGGGCGGAATGGCTGTCACGCACCACCGTATGACGGTTGGCGATCTGCTGGCATTCTACGTGACAGTGCGGCTGTTGAACTCGCAGACCAACACGCTGATTGCAAGTGTTCCCGAGATCGTAACCGGTGCGCAGGCGCTGGCCGACGTTTATGGACTGCTGATCCACGCCGGGGGCGACCCATACCACGGGTGCCGCAGTCTCGATTTTGCGGGAGAAGTGGAGCTGCGAAACGTTTCCTTCTGCTATGTACCGGGACGCTGGGTGCTGCGCCACGCCGATCTGCGCATCGCGCCCGGAGAGATTCTCGCACTGGTAGGGCCCAACGGCTGCGGCAAGAGTTCCATCGTGTGGCTGTTGTGCGGATTCTACCGGCCTCAGGAGGGCAGCGTTCTGGCCGATGGCACTCCGTACGACCAAATCGATATCAGGCAGCTTCGCCGCCAGTTGGGCGTGGTTCCGCAGGACCCGCTGTTGTTTCCGGGCACGGTACTGGAGAACATCGCGTACGGCCAGCCGCAGGCGAGCGAGCGGGGGATCCGCGAAGCGGCGGAGTGGTCCACCGCGCATGAGGCGATTGAGGCCATGGATCGGGGCTATGAGACGCCGATCGGCGCCGATGGGCAGATGATTTCGGGCGGCCAGCGCCAGCGGATCGCAATCGCGCGGGCGCTCCTGGGCCAGCCGCGGCTGCTGATCCTGGACGAGCCCACCAATCACCTGGATGCGGCAGCCATCCAGGAGCTTATGGACAATCTCCGGCATCTGCCGCAGCGCCCGGGCGTGCTGGTAGTGAGCCACGATCCACGCATCATCGAGCATTGCGACCGCGTGTACCGCATGCCCGCAAACGGCGTGGGCGCGCTGGAATTTCGCGAGACAAAGGAGAAAGTGCGCTGATCCTGAGCGATTTCAGTGGGGGTTGCTGGCCTAACGAGCGGCAGGAATTGCTGCTGAAGGCGGCTCTGCTCGATGGCGATGCGGCCTGCCAGGCGTATCGCGAATGGCAGACGCGGGGCGGCCTGGACCGTCTGGATACGGGTTCGTACCGTTTACTGCCGCTGGTGGGCCACAATCTGCGAAGAACCGGTTTTGAGCACGAGGAGTTGGGCACGCTGCGCGGGTTGCACCGCAAGACTTGGTGCGAGAATCGCCTATTGTTCGCCAAATTGGCGCCGGCGGTCGCCATGCTGCAGCAAGCCGGGATTCCGGTGATTCTGCTGAAGGGTGTGCCGCTGTCGTTGCGCTATTACAACGACGTGGGCCTGCGGCCGATGCACGATCTGGACCTGATGGTGCCGGAGTTGCGCGCTCCGGAAGCTATGCGGCTGTTCGACTCGGCCGGCTGGTCGCGACTCTGGTGGTTCCGCTACCACTTGGGCCCTCGCGACCTGGTGTTCCGCCAGGCGCTAGGGTACAAAGACGGGAGTGGCCGCGAAGTGGACCTCCACTGGCATGCGCTGTATCAGGCCACGTTTCACGGCGCGGACGAGGCCTTCTGGAACTCCGCTGAACCGCTGGAATTTGAGGGGATGCGGGTGCAGGCCTTATGCCCCTCCGATGAACTGCTGCACGCTTTGGTGCACGGACCCATGTGGAACGAGATTCCGCCGATGCGCTGGGTGGCGGATGCGGTAACGGTGGCGCGCCACGGGGCCATCGACTGGGACCGCCTGGTGTCGCTGACCGGGCGCCTGCGGGTAACACTCTGGGTGCAAGCGGCATGCGGCTATCTGGTGCGGGTGTTCGACGCCCCGATTCCGGAGCGTGTCCTGGATGGCCTGGCTCGCCTGCCCGTGGATGCGGCGGAGCGGGTGGAGTTCGAGGCGAGCCAGAAGCCGCTGCCGGCACCCAAATTGTCGGATACGGTGCGGTCCATTTGCGTCAGCTACCAGCGCCGGGCGCGAGGGAGCGGGGTGCTGGAACGGATGACGGATTTTCCCCGGTTTGTCTGCTTGTGCCTGCAAATGGAAGGGCCTGCGGAACTCTGCGCGCGAGCGGCCAAGTGGGCGGCCCGGCGTGTCATTGCCGGTGTTGTCAGACCACGGAACTGGCACCGGAGCGTCGTGGCACCCTCCCGAGATCAAACCTGATCGCCTGCGCCGCTTGATCGTCTAATTTGGTCCCGCCTGGCTACTGGCTCGCGCAGGTCACATACACGCCGCCCCTGCTCTGGAACCCCGCGATCTGAGCCTGCACTGGCTGGTCGCCCGAGGGAACCGGGGGAATGGTCACGTTGAGCTGATACAGCCCCGCCTCCACCAGATTCGCCGCGTTCACGACGGCGCTTACTCCGCCGACGGACACTGTCGGCGTACCCGCCAGGGGTACGGCCTGCCAGATCAGTTGCGCCGGCGATACCGGCGGATTGGTCGGGCCGAATCCGGTAGCATAGAGTTCGATCTCCTCGCCCACCTGCGCCGGCCGGCTGCCCGGTCCGGCCGGTCCCACCAGTGTTCCATCCGCGTGGCGCGCCGCGATGTAATTCGTTCCATTCATCGCCCAGACGAAGAACTGCGGGGTCATCCGCTGCTTCACCACGGTGCCCGGGTAGCTATTCGCTTGGCCCGTGTTTACCTGCACCGTAACCGGCCCCAATGCGGGATCGTCCGGCGCAACCAGGTTGATCTGGCCGGGACTGATGTAATCGATGTACGCCGGTTTGCCGTTGATGGTTACGCTGACGCCGCCGAGCGAGGTGGGAAACTGCTGATCGGCGGGGCCCGGCGTCCAGGTCTGCGGAGCGGAGGCGAAACCGCTGCCAAGAATCGTCACCCATGCTCCCGACGCTATCGCAGGCTGAAAGCCGGCTGAGTCGACCACCGCCCGCACCTTCGACGCGGGCGCCGCCACCGGCTGCCGGCGTTGGAGCAGAATGCCATCGGTCGCGGCCAGGGTGACCTGCGGCGCGGGCGATCCATCGTTGTAGCGCGCGGCGGAAGTGACATAGACGGCGTCAGCGATCAGCGGCGTACCTGCATCGGCGTTCGAGATGGTGAGAACCGGTGAGCTTGCCGCGGTGAGCGCCACGCCGCTGAAGATAGTGTGCCATTGGTCGCCCGCAGTGGCGCTGCTCTGATCGAGATTCGCCGAAGCCACCACGTTGCCGCCCGAGACAATCTGATACTGAGCGTTCTTTGTCCAGCCCGCCGCGCCTGGCGGATCCGGCAGCCAGACCTGAATCGTGTACTGGCCATCGGCGGGGATGCTCAGGTTCCACTGCGCGGTTCCCTGAGAACTCTCAGACTCCTGCAACGAACCTCCCCACGCGTTGGCCCAAGGGCCCACGGGGACTTTAAATCCGCCGGAAATATACACGACATTCCACGTTCCGCTGGCGCTGAACCCCGCATCCGAATCGTCCACGATGTATTGATCGAGTGGCGCCTGGGCGCCCGTGAAACGCTGGAGGCCCGGTTCGAGCGCGACGGTCTGCGAGCCGCTGGTGCCGTTCAGCACCGCAACGCCGTCGCTGAAGTCGCGTTGGAAGATGTCGGGCGCCTGTTGGAAAAGCTGGACGCCATCGATCCACACGTTGCCGGCCACATCTCCCACGTCGAATTGCAGCGTGCCATCCCCGGCGGTCGCGTTGGAGACGAAGGTGAGCGTATCGAGCGTCCATGCCGTGCCCAGCGACGCCTGGGAGGAAAGCCCGTAGTTCGCATAGGGAGGATTTGCGCTCACCATATCGACCGTAATCGTGCGCGGAGAGTCCGACCGCGCCCAGAACTGCACCTGGTAATTTGCGCCGGCCACCACTGGCAGCGGCGACTGAGACAAATTCGCCTGCCACGGATAGCTGTCCGCGGAGGTGACATCGATGTGAGCCGACGAGTTCCCTTCCGCCGCGACGGAATTGTCGAGCGTCAGCGTTGCGCTTTCCTGCCCGTCGTCGTCCACGAAAAACGACCACCCCGCGAGTCCGTTCTCAAACCCGCCGTTGGTAAGGAAATTCGGTCCCGGCCCAGGGCCCACCCGCACGGCCGGACCCAGCGGCTGGCCCAGGTGAAAATCGTATTCGTCGTACCACCAGTTGACGCAACATTGGGTATCTCCCAGATCGTAGGTGAAGAAGCCGTCGTTCATCAGCGCGGTTGCCAGGCCAAAGCGCATGTTGGGATAGAACGTCTGAGCGAACGCGATGGTCGAGGCGGGGAGCGTCGCCATCGGCTGATATCCGTATCCGTACGAGATGACGTTCGGCGGCCCCGACTGTATCTGCTCGACCTTCGGAGAGAGGCCCTGCAGGAACGGATCCTGATAGTCTCTCCAGAAATCGCCGAACGACATTTCTCCTTCCCGCACGTTCACTGCTTCGTACGCCAGACTGTCTCCATTAAACAGGCTCATGAGCTGCGGGTCCGCGGGGCTTTGGGTGTGACCCACAAGAAGGCCATAGGGAACGAGATTGTGCAGGGTGTTGATTTCGAGAATCACCCCGGCGCGCCACGCCGCATCGAGAGTCGCGGAATTGTCCGGAACGCCATTTCCCGCGCTGCTGATCTGAACCGGGTTGCCATAAACGTCGGTGGTATACCAGGAAACCGTGTAGAACACGTTGTCGAAAAACACGCCATCGTAAGCGAGGCCGCCCTCGAGCAATTGCTGGTACACATAATTGGCGACACCCACAGCGACATCGGGCCGGGTCAGGTTCAGCACGTAGACAGCGCCCGGGGCGATCTGGATATTGCTGCCCTGAGTGTCTTTCAGATAATAATCGTCGGGGAAGTTTTCCCAGGGCCCGGCGTACGTCGCGGCCGCGCCCATCAGGGCGATCATTCCGGGGTCGGCCGCTCGTAGCGTAGCGACCTGATCGAGGCTCATACCAGGACTCAGATAGAGCTGGACCTTCGCCGCCTCGGCAGGCTGGGTGTCGTAAACGTACGCGCCTCCCCAGATACTGCCGATCCGCGGGAAGTCTCCGTTCGGCTCGGCTACGTCGCGATACTGGGGAGCCCAGAAACCGGTGACGGACGCGCAGCGGATGAAGACGTTGTTCACTACCTGGGGGTCCGCATTGAGCCCGGTCACCATCACCCGATGCGTCGGGGTCGGCCCGGCGATGTCAACCGGCTGCATTTGGCTCAGGTCCAGCAGCGTATTCACCGAGTAGCCGCAGGTGTCCGGCTGAGGCGTGTTGAAGGAAAGACTCAGGCTGGTGGTGCCCGGCGCCAGCAGGGAATTGGGCGGATTGACGTTGGTTAGCGAGATGGGAGGGGGCGTTTGGCAAAGTGCGGCCCGGCAAGCCAACACGCTCAACGCGATCACCCATCCTCGACGCGGGGAACGGAGGATGCCGGTATCGTCGGTTCGACACCCGGCGGGCAAGTTCAACCTGGAGGACGTCATCTTTCCACCCTACTTTGTTGTCAGAGTATCGCCAATCATACTCCGCTGTCAGCCTGCGCCTGTTTGAACAGCTCCGGCGCGAACGGGCATGAAAGGAGTCCTGTTCCGCCCCCAGGCGGCGAGGGATGTGGAACGGTTCCCAAACCACGACCGAGACCTACGATACGTATCCTTCGCGAAGAGGTCCTGTCTCCTCTGGGCATGTCGGCGAATGAGTTGGCTTTGGCTCTGCGGGTACCGGCTACGCGCGTCAACGACATCGCGAATGAAACGCGGCATCACGGCGGTCGCCGCCCTTCGTTTGTCACGTTACTTCTGCACTACGCCCAAGTTCTGGATGAACATGCAGGCCGCGTCAGAAACTTGGACGGGGAGCTGTTTGCCGAGTGCGCGGAAAGCGGCTTCCAACTGGTTGAGCCGGGGGACGTGACGGAGATCGAGCTGCCGGCCCCCTAGTCGCGGCGCCTTTATTCCTTCAAGGACTGCCGATAACGCTCCAGCAGCGCGGCGCGATTATGCCGCAGATCCATTCCACTCGGCCCGGCGGGATATGGCTTATCGCCCATCAGGCCTTTCCAGAGAAGGCGATTGAAACCGGCGGGATCGACGCGATCTTCCGACGTGAAATCCATGCCTTCGCTGGCCCGCGCCCAATAGGCCGCATCGTGCGACGGCTTTGGCACGAATAGGCCCGTGGGCTGCGGGGGCAGCGGCAGCGACACACCAGGGGTATACAGAAGCGCGGAGGGAGTGGCGGTAAAACTCCATGCACTGGGCGTGGTATTGAAGATATCCGCCATGGGTCTGGCCAAGGCATCGTTCAGATTCATCGGCGGCAAGCCCAAAACCTCTTCCATGGTGCGCACGAAGTCGATAGTGTTATAGGGCGTCGAGACCACGGCCCCCTGCTTCACGAAGGCTCCCGCGACGAAAGCCACACTGCGGTGCGAGTCGACATGGTCGCCGCCGTCTTGCGCGTCGTCCTCCAGGACGAAGATCAGGGTGTTGTTCGCGTACTGGCTACTGGCTATCTTCTGCACCAGCAAGCCGACCGCATAATCGTTATCGGCCACTTGCAGATCCGGAGTGTTCACGCCATCGATGGCGGCGCTAAAACTGCCGGTGTGATCGTGCATGAAACGAACCAGGCTCAAGGACGGCATCGCTGTGCTGCGCCCGGCGGGTTCGCCATGCGGGGGGCGCGGCAGTGCGACGGGCGCGGAGGAGGTCGGATTTCCCGGCTCCGGCGCGCGGCTTGCAGGCACCAAGTAGTTGTTATCGAGCTCCCGGGCCCATTCCGCGTAGCGGTAATAATCGGGGAAGGCGTTGTCGAATCCGCGGAAATAGGGATCGGTGCGCGGGGCCAGCGCGACATTCGTGGGATAAGCTACTACGATGCCGTCCGCCGCCGGGTTTTCGATCAGGGGAATCGCGTTGGTGGTGGTGTTATAGCGCGTTTGGTCCACGAAAAAGCCGTAGTTCCGTACCGTAAGATTGGCGCGCAGCGCGGCGTCCCACAGATAGCCGGTGTTGATCTCGTTGTCGGGTCCATCGGGCGCGGCCACGTCAGTCTGGCCGGGTAGCAGATCCGGATCGTTGGGCGTAAAAGGATCGGCGTACTCGCGCTCGGCGAGTGTAGGATAGGCCACGTTCACGTTGCGGTTCGCACCCTCGGAGTCCAAGCTGAGACCGCGTGACACGCCGACGGCGGAGGAATAATACACCGGATACTGACGCTCGATCACGTCGGGCGCACGCGCGGAAGTGCTCCAGGGCCAGCCGTCGTTGCTCACTTCGGCGGTCACCATGAAATTGTCGAGCGTGACAAAGTTCAACGCCAGGTTATGCTCGTTCGGCGTGATGGCCCGGCCGAACTCGGTCAGATCGGGATCCCCATTGCCGACTTCCAGGTCGCCCAGAATCTGGTCGTACGTGCGGTTCTCCTTGAGAATGAAAATGACATGCTGCACACCCGTGCGCACCGCCGCCATGACGGCCGCGTCGCTGGCGGTCTCGGTGCTCGAGAAGCGGTTGTTCACGGCTACCTGAGCCGTCAGAGTCGCAAGTTGCGCGATGGTGGGGCGCGGAAAGGTCTGAAGACCGGCTTTCAGCAACTGGGGGCCATATTGGTTTGCCAGAATGCAATTCGGGTAAAAGGGCGCACCGCCGCTATAGCAGAAGCCGGGATTCGGGCCGGTCGGCGACTTTCCGTTGACCGCATAAACCCAGGATCCATCGGAGCTGAAGCTAACCGAGTTGGGGTACCAGCCGGTAGGAATCAATCCCACCACCTGGTCGCCGCTATTGGTTCCGCCGAGCGCCACCACAGCGATGCAGTTCAGATTGCCGTTGGTCACGTAAAGTTGCTTCTCGTCCGGCGACAGCGTGACGCTATCGGAGTTTGCGCCGGTATATTGCGCGAGGGCCGTGGGCAACATGCCGGGCGGAGCGATGACTGGAATCGTCTCCAGGATGGCGTTGGTGGCAGTCGCGATCACATCTACGGTATCCGATTCGTCTTCGACGACATAGAGCAGCGACTGGGCCGCGTTCAAGGTCATCTTGTTGGGTTGACCTTTCACGGAGATGCGGGCCGTAACCGTAGGCGTTCCGCTGAGGCTCACGACATCGATCTCGCGGTCGCGAACGCTGGATATGTAGGCTGTGGCGCTGGCGGCGCTTCCCTTCACCGCCACCCAAAACGGATATTCACCGCCCGGCACGCCGGCTTGGGCAGGGTTGCTCTTGCCGGGGCGCAGATCGAGCTCCGTGCCCCTCGACCAATTGCCGTAGCCGCCGCTGAATACGGTAATCGAATCGTTGTAGTAATTGGCTACCACCAGCGTCTTGCCATCGTTCGAAATGGCGAGACCGGCCGCGCAAGGCTTCACACCGATCTGCGCGTTTACAGGGCCGGCTCCCCCTGGCTGCACGTTCAGGCCATTGCCGGCGGCATGCCCCATGGTGAGCGCCGGGCTGGTGGGCTGTTCGTCGGCCCATACTCCACTGGAACCGAGCGTAACGGTGTGGATGTTATCGTCCGAGCCACCCGCCACGTAAAAATGCATGCCGGAGGGATCGAAGACGATGCCGTTGTAGGTGTTGGGGATCTGCAGGACCTGCTTCTTCGCCGGCTGCTTGGCGGAGATGTCGTAGAGGAACACGAACTGGCTAGTGGTGGGCGCCGCGAGTGGGCCATTGAAGACCACGCTGATTCCGCTGCACAGAACCAGCAGCGTCTTGCCATCGGGACTGACTGCGGTGGTCACGGCTTGTCCGGCCAGCCAGGACGGGTTGGCGGTCAGCTCCGGGTTCATCGGCTCGAAACGGGAGCCGGCGGGCGCCAGCGGCGTGATCTGCTGGCCCATATTGGGCAGGTTCTGAGAGTCCGGGTTGGCCGTGCCTTGCGCATGGGCGAAAGTGCTTGACAGGCAAAACGCCATCATCAGACTCGCCGCTGCGCGCGGCAGCCGTTGCTGCACTTTCTTGGTCATTTGCTGGAGCCTCCGAATTCATGTTAGCGCCGGGGCAAGGGGCCAGAGCGTATCGTGCCGAAAGTTTACGACTCTTACCTCAGCGCATTCACGCGACGCCACATCGGCGCCGAGTTGCTCCAACTTAGCAGGTCCGGCTGCGCGGATTCACGCATGGCTGCCAAAAACTCACGCTTCTTCTCGATCCTCGCCGAAGGTGGCGGCTCCTGGGACGTCGGGGACCTCGACCAAAATCGTATAGTGCTTTTGGAAAGCTTGACTCGATAACGCTGTATGTTGCCCGTCCTTTCTACTTTGGCCCCAACCGTTTGTTGACATGGTGCTCCAGTCTCGCGTCAGTTCATCTGCCCGCTCCGTGCACAGTCAACAAGGCTCGCGATTTGTCAGGCCGCGTGGCGCGGGCGTACTTCGGACCGAACTCTCGCATCCCACTCGTCACGCGCAGTTTCTAAATCATACTGGTCCTGCATGTTGATCCAATAGTCCGGCGTCGTGTTGAAGTAGCGAGCCAGACGCGAGGCGGTCTCCCCGGTGATTCCACGCTGGCCAATGCAAAGCGGTGACAGGCTACGCGTTTCCATTTTCAGATGTCGGTGCGCAGGTGAACATGACCTACGATTTCTCATCAACCCAGAACAACGGGCGGATTGTGTCGTCGGTGGATGCGGTGACTGGCGAGAACGTCAGCTATACCTACGATTCGCTGAACCGGCTGATTGCGGCGGCAACCACGAACAGCTCTGGCCCGATCTGAGGCAACTCGTACCGCTATGATGGGTTTGGCAACCTGACGGGGAAGACAGTGACAAGGGCGAAGCAGTGACAGGCTACGTTGTCGCCGCGCTTTCCGCCGAGGCGCCGATCGCCAACAGCGGAAGTCAGCCATAGAGACCTAACCGACTGATTCTCTATGCAACATCGGCCCCCCTAACCTCCGCCGAGCGCCGCGGCGGATATGCAATATTTCGACCCGTTTCTCTCTTTCCAATATTCGATATATCGCGCGGTAAATGTGAGGCTTGTTCCCGTACAGCAAATGCCTGAGCTTGTCGTTCTCGGGTGTGACTGGGCATCGGTTTGGTTGTTCTTCTAAGCTGAGAATCGCCTCCTTGATGCCTCGATACGATTTCAGAGCCGCCTCGGAATGGTCGGCGTTGATATCCGCGAACAGGTGGGCAAGATCTCGCTCGGCGCGGGCGGTGAGGTTAACGAGGTATGCCATTTTTGGTTTCGAATTTTGCGAAAAACTCCCTCGCTGGCCGCACCTTTCCCAGTTTCGCGTCCTCCAAGCCCTGACGGATACCCTCCGCTGTCTCGGCCTGGGCGGCGATGTCGAGCAGTCGCTGGTAGGCTTCGGCGTCCTGCACGATGGCTGCTGCCTTCCCCTTCACCGTCAGCACAACTGGGCGCCTATTCTTCCTAAGCTGTTTCATGAAGTCGCCGGAACGGCGGCGAAAGGTCGTCAGCGATTGGATGTCCTTGGTGATGTCAATCATGTCCTTGCTCCTGCGCCAGAAGGCACCTTTTTAGGTGCTACCAGAATAGCGCATTCCCGTACAGCGGAAAAGGGCATCTGCGAAGCCCAGTCTGCCGGGAGGATGTCCCTGCCATTGCCTGTTCACTATGCGCGCCTCCGCTGCCGGCGTTCGACCGCGCAGATTCAGTGTTCTGCGCCGTCATGGGGCCTTACCGCTTTTTTTCGATGAGACGCGCCAGTCTCTTTTCCGACCGGTGCCCGATGTTGCGTCCGACGCCAATTCCGAAGGCGGACCAGCGAAAAAACTTGGTAGAACCACTACAAAAACCGCTACAGTGGCCAAGAGCGAAAAGAGCGAAAGGGCCTGGAATTTCAGCTAGGCCCTATTAACTGCTTTATAATCTGTGGTGCGGAGAGGGGGACTTGAACCCCCACGAGATTGCTCCCGCTAGCACCTCAAGCTAGTGCGTCTGCCAATTCCGCCACCTCCGCGCTGCGTGGCTACTTCTTGTCCGGCGCCGGGTGAACGGGGATCACGGGGACCGGCTTACCGGCGTTCTGTCTACTCGGGATTGGGATCTGGATCGTTTGCGACTGCGGCGCCGCCGGAGCCGGAACGCCCGGAATCTGTCCCTGAGGCGGAAGCGCCGGCGCCTGCGTCTTCACCGGAGCGCTCTTGGTGGAACCGCCCTCCAAAACCGTCGTTCCCAGGCCCGCACTCTTCGTCGCCAGGATGGACAACGAAAGCGAGGTGATCATGAACAGAACCGCCGAAATCGTCGTCGCCTTCGATAATAGCGTGGCCGAACCACGCGGGCCGAACGCCGTTTGCGAGCCCATACCGCCGAAGGCCCCGGCCAGGTCCGCCGCCTTCCCGCTCTGCAACAGGACCACGATGATCAGGAAGACGCAAACCACGATGTGAATCAGAAGAAAAAGAATATACATGCCGATTCCCCAGTATAAGAGACTCGATCACGGCGGGTCAAACGGGCCGCGCCGGCGCACCCGGGTCCGCCCGAAGTTCCAATCGCCGATTGGCGTGCGCGGGGAGCTCGCCGCGGCTGCGTTTGAGGGCGTACATGGCGTGGTCGGCTTCATCCAGAGCCTGGCGCAGTGGCCGGCTGCGTGCGTCGGCGACGCCCCAACTGAAGGAAATCGGCAGCACCCCGAATCCGCGCACCTGGAAATCGTTCAGCCGCTGCTCAAGTTCGGCCATGCGCTTGGCCGCCCCCTCGGTGGTTTGGTTTAGGAAGAGGATGACAAACTCGTCGCCGCCCCAGCGGTACGCTTCGTCGTCATGGCGGATGGATCGCTCCAGCAGGCTGCCCACGTTGCGCAGGATTTCGTCGCCCACCAGGTGCCCGTAGCGGTCGTTGACCTCCTTGAAATTGTCCATGTCGCAGACCACCACCACACAGTCCAACGCGTCCGGCTGTTCCACGCGCCGCGCCAGCGCCGCCTGATTGAGCAGGCCGGTGAGCGAATCCAGGTCGGTGCGGTTGGTGTTTTCGCGCCGCAGGGCTTCGACCTCGGCGTTCAGGCCCCGCAGCCGGTCCATTTGCGTCTCGCTCCACATCGCCATGGCCGAAAAGGCCATTATGCAGTGGAGCGCGAAATCGTAATAACTCTCGTGATGCAGGTAGCGGGCCCAGTCCGGTGCGTTACCCCGGTTGTACATCCACAGGAAAATGAAGGCGTGCTCGAAGAAGGCCGCCGAAAGGACCACCAGCGAGAAGCGGAACATTCGAAACCCGAGCCCGCCCTGACGCCGCAGCCGCAAGAAATTGTACAGGTAGATGAAGCCCAGCAGGAGAGCGTGCGACGAGTGATAGGCTTCCATTCGGGAGATCAGGGCCACGCCGTATACCAGAATCACGAACACCGGCAGCAGGGGGATCAGACGCAGCATCACCCGCCAATCCTGCAAGCCGGAGCCGAAGCCGGCGCGCGCCGCGGCAATCAGTACAATCGCGAAAGCGAAATCGAAAGTGGCATAGGGAGCCAGCCAGCCAACCCCCCCGTGGCTCAGCAACTCGAAGCCGCATATGGTGGCAACCCCGCGCAGTCCCCAGGCCGCCGACCACAGTCCGAAGTAGATGGCGCGCGACTGGCGCCATAGGAACAGGAAGACGATGCCGAACAGCAGCGAGCCGATCACCTGGATGAAAAACGCGGTGTAGTCGGCTATGGGGTTGGAGGGATCCATGTGTCAATCTCCGCCGATGGCGTGGCGGCGCACGCCACGCGCTTTGCCAGTCGCCTCGTCCACATCCACGATCACGGCGTGCAACTCGGCGCCATGGCGCGCCGCTTCCAGGCGGATCGGCAGCGCGGTCAGGAAGCGCTGGAGGGCCAGCCCCGCTTCCACGCCAATCACCGACGCATAGGGCCCCGTCATGCCGCAATCGGTCTGGTAGGCCGTGCCACCCGGCAGAATGCGCGTATCGGCGGTGGGGATATGGGTGTGGGTGCCGATCACCGCGGAAATCTTGCCGTCCAGATACCAGCCCATGGCCATTTTCTCGCTGGTCACTTCGGCGTGAAAATCCAGGAAGCGCACGCGAATCGCCGGGTCCAGCGCTGCCAGCATCTGGCTGGCCTTGCGAAATGGACAATCCGTGGCCGGCATGTATGTGCGCCCTTGCAGATTTAACACGGCGCACTCAACGCCATTGCGCGCCCGTACGGTTACCATACCGCAACCTGGCCCTTCCGGGTAGTTGCCGGGACGTAACAGCCGCGGCTGGCGTGGCAGATAGTCGAGGATCTCGCGTTTATCCCAAATATGGTTGCCGCTGGTGAGCACGTCCAGGCCCATGCCGAGCAGTTCTTCCGCGATGGAGGGCGTGATGCCGAACCCACCTGCCGCGTTTTCCGCGTTGGCAATCGCCAGATCGATCGAGTTGGTCCGGATGATGTCCTCGATATGATCCGCCACGATCCGCCGCCCCGGAGAGGCAAAAACATCCCCGATGAAAAGGATATTCATTCCTGATTTCTCACCTTAGCACGATGGGGACAGACGCATTTTCCGGAGAACCTTCGCCCGCGCTTCCCACCTTTCTCGTGTATGCCCCGCCGTCCGCGCTTCATCCTTCCTGGCGTCGCCCACCACGTTACGCAGCGTGGAAACAATCGCGAGGCGAGCGCCGAAGGCGAATCGATCCGACGTGCTACCCACACCGGCGAACCGCTAGGCTCGGGCGAGTTCGTCGCGGCGCTGGAGAACCGAGCCGGGCGCAGGCTGCGGGTTCTGGCGCGCGGGCGGCCGCCAAGGAAATCCGAGGAGAGGAGGGGTCCGGCTGGCATGGCGACTGGCTCGCGGGCCGCAGTTGAAATGGACGTGAATCGAAAAATGCGTCTGTCACCTTTTCGATAGTGGTTAACGCGGCAGGCGCAGCCAGCGCACCAGTGACCGTCGCCATCAAGTAAAGCGTCTCGACCAATAACGGCTACGTGTTTACCAGTTCTCTGAGAAGACTCCGGGAGCCCGCCAGCGTCTGCGCCACTCCCCTACCCCGCCCGGAACGCCCCCGACAGCTTCTCCCACGTTGTTTCGAGATCCTCGGGAACCACGCGGGTTTCGCCAGCGGTGGTGATGAAGCTGGTGTCGCCGGTCCAGCGCGGCAGCACGTGCATGTGCGCGTGCGCGGCAATGCCGGCGCCGGCGCTCTGGCCCAGGTTCATGCCGAGGTTCCATCCATCGGGGCGATAGATCGCGCGCTGGTGCTTCACCGCATCGCGCGCCAGGCCCATCATCTCGGATAACGCCGGCTCAGGCAGGTCTTCGATGCTGGGAACGTGCGCGAAAGGCACCACCATGACATGGCCGCTGGTGTAGGGGAAGCGGTTGAGGATAACGAAATTGTGGACGGCGCGGTGGAGCACCAGCGTCTGGTGGTCATCCGCCGAACTGGCGGCCTGGCAGAACACGCACACACCCGCCTCCGCCGGCGCTCCCGTGATGTAGTGGTAGCGCCAGGGAGTCCACAGATAATCCATGGGGTGCGGCCCGCCGGCCTACGGGTTGGGCACCTGTTGTGGCGCCGGGGCCGCGCCATCGGCGGGCGCGATCGGAGTTGCGGAGAGATTCACTACGTCCTTCAACTCCTTGCTCGGCTTGAAATAGGGGATCTTCTTAGCCGGCACTTCGACGCGCGCGCCGGTCTTCGGATTGCGGCCGATGCGCGGCTGCCGCTGGCGAGTGCGAAAGCTGCCGAAGCCGCGAATCTCAATCTTGTCGCCGGTGCGCAACGAGCGCACGATGCTGTCGAAAATGGCCTCGACGATGACCTCGGACTCCTTGCGCGTCATTTCCACCACGCGGGAGACCTCTTCAATCAGATCCGCTTTCGTCATCCCTTGCTCCAGAGTCTCAATCGTTTACGAAACCGCAGTATCGCGTGATTCCAGCCAATTTGCAAGTCCACTTCGGTTCTCTTACTTCGGTTCCGGTTCCTTGAGACTCATTGCCTCCTCGATGGTGGTGGTCGCCGCCGCTGCATTCCGCTGGTAGTCCACCAACCTGGTTTTCTCTTCGTCGACCGCGGCGGCCCGCAAGCTGAGCCCGATTTTCTTCTCCGCCTCGCTCATCTTGACGATCTTGAAATCGGCCTCCTGGCCCACCGCCAGCGGGGATTCGGCGCCGCGCTTGCCCGCATACCCCGGCACTTCGGAGAAGTGGCACAGCCCTTCCACGCCTTCCGCCAACTCGACAAAAGCGCCGAAACTGGCCAGGCGGCAAACTTTGCCATGCACCGTATCGCCCACCTGGTGGGTCTGGAAGAAGCTCTCCCAGGCATCCGGCTGCAATTGCTTGACACCGAGCGACAGGCGGTGAGCCGCCGAATCGATGGCCAGGATGACGGCCTGCACAGTCTGCCCCTTCTTCAAGACCTCGGATGGGTGTTTGACGCGCTTGGTCCAGGAGAGATCGGAGACGTGAACCAGGCCGTCGATGCCCTCCTCGATTTCGATGAAGGCGCCGAAATCGGTCATGTTGCGCACGCGTCCCTCCACCACCGAGCCTACGCTGTAGCGAGTGTCGATGGTGGTCCACGGGTTGGCCTCGAGCTGCTTGAGGCCGAGCGAAATGCGCCGCTCCTTGGGATGGACTTCGAGCACCACCGCTTCCACCTGGTCGTTGGGCTTGACCACTTTCGAAGGATGTTTCATGCGCCGCGACCAGGTCATTTCGCTGATGTGGATCAAGCCCTCGATGCCGGGCTCTAGCTCGACAAAAGCGCCGTAATCGGTGACGTTGACCACGCGGCCCAACACGCGGCTGTTAACCGGGTAGCGTTCGGCCACCGACTCCCATGGGTCGGGCTCCAATTGCTTCATGCCCAGCGATACCCGCTCCTTGGCGCGATCGAACTTAAGCACCTTGACCGCGATCTCGTCGCCGACGTGCAGCACTTCCGACGGGTGAGCGATGCGCCCCCAGGAAATGTCGGTCACGTGGAGCAGGCCATCGATGCCGCCCAGGTCGATGAAGGCGCCGTATTCGGCTAGGTTCTTGACCACGCCGGTGATGACCGACCCTTCCTGAATGTGATCGAGAGTGGCGCTCTTGCGCTCGTGAATTTCTTCTTCCACGGCCAGCTTGCGCGAGACCACTACATTGCCGCGGCGCCGGTTCAGCTTGACGATCTTCACCGGCACATCCTGGCCGGCCAGCGCGTCCAGGTTGCGCACCGGGCGCGGGTCGGCCTGCGATCCCGGCATGAAAGCCTTGACTCCCACATCAACCGCCAAGCCGCCTTTGACCCGGCCCAGCACGCGGCCGGAGATGACGAGTTGCTCCTGGTAGGCCTTCTCCAAATTGTCCCAAACGCGCAGCCGCGCGGCGCGTGTGTGGGAGAGCAGGACGTAGCCTTCAATCTGCTCGCCATGGTCGATCATCACGTCCACTGGATCGCCGGGCCGGACCGTGATTTCGCCGCCGGGCCCCTGAAATTGCTCGATCGGAACGATGCCTTCGGACTTGTATCCGAAATCGACGATGACGTCTTTGGCGGTCAGGCTAAGAACGGTTCCCTGCAGAACTTCGTCGGCCGCGGGCGGCGCGAAATGGCTGTAGTCGTCCAGCAACTCTTCATAGCTGTCCGGCGTTGCCTGTTCCGGTTGCGTGTCATTCTGCTCGTCGGCCATTAGTATTCCGCCCATGTTTGATTCGCCGGTAGTTGGCAGGGATGATGCCGCTCCGCCGAGGTCAATCGACGTGTCAGCGACTGCGCTACGCTTTCCCCCGAAACATGATCGGCCAGGACCATGGGTCAGCTACCGCAACCATTGAGAGATCAGTATGTTAGCAAATATACGCCGGTTAAGATGGGGTTGTCAACGTGGCTGCGGCTCAGTGGCCGCGGTCGATGGCCGGGAAGCGCCGGACGAGCCGCTCGATTGCAAGAGTCCCAGCATGCGATTGGAATAGTCGGTGAACGCGAACTTGCCCTTGCCGGTAAGACTGCACACCGTCAGCGGCACTTTGCCCTTGAACTTTTTTTCGATCTCGACATACCCGGCCTCCTCCAATTTGGCGAGATGCCCCGACAGGTTCCCCTGCGTGAATCCGCCCTCCCGCTGCAAGTAGAGGAAGTCGGCTTCGCCAACGCCGCCCAAGATCAGCATGATCGCCAGGCGGGCCGGCTCATGGATCACGCGATCCAGCCGCGAGATTTCCTGCATGCGCAGCGTCATGCCCGCACGCCTTCCGGAGCCCGTGGATATGGGTTCGCGCGCAGATAGCCGGCCAGCGTGCATGCCCCCTGTACGATCAGCCACACAGCCGCCAGCAACGGCATCAGCAGGGGCTGCAGAATCGGCGCGACACCTAGCCACACCAACGTTGGTCCGCTGAGCGCCAGGATCAGCGTGGACCACCATCGGTAGGGATGCTCCGATTTCCTGTTCAACGCATACAGCACGGCAGCAAGCACGGGCATCGCCAGCAGCGCATACCAATGTCTCCAAGGGTACTGGCCAAGGAACAGGAAGCACCACGTTTGCAAAACGTACACCGTCCGCTTGTTGAACTGCGTCACGTTTTCATCGGGCGGAGGTCCGGGCCGCAGGGACAGGGAAATGAGGCCTGCGGAACTCGCGGAGGCCCAAACATCCTCCGGGGGCTGCACGTAGCCAGTACGCAGATACGTCAGACGCGATTTCAGGAAATCGACCGCCTGACGGCCCTTCCAATAAAAGAAGAGCACCCCGGCAACGATAAACAAGAAATCGATCTGCGTCCGCCTCGCTGGCCTGCGCATTTGGAGACACCACCAGAGCCCCAATGCACTGAAGAGGAGCAGTGTCATCCCAAGCACAATGTCCGGGAGGCCGTCGACAAACCAGTAGGCGGCGGCTCGCCGGCCGAGGGAGGCCACTGGCATTGCGGAATTGTCCTTCATAAGGACCAGTCTGTATCACAAACTAGTCCTAGTCAAGGAGAAATTGACGGGAGGAGCACGCAGTCGGGTCAAAGCGGCGTCGGTTGCCTATTGGAGAGCCGCAATCCGGAGCATGACGCTCTTCACTTTGGCGGCATAGCCGGGATTGGGGTTGTAAATCGCGAGCAACTGATTGAGGCTTCTGGCTCGGTACATCTTCGAGTACCCGAGTTGATAAGCCACACCCCAGATCGCCGCGGTCGGGCTGGAGAACTTGCTGCGCCCATTGTCCCAGCCAAAGATGTTGTTATGCGGCGCGGCCTTGCCGCCGGTCGATTCCACGAAAGAAATGCTGGGCAGCAGCCGCCAATCCAACTGGTAATTATCCGCCGCATCCAGGAACACTTGCGAATAATCGCGCGCCGGGCAGCCTGTCTTTTCGAAAAACCCGCGCACAGCATCCACGCGAGCGTCCTGGTGGGCCTCGGAACCTTGGACAAACTGCAACGGCGCAACTGTGGCCGGGGCGCACACTACGCCCGCGAACGCTACCAGACCACTGGATAACAACTTAAGCATGTTGGAACTCCTTATATTGAAGCAACTTGTGCCGGCGGCTCGCAATTGGTGCGAGGGTAAGATCCGGCGAGGGGTTCGCGACGGGGACTTGGGTTCGAGTCCCCCCCAGGGTTGGGATTAAGAGATCGGCATAAGTTGAGATTATACCACTATCAGCGGCCGATTCCCGTGCGAATCAACCCCATCGGCGTCAGCTTCCAGTAAGTCATTGCAGAATATAAAGATAAGTGGTTCAAGCTGGGAAGCCAGCAGGCGATGAAACCGCGCAAAGCGCCGGACGTTACACTGTAGGAATCATGTCGGAAACCGATCGTCTGTTCGTGGAATGCTCCGTCCGCAGACTCCATGAGCTGGCCCCCCGCATCGAGACGTGCCTCGCCAAGCTCACGCCGGAGCAGGTGTGGGGGCGCGGTGGGGAGAACGAAAACGCCGTCGGCAACCTGGTGCTGCACCTGTGCGGTAACCTGCGCCAGTGGATCATTGCCGGCGTCGGCGGGCGTCCGGACACTCGCGACCGCGACCGGGAATTCGCGGCCCGCGGCGGTGCCTCCTCGCCAGAGCTCATCGCCCGCCTGCGCGAAACGGTGGACTCGGCAACCGCCGTGATCGCCGCACTGGCGCCCGGGCGGCTGCCTGAGCAGTTGACGATTCAGGGCTACCAGGTGTCGGTGCTGGAGGCCATCTATCACGTGGTGGAACACTTCTCCATGCACACCGGGCAGATTCTGTTTGCCACCAAGATGTTCACCGGAGCGGATCTGGGCTTCTACCGCCATCTGAGCAACAAGCAGCAGCAATAGGATCGACGATCGGGTTTTGTCGTCCGGCGGCCCTCGTCAGAAATTCAAAAGCGCGCCCAAATCGGCCGCTGCCACGCGCAGACCGACGTAGAAGGATCCGAACAGCGCGTAGAGCGCGCTCACCTGGTCAAAGCGCATTTCGTAGATCAGCCGCTTGAAGACCAGCGGATCCTCGGCGAAGAGGTCGACGCCCCACTCCCAATCGTCGAATCCGATCGAGCCGCTGATGATCTGCCGCACCTCGCCCGCATAGCGCCGGCCCACCAGGCCGTGCTCGGCCATCATGCGCTGGCGGTCCGCCATGGATTCGCGATACCAGTTGACGGATTCGCCGCGCCGGCGGTCCATCGGGTAAAAGCACACGTATTTCGATTCGGGAATCCGCGGCCATAACCGCGGCGCCATGGCGGTGCGCTGCCGCGCCAGCGTTTCCTCGATGCCGGCCTTCCATTGCTCCGAATTCGGCTCGATGCCTTTGGCCGCCAGATCGGCGTACACCTTGGCGGAGGATTCGTAAAGGCCGAGTTCGACCACGGATAAGTAGGATGAAGCCGGCTCCAGATAATCGCCCAGCCGCAGCCGGGCCAGCTCGATTTCCGCCTGGTTGAGTTCCGCGAAGTTGCGGCGGAAGTGCAGCACCATTAAATCGCCCTTGTGCCCAAGGAGCGAATAGAACGCGCTTTCACGCCCATCGGCGTGGCTCTCCATCCGCTCCAGGACGGCGGAGGCTTCGTCCAGAATTTCCGTGCGGTCATAGGCGGAGAGCGTCCGCCACGCCGCGCGGCGGAAGCGCATCATCTGGTGGAGCACGCTCGCCCCTTCGAGCGTCAGCGGCAAAGCGGGCACCACGGTGGCGGGCGCCGTTTCAGGAGTCATGCCCTTCATTATCGGCCAAAACGGGTCTGCCATCGCGGCGGGTTGGCCCGAAGTGCCCGCGGCGCCCCGCTGTGCCCGGCGGCGCACACTGTTGTTCCCGCGAGTTCCCGCCGATAGACGGGGTTGGAGGGTGGTCAATGGATTGCAAATCCGGACCGTGAGAAGGGCGGCCGGTGCCGTTGTTCAAGATAACGGGACAGGGCTTATCGGCGATTGCGGTATTGGTCGCTCTCCTCGCCAAGCGGTGAGCTCTTGAGCGACCGCGCGTGGACGGCACGTGTGAGCCGATCGGCCGCGCTACGACTATTCGTCGCTCACGATCCGGGAATCGACGGAGAACCTCCTGTAGTCGCTATAGGCGGAATCGCCTTCCATGCTGAGGCCTTTGAATAAGACGCGGCCTGAGGCGCTGAACGTGATGTGCTTGGGCAGCCAGACCTCGCCGTTGACATACGTGTATTCCAGGTGAACACGCGCGCCTTTGTTGAGGCGTCCGAGAACCACGCCAAACGAGATGCTGTCGATGGTTTCCGCATCGATTTTGACCGGCTGATAGTCGGCTTTCGCGACCCAGACGCGCCCCTTCATCTTGCCGAGGACGCGGGATAAATCGTTGGATTGGAACTTGTAGCCTGGGTGCGGCGCGCCATCGATCACCCACACGGGCACGCCATCGATCTGTTCTTCTCCGGCCAGACGGAGATCGAGCCCGTCGACAACGTCCTCGATTTCCCGCTGCTCCCGCTGGCGGGCGCGCTCCTTGCCGTCGAGGCGCTTCTGGCGCTGCTCGGGAGTCTCCGCGTCACGGAGCGCCTTGGTTTTCTGCCGTTCCGCTTCCCGCCTCTGACGCGCGGCCGCCTGCTGCTGTTCCTCCTGGGGCGAGAGCGGCTTGTCATCGCGCTGCGTCAGGCGCCGATAGTGCGATTCCTCCCGCAGTGGGATGACATCCCACGTGGTGGACTTGCGTTGCGCAACCGCACCGGCCTTGTCGAGCGTGCGCTGTTCGTGGCGCTCGACGTAGGTGTAGGCGAGCTCCAGTTCATGGTTGTGGGAATTCGCTTTCAGGGCGCGGCGGAGGATTTCTTTCGGATCGTCGCCGGCACGCAGGGACGCCGAGGAAATGCAAAGGAGCGCGCACAGACTTGCCAGCGGAATAGGCATCGAGCCATCGAACATTGAGGTCGTCTCCGTCGAGTTTACAACTGTATTCGGATTGGCACGGCGTGGCGCCCAAAGCCCCACGCCAAGGGACTGGATCACCGAAAAGGCGGCGTTTCGGCCCGCCGGCGCGTAGAGAAGCAGTTTTGATTCCAGGCGGCGCGCCCACGGAATTGTAGAGCGTCCGGGCCGGCAACCGCGGCTTGGCCCGGAACGTCTATAATGCATACGGAATGCTTGCCGGACAGAGCCCCGAGGCTACCCCTCCGCTTCCGCCGGACCAATCGAGCGCGCGCCCAATGCGCTCCGGCCTTGGCAGCGCGCTGGCCTGGTTGCGCGACCTGGCGTTCTCCGTGCTCATCGCCGTGGTGCTGATCGTTTTCATCTACCAGCCCGTCAAAGTGGAAGGCACCAGCATGGAGCCGGCTCTCACCGACCAGGAGCGCATCTTCATCAACAAATTTACCTACCGCTTCGGATTGGGCGAAATCAGCCGCGGCGATACCGTGGTCTTTCACTATGACGAGAACAAATCCTACATCAAGCGCGTGATCGGACTGCCCGGGGACCGCGTGCGCATCGATGCCGGCAAGGTTTTTGTCAACGGCCGACCGCTCGATGAGGACTATGTCCCGCAGCAATACCGCGACGCGGTCTCCTGGCCGCCGGGCGCCAGCGCGGGGGATGAAGTGGTGCCGCCGGATATGTATTTCGTCCTGGGCGATCACCGCTCGCAATCGAGCGACAGCCGCTCCTGGGGCTTCGTGCAGCGCAAGAGCATTTACGGCAAGGCTGTGTTCGTTTACTGGCCCCCGGACAAAATCGGGCGGTTGCGTTAGGCCCGCGGCGCCTGCTGTCCCACGCTAATCCCCTATGTGCAGAAGGGCACTTGCCGTATGGCGAGGGCCCCAGGTATACTTACATTTTCGCTGAGTTGAGTATGACGGCGAGAGACGATTTCGATCCACTAGCCCCGCAGCGCGAGGCCGCCTTTTTCTACGGCCTGTTCCTGCGCGGGCATGACGTGGAAACACTGCGCCAGGATATCGACGTCCCCCGCTCGATGATTGAAAAGTGGATGCAGGCCAAGGACTTCGAGATCCCGTTCCGGGAGAGTCTGCGCCGCGTCTATGGCTACCGCAAGCAGGTTCTGGCGATCTTTGACGGTCTCGTGCTGAATGAGCAGGACCGGCCCCGGCTGCAATAGCGGCCGAGGCGGACGTGACCAGCCGCAAGGCAACCGGAGCATTTCGGGTTCGCCGCGGCACTATTGCGGCATCACTCTGTAGAGGGCAAGGGGCGAGAAGCCTTCCGGCCAGGCGCCTCCCGATTCAAACCCGGCGCTTGCCCTCACCTGAAGTGCCGCGCGAACAGCATCCGCGCCCGCTTCAGTCCCTCCGGGCTCAGCACCACCGATTTCGTCTTGCTCTTCGGGTCTGAAATGTACCCCTTGGCATGTAGCCGGTCCAGCGCACCCCAGTCGTGGGATTTCCAGGCGCGCGCTCCGCCGTCGTCCTCCTCCCATATTGTCAGGCACAGCAGCGCCAGCACCATCTCGTCGACTTTGTCACGGTCGTAGTCCATCGTCACCCACCCCGAGCTCAGCACGATGTTAGCGCAACGGAGGAAATCGGGGGAAGGGCTTTGGTGAACCTGGGATGTCCGGATGCAGTTGTTCGGCTTTGGCGACGAGGTCCGCGCGCAAATCGGGGACTCAGGCTCGGATTCCGCGCCGTTTGCGGAACTCCGAGCCTGTACCCGATTTACGCCCCAGAACTTGCCTTGGTCGGCGGCGGCTAGGGCGGCTTCGTGGGCTAGCGGGCTGTCTTTGTGCATCGGGAGCGGGTAGTGTTTGAAGGCGAATCTCACCTGCGTGGGATAGGCGAGCAGGAGTTGGCGGACTACCGGGGCGGTCATGGCGCAGTAGGGACACTCGAAGTCGCTGAACTCTACGAGGCTGATGGGAGCGGTGGCGGGGCCGCGCGTGGGGGCGTGCGCTAAGTCGATCTGCTGCGCGGGGCCGGCGGCGACGATCTCTTCGCGCACGCGTTTGTCGAGGGGGATGCCGGCGAGGAGCGACTCGATGACGGCGCCGAGCGACGCGTAGCCTTGCGGGCCGACCAGGCGGCGGCCGTTGACGAAGAACGTGGGCGTCGTGGTGACGCCGAGCCCCGCGGCTTCGGCCAAGTCGCGCTCGACGATGGGCCGGTAGGTGTGGTTGTCGAGCGCGCGCTGGAACGCGGCTAAATCGAGGCCGAGTGACTTGGCGTAGCCGAGTAAGTCGGCGCGGGTGAGCTTGGTTTGATTCTCGAAGAGCGTGTCGTGCATCTCCCAGAACTTACCCTGCGCCCCAGCCGCCAGCGCCGCTTCGTGCGCCAGCATCGCGTTGGGATTCGACGCCGCCGGCGCGTGCTTGAAGATCACACGGACGTCTCTGGTCTGTTGGAGCAAACCGTCGATGACGCTCGCCGACCGCGCGCAGGGGAAGGACTCGAAGTCGGAGAAGACCAGGATGGTGATGGGAGCCTTGTCGGAGCCGCGGACGGTGGAGACCGGCCGATTGGCTTGCGGCGTAGCGATCTGCGGCGCGACGAGCAACAGCAGTGCGGCCAACGGGGAATAGAGATGTGATCGCATTAGGTCAGGCTTTGTCAGAGAGAGTTGTCGCGGATCAGATTACGTCCCGCCCCCGGCTTTGTGTGGTTTCCCCCCCCGGTTTTCAGTCTCGGTCTTCCCTAAAACTGCCCCCAGTAATTCGCAATCATCCGTGCGATCAGGTTACCGGGAGGCTCCGGTTCCCACCATGCATCCGCCTGGGTTGCGAGCAGATGATCGAGAAACAATCGAATCGCATGTTTCTGTCCAGCCGTTAAAGCCTCCGTCAGCTGATTCCACTCGCGCGTCACTAATTCCTTCACAGGAGTCGAGCAGGGTATTTCGAATCTGGGATATAGCTGCTCCGTCCACGCGTCAACCCAGTCCCGAGCTTCATTGGGGTAGTCGATCGCGCCAATAAGAAACGCTGGCAGGTAGAAGCGACGGGCCGCAACGGAGAGCACCCTGAGTGTTGCATGCTGCTGGAGAAACTCAGGATCGATGACTTCACGCCAGTGCCTGCCCAGAAAATCGGCGCGGTAGCGTCGCCCCTCCGGGGCTGATGGAGAGGACAGCATGGCGTCATCCCCTGGGTATGGAACGTCCTTAAACTCGTCCTCGATTTCCTTCGCTAGTTCCTGAGTTAAAGGGGACAGACGCATTTTTCAGTTTCACATCCATTTTAGCTGCGGCCCGCGAACCAGCCGCCGTGCCGGGCAGGCCCCTCCTCAGCCTCGGGCTTCCTTTGCGGCCGCCCGCGAGCCAGAACCCGAAGCCTGCGCCCGGCTCGCTGCTCTAGCGCGGCGACGAACTCCCCCGAGCCTAGCGGTTCGCCGGTGTGCGTAGCCCGTCGAATCGAGTCGCTTTCGCCGCTCGACACGCCGGTCGACAGGATCTCCCTCCACTCGCCGTAATCCCACCGCCCGAAGTATTCCACCCAGCGGCAGTCTAACACGGGGTCGAGGGCGTGATCCACCGTGTGCGCGCGTGCGCTCGACCACGGCCAGCCCCATGGCTCGGAGGCCAGGCCCGCGCGAACCGGGTTCAACTCCACGTAGCGCAGAGCGTTCAACGGGTGCGATTCGCCCAGCGGGCAGGAGAAAAAGCGACTCTGCCAAAGGTGGCCGCTGCGGGCACGTGCGGGGTTCAGCGCCAGTGCATACTCGGAATGCGTGCGGCCCAGAGTTTGCGCCAGCGAGCCCTCACGCTCCGGCACGGCAATGAGGTGGACGTGGTTTGTCATCAGACAGTAACCGAGAACCGTGGCTCCGTAGTGCGCGGCGTGGCGCCGCAGAAGCTCCAGGTAGTAGCGACGGTCATCGGCGGAGTGGAAGACCGTCTCGCGATTGTTTCCACGCTGCGTAACGTGGTGGGCGACGCCAGGAAGGATGAAGCGCGGACGGCGGGGCATACACGAGAAAAGTGGGAAGCACGAGCGAGGGTTCTCGGGAAAATGCGTCTGTCCCCATCGCACGAACCGATTTCTTTAGAACCTTGTTCCGTTCTGCCGATGAGTATTCATATGATCGCCTCCAGGCGAGTCGTGTGGTTGACGGGCTTATGCTGTCTGGTGCGCCTACAGCCAGCAGAGGCGCAACATTGGTCATTCCAAGAGTATGGAGCCGATCAAGGGCTAACGAATCCTACAATCCTCGGTTTGCACCAGGATCGTCAGGGCTTTCTTTGGGCCAGCACCGAAGGCGGCCTTTTCCGTTACGATGGCGACCGCTTCCGGGCGCTCGCCTCGGATTCCGCTGTCAACAATCGCAATACGAATTCGATACACACCTCCCTGGACGGGCAACTTTGGACTGCATCGAGCGCCGGCTTGTTCCGGTGGAACGCCGGGGCTTTCCTGCCCGTTCCAGCCTTCAAAGGTGCGGACCTGGAAAGCGGGCAAGCCATTGCGAGCGATACGGCCAATCTCTATGTCGCGAGCGAGTCCGGACTTCGTTCGCTACCCCTTCACGGCGGTTCGCCTCGCCTCGTATCCCAAAAGAGCTCCTACAGCGTCCTGGCGGCATCCGACGGCGCCATTTGGTTTACTTGCGGCTCTCTTCTCTGCTCCTGGAAGGACGGATACGAACAGGAGTGGGGTAGTGATCGCGGCGTCATCGGCGGGCCCTGGCAGAGCATAGCCGAGGATGCCGCGGGGCGGTTGTGGATTCGTTCTTCCGAACAGGTGTTGATGCGCGAATCCCCGGGATCGCGCTTCCGCGGTTCCCCCGCTCTCACCGGCTTGCATTCCACCCATGGAGCGCCGCTCGTGAGCACTCTGGTTGGAGAAGTTGTCATCCCGCACAACGCCGGCTTGATGATCTGCGAGGGCTTCCGTTGCCGGAACTACGGCCCGGAAAACGGATTGAAGCGCGCCGAGGTTCTATCCGCTCAGGAAGACCGGGAGGGTTCGCTCTGGATCGGCTACAGCGGATATGGATTGACCAGATGGCTTGGACGCGACCGTTGGCAGAACTTCGCCGAACAAGAGGGACTGTCGGACCCATCGGTATGGCGCATCGTCCACGACTCCTCGGGCGGCCTCTGGATCGGAACGAACCGCGGGTTGTTTTGCGGAACTCAGGAAGGCGGCCGGTGGCACTTTCGCCGCTCTGATGTTGTGGGGAGTTTATCGGTTTACGGACTGTCAGCCGAAGCCGATGGCTCGCTCTGGATTGGAACCTTTCAGAGCGGGGTCAACGGCCTGCTCCGGTATGATCCCCGCACCGGCAGCCGGCGGGTCTATCGGCCCGCTCAACCGGTTGCGAAGTTTTCCGTCAGTGAGATCCATCGCGACGAGACGGGCGCCATCTGGGTCGCAACCCCACAAGGCGTCATGCGGCTCGCGAAGGGCGCCACAAAACTCGAGCCCGTGAGCTTACCGGTGGCAGCACCCGCTTCCGACGTGCTGCCGATGGGCGAGGACCTGTTCGTGGCGTGTTCCAAGGGCCTCTACATCCAGCACGGCCAGTTGAAACGACTGCTGACCGTGAAGGACGGACTCAAAGACAATGCCGTTCAGTCCGTGACTGCCGCGCCCGATGGGGCATTATGGATCGCCTACTTCTCGCCCGTCGGAATCACTCGCATTTCATTGCGTGGCGTGGAGCCCCTGATCGCTCATTTGACGACGAAAGACGGCCTTCCCAGCAATGTCGTCTACTCCCACTTCTTCGATGCGGAGGGCCGGCATTGGCTGGGTACGGACCGGGGTGTCGCGATGTTCGACGGCATCCGCTGGATAACATACGACAGTTCGGATGGATTGGTCTGGAACGACTGTAACGCGCACGCCTATCTGGCGGAGCGCGACGGTTCTTTCTGGGTGGGGACCAGCGGTGGTCTCTCACGCTTCTTTCCGGCGGTGGAGAGGAAGACGCCGTTGCCGAGAACCTTCATTACCTCCGTGGTGCGCAATGACGTACCGGTCCAGCAGACCAATTTCGCTTCCGACACCCATTCGCTGCAGCTTCGTTTCACCATGCTCTCTTTTAAGCGGCAGGAAGTGAACTTTCGATACCGAATCGGCGCCCAAAGTGGTCCCTGGCTCCAGACGCAAAGCCATGAAGTTCGCTTCGCCGAACTTCCGCCCGGCGCTCATCGATTCGAGGTTCAGGGCGAAGCTGCTCCCGGCGTATGGACGCCATCCGCGGCGATGGAGTTCCGAATCCAACCGCCATGGTTCCGGGCTTGGCAGTTTCGGGTCTGCCTGGTCCTCGCAATTACGTTCTTGGTGGCGTGGTGGTGGCGGCAGCGCGAGCGCCACCAACTGAGAATTCGAGCGGAACTCGAGACCGCGGTGGCTACACGCACGCGCGACCTGGCTGAAGCCACGGCACGCGCCGAGCGCGCCAATCGCGCCAAGGGCGAATTCCTGGCCAACATGAGCCACGAGATCCGCACTCCGATGAACGGAGTGATTGGGATGGCCGGTTTGTTGATGGACACCGACCTGACGCCCCAGCAACGCGAATATGCCGATGTGGTTCGTCGCTCCGGCGAACATCTGCTCAATCTCATCAACGAAATTCTCGATTTTTCGAAAATCGAGGCTGGCAAGCTGGAAACCGAGTCATACCCGTTCGATCTTTGCGAGGTCATCGAAGAAGTCCATGACTTCATGGCATCGAGGGCTGTCGACAAGGATCTCGATCTGCTACTGGAATATCCCATCGACACGCCAAGGAAGTTCATAGGAGACGGCGGTCGTATTCGGCAAGTGTTGCTGAACCTCGTCGGTAACGCCATCAAATTCACGCCCTCCGGCTATGTCCTGAGCTCGGTAACCTGCCTGGGACAGGACTCCGGACAGCCGCGGATGAGAGTCTCGGTGCGCGACACAGGGATCGGCATTCCCCAGGAAAAGATCGCCGGACTCTTTCAGAGGTTCACCCAGGTCGACGCTTCCGACGCTCGAAGATTCGGCGGCACGGGACTTGGACTGGCGATCTGCGAGCGGCTCGTGAAACTCATGGGCGGCGCCCTTGGATTAGACAGCAAACCCGACGAAGGATCCACTTTCTGGCTTGAACTGCCGTTGCGGAGCGATCCGGGCCCCTCTGAAGCGCCCACCCCTGCGCCCGCCATTCGCGGCCTGCGCGCTCTGATATTTGCTCCTAACGAAGTCAACGGGCGAGTGCGCCGGCTGCTTTTGAATGACTGGGGGGTGCGCACCGAGTGCCACGCGACCGGCGAAGAAACCCTGCAAGCGGTGCGCGCCGCGCAACAGAATGGAGACCCTTTCCACTTCGTTATTTGCGATTCCTTAAGATGCGGGGGCGAATCCTACGCGACCGCCAAGGCGGTGCTTGCCGACCCATCGTTACGTGGTTGCGCGGTCATCATGCTGAGTATTCGGGGGAAGTGTGAGAAGCTCTGCCTCACGCACGCCGGCGCGGTGGGTATCTGTCTAAGCAAGCCGGTCCGTCAGTCGCAGTTGTTGCACGCGATGGTGGATGTCGCGGCGGCCAAACAAGGCTCTGCGGTCTGTTCCCGGTCTCGAGGCGGCGGTCCGGCGAGCGATACGATGTTCGCGGCATATAATTGCCGGATTCTGGTTGTGGACGACAATATCGTCAATCAGAAGGTTACCTGCCGTATGCTCGAGCGATGGGGCCTGCGCACGGATGTGGCCAGCAACGGCTGTGAGGCGACAGAGATCGCCGGACTTGTACCCTACGGCTTGATCTTCATGGACTGCCAGATGCCAGAGATGGATGGTTACGAAGCCACCCGTGAGATCCGGCGCCGCGAAGGTCCCAACAGGCAGGTGTCTATCGTCGCGCTCACTGCTGATGTCATGACCGGGTGCCGCGAGAAATGTGAGGAAGCCGGAATGAACGGCTACCTCACGAAACCGCTGAAGATAGAGCCCCTGGAGGCAGCGCTACGTAAATGGCTGCCGCAGGGAAGATCGGTAGCCGCGCCTCGACTGCAGGGTGATACGCAGGAGCCACAGCTTGTGGACGATACCGCATCACACGATTTCGAGATCGTGAGTTGATCGGCAGTGGTAAGGCGGAGCTCTGAGCCATTCGGGCAACTGATGCAATGCGCCAAATGCTCTCGGCGAACTCGCCAACAGATTTGACTTCTGCTTCGCTTCGGGGCTGGCCGCGTTGAGCCTCCGCTCGCGCTCCGCCGGCGGCAGCCCTACTCCACCCACACCGTAAACAGAGGCGACTCCGCCGCTCCTACCGACAACTGCACGGCCACCGGGCCGCTGGGGACGAAACCGCCGGGGATGACGGCGTCGACTTGCAGCAGGCCGGCGAAAGTCGGCGCTTCGCCAGCGTAAAGAAGCTGCGCGGAGACTCCGGCCACGGTCAGCGTCACCGGGAGCATGGGAATCGGATACGGCGCCGCGGCGGCCTGGCCGGCGATGTTGGCGCCGTTGGTGAGACCTTCTCCAGTGCCGAAGAAAGTCACCACCGTACCTCGGGCGGCGGGCGCGGACGATGAGTTGAGGCTGCCATCCTGATTGAGCGCCGCCGCAAACAGTGCCGGCGCCGCGGCCACCACCGGCAGACTCAGCGTGCCCGCCAACTGGCCCTGATACGTGACCACCACCTGGGTGACGCTTTGGCCGGCGACGGTGTAAGGCACCTGCGCGTTGATCTGCGAAGCCTGCGCGTAGAACAGCGGGGCCGGCACGCCGTCGAAGCTGACCTCCGCGCCCGCCAGCATATTTCCGATCAGGCCGGAGGCATCGAACGATCCGGCGGCGCCGGAGGTGGGACCGATCGCGGCGCCGTAGATGGTGACGATCTCGCCGGGCGCGACCGCTCCCTGGCTTTGGCTGGCGGCGTTGACCAGCGCCAGTGCCGCGCTTACCGGGGCCGGCCCTACGCTGACGGTGTCGGCCTCCGGCATCAGGCGCCGCACGCGATTGTTGCCGGTGTCGGCGAAGTACAGGTTACCCGCGCCATCGAGCAGCATGCCCGAAGGCGAGTCGAGGAATGCCGTGAGCGCTTCGCCCCCGTCTCCGGAGAAACCGGGCGTGCCTTGGCCGGCGATGGTGTGAATGAGGCCATCCGGCGTCACCAGGCGAATCGCGTGATTGCCGGTGTCGGCGATGAAGATGTCTCCGCTCGAATCCACCGCCACGCCAGAGGGCGCGTAGAGCGCGGCGGCGGTAGCCGCGCCGCCATCGCCCAAATGCCCCGCCACGCCGCTGCCGGCCACGGTTACGATCATGCCGGCCGCCGTCACTTCGCGGATTCGGTGGTTGGAGGTGTCGGCGATGAAAACGTCGCCCGCGCCGTCCAGCGCGCAAGCGCCGGGCAGGTTGAGTTGCGCGAGGCGCGCCGATTCACCGTCTCCCGCGTCTCCCGGGCTGCCATTGCCGGCGAAGGTCTCGACTACGCTACCCGGCAGCGCCACCAGAACGCGGTGATTGTCCGTGTCGACGATGTAGACCGAGCCGTCCCGCCCGGTACAGACGCCGCGCGGGCTGCGCAGCGGCGTTTCGGCCGGCGTCAGGCCCTCTTGCCCGGTGCCGGCCGCACCGGTGCCCGCGAAAGTGGAGATGGCGCCGGCCGAAATCTCGCGCACCCGCTGGTTGCCGGTATCGGCCAGCAGCAGGTTGCCCCACGGATCGAAGGCCAGGCCAGTCGGCGCATTGAGCTCCGCCGTGGCGGCCGGCACTCCGTCGGTGTTATAGCCCGCCGTTCCGTCCCCGGCCAAGGTCTGGATGATGCCGGTCGCGAGGACGATCCGCACGCGCTCGGTTCCGGTGTCGGCGATGAAGAGGTTGCCCGAGGTGTCGAGCGCCACGGCGGAGGGCTGGTACAGTATCGCGCCGGTGGCGGGAGTGCCATCGCCCACTGCGTGCAGGTAGCCGTCGCCGGCCACGGTCGCGATCAGTCCATACGAATACACTTCGCGGACACGCGCGCCGTCGGCGATAAGAACGCCGCCCGCCAGGTCCGCGGCCAGATCGTGCGGCGCCGTCAGCGCAGCCATCACGGCGGGACCGCCGTCGCCCGAATATCCCAGCGCGCCAGTGCCGGCGAAATTCGCCCACACGCCGCTGGCGGTGTAGGAGCGAATCAGCCGGCTGGAATCGGCCACGTAGACGGTGAGCGACTGATCCACGGTGACGGCGATCGGCGTAGCGAGCGCCGTCGAAGGGGTCGCGCCCAAAATCGTGGACATGACGCCGCCGGGCAGGATTTTGCGCACTCGGTTATTGCCGGAATCGGCGATCAGAAGCGCGCCGGTGCGATCCACCGCCAGCCCGGCCGGGAAGCTGATCTGGGCCACCGTGGCCGGCCCGCCATCGCCACCCAGGCCGGCGATACCGGTCCCTGCCACGGTTGCGATCGCGCCAGCGGGCGTCATCTTGCGCACGCGGTGGCCTGCGAACTCGGCGATGTAGAGATTGGCGGCCGCATCCACGGCCAGGTTGCGCGGCGTCGAGAGCTGAGCCGCGCTGGCCGGGCCGCCATCGCCCGAGTAGCCTTCCACTCCGGTACCCGCAATGGTGACGATGGTGCCATCGGGGCCGACCCTGCGCACGCGGTTGTTGCCCAGGTCGGCGATATACAGGTTCCTGGCGCTATCCACCGCCAGTCCGTAAGGGAGGTTGAGCTGGGCCGACGTGGCCGGGCCGCCATCGCCGCTGAAACCGGCTGTACCAGTCCCGGCGATAGTAGTGATGATGCCGCCCGGGTCTACTTTGCGGACGCGGTTGTTGTCGGTATCGGACAGGTACAGATTGCCTTTCCCATCCATGGCAACGCCTTGGATGGAGCCGATCTGGGCCGCGGTGGCCGGGCCGCCATCGCCCATGAACGAGCTGCCGGCCACGGTTTGGATGGTATAAGCCGGAACGTCAGCCGCTGGCAAGGCCGGCGCCCAGGCCAACACGAGCCATGCGCACCAATTGTGTTTCATGCCGAGCAAAGACTAGTGGCCCACGGCCAGGCGAATTCTCAACAGGGTGGGCCGCGTTCTTAGCTTGCCCAAACACAAAAAAAGGGGAGCCCGAAGGCTCCCCTGATGCCGCGGCATAAGCTGAGCAGACGAAGTGGCCTGCCAGCTCCAAAGCGAGTTGCGTCTAGAACACTACCTTGGCGCCGAGCTGGAGGTTGCGGCCGACCTCCTGATTGGAACTCTGGTTCCTATATCCATCCACAGACGGGTTCTCCACTTCGGCGTCCTGGACGTTGACGAAGAAGTTGGAGTGGTTGAACGCGTTGTACATCTCGAGGCGAAGCTGGAGCGCGACCCTCTCGCTCACACGGGTGTTCTTATACAAGCCAAGATTGAGGTTCCAGGAGCCGGGCGCGCGGAATGAGTTGCGGCCAATTTCGTTGTTCGGGAACGGTCCGACGTCGCTGATGCCGATCTTGGGGTTGTACCAGGACAAGCCGTTTTCGGGGTTAGCGAAATTGGTGAACTGGTAGTACTCGTAGTTGTCGGGCACGCCGGGTGTGGGCACGTTGGTAACGCCCATCGGCGGCGTGGCGCTGACCTGCTGCGCGCGCGGGCAGTAGGCGTAGGCGTTGGTGCAGTCATAGACCGTAAACGGATTGCCGGTGCTGGCGGTGAAGATGGGAGCCAGTTCCCACCCGCCCAGAACTCTGTCGGCCAGCGAGTGCCCCTTCAGCAGCGGAATCGCCCAGACGGCGGAGATCGCCACACGTTGCGCTGCGTCGAAATCGGAGCTGCCCCAGTCGAGCTTGGGGTGGAAGGGATCCATGTAGCCCAACTGGTAGTCGCTCTGCACGCCATCGCTGAAAGCGCTACTCAGGTCGTCCAGGGAGTGAGACCAGGTGTAATTGGCTTGCAACGTCACACCGCTGTGCGCGACGTCCTTAAATGTCAACTGCCCGATCAACGAATTGTAGGCGGAGTTGCCGAGGTCGCTGCGCAGGTTGATGTTGCTGTATTGGGTGTTCAGGCGGCTGAGGCAGGGCAGAGCGGCGCAGGGGGTGCCCAGGTATTCGGTGCCGTAACCGTTGAGGTTGTCATGAGCGATATCGTAAAGGTTCTCACCGCGCGAGCCGGAATAACCCAAGCTGGCCATTACGTTGTTGGCAACCTGGCGTTCCAGGGTGAAGCTCATCGTATGCGCGTAGGCGGTCTTGATATCCGGGTTCACCCCGCGCAGGCTGACGGCCGGCAGTACCTTGCTGCCACTGGTGCCGGCCAGCGGGCCGGCGTTGTTGACATTGATCGGAATAGTCGGCAGGTCGGAGCCGGCGATCAGTGAAATCACCGCATAGTTCGGCGGATTCTGGATGATGTTGAAGGTCACGTTGCCGAAGTTGCGCTCGTAACCGATTCCGTAGCCACCACGCAGGCTGGTCTTGCCGTCCGAGGTCAGCGCGTAAGCAAAGCCGACGCGCGGAGAGAAGTCCTTATAGTCCTTATTCCACAAGCCGCCGTTCGGGTTGCTGGGCGTCGGATCGACGGTCGCGCCCTGAATCAATTGCGGCAGGTCGCTGAGGTTGTAGGCCGAGGGAAACACGATGTTCGAATCGAGCGCGGCGTTCTTGTTGTGTTGTACGCCGAAGTACTCCCACCGCAGGCCGAAGTTGAGAGTCAAGCGCGAAGTCGCCTTGAAGTTGTCCTGCCCATAGAGCGCGAACTCGTTGTAGCGGTTGCTGCGCGAGAAGTTCGGCGGCCCCACAGGCAAGTTCACCGTCCCGCCGGGATACTTGCCCTGCGGATTGACCGCCGCTTGGAATTCGTGCAATTGGCCGTTCAGGAAGTTGTCCATCGCGTTTCCCTGGTTGCTGCCCAGGGCTTCGACGGCCTCTTCGTACGCGCCAAAGGTGCGGTTGTCCTGCATGTAAGTAGCCTGGCCGCCGAAGCGGATGTTATGCCGGCCGATCACCTTGGTCACGTCTTCGGCGGCAATGCCGAAATTCTGCGGGCCGCCGAAGGGAATCGCATTGCCCGGCGAGTACTCGCTGTAACCGGGGAAGGAAATCAGTTGGCCATCTAAGTACAGAGGCCCACCCGCGTTCATATACAGCGTTGGGCTGACCGGCGCCGAGCCCAGCGGCTGCTGGTTGTTCAGGCGGTTAAAGCTCAAACGGCTCTGGCTGACCAGGCTGGGCGAAAACGTGTGCGTCAGCGAGAAGGTCGCGTGGTTGTCCACGTTGGTCTGGCCGGTTTCATAACCCACGTACGGGCTGGTGTTCACCGTGCCGGCGAAATCGTCCTCGTTGTACAGAGCGTACTTGAACGACATTTGCGTTTTGTCGCTCAGGTTGTAATCCACGTTACCCACGATGTCGTAGGTATTCTGCGGCGATCCGCCGCCGGCATCGGCCGGAGTCTGGTAGGTGACCTCGTTGAACATCGGTGTGCTGGAGGGGAGTGCGTTGCACGGCCCCGTCGCCGAAGCGCCATTGCAAACGGTGCTGAGCTGCGCCTTGGTGAAAGTGCCGAGGGTCGACAGGTCGCTGCGCATTTTGCCGTAAGCGCTGAAGAACGCCTGCGTGTTGGCGGCGGAGGCCGCAATCAACTGCGTGGTGGGAACCATCGCCACTTCGTTGGCATAGCTGCGGACGCGCGTCCACTCGGTGTTCTGGAAGAAGAAGAGCCTGTTCTTCTTGATCGGCCCGCCAATCGAATAGCCGAAGTTGTTCCGGTCGTAAATGCCCTGCGGCAGGCCATTGGCATTATTGTAAAAGCTGTTGGAGCCCAGCGCGGAAACCCGGTTGAACTCGTAGGCCGATCCGTGAAAATCGTTGGTGCCGCTCTTGGTGATCACGTTCACCACGCCGCCGGAGGCGCGCCCATATTCCGCCGAGAAGGTGCTCGTCGTCACCGCGTATTCCTGCACCGAATCGAGCGGAACTTGTTGGCCGACGGTGGCCGTGAACTCATCGTTATTGGCCACGCCATCCAGCATCACGTTGGTGCTGGAGGAGCGCATGCCGTCGATCGCGTAACCCACGCCGCGGCCACTCTGCATATCGCCCGACACGTTTGGCACCGTGGCCACGAAATCGTACGGGTTGCGGGTCAGGGAGGGAAGTTCGGTCACCTGCTGGTTGCTGATGGTGTTGCTGAGCGTCTGCGATTCGGTGTTGACCTGCACCGCGCCGGCATTCACTTCCACCGTCGTGCTGGTCTGGCCCACTTCCATTTTGGCGTCCAAGGCCACCTTAGCGCCGACATCGATCGTTACGCGCTTTTTTTGGGTGGCGAAGCCGCTGGCCGAGATGGTGACCTCCCAATCGCCGGCGGACAGATTCGGGAGCACGTACACTCCCGCCGTGTTCGTCGCCGTTGTGCGCTGTGCGCCAGTCGCCACGTTCTTGGCCGCAATCGCCACGTTGGGTACAACCGCGCCGCTGGCGTCCTGAACCGTCCCGATGATCTGGCCGGTTTCCGCCTGGCCCCACAGCATCAGGGCGGCCAGCATCAGCCCGAAAACGATCGCGAACGGTCGTCGAAGTCTTTTGAGGTTGCTCATATTGTCTCCCAATTTAAGTAGTTGAAAAGGCGAGGCGTGTTTTGTCCGGTTGGCTCAGAAACAGATCTCGCTTTGGCATACGCTCCAACACTGCGTGGTGAGGCCTTTCTCCGCACGCGTATTACCAAATATAACAATTGGCTTAATGTCTTTAGAAACCCGAGGCGCCGGATACCTGGCAGTTCGTTCGAGCCGCGACGAATCTCCCGAAATCGGGGCGGCGGCTGGTTTCAACATTGATAAGTCAATATGCCAGAATAGGTTATAAGCCTATGGGAATGTGGACCTCGGAATACGCTTTTGTGGAGAATGGGCGCAGAATCACCCGACGCCCTGAGGCGGAGACGGACTTACCCTTACTGAGACGCAGGGCGACCCCATAACGTTAGTTGGGCTGCGTGATTTGACGCACATCGCCTTTATGGCGCACAGGCGACGCGGCCGCGGCGAGCGGCGAACTCGGCGCCTGCCAGCACGATCAGGGACGCCACGAAGCTTCCCAGCAGAATGGTCACGGAATATTGAAACATGCGGTATTCGCGATCCAGTTTTTCCACCATCCAGGGGCGAATGAGGATGTTAAGGTACTTGAGCAGTTCCAGAGCCAGGCCGACCCAAATCGCGACCGGCGCCACCTGGACGGGATCCACCTTGCAATTGGGCAGCAGCCAATAAATCAGAAAAAGCATCAGGATGGAAACTGGCACCGCCGCGACCTTGAACAACAGCACGGTTAGCCAGGTGGCCAGTTCGCCCTTGCCGGCCCAGGCCGAGACCCACTCCCGGTTGTAAGCGGTGAAAACAAGCGACACCAGGACCAGCGCTCCGCAAGCGAAGACCATGCCCAGGCTGACGAGTTGGTTTTTCCAGTAGCTGCGGTTGGTGGTGACACCCCAGGCCCGGTTGAGCGCCACTTCGAGCGGCTCGAAAATGCCGTTCGAGGTAACCAGCAGTAGAAAGATGGAAGTAACCGGGAGGTGCGGCACCTTCCAGGTCCACGCTTGCAGGTTCTGCACCACGATGTCGCCCGATTTGCCCGGGAAGTTATCGCGGATGGCAAGGTAGACGGCGCTGATGGCGGCAGGCCAATGCACCACGTCGCGGAACAAAGAAAGCATGACAATCAAAAACGGGAAGAACGCCAGCAGCACGCTGGCCGAAATCGCCAGCGCGTAGACGTGCGCCTCGGTCTGCATCAGGTAGCGGACGGTAGGACGCCAGCGGAACCACCAGGGATCGAAGGCGCCGGCGCTGGAGGCGAACAGAGAGCGGTAGGAGGTCAAACTACAGGTTAGTACAGTGGGGCAGGCGCTTTCGCCTGCCGAACGCGCGCTGGCGTGTCATCCTATGACCTCGCGGACCTTCGCCGCCAACTCGGAGGGGGTGAACGGCTTGCCCAGGTAGTTGACGGCGCCGTCCATCACTCCATGCCGCAGAATCACCTCGTTGGGATAGCCGGACATGAAGAGCACCTTGGTATCCGGCCAGCGGACGCGCAGTTCCTCAGCCAAAGCCTTGCCCGACATGCCCGGCATGACCACATCGGTCACGGCGAGTTGGCAACCGCCCTGGACGGCTGCGGCGAGGCGGAGCGCTTCTTCGCCGCCGGCGGCTTCGAGGACGCGGTATCCACAAGCACGCAGAGCATGGGCGGCGAGATGGCGCACGCCGTCCTGGTCTTCCACAACCAGTATCGTGAGATCCCGGTGGCGCTGGGGGAGATCGACGGCGGAGGGGGGAAGCGGTTCCGCGGGGCCCTCGGTCGAAGGCAGATCAATCTCGAAGCGGCATCCCCTTCCCGGTTCGTTGTGCACACGGATGGAGCCGAGGCTTTGCTGGACGATGGCGTAGACGGAGGCCAGTCCGAGCCCGGTTCCGTGGCCGCTGGGTTTGGTAGTAAAGAAAGGCTCGAAGAGATGCCGCATGGTCTCGTCGTCCATGCCGGTGCCCGTGTCGGCCACGGTCAACCGGACGTAGGCGCCGGGCTGGCAACCCGGAGGGGCATTCTCACCATCGAAACGGGCATTGGTGGTCGAGAGGAGTAGCCTGCCGCCATCCGGCATGGCATCGCGTGCGTTGACCGCCAGGTTGAGCAGCACCTGGTTCATCTGACCGGGATCGGCCATCACCAGACCGAGCGCCGGATCGAGATCGGTATCGAGGCGGATGTCCTCGCCGATCAGCCGCCGCAGCATATGCTCCGCGCCGGAGATCAGGGCGTTCAGATCGAGGGGGCGCGGCCGGCCGATCTGCCGCCGGCCGAAGGTGAGCAACTGCTTGGTGAGCGAGGCCGCACGCTCGCCCGCGTCGCGGATTTCCTGAATCGCCTGCCGCTGCGGGTCGCCTTCCGGGAGGTCCTTGATGAGCATGTCGCTGTAGCCATTGATGACGGTCAACAGGTTATTGAAGTCGTGGGCGATGCCGCCGGCGAGGCGGCCGAGAGACTCCAGCTTCTGCGACTGTTCCAACTGCTGGCGAAGATCTTCGCGCTCGGCCTGGGCCCGCTTTTGCGCGGTAATGTCGATCAGCATCGCAAATGCGCCCTTGAACTCGCCCGCCTCATCGAGGATGGGCGTAGTCGAGGCCAGAGTCAGCACCTCAGCCCCGCCGTGGTGCCGGAAACGTTTTTCGGCGATGCCGGCCTCGCCGCGCCCGAGAGCAGCCACGCGCTGCTCGAAGAGCGGGATGTCTTCCGGAAAAACAAATGAAAACAGGCTCTGGCCGATCAATTCCTCGGGCTCGTAGCCGAGCATCTCGGCCATCCGCCGGTTGACGAAGTTGGTGACCCCTCGCTCGTCCATCGACCAGATGCCTTCGTTGGTGGTGTCCACGATGCGGCGGTAGCGGGCCTCGCTTTCCCGCAGCGCCGCCTCGGCCCGCACTCGCTGGGTTATGGAATTGGCCGTGGCCAAAACGTACTGCCGGCCGCCCATCTCGATGACTCTGGCCGAAATCAGGGCGTGAGCCAGGCTGCCGTCTCGGGCCTGAAACGTGGCCTCGCGCTGGTGGATGGTCCCGCCACCTTGCTCCAACGCCTGGCGAAATCCGTCGGACTGTTCCCGATCCACCTGACCCAGTTCAAGGGCGGTCTTGCCGATGACCTGCGAGCGGGGGAACCCGGCAAACTTGCAGAAGCTCTCGTTGACGTCGACGTATTTGCCATCCCCGTCGGTCAGGGCGACGGAGAACGGGCTCTGCTCAAACAGCGTGCGGTAGGCGGTTTCCCGTTCTCTCAGCGCTTCTTCGGCTTCCCGGCGCAGGGCCAGTTCCCGGCGCGCCTCGTCCAGTGCGCCGCGGAGGTGAGCCAGAAAATAGTCGAGTGGCACCGCGGCGAAGGCACAGGCTCCGACCACGATGCACCACGCCACTGCCGGCGGTATGGGAAAAACGGTGGGCGGAGGGTGCCCCGACGCCGCTGCCAGGACATAGGCCAGGTCCGGGACTAATGCGGGAATCGAAGCCGCCAGAGCACCGCGGCGTCCCAGCAGCAGCGTCGCCTCCTGAATCATAACGATCTGAAAGAGGAATCCTGGGCTGCGAACACCCCCGGAGAGGAAAACGTAAACGGCCGCCAGCAGGGTTCCGGCAATCACCAGGGCCCATGCCGCGGCCCGCACCCGGCCTTTCCGGCGCAGTCCCTCCGGAATCATCAGTAGCAGGACGATCGCAGCGACCCCCAGGACCAGGGAGCCCCGCTTGTTGGCGAACAGGAACAGCTCGCCAACGGCGAAATACAAGAAACCGACCATCGCCACCGTTTGCAGCAGCCGTCGCAGGAGCGACGCAGTCAGCGCCAGTTGAGGGTCTTCAGGCGCGGTCTTGGTGAGGTTGGCGTCGAGTGACCCTGACCCCTGAGGTTCGGGCATGTGTGATCCAGGCTCTTGGCGGCACCATGGAACCGGTCCGTCTGAGCTATTCAAGGTATATAACGGATTCGGATCAGTAACAAGTGTTATTCTCCGGCCGGTTTTCCGCGCTGGCCGGGGCACGCGGTTCGGCAGACCGCCGCGTGCAACACATGAGGGCGCACCCGGACCAATCCAATATAATTAATGATTAGGTATGGACCTCAACCGCTTTACCGAAAAACTACAACAGGCGATCCGGGCGGCGGAGAGCACGGCCACGCGATCCGGCCACCAGCAGATCGACGTGGAGCACCTGTTGGCGGCATTGCTGGAGCAGCCCGGCGGACTGGCGGCGTCGATTCTGCAGAAGGCGGACGTCAATCCGGAAACCCTCGCCGACAGGCTGGAAGCCGAGCTTGACCGGATGCCCAAGGTGTCCGGAGCGGCGGGCGCTCCTCCCGGCCACGCTTACGTCACGCCGCGGCTGACCAAGCTGCTCGAGCGCGCCGAAGAGGAAGCCCGGCAGCTCAAGGACGAGTATATTTCGGTGGAGCACGTGGTGCTGGCGGCGATCGAGGACCGCGGCGCGGCGGGGCGTCTGTTGAAGGAGCTCGGCCTCACCCGCGAGCGGTTGATGCAGGCGTTGCGCGAAGTGCGCGGCAGCCAGCGCGTGACCTCGCAGAATCCGGAAGCTACCTACGAAGCACTGGAGCGCTACGGCCGCGATCTGACGCAACTGGCTTCACAGGGGAAGCTCGATCCGGTGATCGGACGCGACGAAGAAATCCGCCGCGTGATCCAGGTGCTGAGCCGCCGCACCAAGAACAACCCGGTGCTGATCGGCGAGCCGGGTGTGGGCAAGACCGCCATCGTGGAAGGGCTGGCGTTGCGCATCGTCCGCGGCGACGTGCCGGAGGGCCTGAAGGGAAAGCGCATCGTGTCGCTCGACATGGGCGCGCTGATCGCCGGCGCCAAGTATCGCGGCGAATTCGAAGAGCGGCTGAAGGCGGTGCTGAAGGAAGTGCTGGACGCGGCGGGCGAGGTGGTGCTGTTCATCGACGAGCTGCATACGGTGGTGGGGGCGGGCAAGACGGAAGGCTCGATGGACGCCGGCAACCTGCTCAAGCCGATGCTGGCGCGCGGCGAGCTGCACTGCATCGGCGCCACCACGCTCGACGAATATCGCAAGAACATCGAAAAAGACGCCGCGCTGGAGCGCCGCTTCCAGCCGGTGATGGTGGATCAGCCGACGGTGGAGGACACCATCTCGATTCTGCGCGGCCTCAAGGAGCGCTACGAGGTGCACCACGGCGTGCGGATCAAGGACGCCGCGCTGGTGGCCGCCGCGGTGCTTTCCAACCGCTACATCACCGGCCGCTTTCTGCCGGATAAAGCGATCGACCTGGTGGATGAAGCGGCGGCGCGCCTCCGCACGGAGATCGATTCCATGCCGGCCGAGCTCGACGAAACACGGCGCCGCATCATGCAACTCGAGATTGAGCGGGAGGCGCTGCGCAAGGAAACCGACAGAGCGTCCCAGGAGCGGCTGAAGCGCCTGGAAAAAGAGCTGGCCGACCTGCGAGCCGAATCCGACGCCGTGGCCGCGCGCTGGCAGAGAGAGAAAGGCGCGGTGGAGCGGCTGCGCCAGTTGCGCGGCAAGGTGGAGCAGACCAAGCTCGAAATCGAACAGGCGGAGCGGCAGTACGATCTCAACCGGGCGGCGGAATTGAAATACGGCACGCTAGCCTCGCTCGAAAAGCAGTTGAACGAGGAATCCGCCAAGTTCGCTTCGCCGCAGGCGCAATCCCGCCTGATCAAAGAAGAGGTGGATGAGGAAGACATCGCGGAGGTAGTGAGCCGCTGGACCGGAGTGCCGGTAACCAGGCTGCTGGCCGGCGAAATGGAGAAGCTGCTCCATCTCGAAGACGAGTTGCACCGGCGCGTGATCGGCCAGGATGAGGCCGTCACCGCGGTGGCCGAGGCGGTGATCCGCGCGCGCTCCGGACTGAAGGACCCGGCGCGGCCGATCGGCAGTTTCATTTTCCTGGGACCCACCGGAGTCGGCAAAACCGAGCTGGCCCGCGCCCTGGCAGAATATCTTTTCGACGACGAGCGCGCCATGGTACGCATCGACATGTCGGAGTACCAGGAGAAGCACAATGTGGCTCGTCTGGTGGGCGCGCCGCCCGGATACATCGGATACGAAGAGGGCGGGCAGTTGACCGAAGCCGTCCGGCGGAGGCCGTTCGCGGTGGTGCTGTTCGACGAAATCGAAAAAGCGCACCACGATGTGTTCAACCTCATGCTGCAAATATTGGATGACGGGCGGCTCACGGATGGCCAGGGACGGACGGTCGATTTCAAGAACACCATCGTGATCATGACCTCGAACGTCGGCAGCCAGCGCATTCTCGATTACCGCGGCGGTTTCTCGGGCGAAGGCTACGAGCGCATGAAGGAAGCGGTGCTGGAGGAAATGCGCGCCCACTTCCGCCCCGAGTTCCTGAACCGCGTGGATGAGATCATCGTGTTTCACGCTCTTGCCGAAGAACATCTGAAGCAGATCGTCGATATTCAGTTGGGCCGCGTGCGGGCCCGGCTGGCGGACCGGCAGATCCAGCTCGAACTCACCGACCGGGCGCGCTTGAACCTGGCGCGGACGGGCTACGATCCGGCCTACGGGGCGCGTCCGTTGAAGCGGGCGATCCAGAAGAAGATCGAAACCCCACTGGGCCGCCTGCTGGTGGGGGGCAAGGTGCTCGACGGCCAGACCATTCTGGTGGACGCATCGAGCGACACGGGCGAATTGAGCTTCCGGCCGGCGGCGGCGCACGCGTCTCCATAGCTGGTCAATA
>JBELAO010000079.1:0-7299 GCA_049508735.1 Bryobacteraceae bacterium | reverse complement strand
GAACCGGTCCACCGTCTCCAGATTGATGTGGTCCGCATCGAGAAAATAGGGCCGCTGCCAATCCAGCGCCTTCACCGCCGCATCGGCGGCGGCGCGCGTGCTCGCCGGTTCCGAGCCTACAATCTTATGTTCGCGGTTGGACTTGTTCCACACCGGCGTCACCGAAACGCCCTGGGTGGCGGCGCACACGCAAGCCGCGAGCTGCGCCTTCGCCTGGTGAGAAAACCGGTCGCCCATGCCCAATGAATATCGTTCTAGCCGAAGTTCGTTCTGATCGCTCACGATAGGCCCGCCACAATGCCAAGCTTTAACGAAAAGTCTCTTCGGCTCTGAATATATGGGGCGGCGGCGGGGAGCGTCAACCCCGCGGCGTTAAAGCGGCGCTTTAGAAAAACTCAATGAAGCCGGCGCGAGCGCCGCCTATATAATGATCGGGGAACGCCTCATGACACGCCGCACACTTTTAGGAAGCGCCGCCGCGGTGGCGGCTGCGCGCTTCCGGCTCCGCGCCGAGCCGCCGCTTGACCCCGCTCTCCAGTTGGAGCGGATTCTGGCCCGCATTCGCCCGCCGCGGTTCCCGGATCGCGCGTTCGAAATCACCCGATTCGGCGCCCGCGAGGGCGGACAGATCCTAGCGACCGAAGCCATCCGCAAGGCTATCGAAGCCTGTTCCGCGGCAGGCGGCGGCCGCGTGGCGATTCCGGCCGGCGTCTTCCTCACCGGCGCCATCCATCTGGCCAGCAACGTCAACCTGCATCTGGAAGACGGCGCCACGCTGCGCTTCAGCCAGGACCCGCGGGACTATCTGCCGGTGGTGTTCACCCGCTTCGAAAGCACCGAGTGCATGAACTACTCGCCATTCATTTACGCCTTCGAGCAAACCAATATTGCGATTACGGGAAGCGGGACCCTCGATGGCGGCGCGGACGCGGACCACTGGTGGCCGTGGAAGAAAAACGCCGTGCGCGGTCCGCAACCGGCCAATTCCGACAACCGCGCCCTGCTCGAGCAGGGCGAAAAAGACGTGCCGGTGAGCCGGCGCATTTACGGGGAGGGCTCCACGCTGCGGCCCAATTTCGTTGTTCCGTACCGGTCGGCCAACGTTTTGATCGAAGGCGTCACCATCCGCAATTCGCCGATGTGGGAGATCAATCCGGTGTTGTCGAGGAATGTCACGGTGCGTAACGTGAAAATCAACAGCCACGGCCCCAACAACGACGGCTGCGATCCGGAATGCTCCACCGACGTGCTGATCGAAGGTTGCGAATTCGATACCGGCGACGACTGCATCGCCATCAAGAGCGGCCGCAATCGGGACGGGCGGCGCGTCAACGTACCTTGCGAGAACGTCGTGGTGCGGAATTGCCGCATGAAGGACGGCCACGGCGGCGTTTCGATCGGCAGCGAGGTTTCCGGCGGTATCCGCAATGTGTTCATGGAGAACAACCGCATGGACAGCCCGCACCTCGACCGCGCCCTGCGCATCAAGACCAACTCGCACCGCGGCGGCGACCTGGAGAACTTCTATTTCCGCAATAACACGGTCGGCGAAGTGGCGGGCGGCGTGATCGACATCGATTTCTATTATGAGGAAGGCCCCGGCGGCCCATTCACACCCAGCGTGCGAAACGTGGTAGTGGAACACATCACGTCCGAGCGCAGCCGCTATGCGCTGTATCTTCGCGGATACGACAACGCGAAAATATCCGGGGTACGCATTGCCCATTGCGTCTTCAACAACGTCGCCCAGCCAGACGTAATCGAAAACGTAGCTTCGCTCGAACTGGTCGACGATCTGAGAAACGGCAAGCCGATGGCGAAGTAGCTGCGAGCCGAGCCGGGCAAACGGAGCCGCGACCGAAGGGAGCGGTCAGGCTGAAGACACTTACACAGCCACACCATCGCCGCGCCCGCCGATAGTACGCGGCTCGACTGCTGAAAACCAAGAAAAGCCGAGATGACTCTCGGCTCCGCAGGCCAGACGGCCCCGGATGGTGCACGGGCAAGCCGCGCCACGGCGCTCGGTTTCATCCGTTTGGCAAGCCGACAGTGCGCCGCTTGACCGCTCCCTTTGGTCGCGGCTCCGATGCTATTCTGGAGGCCAATCGGAAACGCACCTCATGAATGCTAAATGCACGTTTGCACTTTTGCTCATCTGCTTCGCCGCGCCGGCGCTGGCGCAGAAATTCGAAGGGCTGGCTGCCACGCCGCCGATGGGATGGAACAGTTGGAACACGTTTCAGGGCAACATCAGCGAAAGCCTGATTCGAGAGATGGCCGACGCGATCGTGGCGAGCGGAATGCAGAAAGCGGGCTACCGGTATATCGTGATCGACGACGGCTGGGAGGCCCCGGAGCGCGACGCGCAGGGCAACCTGGTCCCCGACCCGACGCGTTTTCCGCACGGCATGAAAGCCATTGGCGACTACCTGCACTCGCGCGGTTTCCTATTCGGAATCCATAACTGCGCTGGAACCAAGACCTGCGCCGGCCTGCCCGGCGGGCGCGGCCACGAGTTTCAGGATGCCATCGCGTACGCCTCCTGGGGAGTGGATTATCTGAAGTACGATTGGTGCAATCACGGCACGGCGAACTCCGAAGAGACTTACAAAACGATGCGCGATGCGATCCACGCGGCGGGCCGGCCCATCGTCTTCAGCCTTTGCGAGTGGGGCGACACCAAGCCATGGACTTGGGCCAAAGACGTCGGCCATTTGTGGCGCACCACAGGAGACATTTTGAACTGCTTCGACTGCCAGGGCGCCTACTCGCTGGGCTGGAAGTTCATTTTGGAGTTGCAGGTGGGCCTGGAGCAATACGCGGGTCCCGGCCATTGGAACGATCCCGATATGCTCGAGGTGGGGAATCCGGGCCTGAGCGAGGCGGAATCGCGCGCGCACTTCAGCCTCTGGGCGATGCTGGCCGCGCCGTTGATGGCGGGCAACGACGTGCGCAAGATGCCGGCGAAGGTCGGCGACATGCTGAATAATCCGGACGTCATCGCGATCGATCAGGACGCGCTGGGCCATGAAGGGTCGCGTTTCATGAAACATCCCGGCAAGCAGATCTGGTCGAAGGAACTGTCGAATGGCGAGTGGGCGGTCTGCTTCTTCAACGACAGCGAAGAGACGGTTCAACTGAGGATCGACTGGAAGCACCTGTCCTTTCTGAATGGCGCCTACCGCGTGCACGATGTGTGGCAGAAGAAGGACCTGGGCCGCAACGAAGGCGAGTTTACGGCTCCGTTGCCCTCGCACGATGTGGTGCTGCTGCGGCTGGCACCGGTGAAATAAGCCGTGGCGCGCTCAATACCGACTGCCGTTCGTGGCGCGGGCTGTTAGCCTGCTGAGTCGAGAGTCGTCTCGACTTTTCTTATCGCTCCGGGCAGCGGCAGAGTCTCGACCGCATCAAGCAAAGAAAAATGTCGAGATGAATCTCGACACAGCAGGCAGGACTGCCCGCGCCACGAACTTCTAGGCGATGCCGCCGCGCAACAGGGACGCGGCCGAGGGAGGCGCGGCGTTGCGCAGCGCCGGGGCGTCTTCGCTTTCCTCGACTTTGTCGCCTTCGCCGGGCGCCAGGAACAGGTTGGCGTCGATGCCATGCTGGCGCGTGTAGAGGTCGTAATAGCGGCCCCCCAGCGCATACAACGATTCGTGAGTGCCGCGCTCCAGAATGCGGCCTTCCTCGACCACCAGGATCTGATCGGCGCGGCGGATGGTGGAAAGCCGGTGCGCGATGACGAACGTGGTACGCCCCTTCATCAGGTAAGAGAGGCCCTCCTGGATGGCGGATTCGGATTCGGAATCGAGGCTGGAGGTGGCTTCATCGAGAATCAGAATGCGCGGGTTGGCGAGAATGGCGCGGGCGATCGAGACGCGCTGGCGCTGGCCGCCGGAAAGTTTGACGCCGCGCTCGCCCACGATGGTGTCGTATTTCTTTTCGAACTTCTCGGCGAACTCGTCCACGCGCGCGATTCGGCACGCCTCCAGGATTTCCGCTTCCGACGCTCCCCGCCGCGCGAAGGCTATATTCTCTCGAATGGTGCCGTCAAACAGAAACGTGTCCTGCAGGACCACGCCGAGTTGCGTACGGTAGGCATCCAGGCGCACGGTAGAGAGATCGGTCCCATCCACCAGGACGGAGCCTTCGCTTGGCTCGTGAAACGCGGCAATCAGACTGATGATGGTGGATTTCCCGGAGCCCGACGGCCCCACCAGCGCGGTGACGGTGCCCGGCGTGGAGGCGAAGCTCACGTCATGCAGCACCGGCTTGCCGGGGTCGTAAGCGAAAGTGACGCTTTCGAATGCGAGGTAACCCCGAATGGTCCCGATGGCGGTGGTGCGGCGCGGTTCTTCATCCTCGGGCCTTTCGTGCAACACTTCCTGCGTGCGATCCAGGCCGGCCAGCGCCTCGGTGAGCTGGGTGCCGATGCCCACCACCTGGAACATGGGCGCCACCAGGAAAGCCAGGAACATCGTGAAGCTCATGAAGCCGCCCAGAGTCAGTGTGCCGGCCACGATCTGGCGTGCGCCGATGAACATAACGGTGGCTCCCACCATGCCCATCAGCACCGTAGCGGAAAGGCTCATCAGCGAAATGGCGGTGAGGCTTCGCAGCACGTTGTCCAACAGGCGCTGCACGCCGGCCGCAAACACGCTGGCCTCCTCGGCCTCGGCGTGATAGCCCTTCACCACGCGCACTCCGGCCAGCGACTCGGTGAGCCGGCCGGTGACTTCCGCGTTGATCTTGCCGCGTTCGCGGAAGATCGGCCGGATGCGAGTGAACGCCTTGCTCAATCCGAAACCAAAGGCGCCGATGAACAGCATCGCCAGACCGGTGAGCAGCGGGCTGATGTAGACCAAAGCAGCGAGCGAAAACAGCGCCTTCATGATGCCGCCCACGAAGTCCACCAGGCCGGTGCCTACCAGGTTGCGCACGCCTTCCACGTCGGTCATGATCCGCGAAACCAGTGCGCCAGTCTTGTTGGCGTCGTAGTAGGCCACCGGCAGCCGGCCGATGTGCTGCTGCACCCGGCGGCGCATTTCCGCAATCAGACGCTGCGCCTCCTTGGAGAGCAATTGCGTGAGCGAATAGGAAGTGACGCCTTGAATCAGGGTGGCCAGTAGAACCGCGCCCACCAGCGGCAGCAACAGCTTCGTCTGGTGTTTGCCAATGACGCCGTCGATCAGGTACTTGGTGGAACCGGGCAGCACGATGCCGCAGATGCTATTGATCAGCGTCAGCAACAGGCCGAGAGCGAACAGGGCGCGGCGCGGCCGCACCAGCTCGACCACCAGCGGCCAAGAGCTGCGCAACGTTTCCGAGGGCTTCTTCTTGGCGCCCGGAGAGACTGCTTTCGAATGATGCCCGTGTGTGGGAGACACTAATTTCAGATTACACTGCGCGCGTCCCGCCCGTCAGCCTGCTCTTTCGGCCAGGCGGCGCGCGACGAGCGCGGGCATCTCGGAAGGCCCGGCAACGGCGAGCACGGCAAAACCGGCGGCGCGCCCGCTGGCCAGGCCCGCCGCGGAATCCTCCACCACCAGCGGCGTGCGTGAGCGCAACAGTTCGGCCGCCCTGCGATAGGGTTCCGGGTCGGGTTTATAGTGTGTCACATCCTCCGCGCCTACCAGTGCGTCGAAGTAGCGCCGCAATCCGCCGCTGACGAGCAAGGGCTCTATTTCGCCGCGTGCGCTCGAGGTCACAACAGCCAGCCTGTAAGTCCGTTGCAAGCTCCCGAGAAAGGCCCCGAGTGCCGGGTCAAATGGCGGATGCGCGAGCACGCGCCGGCGGAACAGCTCTTTCTTCCTGGGATACTCGGCGAAAAGCGTCCGCCAGTCGACTGGCGGAGTGGCGAGCCCGGCCAACGCGCGCAGCATCTCCTTATCGTCGATGCCGATGCCGTGGCCGCGGTAGTAATCCCACCCGAGCGCGATGCCGAATGGCTTCAGCACCTCGGCCCAGCACGCCCAGTGAATAGGCTCAGTGTCGGCGAGCACACCGTCAAAATCGAACAGAATAGCGTCGAACTCGATCATATAGGCGGAACCCCGCAAAGCAGAATAACTGAAAAAGACCCATGACTACTGTGTTATGAATGAGACATTTCAACTGACAGCGGCATTCTCTGCTAAGTGCAGCGCCGAAACGCGTTCTTCTTATAGTACTACTAGCCAACGAGGGACATCGCTGGCGGGCTAAGACATGGGATATTTTGACAGAAACTTGCCATCGTGACCGCGCGCGCCCATTCGCGCTGAAACAATAGACAAAAGCAATAATGCCGGTGTACACTAATCGAAACTCGGGTTCCCTTATGATAATCTCCGGTCGAGAATCTTTCCACTTTGTGCTAATAACTGCCGTGGCTTTTGCTGGCTTGGTGCGTCCGGCCGGCTTGGAGGCGCAGCCAGCCATCACTTACGTGCAGGGCAATTATGCCGCGCCCGTAGGCCCTCAGACTGCGGTTAGTGTGCCGTATATTGGCGCGCAGGCAGCCGGCGACCTCAACGTGGTGGTGGTGGGATGGAACGACAGCACGGCCGTGGTTAGTGGAGTTACAGACTCGACTGGTAACACGTACACGCTTGCGGTGGGTCCTACCGTCCTGAGTGGGTACGCGTCGCAATCCATTTACTACGCGCCGAACATCGCGCCAGCGGCTCCTTGGGCAAATACCGTCACTGTGACTTTTGCGACTGCTGCTGTATCTCCCGACATACGCATAGTCGAGTACAGTGGAGCGGATCCTGTCCAGCCGGTGGATGTCTCGTCTGCGAATTCAGGCAACAGCGGCGTCAGCGACAGCGGTTCCGCGACTACTACTAACGCCACCGATCTGGTCTTTGGCGCGAACCTGGTCGAGACCGGAACCGCCGGTCTCGACAGCAGCGGCTTCATCGAGCGGATGCTGACGGTGCCGGATGGCGACATTGTGGAAGATCAGATGGTGGCAGTTACCGGCAGTTACAGCGCCGGCGCAATGGTGAGCCCGGCGGGGCCGTGGATTATGCAGATGGTCGCTTTCCGCACGCCGCCGATCAACTATGTGCAGAGCAACTGGGCCACGCCGCAAGTTCCCCAGACTACGGTGAGTGTGCCGTACACTGCCGCGCAGGCCCCCGGCGACCTCAACGTGGTGGTAGTGGGATGGAACGACAGCACGGCCGTGGTGAGTGGAGTTACCGACTCAGTCGGCAATACGTATACGCTTGCCGTAGGTCCCACGGTTCAGAGTGGATACGCTTCACAGTCCATCTATTATGCACCGAACGTCTTGCCGGCAGCCGCCGGCGC
>JBELAO010000078.1:0-7780 GCA_049508735.1 Bryobacteraceae bacterium | reverse complement strand
GGTCATGCGTCCCTCCTCGTACCAGAGTGTTTTTGGATAATTCACAATGATACGCTCTCGAGGGACGCTTCACCTTTGGTTGCGGCCACAGGCCGCGCTAAGTTCATCCGTGGCCCCAAGGTGCTTTGCCGGAGTTTTTCTGCAAGGCTCCTAAGACGGGACCTCGGATTAGTACACCACGCTTCCCGGCTGAAGGGCCGGCTGGCGAATTTCGCTGCATCCGCGGCCGGTGGGGAGCATCTTACCCGGGTTCATCCGGCTGTCCGGATCGAATAGAAGTTTGATGCGGCCGATTGTCTCCAGCGTGTCGGCGGAGAAGAGCAGCGGCATGAGTTCATTCTTCTCCATGCCGACGCCGTGTTCGCCGGTAATGGAGCCGCCGCAGCCGATGCACCATTTGAGAATCTCCTCGCCCGCCTGACGGGCCTTCTCTTTTTCGCCGGGCGTGCGCGGATTGAACAGAATGATGGGGTGCAGGTTGCCGTCGCCGGCGTGGAAGATGTTGCTGATGGTGAGGCCGTGCTGGCTGGCCACCCGAGCGATGAACTCGAGCGTGGAGGCGATGCGGGTGCGCGGGACCACGCCATCCTGCACATAGTAGCTGGGACTCACGCGGCCCACCGCGCCAAACGCGTTCCTGCGGCCGCTCCAGAGCAATTCGCGCTCCTCGGGCGTGCGAGCCACGCGGAACTCGATGGCGCCCGACGACTGGCAGGCGGCCCGCACCTGCTCGACCTGCGTTTCGACAGCCTCGCGAATCCCTTCGAGTTCGATCAGCAGTACGGCAGCGGCATCCACGGGATAGCCCGCGTGGGTGGCTTCCTCCACCATGCGGAGCATCACTCCGTCCAGCATTTCGAGGGCGACTGGAGTGATGGACTGCGCGGTGATCTCGGCGACGGTGTGCCCGGCGTCCTGGCTGGTGGAATAAATCGCGAGCGCAGTCTTCACCATCTCCGGTTTGCGCATCAATCGCAGGGTAACTTTCGTCACCAGGGCTAGCGTGCCTTCCGAGCCGGTGAGCAGGCCGGTGAGGTCATAGCCGGGCAGATCGGGCAGCCCGCCGGTCTCGACCACGCTGCCGTCCGGTAGCACCAGTTCCAAACCGAGCACATGGTTGGTAGTGACGCCGTAAGCCAGCGTGTGCGGGCCGCCGGCGTTTTCGGCCACGTTGCCGCCCACGGTGCAGGCGCGCTGGCTGGAGGGATCCGGCGCAAAGAAATAGCCTTCCCTTTCGACGGCTACGGTGACATCCAGGTTGACCACTCCGGGTTCGACCACGGCGCGCTCGTTGGCCGTATCCAACTGGACGATCCGGTTCATACGAGCGAAGGCGATCATCATTCCGCCCTGGCGCGGAATGGCGCCGCCGGAAAGGCCGGTTCCCGCGCCACGGCCGACGATGGGCATGCCGAATTGGTTGGCGATGCGGACGAGAGCGCCGACTTCCGCCGCGGTGCGCGGGAAAACCACCACGTCGGGCGGATGCCGGTCCTGGCCGCCATCGTACTCATAAAGCGCCAGGTCTTCGGGCTGGTCCAGATAGCCGCGCGGCCCGAGCAGCGCGGAGATCCGCTCCTTGGCGGCTGCGGAAAGCATCGAACTTCAGTGTAGAACACGCGAGCCAACGCTGGACGCTCATCGGTGCACGACATAAGATCTCTTTCCAACGTCAGGCGTGCCTTTGAGCTCCGTAGCAGCGAAAGAAAATAGCCACGGCGCGAGCCGTCGGGATAAGTCGGTAGCGAGGACTAGCCCCGAAAAGGTGCGGAAGAGGCTTTCGCCAACGATCTTCCGCCCCGTTCCGGGGCTGGCGGGAAACCACCAGATTCCGCACGGCTTTGCCGTGGGCTATTGTCTTTCGCCCTCCGGGCTGGCCCCATTTGTGGCCTCGCACGCAACTCTCATGGCCTTCAATCGCTGCCATGCCGCCAGCACGCACAACAGAAGGAGGGACGCCAGCGAAATCGCGAGCGACACGGGCAGAATCGCCGGCTGAAACCGCATCGCAACTTCGTGAGCGCCGGCCGGAACCACAAGGCCGCGAAACGCAATGTCCGTGCGAACGATCTCGACGGGAACACCGTCAACCCAGGCGCGCCACCCCGGATAGTAGTTCTCCGCCAGCACCAGAAACGCCGCTTGTGGAGTCCGCACGGAAAGGCGGAGCGAATCCGGATGGTAATCGATTACCTGAACTGCGCCGGCGACGGAAGCGGCACTGAGGCCGGTTATCGGTTGGCTGGTCAGGGCGGTGTCACGGAAACTTGCCCGTTGGCGCCCGACTAACTCCCTGACTTCCTGGTCCGATGTTACCCGCCAGATTTTATTCACTAAGAAGAAGCGGGGCATCGCCGACAAGTTCTCAAATAACTCGAGGCCCAGCGGCAGGCTTTCCACGCTGCGAAACCGCGGCAGCGAGCGCAGGCGGCCGGCAGCTCTTTGGCTGGCGACCAGGTACTTCACATTCATCAGGTCGAGCGCCGGCGAATCGAGGTTTTCGATCGGATAATACCAACCCCAGCGGTCGCCCGGATGGAGAAACAGGCGCAACTGAATGGCGTGCTCCAATGCCATGGGGCTGGCGCCATTGGCGGTCGGCACTTGGATCACAGGCCCGCTGGTGGCCCAGTCGGCGCCGCTATCCACGGCATCGATTCGAGCCGGCGGATAGTCGCGATCGGCGTAGCGCCGGATTTCGTCGAGCAGCGCGGGACTGCCTTCGAACTCCGCGTGCGTCACGTTCGGCGTTTGGTCGATGGAAGCGCAGTTCATGGGCCGGCCCGAGCCAACCAGAAACAGGTCGATGGCAATGACGGCTCCAATCGCCAAGCGGGCGGTGTTGGGGACGCGAAGCGAGTCCAGGCCGATCGCCGCCAATCCGGCGAGGCCCAGACTTACCATGCCGTATGTGTACTCAGGGTGGATGCCAAGCCTGACTTGCTCGGGGAGGATCGGATAGATCAGTCGCCAGACAGGAGTGTGTTCTCCCAACATAAAGAGGATGCCAAACAGGACCATCGCTCCGAGTACCATTGCGTATCGATTGCGCCATCGAGTCAGACCATAGATAGCCAGCGCTAACCCGGCAAGGCTGACATAGAGATAGAGGAAAGTCGGGTCGCCGGGGCCGTGAAACCGGCCCATGTCGAAGATATGATAATGATCGGGTGAAACCAGCGACACCAGGCTTTCCCAATGCAAGCCGCCTCCTTTGCCGAGCCAGTCCGCCCGGTACTTGGCGACGCTGTGCTCAGTGAGCTGCGCGGCGGGCAGCAATGCGACCGCGGCCAGCGCAAGAGCCAGCGCGCAGCCGCAGGCCGTGCCGATGAGCACGCGGGGCCGCGCCAGCCGAAACAGGATGAGAACCGCAGCCAGCGCTGCCGTCGATGCGAAGACTGCGAAGGTGGCCGCCGGGCTGCCGCCCAAAACGGACAAGCCCAACGCGGTCGCGAGCGCCACCAGCCAGCCGGGCCGGAACTCCCGGCGCAGCTTGAAAACGGCCAGCCAGGCCAGCGGCATCCACGCCACCGCCATCATGGTTCCGATGTGCTCGGCGCGGGAGGCGAAATATCCGCCGGTTTGAAACATGACGGCGCCGGTCCAGGCGGGGATCTTGCCGGCGCCGAGGTTCCGGAAGAGATGATAGGCGGCAATGCCTGCCGCCCACACTTGCAAGGCGACGGCCCATTCGAGCAGCTTGGGAAGGCTATCGGGCGAGGTATGGCCTGCGATGAATGCTGCGGCGAGAATCAGAGGATGGAAAAAACACGCTTCGATATTCGCGAAGACGGGGTATCCGCAATAGCTGAACGGGTTCCAGAGCGGAAAGTGGCCCTGGTGGAGTTGGTCCATCAGGAACGTGAGCATGGGCAGTTGGACGCCGCGGAAGTCCCAGGGGAAAACATAGGCGGCGCTGAACAGAGGCTTATGGAAGAATAGGGCCACATCCGCCAGAAGCGATGCGTAGACGAGCGCCGCAGTTCGCTTCGCGGGCGGTTGCGGAGGGACGGATTCAGCGGCCACAAAGCTATTCTCGCTTGCCGCGCCGGAAATTGCTAAAGAGGTCACCAACCTGCCTCGCGAGCGCTTTCGGTAAGAATCTTACCGTTTTTCCGCGAAAACAAAGGGGTTAGCCTCTGTTTTTGGTAAGCTTCTTTCCGAAACCGGGGTTCGCAGGTCGGGGACCTGCGCCACCGGGGTTATAATTTGGGAGTGGCGCGCCTGAAATGGCCGGCGATGGTGCTGTTTCTGGCGGGCTGCGCTGCCTATTATGTCAAGGTGAATGTCGGGGATCGACTGGGTGGCATCACCGATTCGCCCAGCGATTTCCAGCATTACTACCGTGCCGCGGGATACGTCCTCAGAAGCCAGAGCCCCTACGCGGATGCCGGTTTGGACTACCCGCCGGCCGTCGCGTTTCTGTTTGCTCCGCTGGCGCTCACCGATTACGTGACCGCGCGGCGAATCTGGTTCTGGAGCTCGCAGGCGTTTCTGCTGCTGGCGGCGGTGCTCGCCTGGCGCGCGCTGGGGCGCGACGGGACGGCGGCGTGCTCAGTGGCGTGTGTTTGGGCGCTGGGCGGCGCGGCGTGGGAGAGCCTGGCGCTGGGGCAACTGTCTCCGCTGCTGGTGCTTCTGCTGGTGCTGGCATACTGGCGTGCGGCGGCAGGGCAGGGCGCGGCGCTGGGAGCGGGATTTTCCTTGAAGTTCATCCCCGGCGTAGTTGCGATGGTGCCGCTGCTGCGCCGCGATGGGCGGGCCGCCGCGGTGCTGGCCGCGGTGACGATCGCGCTCGTGCTGGCTCCTTCCGCCGTGATCTCGCACTGGAAGTCGGGACCGGCTGCTCCCGTCCATGCCGACTATTGGATGGGCACGCCGGCGGTGTTGAACTGGTCTCTCCCGGCGGTCGCGCTGCGCGTAGCCGATCCCCCCGTCTCGCCGACCAGGCTGCCACGCAGCTGGGAGTTCGGCAACACCACGGAGGGCCTTCATCTGCCACGCGGCCAACGATGGTTGTCGGCCGGCGTTGCGGCGGGGGTGCTGCTCGGCGGGCTGGCCGCGCTGGTCGCGGTGTCGCGCGGGAGACTCAGCGAGGCTCAAGCGCCCTGGGCCGCGGCGGCGTTGATTTCGCTGGGCGTGGCGGCATCGCCGATTTCCTGGAACCACTATCAGATGCTGCAATATCCGGGGCTGGCCCTGCTGCTGTGTCACGCAGTGAGGCGGCGCAGGTGGCTGCTGGGAGGCTGCACGGTGGCGTTGGGGGCACTTCTGTATCAGGTTCCGCGGGAAGTCCTGCGTGCATACTACGCGCAGCACGCGGGCTGGTCGGCGGCCTCGCCAGCCACGCTCTACACCTGGACTTCGGTGACACCCATTGCGGCGTTGCTCCTGTTCGGCGTGCTTTTGCGCCAACTCAGCGAGGGAGCTTCACCGCCGCACCGGCCTGGCGGGGAAGCGTAGCGTTCTTCGATCGAATCGACTCCCGATTATGGAACCGCGCTCGGGTAGTCGGCTGGTGTAGCCGCAATCGGCAGGTTCAGGCGGTGGCTTCGCGGGCTACATCTTCCAGACCGCGCTCGCGAATCTCCTGCTCGCGCATGAGGTACTTCTGGACTTTCTTGGTCACCGTCATGGGGAAGCCGTCGACGAAGCGGATGAACTGAGGGATCTTGAAATACGCGATCTTGCCTCGGCAGAAATTGCGAATGTCGTCTTCGGTGGCCGTGGCGCCGGGCGAGAGTTGAATCCACGCCACCACCGTCTCCCCCAATTTGGCATCGGGCAAGCCCACCACATAGACGTCGGCGATGGCCGGGTGGGTGTGCAGGAATTCCTCCACTTCGCGCGGGTAAATGTTCTCGCCGCCGCGAATGATGGTGTCCTTGGCCCGCCCCTTGAAGCTGAAATAATGATCGGGGCGCATGGCAGCCAAATCGCCAGTGTGCAGCCAGCCCTCGGAATCGATCACAGCCTCGGTGGCCGCCTGGTCCTGATCGTAGCCTTTCATGATCATGTAGCCGCGCGCGCAAAGCTCGCCCGACTCGCCGATGGGCAGATGCACGCCCGTCCGCGGATCGACAATCTGAATCTCCGTGTTGGGCAGCGGCTTGCCCACCGTGGTCACGCGCAGCTCGAGCGGATCGTCGGCGGCCGACATGGTCAACCCCGGTGAAGTTTCGGTCTGGCCGTAAACGATGGTCAGCTCCGGTATGTGCATACGCTCCACCACGCGGCGCATGGTTTCGATGGGGCACGGCGCGCCGGCCATCACGCCTGTGCGCAGGCTGGTGAGATCGAAACGAGCGAACTCGGGGTGCGTCAACTGCGCGATGAACATGGTGGGGACGCCGTAAAGCGCGGTGGCGCGCTCGTCGTGGACGGCCTCGAGAGTGGCGCGCGCATCGAACTGCGGCGAAGGAAGGATCAGCGCCGCGCCGCTCGAAAGGGAGACCATCGACCCGATCACCGATCCAAAACAGTGGTACAGCGGCACGGGCGCGCAGATGCGGTCGTGCTCGGTGGCCTTGAGGCCCATCGCCATCCCCAACCCGTTGTTGAGCAGGTTGTGGTGCGTCAGCATGACGCCCTTGGGCGAGCCGGTGGTGCCGGAGGTGTACTGAATATTGGCGACGTCGTGCGGCCCGACGCCGCGCTCGTTGAAGTCTGCGCCGCCGGCCAGCATGGCCTCCCATGAGTCCGAGCCCAGCCAGACGACGTGTTCCAGCTCCAGCGTTTCGCCGGCGCGCGATTCCTCCAGAATGTCGCGATAGCTGACGCGCGCGTCCTTCTCATGCAGGAACAGCGCGCGGATTCTGGACTTCCGCAGCACGTAGCGCAGCTCATACGAGCGGTATGCCGGGTTGACGTTCACCAGCACCACGCCGGAGCGCGCCGCGGCGCGCTGCAAGAGCACCCATTCGGCGCAGTTGCTGGCCCATATGCCGGCGCGGTCGCCCGGCCGCAGGCCGAGCCCGGCCAGGCCGCGCGCCACGCGGGTGGTTTCGGCGTCCACCTCGCGCCACGTCATCCGAATGTTCTGATGACGCACCACCAGCGCATCGCGATCCGGGAATTTCGCGGCGGCATCGTGCAGCGCCTGCGAAATCGTCTTTTCAAGCAGGGGCGCAACGGCCCCGCACGCATAACTGAGACGCACCACTGGTAAACTCGCGACCACAAGTGTAACCAAGCGCACCGGGCCCCGTTCATTTGAAATGCTTATGTGGGGATAAGGAGCGAGGAGATTGCCGCGGCGGCAGGCCAGACGATCGGTTCTTGCCGGCCCTACGGCACCGGCGGCAGCGGCACGCGCAACCGTCCCTGGAAAACCTCGCCGAAAGCCTCCAGCACTTCGCCGTGCAATGCGCCGTTGTCGGCCAATACGTGGTCGGATTCGGTCACGCTGTGCGGCGCGCCGCGCATGTCGGAAACGCGGCCGCCGGCTTCGGTCACCAGCAGCGTGCCCGCCGCCACGTCCCAAGGCTTGAGTCCGAATTCCCAGAACAGGTCCAGCCGCCCGCACGCCACGAATGCCAGATCGAGAGCCGCCGACCCGGTGCGGCGCACGCCGTGCGAGGCCATCGCCATCTGGTAATAGAAGTGAATGTTCACGTTGTGATCCCGCTTGCGCGCCGGAAATCCGCTGGACCCCAGGCATTCGGCCATCCGCTGGATTTGCGAAACGTGAATCCGCCGGTTGTTCAGGTACGCCCCGGCGCCGCGTTCGGCGGTGAACATCTCTTGATGAATGGGATCGTACACCACGCCGGCCACCACCTCG
>JBELAO010000077.1:0-8287 GCA_049508735.1 Bryobacteraceae bacterium | reverse complement strand
GCTATGCGAGTCGACCGGCGCGAAGCTGCGCGTGATTCCCATTAACGACCGCGGCGAGCTCATCCTCGAGGAATATACAAAGCTGCTCAACCCGCGCACGAAGTTAGTCGCCGTGACGCATGTTTCCAACGCACTCGGCACCATCAACCCGGTTGCTGAAATCATCTCGATGGCGCACCGCGCCGGCGCGCTGGCGCTGATCGATGGCGCGCAGGCGGCGCCGCACTTGAAGGTGGACGTACAGGCGCTCGACGCCGATTTCTACGCGATATCGGGCCATAAGATGGTGGGACCGACCGGCATAGGCATCTTATACGGCAAGAGTAAGTTGCTGAACGCCATGCCTCCGTATCAGGGCGGCGGCGATATGATCAAGACGGTCACTCTCGAGAAGACCACTTATGCCGACTTGCCCTATAAGTTCGAAGCTGGAACGCCGAACATCGCCGGCGGCATCGGGTTGGGCGCCGCGGTCGATTACTTGAATCACATCGGTCTCGACCGCATCGCCGCTTACGAACACGAACTCCTGGTATATGGCACGCAAGCGCTCGAACAGATTCCCGGTTTGCGGATGATCGGCACCGCGAGAGAGAAAGCGGCCGTGCTCTCGTTCGTGATCGAGGGCATTCATCCGCACGACATCGGCACGGTGCTCGACCGGATGGGAATCGCGGTGCGCACCGGGCACCATTGCGCGCAGCCGGTGATGGACCGATTCGGCGTGCCCGCCACCACGCGCGCCTCGCTCGCGTTTTACAACACCGTGCAGGAAATCGACGCGCTCGTCGCTGGCCTGCGCAAAGTAAAGGAGGTCTTCAGCTAATGGTTGACGACCTTTATCAGGAAACTATTCTCGATCACAGCAAGCACCCCCGGAACTGCCACGTTCTGGGCGGCGCCAACCATCAGGCCGAGGGCTACAATCCGCTCTGCGGCGACAAATTGAAGCTGTATCTCAAAATGAAGGATGACGTCGTCGAAGACGCCAGCTTCGTCGGCAGCGGGTGCGCCATCTCCACCGCCTCGGCATCGTTGATGACCGAAAGCCTGAAGGGCCTCAAACGCGAGGAAGCGCTCAAGCTGCTGGAGCGGTTCCATGACCTGCTCACCACCGATTCGCCGGTGACTCAGGAACTGGGCAAGCTGGTGGTCTTCTGCGGCGTGCGCGATTACCCGGCGCGCGTCAAGTGTGCGACCCTCGCATGGCACACGCTGAAATCGGCGCTCGAAAACAAGGAAGAACCGGTTACCACCGAATGAGTTCGATGACTGAACCAGATTGAAGACCGAACCTGACAGTTGGCAGGCGGAAGCGCCTGCCCCACTTACGGTCCGAACCAAGGTGGGGCAGGCGCTTCCGCCTGCCAACTGTGGCATGAAGGCTGAACAAGGTTGAAGACCGAATGAGCTTGAAGGACGATATCGTCGCCGCGCTGCGCAGCGTCTATGACCCGGAGATGCCTGTCAACATCTACGAGCTCGGTCTGATTTATTCGCTCGATGTGGATGAAGGCGGCAACGCGCGCATCCTCATGACGCTCACCGCGCCCAATTGCCCGGTGGCCGGCTCGCTGCCCGCCGAAGTGGAGCGCCGCGCACGCGCCGTACCGGGCGTCGCGAGCGTCAAGCTGGACCTGACCTTCGATCCGCCCTGGTCGAAAGACCGCATGTCGGAAGCCGCCAAGCTGGCGCTCGGCATCGACGATCTCATTCCCATTGCGAGGATGCGCGGATGAAGCTGAGCGCCAATGAAGAGTACGGCGTGCGCTGCCTGGTGCGCTTGGCATATGCCACCGAAGCCGGCAGCGGACTGACGATCCCGGAGATCAGCCAGGCCGAAGGCGTCTCGCCCGCATACGCCGCCAAGATACTGCGCGTGCTGCGCAAAGGCGGTTTCGTCAAAGCCGCGCGCGGCAAGGATGGCGGCTATAAGCTGGCGCGCCCGGCCGGGACCATCGTCATCGGCCACGTCCTCGACGCGCTGGGCGGCCGCTTGTTCGAAAGCGATTTTTGCGACAGCCACACCGGCCAGGCATCCATCTGCACGCGCTCGGTAGATTGCTCCGTCCGTTCGCTCTGGCGCGCCGTGCAGGTCGCGGTGGACCAGGTAGTCGGCAAAGCCACCCTGCGCGACTTACTGCAAAACGAACGCGAAATGAACTCCTGGGTGAGAACAATCCCAGGGCCGAGCGCGCTAAGGGTGATGTAGGGGGGGCGCTACATCCAGTCTGGTCGCCTGACCTTCCCCCAGGGCCGTCGCCACGCGGTGCAGGTCTTGGATCGGTTTCGCGATACCTGCATAACCGCTCCCTGACGGCCGCGGCTCCGATCGCGCTCGTGACCTATCGGAGCCGCGACCGTCAGGGAGCGGTTATCTTGCTACCGAGTCACCGTTTCCCGCAGAGGCCTCGCAGGCTTGGGGAAGAGCGCCAGCCTGATCCGCGCGATTTTTCCCGACGGAACTCCGCATCGAAGCGATGCTCATCTCAAAAGAATCTGGGGCCAGACCCACTCCCGGTCCAGACGCAGTTCAGAAGTTTCAAGATCCCCAGCTCCGATTGTTAGGTCCGCGATAGCACGACACTGGCGACGTAGCAGGCCAAAGCCACACCGATGCCTGTGAAAGGCGCACTGAAGAAGTAAACCTTGCAGAGAGCAAGAATACCGGCAAGCATTGCGAACCCGACAATGAGCAGAAACGGAGACCGAAAGAGGAGTTGGCCGTGAACGAATGCGAGATATCCGAAAACTAAGCCGAACAAAATAAGTCCCATGCTGTGGCTTGCATTGAAGCCCACCCAGCACCGCCACATTGTTGTTTCCTTCGTAATGACAGGCGAAACCCGATTCATGCCCACTTGCAGCGCAGGGTCACGCGGCGTGAGTTCTGGTCCGCTAAACGTGTAGACGAGGTGAATGGCTCCGAGGGCGAAGACAATGCTTGCGCTAAGAACCATTAGGATTTTGGCAGCCACAATGCTCTCCTATTCTCAAAAGCCGTGCCATAAAAGCCGTGCCAGGCTACGTGTTTCCCATTTTCTTTAGGACCAGGACGTCATTTTCCGGCGCTGAACGCCGGCAGTTTGCCCGCGCTCTACCGCGCCAACTCCGCCACCCTCCGCTTCAGCTCCAACACCTCGCGCCGCAGCTCCGGCAGCTTGGCTAAGTTGGCGAGCTGCTCCAGATGCTGGCGCAGCGGCCGCGCGGGCGTGCCCCACACCGTCTCTCCGGAATGCACCACCTTCGACGTGAGCACCCCGCAGCCGGAGCCGAGCACGGCCCGCGATTCGATCCGCGCCTTGTCGCCAATCCCCACCTGGCCGCCGATCACGGCGTGATCCTCCACCACCACCGAACCGGAAAACCCGGTCTGCGCCGCCACCACCACGTGGCGGCCGATGCGGCAGTTGTGCGCCACGTGCACCATGTTGTCGAGCTTGGTTCCCTCGCCGATCACGGTCACCCCGAGCGCGGCGCGGTCGATGCAGCAGTTCGCGCCAATCTCCACAAAGTCGCCGATCTCCACGCGCCCCACCTGCGGAAACTTGTGCCAGCGGTCGTGCTCGTTGACGTAGCCGAATCCGTCCGCGCCAATCACCGCGCCGGAGTGAATGATGACGCCGCGGCCTATATCCACGTTGTCGTATATGGTGACGTTGGGATTGAGCACGGTGCCGTCGCCCAACACCACGCGCTTGCCGACCACGCAGCCCGCGCCGATGCTCACAGCCACGCCGGCGCGCGTTCCGTCGCCCACCACCGCGTGCGGTCCCACGTATGCCAGCGCGCCCAGTTCGACGCCGGCGCCCACCACCGCCGTGGGATGCACGCCGGGCTTGATTTCCGCCGTCGGATAGAAGCGGCTCATCGCGCGCGCGAACGCCGTGCGCGGTTCCGGCACGCGGATCACCGTGCGGTAACACGGGCTCGGCCAATCGAGCGGCACCAGCAGACAACCCGCCGGCGAGCTTTCGGCCTGCGCCGCGGCTTTCCGCCCGCCGACAAACGCCAGCTCTGATGCGCCGGCCGATTCAATCGCCCCCGCGCCCGTCAGTTCCTTCTCGCCGTCGCCTTCAAATGTGGCGCTCAGCCACTCGGCCAATTCACGAACTCGCATGGCCCTATCATGACAAATCCATCGCGCGCGGGGGCCACAATGCTAAACTGAAAGTTCGCGGCCCGCCACCGGCGGCGCCCGAAACTCTTCCAACCGAAATCAATCGATGAAGATCAGCAATACAGCCATCCGCAATGTCGCCATCATCGCCCACGTCGATCACGGGAAAACCACGCTGGTCGATGCCATGCTCCACCAGAGCGGCATCTTCCGCGACAATGAGCAGACCGTCGAGCGCATCATGGATTCCAACGATCTCGAGCGCGAGCGCGGCATCACCATTCTCAGTAAGATCACCGGCGTCCGCTACCAGGGCGTCAAAATCAATATCGTCGATACGCCCGGCCACAGCGATTTCGGCGGCGAGGTGGAGCGCGCGCTCAAGATCGTCGATGGCGTGATGCTGCTGGTGGACGCGAGCGAAGGACCGTTGCCGCAGACGCGCTACGTGCTTTCCAAAGCGCTCGAAGCGCATCTGCCGCCGATCGTGGTGATCAACAAAATCGACCGTCCCGACGCGCGCTGCCAGGACGTGCTCAATGAGATTTACGACCTGTTCATCGATCTCGATGCCACCGAGGACCAGCTCGATTTCAAAGTGCTCTACGCCATCTCGAAGACCGGCGTGGCCAAAGAGTCGCTCGACGACCCCTCCACCGACTTGCGCCCTTTGTTCGACGCCATCCTGGCCCATATTCCAGCGCCCGTGGGCGAGCCCGATGAGGTTCTGCAGATGCTGGTCGCCAATTTGGATTACAGCGACTACCTGGGCCGGTTGGCGATCGGCCGCGTCTTTCACGGCACGCTCAATTACGGCGACACGGTGGCTGTCGCCAAGCGCGATGGATCGCTCCAGACCACCAGGATTACCAAGCTCTACTCATTCGAGGGGCTCAAGCGCGTGGACGAAACGGTTGGCCGGCCGGGCGACATTCTCGCCATCGCCGGCGTGGAAGGCATCACCATCGGCGAGACCGTCACCAGCGTCGAAACCCCAATGCCGCTGCCGCATGTCGCCATCGATGAGCCGACCATCGCCATGGCGTTCACCATCAACACGTCGCCTTTCGCCGGCCGCGAGGGACAATGGGTGACGTCACGCAACCTGCGCGAGCGGCTCGACAAAGAGCTGCTCACCAACGTTTCCATCCGCGTCGAGGAACTGGGACACGATACGTTCAAGGTGATGGGCCGCGGCGAGCTGCAACTGGCCATTCTGGTCGAGATGATGCGGCGCGAGGGTTTTGAGCTGGCTGTCGGCAAGCCCGAAATCCTCACCCGCAAGGTCCACGGCGGGATCGAGGAGCCGGTCGAATTGCTGGTCATCGATTGCCCGGAGGGTTTCCTCGGCGTGGTGATTGAAAAGCTGGGCGCGCGCAAGGGCAAGATGAACAAAATGGTGAACCACGGCTCGGGCCGGGTGCGTCTGGAGTTCCACATCCCTTCGCGCGGTCTCATCGGCCTGCGTAGCGAGATCCTCACGGACACGCGCGGCACCGCCATTATGAATTCGCTCTTCTACGGTTACATCGAGTGGCAAGGCGATATTCCTTCGCGGCCCACCGGGTCGCTGGTGGCGGACCGGCCCGGCAGAGCCACCGGCCACGCCATTTTCAATTTGCAGGAGCGAGGCGAGATTTTCATTGCCCCCGGCGCCGAAGTTTATGAGGGAATGGTGATCGGCGAAAACGCGCGCGAGAAGGATCTGGACGTCAACATCGTCAAGGAGAAGAAGCTCACCAACATGCGCGCCTCCACCGCCGATGAAGCTATCCGGCTGGTGCCGCCGCGCATCCTGAACCTGGAACAGGCTATCGAGTTCATCCGCGACGACGAGTTAGTCGAGGTCACACCGGCCTCCATTCGCCTGCGCAAGAAGATTCTGAAATCGAACCAGCGTTAGCCACTCTCGGAGCCGCGGCCACAGGGAGCGGTCATGCAGATAGATGCTCTACAGCACGCGGCCGAAGGCCTCCAGCCACGACAATAACTACCCACCCATGAACCTCGCCCGGACAACTCTCATGCTCAGTGGCAGCGAGTAACCGATGAGGCACAACTGGTCCAGCGCAAAAAGCACCACCGATTCCATTCCCGCCGCTACCGCCAGGCTCCATTCCTTTAACCACGGAGTCGTGTAATCGCTGATCCCCACCAGATGGCTACTTTGCGATGCGGGAAAGCCAAGCTGTTTCGGCAACTCAATCGACTGGCGGGCCAGATCCAAATTACGATCGCCTGCGTAAGTGAAGTTTTCGGTCTTGAGACAAGCCAAATTCGCCGGCGTCCAGTAGGCTGTAGGATAGTTAATCAACCTGTTGAGTGGAGTGTCATTGACATCCGGCGGGTACAGCACCTCAAACTTCGCCTTTGGCGCCGACTGGCGGATAAATGCCATGATCGCCTGGGTGAATTGGCCAATCAGACCGGGCAGAAACACACACTCGTTTGAATATAAAGTCGGGTCGGCGTTCTGGCTGGGAATAATCGCCATCGGTTGCCCGTAGGCTGACTGGAAGGCCGCGGCCGCGTCTGCGTCGTAAAATGGCATCCCGCCATGCGCCGCTGTGTACCACCACTGCACTTCACCGAATTGCAGATACGGGGTAATGCCTGCGTTCAACATGATCTGCGCCATGTCGAGATACGCCTGCTGCCAGAATGCCGTACTCTCCGGCCCGAAGTTAGTTTGTAAAGCTGGCGTGCTCACCGTGCACGCAGTGCCGTCCGGATACCGTTGGGCAATTCCTGCGCCAGTGCTCGGGTCTCCATTGCCAAGTTCCATGCTGAACGATGCGGTGACGCTGATGCCATAACTGCTCAGAGCCTTGAAATAACTGAGGCTCCAGTCCCGCGCCGCGCGGTTCATCCGCGGCACAACAGTTAGATCCGTAAGCCATGTTCCATCCTGACCACCCGAAAGCGCGGTCGTCGCTGGACTGGCGGTGAACTGTGTGCTGTTGGTGCCGGCGCTTAAAGCGATGCCGTTGCCCGCCGAACCCGGAAGCCGCGAAGTGATCGTGAGGCTGGCTCCGTTAGCTTGAGCCCAAACTTCAGTTGAACCCGCGTTGATCAGCAGTTCGAAACAGGTGGCGATGCTTTCGGCCGTATCGCCAATCAGATTCCAATGTTGCAGGGTCGTGCCGTCCAGCACAACCTCAGTTTGCCCGCCCGCGCCGAAGTAAGGCCGCCCGGCGAATGTGATCGTCGCTGAGGCGTACTGATTGCCCTGGCAGACTAACTCATAGAACAACAGCGCCCCGGCATAGTGGTTCAGCCGTCCATGCAGCCCCAAGGTCTCGACCAACCACGCCGTTCGTTCCGGCGCGAGCGCCAAAGAGTGGTTCGTATCCCAGTCCGTCGCCGCCGCTGTCGTCGGCATTGCCATGAACGTCGGCAGATTGCTGGTCGGAACGGCGAGTTCTAGAAAGTCAAAGTACACGGAGGTGCCCGCCGTCCCTGAGTTCATAATGGTGACGGTGTGTTCGACCGACGCGGTCTGTTGCCCCAGTGACACCCGCATCAGCACGTCTTCACCGGCAAGCGCCAGGTCGACTATGGTCGGTGTGCCGCCGTCGATTTGCACCGTTGCCTGTCCGCCGACCGCAAGCGCCCGAGTGCCCAGGTACAAGGTATGAGCAAACGCTGAAACATACGAGCATTCAACGGCAGAGCCAGGCTGCGTCGTGGATTGTATGGACCCGCCCGAGTAATTCCCTATCTCCGAAACCCACGTGCCGGCATAAGTGAGAGTTTCGGAATCGTCTTCGATCCGCCGGCTGCCTGGCCCCGCAACCTGATACTGCTGGCCAGTCCCAGTGACCGTCCAATCCGACACGACCACCGAGAATTCGCTCCGTTGGAAGTTTGCCGCCTGCATGTCCGCCGCCCAAGTCCATCGCAGCTTGCGCGCGTTCGTTAGGTTTACCGCGGGAATCGAGACGCCATTCAGATCCGTGAGATCTGCGAAGTTCAGCCTCACTTGCCATGCGGCCGGCGAAACACCGTTCTGGAACCACGCGGAGGCTGGTTCCCAGGACTCCGTGTTGGCGCCGTACACGGTGCCATACACACCGATCCGGTTTCCGTTAGATCCTGATACTCCCAAGTATGTCAGTGTGATTGTCGCGCCATCCGCCGTTGCGCTGACTAGTCCCGTCTGCTGAT
>JBELAO010000076.1:0-8413 GCA_049508735.1 Bryobacteraceae bacterium | reverse complement strand
TCGGCGGGCAACTGATTTCCCTCATCGGCACCTGGATGCAGAACATCGCCCAGGCGTGGCTGGTGTACCGCATCACCGGTTCCTCCGTGCTGCTGGGCGTGGTGAGTTTCGCGGGCCAGATTCCGATTTTTTTCCTGGCGCCGCTGGGAGGAATCGTAGCCGACCGCCGCAGCCGGCGGCGCATCGTGATCGGCACCCAAACCGCCTCCATGCTGCTGGCTTTCGCGTTGGCGGCCCTCACCCTCACCAAAACCGTACAAGTCTGGCATGTTTTCGTGCTGGCGTCGTTGCTGGGCGTGGTGAACGCGTTCGACATCCCGGCGCGCCAGTCGTTTCAGGTGGAAATGGTGGGCAAAGCCGACCTGATGAACGCCATCGCGCTCAATTCCTCCATGTTCAATGTTTCGCGCGTGATCGGCCCGGCCATCGCCGGTATTCTGGTCGCCGCCATCGGCGAAGGCTGGTGCTTCTTCTTGAACGCGGTGAGCTATATCGCCGTCATCACCGGCTTATTGTTGATGAACGTCGAGGAGCGCGAGCGCGTCGCGTCCGGCGAATCCCCCCTGGAGAGCCTGGTGGAGGGATTTCGCTTCGTGACCCGCAACCTGCCGGTGCATGCCATCCTGATACTACTCGGCGTGGTCAGCCTCACCGGGATGCCATACGCGGTGTTGATGCCGATCTTCGCCGACCGCATTCTGCATGGCGGGCCGCGCGCACTGGGCTGGCTGATGGGCTGTGCCGGAGTAGGGGCGGTGGCGGCGGCGCTGCGGCTGGCCAGCCGCACCGAGCTGAAAGGGCTGGGCCGGTGGTTGCCGGTGGCATCCTTTGCCTTCGGCGCGACGCTGATCGGATTCGCCTGGTCGCGCTCATTCTGGCTGTCCGCCGGCATCCTGGTGCCGGTGGGGTTCAGCATGATGATCGAAATGGCCTCGTCCAACACGCTGATCCAAAGCATGGTGCCCGATGAGCTGCGTGGGCGGGTGATGTCGGTCTACTCGATGGTGTTCATGGGAATGGCGCCGTTCGGTTCGCTGCTCGCTGGCGTGGTGGCCGCCCGCATCGGCGCCCCTTCGACGGTCACCGCGAGCGGTCTCATCTGCATGGTTGCGGCTGTGGTCTATTGGTCCCAACGGAAGCGTATCCGCGGCCCCGCGCGCCAGTTGATCGCCGCGCAACGGGAGGCAACCATCGACCCTCCGGTGCAAGAAACCCGCCCCTGAAGTGGGGCAGGTCTTGACCTGCCAACGGCGCCTGCGGGCGCAGTTTTTCCCTCAGCTCAGTGCGTGGTATCCGCAGCCTCAACCCGCGGCTGGCCGGCGCGCAATTCTTCCGACTCGCTCGAATCGAAGACGAAACGCGCGACCAGCAAATCGCGCACCGCATATGCCGCTTTACCGACGCCGTCGGGGCTGTGGTGCGGGCTTCGGGTGAATATGTGATACAACTCGTGGGCCATTACTCTGCCCACGGCTCGGCCGAATACCAGTTCCCGATCGCTGGCCGCCACGCCCAGCAAGTCTACCTGGAGGAAGGTGCGGATGCGGTCGCAATCGACCGCGCCGAATGGCAGGATGACTCCGTCGCTTTCGTGCGTCCACCCCAGCGCGCCGGGCTGCACGCGGTGCGGGCTGAGGCCGCTCACGTCGCACCTGCCCTGGAAGCGGATCACCGCCAGTTGGGCCGAGACTTCACTGCCGGTTGCCGACGCCAGCGCGCGCCACTCCAGCCCGATTCCCAGGCGGCCCATGATGGCCTCCGTTTCACCGCGAATCGCCGCCATCACCGCCGCCGGCGGTGCCTGCTGAAACTCGGTGTAAAGGGTGGCTGGAGAAACCGGCGACACCGATTGCGCGGACAATGCCATGGCGCCTGCCAGGGGCAGAGACAGGAAGCGGACCTCGCGAAGCAGCTTCGTGGCTCGATCCGCAAACAAGTCTCAACCTTCCCTTCCGCAGGGCGTATCCCGCTACCGGGCGGGCCGTCCGGTGGATTCACTCAGACCAGAAACCAATTCCCGGTGTTCTCTTAGCATCTTTCGGGCCATGTGGCAGGCGAAGCAGATCGGCTTCGATTCCGCCAGCGTTTGTTGCAGCTCCTCCGCCGGAATTCCGTTCCATTCCATGGAAGTTCCATCGGGGCGAAGCACGGCGGGCTTAGCGCCGGCCAGCGTAAATACGCCGATCGGCATGTCGCAGGAACAGCAATCCTTGCCGGCATACCAGTCCAATAAGATATTGCGAACCAGGCAGCTTTCGGGCGATGCCTCAATCTGGCGCAGGCAATCCTGGCCGCAGCCGGCCTTCTCCGGCCAGCGGGAACAGGAGTCCAGCCGCAATCGTGGCGCCTTGCCCGTTGCCGCCCCGGCCATAACATGAAACGCATCCACCGTAACACCGGCGGGATGATGATTCTCCGGGCAGGTCACCACCCGGCGGCCTCTATATTTCCACCAGGTGCTGCCGAGGTACCAGAACACGATGCTACATACCCCCGCGACGATTGCCACCACCAGGAACGGCACAGCCATATTAAGCTCCCTTTTTTACTGAATTGCAACATTACAGCCGTTAGTATTCCGCCCGAGTACAAAAGTTAACTCATTGAAAAAAAACGGTCAAGCTTGCCGTCGCCGCACTCGATCCCGCCCAGATAAGAGCGCCTGCCCCCAGCGCACTGCGTGCTTTCACCCGAAAGGGAAGAGCGGGGGAGCTGTAACTTGACACGTCAGGCGGACGCCTGGCTTCGCTTCCGGTAGCTTCGCGCCAACTCCATATACACTCCTAAGTCCCGGTCCAGGTCGGATTGGGTGCCGTCGAAATAAAAGTTGCGGATGGGGATGCCGCCCAGGTCGCGGCTCAATTGGGGATAAATGGCTTCGCAGACGATGCCGTTCATGCAGGTGAAGGGGCTGATATCGATGATGCCGGCCGCGCCCTTCTTCGCCAGGTAGACGGCCTTGCCGACGTTGAGCACCATTTCGCCGAACGCGCCTTCGCGCGGCAGATACGGGCGCGCGCATTCCAGAACTTCGTAGATATCGGGCTCTTCGCGCCCGGCGAAATCCTCCCGGAAGATCTCCACCAGGCGGTTCTCGTCGTGCTTCTGCACGCGCTGCCGCACCCATGAGCCCAGCGCTTCCAGGCTCCAGATGCGGTTCTCCAGTTTGAGCTTGCGGAATACCTCGGAATTGGTGTACCAGACCCATTCGACGATATCGGAAAGCCACGCTTCGGCGCCGTATTGTTCCAGCGAGCCGATCAGGTTCTCGTTGGAAAACGTGTTCAGGCGGCAAAAGATCTCGCCGACAATGCCAATCAGAGGCTGTTCACGGTCGCGGCGGGTATCGAGCTTGCGGAAACGCTCCCGCGCCCGCAGCATCGATTGCTCGATGGCGGCCAATTGCTCGCCCGGCTCGACCGTGGTGCTTTCGATGGTGTGGCACAGATCGGCCAGGCTCTCTTCGTAAGCCGCTTCGGCGTCGCCCCGCACCTGCTCATAGGGCCGCCGCATCAGCAGCAGCTTTTCCAGCAGGTCGGCGCACAGCAATGCCCTCCACCCGCTGCGCAGGAACGGCTTGGCCAGGCCGCCCAGCCCGTCGTACGAATTCCCGCTGCTGGGCGAGAGAATCTGCACCGCCTGGTAGCCGTTCGCGTCCAGCACGTGGCGCAGGTAAGGCGCATATTGACCGAAACGGCAGGGACCTTCGGCGGTGGGCATGAAGAAGGCGATGCGCGCCGGGACTACCGCCGAATCCTCCAGTACCTTCATGAAATCGCCGACGGTCACCTTGGCGGGATAGCATTCGTCGCCGGATGTGTAGCGCGCGCCCAACTCGCGCGTGCGGTGGTCCGAAGGCGGCGTGGGTTCGGCGTCTAATCCGATGGCGCGGAAGGCGGCGGCAAAAGCGCGCGCGCTGCCGGCGGCCATCGGCGGAATGTAAATGCGCTTGCCGCTTACTGAATCGCCGGCTGGGCCGCTTGGGGCTGCGGAGGCGCGGGCAGGGTCGAGGACTGGTAGCATCTCAGAATTCCTTTGCTGTCGAGATAGGCTTCACAGCGCGTCATATAGCCCGCATCGTTGCCGTGGCCGTCGAACTGGAGAATCAGCAGCGGCGCCCCGGCGGCCTGGCGGGCGAAGTGCTTGATGTAGGAATCGGGCCCGCACTTGAAGTTGGTGATGTAGACCATGTGCAGATTGGGACGTTCGGCGGCCTGGCGCGCGGCTTCCAATATCTTGCGGCCGGAAATCCAGAACATGTTCGAGCCCAGGCCGGCCATCGATTCGCGGCCGGTCACCAGGAAATCGAGCGGTATCACGTTGGCGCCGTAGCGGTGGCGCAGCTTGCGTGGGATATCGCAGTTCACCCCGCGGTCATAAATGTTGTACCCGCGCCCGGCCAGCACCAGGCCCGGTTCGCCGGTTTCGTCGAGTGTGGCGATGGCGCGTCGGCCGGCTTCGATCAGCTTATCCTGGAAGCCGCGCTGTTCGGCGAAGGCGGCATCCACCGCGTGATCGCTCGCCCGGCGCCGGATACCGATGCGGCCCATCGTTTCCGCCAGCGCCTTCTTGATCTGCGCCGGCCCAAGCTGGAAGTGGAGCGTCGGAATCAGAAAGCGGCTCGCGTGCGGTTCGAGCGTTGGCACCGCGCGCAGCACCCACGGCAGCGTCTGGCTCCACGGGCAATAGTGCGCGGCGCCGGAATTGTCTCCGGAATCTGCGTCCACCAGGTTGGGTAACAGAATGTAATCGACGCCCTGGTTGATCAGCGCCTGCACGTGGCCATGCGCCACCTGCACCGGGTAACAGGGCTGCGCCACCGCCATTTCGATGCCGTTGGCCGAAATGCGCGGGTCGGTCACCGGCGACAGCACCGTGGGAATGCCCAGCTCGGCAAAGTAGCGGCGCCAGAATGGCTGGTGGTCGAGCATCGCCATCGCCCTCGGCAGGCCCACCCGGAACGGGCCCTCGGCGGCGTTGGGCAGCGCCTCGAGCAGCCGGTCGCGGTAAGCGAACAGGTCCTCGATCACCGGCTTACGGCCGCTGACGGATGGCTTGCGGAACTTGTCGGAGCATTTATCGCCCCAATAGCTCTTCTGCCCCTCGATGACAAACTCCTTCATGTCGCACAGGTTCGAGCAGGCCTTGCAAACGAAGTCGCGGCTGGAAAGTTCCAGCTTGTGCAAGTCATAACCGCGGAAACGGGTGTGCGCTCCGGTGGCCTGGTGCCATTGGCGCGCGATGAGAGCCATGCCGATGGCGCCCATCACCCCGTTGTATGGCGGCACCGTGATCTTCTTTTCGAGCACGCTGGCGAAGGCAGCCGTGACGGCGTCGTTGTACGCCGTGCCGCCCTGGAAGTAAATCACCTTCCCGATCTTCCGCCCGCGCACCACGCGATTCAGATAATTGAGCGCGATCGAAAATGATAGTCCAGCTACCAGGTTGGGCACCGTTTCGCCCTTATGCAGCCAGCCGGTGACGTCGCGTTCCATGAAGACTGTGCAGCGCTCGCCCAGCCGCGTCGGGCTGGCGGAGCTGAGCGCCAGCTTGGCGAATTCGCCCTTGATGCTGACGCCCAGCTTCTCGGCCTGCTCTTCCAGGAACGAGCCTGTGCCCGCCGCGCAGGCCTCGTTCATGGCGAAATCCACCACCACGCCGTTTTCAATCGAGATGAACTTGGAATCCTGGCCGCCGATTTCGAAAATGGTATCCACCGGCTCACCGCCGAGCGTGCTCGATATGTGGATGGCGCCGGTTTTGTGCGCGGTGATTTCGTCGTTGACCGAATCCGCGCCGACGAATTCGGCGATCAACTCGCGCCCCGATCCGGTAGTGCCCACGCCGCGAATATCGAGGCGATTGCCCCAGAGCCGTTCCACTTCGCTCAGCCCCTGCTGCACGGCCTCTATGGGTCGGCCGGCCGTGCGCAGATAAACGTCGTGAATCACGGTCCCGGATTCGTCGATCGCCACCACGTTGGTCGAAACCGAGCCGATATCGAGACCCAGATACGCCGGAATCGGCCGGCCATCGGGCGGTGGAGTGTACACGCCCACTCGGTCGCGCAACTGGATCACGTTCTCGGTCGAGAGCGGCTTCGAATCCTGCACCGGGACTTCGGAATCGTGCTGGGCCAGCCGGTGAATTTCGAGAATCGAGCGCTTGCGTGTCTCTTCGGCTTCGAGTATCGCCGTGCCGATGGCGCCGCACCAAGCGTACTGTTCGGGGATGAGCAGTTCTTCCGGTCGCAGGTTGAAGGCTTCCGCCAGCGCTCGCGTGACGCCGGCGTTTTGCGAAACCGCGCCGATCAGCGCCACCGGCGATTCCACCTTCCTGCCTTTGACGATGGAGCTCTTGAAATTGCGCGCCACCGCGTCGCACAGGCCGCGCAGGATTTCCGCCGGCTGGTAGCCCTTCTGCTGCGCGTGGATCATGTCGCTCTTGGCGAACACCGAGCAGCGGCCGGCGATCCGCGCGCTGGAACAGGCGCCACACACCAGGCCGCCCACTTCCTCCACCGAGTACTGCATGCGCAGCGCCTGCTGGTCGAGGAAAGAACCCGTGCCGGCCGCGCATTCGCCGGAGCGATCGTAATCCTGGATGCCGGTCGCATCCAGGCGTATGTACTTCGAGCTTTCACCGCCAATCTCGAACACCGTGCGAATCTGCGGATAAAACGCCGCCATCATGCGCGCGATAGCCTTGAATTCGTTCTCGAAGAACAGGCCCAGCACTTTGGCGATGGTGCGGCTGCCCGAGCCGGTGACGCGTATACCCTCCACGCGCACTTCGGGCACCGTTTCGTAAAACTCGTCCAGCAGGTCGTAAGTGGATTGGATGGGACTGCCCGAGATGCGGCGGTAATCGGACAGCACCAGCGGGCGTCCATCGAATTCCGTCAGGCGGAACTCCGGATGAGCCGCACACAAGCTTTCCAATATTCCCCGATCGGCGGTTTTACCCAGGGCGGCGAGCTTGAGGCTGATGGCCCCTATGTCCAGCCCGAGATTGATCCCCATTCTATACAGTGTGGTGCCGAAGCCCGTTATTTTCAATCAATAGGACCTGAATTGCCGAAATCCGGCCCTGAATGGCATTGGGCGAAGGGCAGAGGGGACAGCATACTCGCGATGCGCCGCCTTTGTGGGGCGGACCCCCCTGGTCCGCGGCCGACGCCCTCGTCGGCCCTTCTCAACCACCTAAGCTATTGATACTTCGAGCGAAAAACCGGATGCAGGCGTGCCCGCGCGCGTGGCGCGGGCCGTCCGGCCTGCAGCGTCGGCAGTCGTGCCGACGTTCTTGGCATCGGCAGATCTCCACGCGCGTGAAAGAAAAGAAATGTCGAGATGAATCTCGACACAGCAGGCAGGACTGCCCGCGCCACGGCGGCGGGATGGCCAGCCACAAAGGAGTCGGCTCAAGATGCTGGTGCACGGGTGGGCTGCAACGCGAGGCGAGACGGCGATAGCGAGCGCTCAGTCAGTCGCGCGAATCATCATTTGCCGTGCAGCAACGCCTTGAGTTCCCGCTTCTCAGGCGTATCCCGACTCTGGTCCAATAGCAGCCTAAGGTCCTCGCGCGTCTTAGTATCGCTGCTCGTGGCGAGCTTCTTGAGCTCCGGAAGGACGTAGACGAGCAGTTTCTCGATTTTGGGCCCCTCATACATCCTGGTCATATCCTCAAAATCTTTGTTCGGTATCGTTGCGTGTCCCAGCGAGAACTTTGCGCTTCCGGGCGACCGTTCATATACTCCCAGGAAATTCAATTCGCCCAGGGTCTTACCGTCGAAGGAGAATCGGACAAGCAAGCTCAGATCGATGACCTCCGCGCCGCTTGTGCGATTCTCCGTTGCATAGCCGCGAACTTCGCGGCTGATGTCCAGCGGCAGCATGTCGCGATGTCCCTGGACGGGGAATGAAAAGACTGGATCGAAAGTCGGCAGCGTCAGGTCGAACCACTCTTCAATCTCACTAGCAAGACCGGTTCCAGATTCCCCTTGGACCGAAACTCTCAGAAACGGTTTATTCGCGAATTGCATCATCTCGTGCCGCCTCGGGTAGTACTTCAGGGGCGCCGCCTGGTAGCCCGTGAATTTCCAGCCGGTGCCCTTCTTTATGAAGCGAAGGTAAAAATCCGCCCTTGGCATGTCGGGTTGCACCAACAGGATCACCTGGGATGGATTCGGTACGCTGATCAGTTCGGTGGAACAGGGCGAGTAGGCGGGGGAACCGCACTCCGGCAGCAGCTGGGGCGGTGCCTCAGACCTTCCGAGTCTCGTCCAGATCAGGTTCCACTCGATGGACGTCCCCGAATCGATGGATTGCGCCAAGTCAAATGGAGACAGAGGTGCGCCGTGGGCGCCAGGGACGTCCTGCGCCCAGATCGACACGGCGAACAAAGCTGGCACAAC
>JBELAO010000075.1:0-8859 GCA_049508735.1 Bryobacteraceae bacterium | reverse complement strand
GCAGCGTATTTTGATGTAAACTCGGTCATGCGTCCCTCCTCGTACCAGAGTGTTTTTGGATAATTCACAATGATACGCTCTCGAGGGACGCTTCACCTTTGGTTGCGGCCACAGGCCGCGCTAAGTTTATCCGTGGCTCGAGATGGTTTTTCACTGCTTCCGGCGGCGAGCGGTTGGCACTTACTGAGGAGATTATTACGTGAAAGCGGAAATCGGAATCATCGGCGGCAGCGGGCTGTATTCGATGCCGGGCTTTGCGGCGCAGGAGGAGGCGGTTTTCGAAACGCCGTTCGGCGTGCCCTCCGAGAACTTCGTGGTGGGGACGCTGGCCGGGCGCCAGGTGGCTTTCCTGGCGCGCCACGGCCGCGGCCATCGCATCTCGCCATCGGAGATCAATTTCCGCGCCAACATTTACGCCATGAAATCGCTCGGTGTGGAGCGCATCATTTCGCTCAGCGCGGTCGGCTCGCTTAAGGAGGAGCATCGCCCGCTCGATTTCGTTCTCCCCGATCAGTTCTTCGACCGCACGCGCGGCCGCGCGTCCACTTTCTTTGGCGATGGCCTGGTGGCACACGTCAGTTTCGCCGACCCCATCTGCCCGGAGCTGGCGCGCGTGCTGGCTCAGGCGTGCGACGAATCCGGCGTGTCCGCCAAATCGGGCGGCACGTATCTTTGCATGGAGGGGCCTGCGTTTTCCACCAAGGCCGAGTCGAACGTTTATCGAAGCTGGGGCATGGATGTGATCGGCATGACCAACCTCACCGAAGCGAAGCTGGCGCGCGAGGCCGAGATCTGCTACGTCACGGTGGCCATGGTGACCGACTACGACTGCTGGCATCCGCACCACGATGCGGTGACTGTCAACCAGATCGTCGCCAATCTGATGAAGAACGCGGAGAACGCGTGCAAGGTGGTAACGGCCGCGGTGGCGAGCATGCCCGCCGGCCGCTCCTGCAAGTGCGGCGCGGCGCTGGCCCACGCCATCATCACCGACCGCAAGCTGGTGAGCCAGGCCACGCGGCAAAAGCTGGGGATTCTGGTTGACAAGTACTTCGTGTAAGAGCGTCGCGGAGCAGGTGCTGGCGCGGTGCCTGGCGGGCGATCCACCGGCCGCACTGCCGCCCGAGTTGCTCGAAGAGGCGTGCGCGCCGGCGCTGTTTTCGATTCTGGTGGAGGGTCTGGCCGACCGCTTCGAACCAGCGCTGTGCGATGCGTACGTGCATCTGTTTTCGAACGCGATTGCGCATATGGTCGGCGGTGCCGATGCCGCGGCGCTCGAAGCGCGCTACAGCCGAGTGCGGTGCGTGCGCGCGGTCAGCGTGGAGCCGCGGCGCGTGTTCGTGCTCTCGCGCGTTACGCTGGGCGCCGATGTAGCCGTAACCAGCGTGCTGCTGGACGCGGCCAAGCGCCGCTTCCCCAGTGCCCGAATCGTCTTCGTGGGGCCGCAAAAGAACTATGAGCTATTCGCCGGCGACGCGCGTATCGAACACGCTTCGGTCGCGTACCAGCGCGGGAGTTTGCGCAGCCGCCTCGCCGTGTGGAGCGAATTGCGCGCGTTAGGCGACGTTGCAGACGCGCTGGTCCTCGATCCCGATTCGCGATTGACGCAGCTTGGCTTGCTACCCATCTGCGCCGACGAGCGATACTACCTGTTCGAAAGCCGCGCGTATGGAGCGCCCCCGCGCGCGCCGCTTGCCCACACGCGCTTACGGAGCCGCGACCGACAGGGAGCGGTCATGCCGCCGAATCCGGAAACCTACACAATCGGTCGGTCTCTCCCCGAGCTGGCCGCCGCCTGGGCACATGAAACTTTAGGAATCGAAAACGCCCGCCCCTACCTTGCGCTCGCCGCGCCAACGCCAGCGAATGCCGGCATCACCGTCAGCCTGGGTGTCGGCGAAAACCCCGCCAAGCGCCTGCCCGATCCATTCGAAGAAAAGCTGCTGGCTCTGCTCGCCGCGACCGGTCTTCCGCTGACGATCGATAAAGGCGCCGGCGGCGAAGAAGCGGCGCGCGTGGAAGGGGCGTGCCGCCGCGCCGGCATTCAGCCAACGTTCTGGGACGGCTCGTTCGCAGGCTTTGCCGCGCTGATCGCCGCCAGCAGCTTGTATGTCGGTTACGATTCCGCCGGCCAGCACGTCGCCGCGGCCATGGGCGTCCCGCTGATCTCGGTCTTTGCTGGCTTCCCCGCCCCGCGCATGTTCGACCGCTGGCGCCCGACGACGCCCACCGCCCAAGTCATTCGCGTCGACCACCCGGACGCGGAAGCCACGCTAGCGCAGGTGCGCGAGGCGCTGGCAAGGGTCGCGTAGGGCGAGCCTCAGGCGAACAGGAGCCGTCCCTTGGGCTTCGGCACTGGACGGCCCAGTTCACGAGCCGTTTCCAGCCATTCTGAAATGACGACCTCCGCGTTACCGAGCGCTTCCTGCCTGGTGGGTCCGTCCGCGGCACAACCTGGCAGTTCCGGCACTTCCGCGATAAACGTCCCGTCCTCGTCGCTCCAGTATAGGATAATCTCGTATTTCGTCATTGAACACCTGCCGCTAGTTTGTGGGGCGGGCGCCCTCGCCCGCGTCGGACCCCCTGGTCCGACTGCCGAGCCAGGGGGCTCAGGCCAAAGCAGGTCGGGGACGTGCTCCACTTACTTCGGCCGCTTCGTGATCAGTTCCGTGCTGTCTTTCGACAATCCTTCGGACGTCGCGACGATCTTGATTCTGCCTATCTCGCCGGGCTTGGAGCGCACGATCAGCAGCGCCATGCCGCTGAAGGCTTTGCGGTGATCGGCCTGGAAGGGCTCGGTAGTGGCGGCGTTTCCGTTATCGACGGCGGCGATAGTTCCGGCGCCGGTAACTTCGAAGTGCACCAGGTTGTCGGCCATGGGACACAGGTTACCGTGCTGGTCTTCGATGCGCACCGTTATGAACGATAAGTCGTCGCCATCGGCTTGGATAATGGCGCGGTCCGCGGCCAGCTTCACCCTGGCGGGCGCGCCGGCCGTGCGCACTTCATCCATGGCGACTTGCTTGCCGTGCTCATATGCCACGGCTTTCAGCACGCCCGGCTCGAAAGGTACTTGCCAGATGCGGCGATACTTGGTAACGAACTTACCGTTCTCGCTGACTTTAGGATTGACGGGCATCTCCCAAGGATCGGAAAAGCGCGCCTTCTTACCGAGCGACTTGCCGTTGAGGAATAACTCGACTTCCTCCGCGTTGGAGTAAGTCATCACGGGAATCGCTTGCCCTTCCTTGCCCTCCCAATTCCAATGCGGCAGCAGGTGCACCATGGGTTTGGCGGACCACTGGCTCTGGTAGAGATAGTAACGGTCTTTGGGGAATCCGGCTAAGTCGATAAAGCCGAAGTAAGAGCTGCGCGACGGCCAGTCATTCGCTTCCTTATCCTGCCAGCCCCAAAAGGGCGTTGGCTCGCCGATATAATCGAAACCGGTCCAGACGAACTGGCCGAGCACTTGCGGAAACTTATCCTGGTAACTAAACTCGACGTCCGGGCACATGGCCCATTCCGGAGCGACAATGTCATAACTGGATATCTGAAGCGACCGGGGATGTTCGTAAGCCACCATCGGCAGATGATACACGCCGCGCGAGCTGACGCAGGAGTCGGTCTCGGTAGCGACGATGATCCAGTCGGGGTGTTCCTTGAGAATCTGCTCATAGTGCATGGGCGAGTAATTGAAGCCGGGGATATCGACCTCATCGGCCAACTTGTTCTGGATGGCTTTGTCCCAGCTACTGAAGGCCGAGGTGGTGGGGCGCGTGGGATCTTCCTCATGGAAGAAACCGGTGAGACGCCGCGCTTCGCGCCAGCCGGCCACCTCGGGGTGGTCCTGCTCGGGCACTTCGTTGCCGATGCTCCATAGGACGATGCTCGGATGATTGCGGTCGCGGCGCACCATGTCGCGCGTATCGTCCTCCGACCAATCGGCGAAGTGTTTGCTGTAGTCGTTAGGCGACTTGTGGATGCGCCACATGTCGAAGGCCTCATCCATCACCAGCAGGCCGAGCCGGTCGCAATATTCGAGAATCTCCGGCGCGGGCGGATTGTGACTGGTGCGCAGGGCATTGACGCCGGCAGCCTTGAGGATCTGTAACTGGCGTTCGATGGCGCGGCGGTTGACGGCCGCGCCGAGCGCGCCGAGATCGTGGTGGTCGCAAACGCCGTGCAGCTTCAATTGACGGCCGTTGAGAGAAAAGCCTTTGTCTTTATCGAAGCCGATGGTGCGGATACCGAATGTCGTGGTGTAGCGGTCCACCGCCAGATGGTCGATAAGGACCTCGGTGACCAGCGTGTAGAGGTTGGGATGATCGATATCCCAGCGCTTCGTGTGATTCACGAACAGCGTGGTAGGAACGGCCATAGGCGCCGGATGCGGACCCTCGGCTGGAATTGTCACCGCGTTGCCGTTGCGGCTCACCATAATGCCGGAAGGGTCGAGCACCGAGGTCTGCACGATGGCTTCGACCGCCTTGCCGGAACGGTTGCGCACCGTGATTTTCGCCAACACGGAGGACTGCTCATCGCTCACCTTGGGTGTGGTGACATAGGTGCCCCAATGGGCGACATATACCGGTGCGGTGACGTCGAGCCACACGTTGCGATAGATGCCGGCGCCGGGATACCAACGCGACGAGTGATCCTCGGGCATCAGCCGCACCGCGATCACGTTGGCCGCGCCGTCGAAATTCAGGTACGGCGTGAGGTCCAGGCTGAAGCCGATGTAGCCGTAAGGACGCCCGCCCAGGTCATGCCCGTTCAACCATACTTTGGAATTGGACATGGCGCCGTCGAACTCGATGCTGAAGTACTTTCCCTTGGCGCCGGCCGGAAGCGCGAACGACTTGCGATACCAACCGGTGCCGAAGATGGGCAGTGCTCCGGTGTGCGGGTTGGCCTTCGGATCGAACGGACCTTCGATCGCCCAATCGTGAGGCAGCCGGACGGAGCGCCACGCGGAATCGTCGAACGCCGGCTTCTCCGCGCCGGGGGCTTCGCCTTTGTAGAATCGCCAGCCATCGTTGAAGCTGAGACGGCGTTCGCCGGAAAGCGGGATCGCCGGGGCGGCCGCGTTCACTGGCGGCAGGAAAGCCAGAAATGCCAGCATGCCACAGGTGGCGCTGACACGGCGTCGGTTATCACTCATCGGATGTCCTCGGAAACTTGTGATCGTACCTTTTAATCCTAATACCGATGCGGTTTCACGTGCAGGCCACCTGGGTGGCGATGACGGAACTCTTTCCCGCCACTTCGCGCGAAACCCGCGCCTCCGCCTACCGGTGAAAACTCTCCGGAGGCCCCAGGTAGCTTGGTTTGACGCCGCCCAGGTCGACCACGAGCTTTTCGAGCACGATACCGGGATCCACCATCCAGAATTTCAACGTGTGGACGCCGGATAGGGCCAACTTGTGAGTGGAGCGCACCTTGCGAACGCTGTCTTTCACCGATGTCTCCCAGTCGCTTTGCTCGTTGTGCGCCAAAGCGTCGACGATCTGCGGCGGCCCGTCATCGAATGAGATTGCGTAGCGTAGGCCACGCCACGGAGAAAAGTTCAGCGTCGGCGAGAGGATCGCTTCCACCTCGACCGGTCCGGCATCGAAGAGATACATTCGATACTCGAGTAACGGCGCTCGCGCCGGCGGCATTACGCTTTCGGCGGTGACCGGGAAGATCGACATGGCGGACAGCGTGCGGCCGTAATCCGGAATCCGCTGCCATGTCAACGGCCCGGCGTCAACCTTGCGGGTGTAATGTTCCGCCTCCATCGAGACATAGCCGGACGCTTCGACGAAGCCTTGGATCTCCGCCCGCGAAGGCCGATCCGGATGGAAAACCTCGACTTCCACCGCAACTGGAGCGGCTCCCGCGCCTGCAATAGTAACGGCGCCCTTGTTCGATCCCGTAGGAGCCTTGTCCCAATCGACGCTCACCCACAGGCGTGTTTCCTTTTCGACGGAGCCGCGCGCCGCGCTGAGCACAATCCAGGGTGCACTCGCAACGGCAGTGAATTCGAACCGAGCGCGCCCGCGATTGAATACATCGATAAAATGCCGCGGCCGGTTGTACGAATCGAAGGCAGGCAGCACCGCTGGCCCCGCGCTGCCCGGCCACGCATCAGCCGATCCTTCGACCGCGACGCCCATCGACGACGACGACGGCACAGTAAGATCGGTGACCGGCGGCATGGCGTTCTTCGGCGGCTCCTGCCAGTATGTGTAACCAATGTGCGTCTGATCCATCATGTGTTCCCACTTGCCGTGCGCCAGCGTGTGGTTGAAGTACGTGGTCAGGTCCGCGTCGGCCTGAAAGAGCTGGCGCGTTTGCGCCGCCATGTCATTCGCGCTGGCGCGGCCCTGCGCCGCGTAGAGATGGTTCTTCGCCGCCGCCACATACATCGCGGTGACAATTGCATTGGCTTTTGCCGGATGGAGGACCAGTTCGAAGAACGCATCCCGCGCCTCGGCCGGTAACTCGCGCTCAATGGCTTCCGCGCGAGAAACAACGGCGCCGTAGTCCGCCACCACCCGGTCCGCTTCCTGGTAGTCGATCACGCTGTAAGTGCCGGGCTCCAGCAGTTCCGGCTTGCGGCGGCCATTGTACTTCAAGGTCTTCGCGACCAGATCGGCTATCTCCTTAGCGTAGGTCTGGCCGAATTCCCGGGCGGCCCATAACCCGGTGAACTCGGGCGTTTTCTCTTTGGGCCAGCGCGCGGGATCGCGGGCCAGGCTCAGGAAGAACTCGGTGGGAAACTCCATCGGCTTGAGGTCGCCGACGTTCACGATCCAGATGCGATTCGCTCCGTATTCCGCGGCAAGGTGCATCTGTTCCCAGACCTTGGGAATCGGGTTCGTGTCAATCCACTTATAGTTGCGCGGGCCGCCGACGTAATCGAAGTGATAGTAGATGCCCGCGCCACCGCTCCGCTTGCGTTCTTCGGGCGTCGGCAGACGGCGGATGTTGCCCCAATTATCGTCGCACCATAATAGAGTCACGTCATCCGGGACGCGCATGCCCTTCTCGTAATATTCCTGCACTTCCTTATAAAGCGCCCAGTCTTGTGGAACCTTGGTGACATCGGGGTTGACCTCGGCGGCGATGATCTTACGCTGATCGGCGACGATGCGCTCCAGCAGCGCGGTGTTGGACTCTCGCGACATGGGCATGTCGCCGTCGCCGCGCATGCCGAGGGTGATGATGCTCTCGTAATCCTTGTTGCGGCGAACGCCCTCCTCCCAAAAGGCGCGCAAGACGTCCGCGTTCCGCGAATAGTCCCAAGGCCCTGTCCCGTGCCGCTTCCACTCCTGCTGGGCACGTAACATCGGCTCATGATGCGACGTGCCCATCACGATCCCGTACTCGTCCGCGAGTTTGGCGTTGAGAGGATCGTCCTCGTTGAACGCGTTGTTCCACATGGCGGGCCACAAGTAGTTTGCCTTCAGGCGCAGCAGGAGCTCGAACACTTTTTCATAGAACTCGTGGTTGTAATTCCCGTAGGTTGCCTTCACCCAACCGGTGAGAGCGGGCGCTTCGTCGTTGAGGAATATGCCGCGGTACTTGACCGCCGGCTCTCCCTCCACGTAACGGCCCGGCCTTACGAACAGCGCGTCTCGATGCAGCACCGGCACGTCGGCCCAGAAGTACCAGGGCGAAACGCCGATCTGTTCGGAGAGATCGTAAATCCCGTAGATGGTTCCGCGCTTGTCGCTCCCGGCGATTACCAGCGCGGAGTCAATGCCGGACTCCGGGTGTGGCACAACCTGAATCAGGTACGATTCCCACTTGCCGACTATTCCGGAGACATCGATTCGCCGTTCGCGAATCAGCCGGTCGAGGATCGCGTTCTTTCCGATCGTACCGGCGATGATGGTCGCGCGCCCGCCGAGAGCCTGCGCTGGCGCGATACCCGAGACTCGGGCGATATCGCCGCGGAGCGTGTTCGCGGCTCTGGCGACGCCCGCGAAGTCGCTCGGGTCCACGTATACCGCCGCTACAGACTTGTCGTGGACAATGGGAAAACTGCCAGGAGTTGAGGTCGGGAAAACATAGCGTGGTTGACCTAAAGCCAAGAGAGATGCCGGCCAGAAAAGCGCGCAGACCGCGGCCCAGATCACGGTGTTGCAGACCGCTGCGGCCGGGCTTGCGGGAACTGGAGATCGCACCTTTCTATCCTAGTGCCGAAACGGCCTTTCAGAGAAGGCCGTCGCCGATCAAGCTCAACTGGCGGGGGTCGTGCAGCGGCACCTTGGGCGGGAGCTTCTTGAGGTCGTCGTGCCGGGGATTGAACCTGCGGATGAGCTGGTTCAGATGGAGCGAGGATTCCCAAATTTCAAACAGCAGATGGCACCGCGGGCAACCGCCCTCAGCCGCGGGCCGACCGTCAGTGGCGGGATTGTAGCGCTTGTGGCGTCCGCAACGGCCGTCGAATTTGCGCGATCGGATCTTCAAAGGCCCGCGTGAAACCCTTTCGATTTTTTCCGGATGCGCCTTTGGCTGGCGGATCTCCTGTAGCTTGGCGGCCCAAGTTACACGCACATTGTAACCCCAGGCAATGGAAGTGTGATGGCGATTGTGCGGCGGGCCAGCCCGAAGGGCGAAAGACAGTAGCCCACGGCGCAAGCCGTGTGGAACCAGGTGGTTGTCTCCTGCCAGCCCCGGAGCGGGGCGGAAGCTGTCGGCAAAGGCCTCTTCCGCCCCGTTCCGGGGCTTGTCCTGACTGCCGACTTATCCCGACGGCTCGCGCCGTGGGCTATTTTCTTTCACTGCTGTCCAAAACAGGACAGGGTTGTGCACGCGGCTGGTGAATACACGGGGCTTTTGACCATGGGGATTGATCCTGTTGGGTGA
>JBELAO010000074.1:0-9436 GCA_049508735.1 Bryobacteraceae bacterium | reverse complement strand
CCAGACGGTTCGAGTGCATGGAAGTGCCTTCAGCGTAAGGACGAAGAGCGCACGCTGTCAAGTTCCACGCGTAAGCTTGCTCACCCGGGAGCGCGGGGTGAATCTTAACTTCCGATTGGAACGTAAAACGTCTGCGTGCCATTCGCGCCATCTACAGTGAATGTAAGCAGCGCGGCTCCACTAGGAATACCGGAGGGGACGACAATGTCGAATTGATACAGCCCAGTGAAATCGGGAGCGAGGCCGTCATACCGTACCTGGCACTGGAGGCCCCCGATAAAAATGCTGAAATCCGAAGCGAGCGCATTGGCTTCTCCCACAAGCTGTCCTGCCGGGATATCTGGTGTGACTGGGCCGAATCCAACGCCATAAATCACGAGCACGTCGCCAGCCACGGCTGGGCGTGAAGGAACTCCATTGAGTGCTCCCGTGGGCAGCGCATAGGTTCCGTCCGCGAACTGCGCCACGACGTATTGAGCACCTCCGACGTTGAAGTTCGTCGGGGCGAGGAGGCCGGGTTCGACAGTATTTATGCTTAGGCTGTAGGCCGCGGACGAGCCGGCCGGAGTGGTCACGGTAAGCTGCTGTTGGCCGGTTGGCACATTGGAAGGAATGAGGACATTGACTTGGCCTGGGCTAACGTAGTCGACAAACGCCTGCTGGCCCCCGATCGTGACGTAGGTATTGCCCAAGGCTGTTGGCGCGTTGATGCCGTTGAAATCCGCGCTTGTCCAGCTTTGAACGCCAGCGGCGAGATTCGTGCCGTAGATTTCAATCCAACCTCCTGGCGCTGCTTCGGCAAAGGCGCCGAATGCGCTGGCCATGATCACGCCGCCCGGGGAAACCGCGGGGAGCGGAGGCGTGAGCGCTGGCGTGACGAAGCTCTCCACGTTGCTGTTCGCCTGGTAGAGCGCACCCAGCGCGCACGCCCAGAAGTAGTAGGTGGTGCCGGGGCTAAGTCCGACTATGGGAGCAGAGAATTGCACGTAGTCCTCTCCCGAACCGGCGTTGACGGGTGGTGTAGGAGGGGGCTCGTCGAGTTGGGCGTTGAGTTGCGGTGAATTGCAACTTGGAAGGTTTTGGGTGCTGTACTCGATCCAGGCAAGCCCCTCGGTTCCGATGGGGTTTATCTCTCCGTTCAGCACGGCGCTGGTCGGCGTTACCGATGACGGCGGCAGTGCTGTCACCAACATCCCTTCCGGGCCGTAGTTGCTCTCCAAAAACTCTATCGATGGCAAGGGCGAGCCGCCAGCGTTCTCGCCGTAAAAGGGAAGGCAGGTTGGCACCGGACTCACATTACTGTCTGGCATCAGCGTGAGGCTGTTCTCCTCGGCCGTGAAGCCCGTCTGTATGCAGGTGGGGGCGTTTGTGGTGCCGTCGTTAATGCTAAGCTGGACGACAATCGTCGCACGTTGGTTGAAGTTGGCTTGGGTATAGGCTAGGTATCCAAAAACGTTAAACTCAGCGGCGTTCCAGTTGCCTGTTAGACCGAGCACGCTCTCCTGGGCCGACGCAATGATTTGAGCACCCGGCCCGCCCCCTGGTTCAGTGTACAAACTGACCGCGTCCATGCCCTGGGCGCCTGCCTCCGCAAGGAGAGTCAGGTTGCCCAGGTCCTGGATCGTCGTGTTGAATGGCGCCATTGGGGTGTTAAGAAAGCAGCCTTGTGCCTGTGAGGAGTAGGCAAAACCTGTGGGACACGGGTCCGCTGGGAAGGTGGTGCTAAGGACCCAGTACTCGATGAAAATGCCGGAAACGCCGCCGCCGGGGTAATTTAGAAAAACGAACTGCTCGAACCCCCTGCACCCCTGGCAAAGACTGGGTACTGGGAACAGGTTCGAGTTGAGCTGGAGTGAGAAGGCGTTAGGGGTGTTGGGGCCATATATAGTGCTGATTTCGCTGTCGATTTCGCTAGTGACGCCGAAGACGCTGGGAAATGACCCGATCGCCTCGCTTATGTGGCTTGATGACGACTGCGCCGCGAAGTCGTTGCCGTTTCCTACAGTGGCATGGGGCCTGGGCTCCGTCCCCGACTGGTCTCGCAGAGGCGCATCGACACACGGAACCCTCACCCACTCGGTGCCCGGATATTCGGCATGGAAGCACCCACGCTTGGGCAAGGGCTTCCGCGACATGGATGCGCGCCAAGCCTGCCGCAGCGATTGTTTTGTGGGCGCTTCCGCCCGGCAAGGAACGACGCCCACCATCAGAATCCAACTTGCAAGGGTGAGCGAGAAGTGCGTGCGTTTCAGCATGACCCGTAAAGTACGAGATTCTACAATACGTTGATGGCTATGCGCCAGATGTCAACCCGCTAGGATTCCACAATGCTCCAGATCCGGTTCAGCCTAAGGAGGCCGGCGGCGGACTGTCGGCAAGCTCCCGCGTGCGGTTGCTTAACCGGCCGCCCGCCAGGTGAATCCGAAAGCACGCGCGCGGTGTCTAAACAAGTATGCGGTATTGGGGGTACCTGTGCGCGAAGGTGGTCGTCGCGGCTGCGGCGCTCGATGGGCTGCTGATCTGGATTGCGGGGCTTTTCCCCGCCGATAAGCATCCGGACGCGCTCGCGCCGCTGAGAAGCGGCAACCTGAAGCTGCTCTGTATGGCGGCTTTGATGGGCTGGTTTCTGCTGGCTGCGGGAGCTCTTTACCTGACGATCTGGGATCAACGCCATCGCTGCCGCACCTGCTTGCGCCGCCTGCGCATGCCGGTTGCGACCGGCTCCTGGGGATTCATGCTGCAACTCGGCCGTCCGCGGATCGAGTACATCTGCCCTTACGGGCACGGCACCCTCAAGGAAGAAGAGCTGCAGATCTCCGGCTTGGCCAACCCGGAGTGGACGGCTCACTCGGACGATTATTGGGCAGAGCTGAGCGCTGCGAGCGAACAGTCCGGTAATAAATAGGCAGCCCTGGCCGCCGGTGCGGGCTGGCCCGATCCCTCCGCCGGATCACATTGCGTCAAAACCCACACGCCATGCTATAGCCACGCCGCGAAGCCATTGAAAAGGCTGGGCCGCCTCGCGCAATCGACGGATGGAAGGCGGCGTGCATCGATGTCAGTCGAAGTTGTGATGCCGCTGTAGCGGGAGTTCCTTTGCCGTCATGAGACAATTAGAAAAAGTGGCTAAAAAAGGAATGCAGGTCCGAATCCCGCGGACGGCGGGAGTGGCGCGGTTCTTCCTCAGCCCGGTAGGGCGCTGGCTGGTGATCGGAGGGTCCTTATTCTTCATTCTGGCGCTAGGCATATTCATTCATTTCTATGCCACTTATGCGCAGTTGATGGACGAGAAGCTGCGGTTGGGGCCGTTCGCCAATACGGCCAAGATCTACGCCGCTCCGCAATCGGTAGCGGTGGGGGACGAGTTGACGCCGGAGGACATCGCGGCCGACCTGCGGCGCAGCGGCTACGGCGAATCGCGTTCCAACCCGGATGGCTACTACCAGCTTCATCCGAACGCGATCGAGGTTTTCCCCGGACCGGATTCCTATTTTGACCAGGAAGCGGGGCTGATCAGGTTCTCCGGGGGCCGGATTGCCTCTATCGTTTCCTTGCAGGACAACACGGCTCGCAACGAATACCAACTGGAGCCGCAGCTCATCACTTCCCTTTCCGGCCCGAACCGCGAGAAACGCCGCATGGTGAAGTTCGCCGACATCCCCAGGGTGATGGTGGATGCGGTGACTTCGGCCGAGGACAAGCACTTTTTCCAGCACTCGGGTTTCGACCCTTCGCGCATCATCAAGGCCGCATACGTGGACCTGAAGCAGGGCAGGAAGGAGCAGGGAGCGTCCACGCTCAGCCAGCAATTGGCGCGCATGCTGTGGCTGGACCAGGACAAGCGATGGAAACGCAAGCTGGCCGAGATGATGATCACGCTCGAGCTGGAGCAGCGGTTGAGCAAGGAACAGATCTTCGAAGACTACGCCAACGATATCTACCTGGGATCGCGCGGCTCGTTCCGCATCCACGGGTTCGGCGAGGCGTCCGAGGCGTTTCTCGGTAAAGACCTCGGCCAGATCACGTTGCCGGAGGCCGCGGAGCTGGCCGGCATGATTCAGAACCCGGCGCACTTCGATCCGTACCGGCATCCGGACCGGGTGAAGGAGCGCCGCAACCTGGTGCTGAGCATGATGCGCCAGAACGGCTACGTGAGCGACCGGGACTATGCGCTGGCGGTGGATGCGCCGGTGGTCGCCCCCAAGGGTGCGGCGCAGGCGCAGGAAGCGCCGTATTTCGTCGACATGGTGAACGACACGGTGCAGGCCAAGTTCCTGGACACCGATTTTCAGAACAACGCCTTCCGACTCTATACGACGCTCGACATGCGGCTGCAAAAGGCGGCGGAGGAAGCCATCAGGCTGGGCATGCAGGGCGTGGACGACCAGATCAAGCGGCAGTGGCGTTTCCGGGGTCAGACGCCGCCGGAGCCGCAGGTGGCGCTGGTGGCTCTCGATCCGCACACGGGCGAGGTGAAGGCCCTCGCCGGCGGCCGCAATTACGGCATGAGCCAGTTGAACCACGTCCTCGCCAAGCGGCAGCCGGGTTCCATTTTCAAGCCGTTTGTGTACGCCGCGGCGATGGATACCGCGGTCGATGGCGCCGCGCACGTGATTACGCCGAGCACCATGGTGGAAGACGAGCCGACCACTTTCTGGTTCGACGGCAAACCCTACGAGCCCAGCAACTTCGATCACAAGTTCTTCGGCCACGTGACGCTGCGCGAGGCGCTGGCGCATTCGCTCAACGTGGCGACGGTGAAGGTTGCGGAGATGGTGGGTTTCGACGCTGTGGTGGAGATGGCCAACCGCGCGGGCATGAACTATCGCATCCATCCGACTCCGGCGGTGGCGCTGGGCGCGTATGAGATCACCCCGCTCGAAGCCGCCGGCGCTTACACCATGTTCGCCAATCAGGGCGTTTGGGTGAAGCCGAGCTTCCTCAATATGGTGCGCACGGACAAGGGCCAGGTAATCTATAAGAACGCGATCGAGCAAAAGGCGGTGCTCGACCCGCGGGTAGCCTACGTGATGACCGACCTGCTGGAGGAGGTGCTGCGCAGCGGCACGGGTGCGGGCGTGCGCAACCACGGCTTCAGTGTACCGGCGGCGGGCAAGACCGGGACTTCGCGCGATGGCTGGTTCGCCGGCTACACCTCCGAGCTGTTGTGCGTGGTGTGGGTTGGGTTTGACGACAATCGCGATCTGGATCTGGAGGGCGCCAAATCGGCGGCGCCGATCTGGGCGGAGTTTATGAAGCGTGCACTCGATTTTCGCGAGTATCGCGACGCCAAAGCCTTCACCGCGCCGGCGGGAGTGGTGAGCGTGGAGATCGATCCGCAATCCGGGATGCCGGCCACACCCGCCTGCCCGAGGACGCAGACCGAGGTGTACATCGCCGGCACGGAGCCGGTGGGCACCTGCCCGCTCCACGGCGGCCGGTCGGGCGTTACCAACGTGGCCGGGTGGGATACCGGCGGCGGTAACCCAACGGCAGCCGCGGATACCCCGGCGGGAAGCGGCTCGACCATGGCGCCGGCGGCGGTGGCGCGCCGCGTGGCGCGGCAGACCGCGGCCGAGGCGGCGCAACCCCCTCCGCCCGCTCCGGCGAAAGCTCAGAGCCCGCAAAAACCGGAGGAAAAAAAGAGCCTCTTGCGCCGCCTGCTGGGTGTGTTCAAATAAGGTAAAGGAGTCGCTCTCCTATGCCGATCCTGCTGACGGTCCTGCTACTGGCAGCCGCCTTAAGTTCCCCATCGGCCCATGCGGCGCCGGACACACCCGGTCCGGCGGCCCAACCGCAAGCGCCGCCGCTCGCCAGCGAGACGCGGGGCGATATTTTCATGGCCGAGAAAAAATTCCGCGAGGCCATCGAAGCCTATGGCACTGGCTCGCCGGGAAATGCGGTGGTGCAAAATAAGCTCGGCATCGCCTACCAGCAGACCCTTCAGCTCGACAACGCCCGCAAGTCCTACGAGCGCGCCATCAAGCTGAAACCGGACTATATGGAGGCCTTGAACAATCTCGGCACCGTCTACTATGCCAGGAAGAATTACCGTCGCGCCATCAACTGGTACAATCGAGCGCTGAAGACCGCGCCCGGCGAAGTCCGGTCCGCCACCGTCTATGAGAACCTGGGCCGGGCATGGTTCAATCGCAAGGACTATGCGCGCGCGAGCGAATGCATGCAGACCGCGTTGCAATTGGATCCGGAGGTTTTCGAGCATCACGGCAGCGTCGGCCAGATTCTCGAAGAGACCAGCATCGAGGAGCGCGCCAGGTACCATTTCTACCAGGCTAAGGTGTACGCGAAATCGGGACGCAACGATCTCGCGCTGCAATACCTGCGCAAGGCGCTCGAAGAGGGATTCAAACAGAAAAAGAGCATCGAGGAAGAGCCGGATTTCGCCACTTTGAAGGACCTGCCCGAATTCAAGGAACTGATGGCGCGGGTGCCCCGCTCTCTCTAGCAGCGGCCGGCAAATCCCAGGCGCCATCACAGCAACCGGCGGCCCAAATGAGCTTATGAATGAACTGGAGCGATGGGCGAATTTCTATCTCCTCATGTCGGCGGCAGCCGCGACCCTGATCGGTCTGTTGTTTGTCATCATCACGCTCGGCGCTGAGCGAAGCGTGAAAGACGGCACCGCCAAGATTCGCGCGTACCTCACTCCCACCGTCATCTATTTCGCTTCTGTGCTATACCTTGCTGCGCTTCTGACCTTCCCGAACCACACTCGGTTGACGGCCTCTCTTTGCACTTGCCTCGTGGGTGTCGCCGGCTTAGTTTACTCGGGGTCCTTCCTGATTGGACGAGGCGATAAGAAGAATTACTACGGACTGCAGGACCGGATCGTTTACGCTGTGGTTCCATCTGCGGCATACGGGCTCACTGTATTCGGCGGAGTCCTGTTCTTCCTCGCCCCCCAACGCGGACTCACCTTGGTGGCTGCCGGCATGCTGTCGTTGCTGGCGGTTGCTATCCGCAACTCATGGGCCATTGCCATCGACGTCGTCTCTACACCGCGTGGGCAGCAGAATTCAAAGTAGCCCACTACCCAGGCACCCGGCCGCTTGCGCTTGCGATTGGCGCTCACAAGTGTCGATCCGTGGCCGCTCATGTTCGGTTGGTTTTGCCCTGGCCTCTGCCTATCGGCTCCGGCGCAGGGAGCGAAAACCGCGCCCGCGCCTCCTCGCTGACGCCAGCCGGCTTGCGCGTGGCTGCATCGAGGGGGCACCACAGAGTCAGCGCCTTCGCCAGCACCGCGCGGTCCGCGGCGCGCAGCACTTCGGTATGGCGTTCAAAGCGAAGCCGGCTGGCATGGCCCACCCAGGTTCGCGCGATGATCCGGTCGCCCAGGCACGCCGGCTGCTTGTAGTCGATTTCGTGCCGCAGCACCACCCAGACCCGTTTCTCCAGGTCGGCGGCCGGCGCAAAGGCCGTCCAGTGGGCCACTGCCACGTCCTGCACCCAGCGCAAGTAGATCACGTTGTTGACGTGGCCCAGCACGTCGATATCGCCGGGCTCAACGGTCAATGCCATCTCGAACGCCGGCAAGGTTTCGCTCATTCCCTATCAGTATCGCTCGGCGGGCGCGGGACATAGAAGTTGAAGCCGAGAGCGCGCGAGTCAGCCCGCCAGGGCGAAAGAGAGTAGCCCAGCGCGCAAGCGCTGGGGGAAGCCGTGAACCCATCCAGCCCCGGAACGGGGCGCAAGAGACCGCGTGTCCGCTAGCGGGCGTGGCCGTTGTCTTGCGCCCCGTTCCGGGGCTCACGTGATTCGTCTGCGTCCCCAGCGCTCACGCGCTGGGCTATTGTCTTTCGCCCCTGCCGGGGCTTGCTGCTCGCTCCACACCTTTGACGGATCACGCATAGGTGGTACGCTCGGAAGCTCGCTGTTTTCCGGGGAACCACCGATGCCCCCGAACTTTCATGTCCCGCACCCCGCTCCGCGGGTGCGGCATTTTCGTGACGAAAATATGTTAGGTTAGTGAGTTCACACTCGTTTGGAGGATGTAATGGAAGCACTCGGCATGATCGAAACCAAGGGGCTGGTCCCCGCCATTGAAGCTGCCGATGCCATGGTCAAGACGGCCAACGTGGTGCTCACCGGCAAGGAATTCGTGGGCGCCGGTCTGGTGATGGTCACCGTGCGCGGCGATGTGGGCGCGGTCAAAGCGGCTACCGATGCGGGCGCCGCGGCGGCGCGCCGAGTCGGCGAACTGGTCAGCGTTCACGTGATTCCCAACCCGCACGAGGAAGTGGAAAAGGCCCTGCCCACCAGCGGCCTGAAGAAGTAGCGGGCCATGCTTGCCGATAAAGATCTCCTGTCCATTCAGGAGGTCCGGACTAAGGTCGACAAGGCCTACCAGGCATCGCTCAAATACCGCAACTATACCCAACAACAGGTGGACGCGATTGTTGAAGCCGCCGCCGCGGCGGCGCGCGCCAACGCCCGCCGGCTGGCCGAGATGGCGGTGGAAGAGACCGGCTACGGCAACGCGCCGGACAAGTACATCAAGAACCTGCTGAACTGCGACTGGCTGCCGCGCCGCATGAGGGGCGTGAAAACCATGGGCCTGCTGCGGGAGCTGCCGGACGACAAGATCGTCGAATTCGGCGTACCGGTGGGCGTGGTAGCGGCGATTCTGCCCACCACCAATCCCACTTCGACGGCGTTCTACAAGATTCTGATCTCGCTCAAGGCGGGCAATGCGATCGTGATCAGCCCGCACCCGCGCGCCCACAAATGCACCTGCGCCGCCGCCGGCGTCCTGTACCAGGCGGCAATGGCGGCGGGCGCGCCCGAAGACATCATTCAATGCATCGACACGGCCACGCTCGAAGGCACCACCGCGCTGATGCGGCATGAACGCACTGGCGTCATCCTGGCCACTGGCGGACCAGGCATGGTGAAGGCGGCCTATTCGAGCGGCAAGCCTGCATTCGGCGGCGGCCCGGGCAACGTGCCGGTGCTGGTGGATACATCGGCAGACCTGGAAGACGCCGTTCCCAAGATCGTCGCCGGCAAGAGCTTCGACTACGGCACGGTGTGTTCGAGCGAGCAGTCCATCGTGGCCGAAAGAAGCCTGCGCGACCGCATTCTGGCGCTGCTCAAGGCGAACAAGGCATACATCGCCACCGACACCCAGAAAGAAGCGCTTGGCAAATTGCTGGTGATGCCGAACTTCAGCATCAACCCGCAATGCGTGGGCCAGGCGCCCACCAAACTGGCGCGCATGGCCGGTTTCGAAGTGCCGCCGGATACATCCATCATTTGCGCCGAGGTGGAAGGAGTGGGCAAGCAACACCCGCTCTCGATGGAAAAGCTGTCGCCGGTGCTGGCGCTGATCTGGGTTGCCGATTTCGCGGCGGCGCTCGATACCTGTTACGCGCTGCTCAAATTCGGCGGCCTGGGTCACACGGCGGTGATTTACTCG
>JBELAO010000073.1:0-9554 GCA_049508735.1 Bryobacteraceae bacterium | reverse complement strand
CCGGGGCTGGATGGGTTCACGGCTTCTCCCAGCGCTCGCGCGCTGGGCTAGTCTCTTTCGCCCTGACGGGCTGACTCGTGCGCCCTCGGCTTCAACTTCTATGTCCCGCGCCCTATGGGTAGCGTCGACGCAAACCTGCCCTCGCTCGCGATGCGAAAAATGGCTCAGCCTGAGGCTGCCCGTTTTCTTTCGCGCAGCCGGTCCAACTCGTCGACGATTCTCTGCCGCACTGCGTCTCGGAGCGCCGGAACCTGTTTCAGATTCCAGCCGTCGACGGATACTGCCTCCAGCACTCGAAGATAGACATCCTGGGTCCCTCCAAACATCCACGAGTTTGGCGGCAGCGCCGCTCCGGAGCCTTCCACCACGAGCGGCAAGATCGGGACCTGCTCCCGGATAGCCAACTGAAATGGCCCCTCGTTGAACGGCAGCACCTCCCCGTCGGGCGACCTGGTCCCTTCGGGAAAGAAAACCACCGAGCATCGCTCGCGGAGGTATCGTGCGCACCGCAACAGCGCTTTCGCGCCCTTGCGCCGGTCGGATCGGTCGATCGGCACGTCCCCGGCCATGCGGAGCATCCAACCCAGCACAGGCATACGGAACAATTCCGCCTTGGCCAGCCACTTCGTGTCCAGCTTCAAGTGCGCAATCAGCGGGATGTCACCCAGCGACTGATGATTGCTCACGACTACGTACACCTGGTTCGCGCGCAGGTTCTCATCGCCAGAAATGTGAATGCGCCACGGGTTGACCTTGGCAAGGACGCGGCCCAGCCTGCGGAACCAGCGCCCGGTCCGCAGCCGCCGCGGCTCGGCGTCGAATAGCCGGATGGCGCCCAGCAGCGGGGTCCACAGCAAAATTAGAACGGCACTGGCGCCCCAGATCCACGCGGACCGCAGCGCGCTCATGAAACGCCGCATGATGAGTTAGGTCTCACTCTCCCACCCCATGCCGCCTCAGTAACTCGACGCCGCGCGGATTGCCGTTCTGCTCGGCTAAGCGGGCGTGACGCCAGGCGGCCGGGTAATCGGCGCTAACTGCGTATATCTCAACTAATGCGGTATGGGCGTCGGCGAACGTGGGATCTAACCGCACGGCTTCCAGCAACAAACCGAGCGCTTGCTCGGTGCGGTTTTCCATGCGGTAGAACTGCGCCAGGTGATAATAGGGCCGCGGATTGGATGGCTCGCGCTCGATCCACTTCCGAAGCCCGTCTATCTGCCGCACAGTTTCGTGACTCAGTGCGAAGTCAACTACATCTTTCCGCCAGAAGCTCATGCACGCCGCCCAATCAGCAAGATTCTCACATCGGCCACGTTGGTGTTGGTCGGCCCCGTGATTACCAGGTCGCCCAATGACTCGAAGTAATGATAGGAATCGTTGGCATCGAGATAGCGGCGGGCGTCCGGCTTGCGGCCGAGCGTGTCTCCGTCGGCGATGGCGCCGGCCGCATCGGTGGGGCCATCGGTGCCATCGGTGCCGGCGCTGAACACCACCACGTTGTCGAGGCCCGCGATATCGAGCGCCGCCGCCAGCACGAATTCCTGGTTGCGGCCGCCGAGCCCGTCGCCGCGCAGCGTGACCGTGGTCTCGCCTCCTGTGATGATGCAGGCGGGCGGTTTCACCGGCCGGCCGCGCTCCGCCACTTCGCGCGCGATGGCGGCGTGCATGCGTGCGATCTCGCGCGTCTCGCCCGCAATCGCGCTCGATAGCACCAGCGTGCGAAACCCAAGCTGCCGCGCCTGCCGCGCCGCGGCATCGAGCGCCAGACCGTTGCCGCCGATTACCGTGTTGCGGACGCGCGCGAAGAGCTTTTCGCCCGGCTTGGGAGTTTCATCGATCGCGCCGGCTACGCCTTGCTCGATGCGGGTGCGCACCGCTGCGGGAACCTTGTCGCGAATGCCGTAGCGGTCCAGCACAGCGGCGGCTTCCGCGAATGTCGAAGGATCGGGGGCGGCCGGGCCGGAGCCGATCACGTCCGGACTGTCGCCGATCACGTCGGAAACCAGCAGCGCTTCCACTTTTGCCGGCCATGCCAGGCGCGCGAGTTGGCCGCCCTTGATGGCCGACAGGTGTTTGCGAACCGTGTTGATTTCGTGGATATCGGCGCCGCAGGCCAGCAGCAGCCGCGTGACTTCCTGCTTTTCCTCGAGCGTGACCGGCGGCGCGGGCAACGGCAGCAGCGCGGACGCGCCGCCCGAAATCAGGCACAGCACCAAGTCGCCAGCGCCAGCCGCAGCCGCAATCTCCGCAATGCGTTCCGCGCCCGCTACGCCGCGCTGGTCCGGCACAGGGTGGCCGCATTCGTTCAACTCGATGCGGCGCAGTTTGGCGAGGTGGCCGTACTTGACGTTCACCAGGCCGCCGGTCACCATCCGCCCCAACGCGCGCTCGGCGGCGCGCGCCATGGAAGCGCCGGCCTTACCCGCGCCGATTACATAAACGTGGCGGAAGCGGGAATAATCGCGGCGTGCCAGGTAGCGCATCGCCGCTTGTTGCGGATCGGCCGCGCGCAGCGCAGTGCCGAAGATTCGGGCGGCCTGGAGCCGCAGCGCGCGCCGGGTCATCGAAGGAATTCGTGCGCCAGAATGGCGGCGGCGACGGCTTCCGGATCGTCGGTTTCGATGGGGATGTGAACGTCGGCCAACCGGTAGATCTCGCGGCGCTCCTGGAACAGAGCCGCCAGTTTCTCGGGATCGCGCGCCAGCGGCCGGTGAGAGGCTTGCGCCACGCGGCGCTCGATTCGGTCGAAATCGCAATCCAGCCAAACGCTCACGCCATTATCGGCCGTTAGCTCGCGGTTGGCCGGGCTGATGAACGCGCCGCCTCCCAGCGCCACCACGGCCGCCCGGCCGCGCTCGATCCAGTGTACGTGTTGCGCCAGCATCTCGCTTTCGATGCGGCGGAATTCGGCTTCGCCGCGCGTATCGAAAATCTGCGCGATGGTGGTCTTCTCGGCCGCCTCGATTTCGTCGTCGAGGTCGAAAAAACTCCAGCCCAGCCGGTGCGCCAAATGGCGTCCCACGGTGGATTTGCCGCTGGCCATAAAGCCCAACAGGTAGATGCCCGGAGTTTGCTTGAGCCGTAGATTCATGCCGTCCCATTCATGCGCGCCATGCGCGCTTCCACGGCGCGCGGCAACAGGCGCGCCAAAGCCACCAGCAGCCATCCCACGCGCGGCGTCATCACCGTGCGCGCGTCGCGCTCCACGCCGCGGCGGATAGCGGCGGCGCATTGGGCGGCGGTGATGGCGAAACGCCGGCCCTTCACCATCTGCGGCGGAACTTCGCCCACGGCGCGCCGCTGAAATTCGGTGAGCACGTAGCCGGGGCACACCAGCATGGTGCGTATGCCATCGCGGCGCAGCTCCATGCGCAGCCCCTCGGTGAGCGCGCCGACGGCATACTTGGACGCGCTGTACACGGTCAGCCAGGGCAGCACGATCTTGCCGCCGATCGATCCCACGTTGACGATGGTTCCGCTCCGCCGCGCCCGCATGTGCGGCGTTACCAGGCGGACCATGCCGAGCAGCGCGAAGAAGTTCAGCTCCATCAGGCGGCGCACTTCCGCATCCGGCGCTTGCCAGGACGGAATGTATAAGCCGACGCCGGCGTTGTTGATGAGGATGTCGATCGCGCCAAACCGCTCCAGCGTCCGCTCCACCACGCGCCGCCGCGCGCTTTCCTCGCTCAGATCGCCGGCCGTGATTAGCGCCTCGGCGCCCGCGGCGCGGCGCAATCCTTCTTCGGAACGCGCGCACAAGGACAGCTTCGCGCCGGCGCGCGCAAACTCCGCGGCGCATGCCGCTCCAATGCCTTCCGAAGCGCCGGTGATGAGAGCGACCCTACCGTCGATTTTCATACCCTTGGTCTCGGCAAGCTAAAGAGGTTGCTGAAGAACGCCAAAAGCATCATGGCCACGGATCAACACAGATGAACACAGATTGAAAAGAATTGGTTTATCCGTGTTCATCGGTGTTCATCCGTGGCCCAAGAATTTTCTCTTCGGACTTTCTCGGCAGCCTCTAAAGCGTGCCCTACCTGAGAAACGCCATAATAGTAGCATGCCTTCGCGGCTGCTCCCATTGTTCCCCCTGCAGGTGGTGGTGTTCCCGCGAACGCTGTTGCCGCTGCATATTTTCGAGGAGCGTTACAAGCTGATGGTGGGAGAAGCGATTCGCGATGAATGCGAATTTGGCATCGTGCTCGCCGGGGACCAGGGCATTGCCGACGCCGGCTGCAGCGTGGCCGTGGAAAAGGTGATCGAGCGTTACCCCGACGGCCGCATGGATATTCTGACGCGCGGCCGGAAACGATTCGAAATCCTCTCGCTCGATGAGGAGCTGGACTATCTGCGGGCCGAGGTCCACTACTTCGACGATGAGGACCAAGCCGAGCCGGAGCACGAAATCCGCAAACAGGCGCTACTCCATTTCCACTCGTTGCAGAAACTGGGCAGCGCACGCCACCACGGCGAGCCCGACCTGGCCGACCCGCAGCTCAGTTTTCAACTGGCGCAGGTTTTGCCCGACCTCGATTTTCTGAGCGAGCTCTTGCGGCAGCGGTCGGAAGCTTCCCGGCTCAAACAACTCAACCAATACCTGGCGGATTACATTCCGCGGCAGCGCGCCATCGAGCGCGTGCAGGGGGTCGCGCCGACCAACGGGTTCGGCGGCAAACGCAGGGAGCTGTAGCGTGAGGATGCTGATCCGCCGCGGCCGGGCGCGCTTTGGGCGAATGCCCGGATTCGCGGCTTCCGCACTATTGCACCTGGCCGCATTTCTGGCTGTGGTGCTCAGCCCCCTCACGCCGCCGGAAAGCCCGCGCCCGGTATACAATCGTGAGATCCGCCCCTACGAGTCGCATATCATCTGGTACAACCTGCGCAAGAAACTGCCTGAGGTCAAGCCGGCTATTGTCCCGGACGCGAAACCACCCCGTGCCGTCCGCCAGTTTCAGCAACAGATCGTAGCGGGGCAAATCGAACTGCCGCGCCCGCCGCAACTGATCCGCGTTCCCGCCCCGCGGATTCCGCTAGCCCAGCCTCTCAAGCTGCCCAACCTGCTGGCCTTCGCGCCGTCGAAACCGGTCCGTCCCTTCGTACCGCCGCCGGACCGCGCGCGGCCAGCCGAAGATCGCCCGTTGCCGGCCGCACCCCAGATTCACCTTGCCGTTCCGCCGAGGGAACTGGCGCTGGACCTGGCCGCGCCGCGCCCGCGCCCGCTGCCATTCATCCCGCCCCAGCCGCGTAAATCGGAGCCGGCGCTGAGCGCGCTGCCGGCCGCGCCGGTGGTCGACGTTCCCGCGCCAACCGCGGACCTGCCGCGCATTCCGCGAGGCTTTAGCGCACCGCCGGAGAAGAAGGTGAAGCCCGCCGCCGAGCCGGCGCTGAACGCCGATACCGCCCCAGTCGGCGTGCCACCATCCTCCCAAACCACCTTGGCCATCGTGGGTCTCAATCCGATCGATACGCCGCAGATTCCCAAGCCGCCCGGCGCACATGAGGCCGGCTTCTCGGCTGGCCCGCGCCCGAAGCCGGAAGGCGGCGCGGCGGCTCCGGCGAGCGCGGCCGCGGTGGTGCCGGATCTCATGACGCATGGTGGCGCCCAGGACGCCAACGCGGCGGTGCTGGCGGTGATGCGCCCTTTAACCCGTGAGAGAATCGTGGCGGAGATGCTGGCCGGACAGCCCCGCGTGCAGCCGCCCGGAACCGCGGAATCCCTTCGCACAGTCAAGTCGCCCGATCCGCGTCTCGATGGCCGCGCCGTCTACACCATCTCCATCCAGATGCCCAACGTCACCAGTTTCTCGGGAAGCTGGCTGGTCTGGTTCGCCGAACGGCGTCCGCTGGCGGGAGGGCCGGCGGGCGCCATCGAATCGCCGGTGGCGCTGCGCAAGGTCGACCCCAAATATTATCGCGACGCGGTCTATGAGCGCGTGGAAGGCTCCGTCCGCCTGTTTGCGGTGATCCGCAAAGACGGGCGGGTGGATGCAATCGAAATCATCCGCGGGGTCGACAATCGCCTGGACCGCAGCGCCGCCGAGGCGTTGGCGAAATGGCAATTCGCGCCGGCCAAACGCGACGGCATTCCGGTGGATGTGGATGCGGTTTTCGAAGTCCCGTTCCGCCTGACTCCGCGATCTGAACAAAAATGACGCCTCAATTCCTGATCATCGACGCCGACGATACGCTGTGGGAGAACAACATCTACTTCGAGCGCGCCTTCGACGAGTTTGTCGAGTTTCTGAATCACTCGCGGCTCTCGGCAGCCGAGATTCGCGGGGTGCTCGACTCGATCGAGGAATCGAACGCCCGTATCCACGGCTACGGAACGCTCAATTTCGCCCGCAATCTGCGCCAGACCTACGAGCGGCTGGCCGAACGCGACGTGCGGCCGGAGGATCTCGAGACGGTGATGGGATTCGCCCGCCGCATCTTCGAGTGCCCGATGGAGACCATCGCAGGCGTTCCCGAAACCCTTGCTTACCTGGCCGCCCGCCACGACCTGACGCTATTCACCAAAGGTCATCCCGACGAACAAACGCTGAAGATCGGCCGCTCCGGCCTGGGAGAGTACTTTCAGCACACCGCGATCGTCAAGGAAAAGGACGCCGGCGCATACCGCCGTCTGGTGGCTGAGCGCGGCATGGATCCGGCGCGCACCTGGATGATCGGCAACAGCCCGAAGTCCGACATCAACCCCGCGCTGGCCGCGGGCCTGCACGCCGTCTTCGTTCCTCACGCTCATACGTGGGTGCTGGAGAAGCAGGAAATCGCCGAAGGGGACGGGCGGCTGCTGGTGGTGGAGCGGTTCGAGGATTTGCGCGAGCACTTCTGAAACGGGCCTCGCCGGTCCGCTTGGTCTTCCCGCGGTTATTGGGACAATTGGTCGTCGGGCGAGGCTGGTGGTAACCCTGTGACGACCGAAGCTATGCGCGACAGCCTCTGTTGGCGCCGGACGCGGGCGCGCGCGATTGCACGGGCCACCTGAGCGATCGCTGCGCAGGCCGCCAGCAACACGAGGCCGGCGACTACCAGTGCCGATGTTTGGGTCATCCGATTATAAGAGTACGAGCCAGACCGCTGGTATTAAAGTGCCTGGGGTACCCGGCCCGTCCTGGTACTGCCTTTGTAAAGAATTTCGCCCCTTTTTATCGTCTTGTCTGGTTACAGCACGTGTGGCTTCCGTAAGGTGGGGCAGGCGCTTTCGCCTGCCAACCCGTTTGGCTTCCGGCGTGCCACCTCCCCGGCTATGGCTGCTGAGCCCGGTACGCGGTCAGGCTGGGCGGCTGTTCATCGGGTTCCAGTACCAGCGCCGTGCGGTCCGGGTAGTAACGCAGCAGTTGCCGGTTTTCGGCATCGCCCAGGTCGCGCGCCCACACGATCCGCGCTTCGTCTAAATCAGCCCGGTTGTACACCCACTCATCCTGGAAAATGTGGTGCGGCGAGTAGCGCACCAATACCAGCACCTTCCCGGGCACGCCATCGAGCTGACGATTGACGAAGATGCGGCGCTCCGGATTGCCGTGGTTGATGGAATCCCAAGTCTCGTAACGGAGCACCCCCGCCGACCATTCCGCCGTGTCGAAGAAGGCGTGCAGACCGTACCAGAAAACGAACTGCGCCGCGCACACCAGCGCCACCAGCCGCGCGGCTTCCGGCCATCGGCGTGCAATGCGCTCCAGGCCAACCACCGAAACCAGCACAAACAGGCAGGCGACGGCGGCCACGTAGTGCAGTTGAAAGGCGGGAAAGAAATTCGTCCCCAGCGCGAACAACGCCAGCGTCAGCGCCACCCACCGGAAACGGCGCTCGCCCAGCGCAAACAGAAACGCCCCCAGCGCCAGGTAGAGCGGCGCCAGAAAGAAAAACCGGTAATAGCGGACGCGGTATTCCAGGCGCAGCAGAAACGTCCCCAGCGTTTCCGTGCGTTCGCCCAGGAACGACCGCTGCATCTTATAGTCCATGAGCTGCTGTTCGGTCAGCGGCACGTGCGGCGTGACCTTGGCCTGGAAGGTGAGCGCCGCGGGCACGCCGTATTGGTATTGGCTGAGCGCTTCCGGCATGGTGGTCCAGCTTCCGGTGACTTGCTTGTCTTGGACGGCCACCAGCGCCACCGCGAGCAGGAGCGGCGCGGCCGCCACTGGCAATAAACGCACGGCCGCCTTCCAGCCGGCCGGACGCCAGGGCACCCAGAAAAGCGCCACTGCCAGGAACAGGAAGATGGATTCATAGGGCCGCGTGATCAGGTGCATCGCCAGGCCCAGCCCCAGCAGGAGCGCATCGCGCCGCCGCGGCGCCGCCCGCAACCGGGGCAGCGCGCCGAACACCAGACAGCCCGAGGCCGCGATGGCTTCCCCGCCCCAGTATTCGTTCATCCACTGGTTCAGCGGTCCGAATTCGATCACCGCCAGCAGCCCGCCTGCAAACGCCCACCGCGGGCTCACCCAGCCCCGCAGCATCCAGTAGCAGAGACCGCAGAACGCGGCCGTAGCCAGCAGTACGCCGGCCCAGGGATGGCCGAACAGGGTCCAGCCGATGGCCAGCACCAGACCTTGCCCCGGCGGATAAATCGAAGCATACGTGGGCCGCTGCAAGACGAAGAACGTTTCGAAGAATTGCGGCAGCGCGTGCGGCGGATTGGCCAGCCGGAAATGCCGCAAGGTGTCCGCCGCCAGCAGATGGCTGAATTCATCGTAAAGATCGGGCGTGGGAACCGGGTGATGCGGCAGCAACGCCAGGCGCAGCGCCACCGGCAGCGCCGCAAGAAAAACCATCATCCAGCCGGTACGCGTTTCGAGTCGCCTCGCCAGCGGCGCGAGCCACGGATGCCAGATCCACACGCCCAGCACCAGCAGCGCCACCACCACCAGTTCGACTAAGTCGGCCGGGCTAAGACCTTGGTTGACGATGGTCATCTCCGACGGTGTGGCGCGGGCAGTCCTGCCTGCCGTGTCGAGATTCGTCTCGACATTCCTTCATGAGGACGCCCCTCTACCGTTGCTCGGAGCGTCGCCACGAATGGCGACGCTGCAGGCAGGACTGCCCGCGCCACGCTCATCCCCGCGCGCCTGTGGCCGACTTCGCCCATCGCTTCCCCACCACGAAGTGCGCCGCGCCTGCCGCGATCAGCACCAGAGAAATCCACTGCGAGGCGTCGAGCGGCGTGCCCCATAGGTTGCCCTGTTCGTGATAACGGAAGAACTCCACCACGAATCGTGCCGCGCCATACAGAATCAGATACAGGCTGATGATGTCCCCCCGCCCGTGCGGCCGGCCGAAACGCCAATACAAAATGCCGAAGATGACGAATTCCGCCGCCGATTCGTAAAGCTGCGCCGGATGCAGAGGCAATCCCAAAGGCACACCCACAAGCTGGCTGGCGGCCATGCTCCTGAAGGTGACGGCCCAGGGCAGATGGCACTCGGTGCCCCAGCAACAACCGGCGGCAAAGCAGCCGATCCGGCCGATGGCGTGGCCCAGCGCAATTCCAGGCGCGAACGCATCCGCCACCACCAGCGCCGGCAGCTTGGTCTTGCGCAGGTACAAAGCCG
>JBELAO010000072.1:0-9650 GCA_049508735.1 Bryobacteraceae bacterium | reverse complement strand
GGACTGGTGAAGGTGAGATGACCGTCGCGCAGGCGATGATCGGCGGGAGCCCGATAGCTGAAGAAGCGATCCGAATCGCCCAGCGCTTCGCCGGCGAAACGGTCCAGGGCTTCGCGGGCATGGCCATTCACGGGATCGGCGAGCCGGGGAAAATCCAGCCGGCCGAGCCAGTCCAGGCCCCATTCAAACGGCCGCACCACGCGATTGGTGTCGCGCGTCGCGAGCTTGCGTTCCCAATTGTCGATCCAGCGGGCGTAAAGGCCAGGCATGCGATTGGAGGAGAACTCCTAGTTTAGCCGAAGCGGAGGTGAGGCACAGTTCGAGAGGCGCAGAGGAGTTTGTCAACGGTCTAAAGCAGGAAGCGAGGACGACTTCATTGCCACGCCAGTTCGACGTTGTGATGGAGCGGGATGCGGAGGGATACTACGTTGTCTCCGTACCGCAACTTCCCGGTTGCCACACGCAGGCACTTTCTCTGGACGAGGTTACGCAACGTATTCGTGAAGCGATCGAATTGTGCCTTGAGTGCAGGGCGAACCGGATGACGTGCTCGAGTTCATCGGCATCCAGCGCATCACCGTCGCGGCATGAGCAGAGCCCTGGCGCATCACCGGTTCCGAGTTGGTGTCGGCTTGACAGCTTGCGCCACGTGCGGAGTTAGAATAGCGGCTGCCGCGTGCGGTTCCATGCGGATTGAAGCAAACGCCCGGCCGGAGGATTATCGACAGCGCGGAAGAGGCGGCCGCGGCAAGCGGTGAGCGCCGATAAGATGGCGCTCGGTCAGTGTCGCGATAGCAACGATGGCGGCGGAGTGAATGGAAACAGGAGTTCCACGATGAAGTCCTTGACGATTTTGAGCGCGACGTTGCTGGCGTTTTCCGCATCGGCGCAAACGCAGTATCAGTACCCGTTTCAAGACCCGAAGCTCCAGGCGGAGAAGCGCATCGACAACGTGCTCTCGCTGATGACGCTGGACGAGAAGATTGCCAGCCTGGGCACGAAAGGCGTGGCGGTGCCGCGGCTCGGCATTCGGGGAACGGTGATCGGCGAAGCGTTGAGCGGCGTGGTCCTGGGCGGGCCGATGCAGGCGCTGATCAGTATGTTCCCCGGCGTTCCGCCCGAGGCGAAAGCGGTGACTCCCACCACGCAGTTTCCGCAGGGGGTGGGCCTGGGGCGCACGTGGGATCCGGACCTGGTGCGGCAGGCCGGCGCGGTGATCGGGTCGGAGGCGCGCTACATCTTTGAAAACGACAAGAATCCACGGGCGTTTCTGGTGTTGCTGACGCCGAATGCGGACCTGGCGCGCGATCCGCGCTGGGGGCGCACGCAGGAATCCTACGGCGAGGATCCGTTCCTCGATGGCACGCTGGCGGCGGCGCTGATCCGCGGCATACAAGGCGACGATCCGAAGTACTGGCAGGCCGCCAGCCTGCTCAAGCACTTCCTGGCCAACAGCAACGAACACGGCCGCTACGGTTCATCGTCGGACTTCGATGTGCGGCTGTTGCGCGAGTATTACTCAGTGCCTTTCCGCATGGGATTCGTGGACGGCGGTGCGCGCTCGTACATGGCCTCTTACAACGCCTGGAACCACGTGCCGATGACGGTGAATCCGATTCTCGAAAACATCACGGTGAAGGAGTGGGGCGTCGATGGCATCATTTGCACCGATGCCGGGTCGCTCGGCAACCTGGTGAGCCAGCACAAGGCCTACCCGAATCTGAAGCAAGCGGCGGCGGCTTCCATCAAGGCCGGCATCAACATGTTCCTGACCATTTTCGAAGATCCCAAGCCGGCGGTGAAGGGCGCGCTGGCGGAGAACCTGATTACGGAAGCGGATATCGACGCGGTGCTGCGCGGCAATGTGCGGACGGAGCTGCGGCTGGGACTGCTGGATCCGCCCGCGATGGTGCCTTACTCGAAGCTGAAGGGCGCACCCGACCCGGTGAATTCGCCGGAGCACAATGCGATTGCGCTGCGGGTGGCGCGCGAGTCGGTGGTACTGCTGAAGAATGCGGGGAGCTTCTTGCCGCTGGACCGGCACACGATCAAAACGCTGGCGGTGATCGGCCCGCGCGCCAACGAAGTGCTGGCGGACTTCTACGGGGGAATGCCGCCGTATGCGGTGACGCCGCTGGCGGCCATTCGGGCCAAGCTGGGCGCGGGCGTGGAAGTCCGCCACGCGGTGGACAACACGGACGGCGCAGCGGTGAAAGCGGCGCAGTCCGCCGATCTGGCGGTCGTGGTGGTGGGCAATCACCCCACTTGCGGACGAACGCCGCAGCAGTTGATCCAAGGGCTGACGACGACCAGCGGCTGCGCGATTCCGAGCGAGGGCATGGAAGGCAGCGACCGGCAGACGCTCACGCTCGAACAGGAGGACCTGGTGAAGGAAGTCTACCGGGCCAATCCGAAAACGGTGGTGGTGCTCATTTCGAGCGCGCCTTACGCCATCAACTGGAGCGAGCAGAACGTGCCGGCGATTATTCACATGAGCCACAACAGCCAGGAAGAAGGCGCCGCCATCGCAGACGTGCTGTTTGGCGACTACAACCCGGCCGGCCGGCTGGTGCATACGTGGCCGAAATCGACGGACCAGTTGCCGCCCATGATGGACTACGACATCCGCCATGGCCGCACCTACATGTACGCCAAAGAGGAGCCACTTTACCCATTCGGGTTCGGCTTGAGCTACACGACATTTCGATACGCGAACCTGCGAGCCAGCTCAAACACGCTGAAGGCGGGCGGCGAAATCACGCTCAGCGTAGACGTGACCAACACGGGCGCGCGCGATGGCGACGAAGTGGTGGAATTCTACGTTCGGCACCTCGGCTCGAAGGTGGAACGGCCGGCGCGCGAACTGAAGGGCTTCGGCCGGATCAACATACCTCGCGGACAGACGCGAACGGTGTCCGTGCCTTTGCAGGCCGAGGGGCTGGCTTACTGGGATGAAGCCGGAAACAGGTTCGTCGTGGAGCCGGAATCGGTAGAGATCCTGGCTGCCGCATCGGCCGCGGACATCAGGCTGCGGAAGACGATTCGAGTGACGCAATAGAGCGCGCCGTGGCGCGCGCGGCGAAGAAAAGTCGAGACGAGTCTCGACTCTGCAGGCCGGACGGCCCGCGCCACGGCGGACTTCAGCGCGCGCCACGGGCTGCGGGTTCAGTTCACTATCGCTAGTGGCACAGCCACGGGCGTGGCGAAGGGGCGCGTATCGCTCGTGAACATCTGCGTCACGCCGGTCGAGGTGTCGAACAATTCGAGCGTCGGCAGGATGGTGCAGGCCGATGGGAAAGCCAGAATCATGGTTCCGCCGGCGGGGATTGGCCCGCTAGTGATCGGGTTGCTTTTCACCACGGCGCGGATAGCGACGCGCAGGCCGGTGGGAGCGGTGGCCAGATCGGCCAGTTTCAAACTCAACGACGCCGCGATGCCGGGCGCCAGGGTGCTCACCTGGAGCGTTTTCAGCACGTTATCCTGCGCATCGCGAAACTCGAGGTCAACCGGGCAAACGACGGCTGGGACGGTCGTGGTGGTATTGGTGGTGGTGGCGGCAACGGCGGACGTGTTGAGCACATTCAATTGTGCCGTCTGCGTAGCGGGCGCCCAGCCGACGATGCCGGTGGTTACGGCGGATTCAAAAGTTGGAGTGTTGGTGGTTTGCGCCGTGGCCAGACCGGCGGGAATAAGAAGGGCCAACAGCACGCTGGTCCCCATCGAGTGGTTTCTCATACGGACTCCTTATTCGAATGGAGCTCGGGGGACGCGGGCAGCCCGTGACTCTCAGCATACTCCAACCCGGGCAGGAGCGAAAGGTTGCGATTGGTGGTAACGCGATTCGGTAACGCCGGCGGTCTTGCCGCCGGTGACTTGTGTTTAGGGATGGCAAACCGGGAAAAACACCGGCGTTACCGTGCTGGGCTACTTAGCGGACCAGCGTTCGCACCACGCGTGAGGCTAGCTGGTCGAAAGTGAGGATCTCGTAAACCGAAGGGTCCGACATGATGTGGGCCACCAGCGCGGCGTGCATGGCGTGGCCAGCGCGCTCGGCGATCACGTGGCCGAGTAGCGGCTTGCCGAGCAGCGCCAGGTCTCCAATCAGATCCAGAGCTTTGTGGCGGCAGCATTCGTCGGCGGCGCGCATCCCCTCCCGATTCATCACGCCGCCGTTCGAGAAGCATACGGCGTTGTCGAGCGACGCCCCGCGAATCAAACCCATGTCGCGCATCTGCGCCAGGTCCTTTTCCCAGCCGAAAGTGCGGGCGAACGCCAACTCGGAAGCGAAGCTCGCCGGCGTCACTTCCAACTCCAGCGACTGGCGGCCCACCGGGTCGGGATAGCTGGTGTCGCAAGTCAGACGGAAGCTTTCGGCGGGGAGGATGGTGATCCGCTTCCCTTTGTCTTCCACCGAAATTGGCCGGCGGATGCGCAGATACTTGCGCCGGCGGCGAAAATGCTGGATTCCCGCCTCTTCGATTAGATTCACGAACGGCAGGCCGCTGCCATCGAGGATCGGCACCTCCAGGTTGTCGATCTCGACGTAGGCATTGTCGATGCCCATGGCGTAAAAGACGCTCAAAAGGTGTTCGGTGGTGGAGATGAGAACGCCCTGGCGCATCAGGCTGGTGGCATAGCTGACGCGTGCGACGTGGCGCCAACTGGCGGGGATCGCGAAATTCTCCAGGTCGGTGCGCAGGAAGACGATGCCGGTGCCCGCGGGCGCGGGTACCACGCGGATTCGCACTGCGACTCCGCTGTGCAGGCCCACTCCCCGTGTCTCCACCGGGCGGCGAATGGTCGTTTCAAACCGCAAGGAAATTCCTATCGGGCATATGCCTTTCCAGGTAGCACGCCGAAACCCGAACCATATATGATTGATTGCAAAAGAGCGAGACAGGTTACACTGTGTCGAATTCGCGACACTTTGCTGTGAGTTTGTGGCGCAAACGCAACGACCGGGGAACGCCGGCGGTCTTCGCCGCCGGTGGGTTGCCACAGAAAAGAACCGGCGACAAAAGACCGCCGGCGTTACCGGATAGTATGATGGGCCAAGTGCCAGGCGAGCGGCTTTTTCTCATCGACGCGTTCGGTTTCATCTTTCGCGCCTATCATGCACGCGCACGGAGCGGGGCTCCTCCGATGCGGACTTCCAACGGGCTTTCCACGGAGGCGGTTTACATCTTTAACAACATGCTGCGCAAGCTGACGCGGGAATACCAACCGACGCACATCGCGGCGGTGTTCGAAAGCGGCGAGGCGACGCATCGGGTGGAGGAATTTGCCGAGTACAAAGCCAACCGCGTGGAAACGCCGCCGGATCTGCTGGAGCAGATTCCCTATGTGCGCCGGCTGCTGGAGGCGATGCGTATCCCGGTGCTCGAATATCGCGGCTATGAAGCGGACGACGTAATCGGCGCCATCGCGCGGCGCGAGGAAGCGGCGGGCATGGAAGTGGTGATCGTGTCCAGCGACAAGGACATGATGCAACTGGTTACGGACCGCGTCTCGATGCTCAATCCGGCCAAAGACGACGAATGGTACAGCCCGGCGAAGGTGAAGGAGTTTATGGGAGTGGAGCCGGCGCAGGTGGCGGACCTGCTGGCGCTGAAGGGCGACGCGGTGGATAACATTCCGGGCGCGCCGGGGATCGGCGACAAAGGCGCGCGCGACCTGATCGCGCAATTCGGATCGGTGGAAGGGGCCATCGCGCACGCGGGCGAGGTGCAGCGGAAGGCGTACCGCGAGAGCCTGCAGAACAACGTGGACCGCATACGGATGAGCAAGCGGCTGGCGACGATTGAGACCGGTGTGCCGATCGAGTTTTCGCTCGATGCGGCGGCCGCGCACACGCCCGATCCGGCGGCGCTGAAGGCGGTTTACCAGACCATGGAGTTTCACAGCCTGCTCAAGGAACTGGGGCCGGCGGAAGACACGCGGGCGCGCGAATACGCCACGTTCGCCGATGCGGGCGAACTATGCGCGTGGCTGGCCGAAGTGCCGCGCGGCGCGGCTGTCGCGGTGGCTATCGCCAGATCGGGCGAAGGAGAACTGGCGCTGGATGCGATTGGCCTGGCTTGGAAGCCGGGCGAAGCGCGCGCGGCATCGGGCGAGATGGTGAGCGCACTCAAACCGTGGCTGGAAGATGCGGGCGCGCCGAAGATCGCCTGCGATGTGAAAGCGGCGATGCTGGCACTGGAGGAGATGGGAATCGCGGGCGCCGGGTTCGATCACGACGTGATGCTGTACGCGTTTCTTCTGGATGCCGACACGGCGGGGTGTTCGCTCGAAGAGCTGGCGCGGAGGCGGCTGGATCTCAAGCTTGGCGCGGCGCCCGAACAGCACGCCGATATCATCCTCGAACTCAATGGACAACTGGAGCCGGCCATCGACGCGCGGGGCTTGCGGGAGTTGTACTCGACTATCGAATTGCCGCTCACGCGCGTGCTCCAGCGCATGGAACATACCGGCATACTGATCGACCGAGCCGAATTGCAGCGCCTTTCGACCATGATGGAAGGCGGGATTGGGCGGCTGACCGAACGGATACACACGCTCGCGGGCAAGCCGTTCAACATCAGCTCGCCGCAGCAGTTGGGACGCGTGCTGTTCGAGGATTTGAATTTGCCGGCGCCGGTGAAATACGGCAAGGGCAAGGCGATCTCGACGGCGGCGGACGTGCTGGAGACGCTGGCAGCGGATCACGAGATCGTGCGGCTGGTGCTGGAATACCGGCAGCTCAGCAAGCTCAAGGGGACGTACGTGGATGCGCTGCCGCTGCTGGTGGACCCGCGCACGGGCCGGTTGCACACCAGCTTCAACCAGGCGGGCGCGGCGACGGGGCGGCTTTCTTCGTCGAATCCGAACCTGCAGAACATACCGGTGCGCACGGAATTGGGACGGGAGATCCGCGCGGCGTTCGTTCCCCGCCCCGGCTGGAAACTCATCACCGCGGATTATTCGCAGATCGAATTGCGCCTGCTGGCGCATTTTTCGGGCGATCCGCTGCTGGTCGAATCGTTCCGCGACGGCGAGGACATCCACACCCGCACGGCGTCGGAAGTGATGGGCGTGCCGCCGATGATGATCACGCCGGAGGCGCGGCGCGACGCCAAGGCGGTCAATTTCGGCATCGTATACGGCATCAGCGCGTTTGGGCTGGCGGCGCAGTTGGGGATCTCGCGCGGCGAGGCGGAACGTTATATACGCGGCTACTTCGAGCGCTATGCCGGCGTGCGCCGATTCCTCGACGAAACCATTGCGGCGGTGCGCCTCTCGGGCGTGACGCGCACGCTGTTCGGCCGCGAGCGGCCCATCCCCGATATGAACAGCCGCAACCCGAACGCGCGCGGCTTCGCCGAGCGCACGGCGGTGAATTCGCCGTTGCAAGGGACCGCGGCGGACCTGATCAAGCTGGCCATGGTGCGCGTGCAGGCGGCGCTGGAAAGCGGCGGCTATCGATCCGAGATGCTGCTGCAAGTTCACGACGAGCTGGTTTTCGAGTGCCCGCCGGAAGAGGTGGAAGCGGTGTCCACGCTGGTTCAGCGCGAGATGGAAGGCGTTGGAAAGCTGGCGGTGCCGCTCGAGGTGGATATCGGCGTGGGCGACAATTGGCGGGATGCGAAGTAGGTGGGGCGGGGTTGGCAGGCGGAGGCGCCTGCCCCACTAGCGGGCACGGCGTTCGGCAGCGGTGACCAACGTTGTTGAGATGGGAATGAGCGCGGCGCCCCCCCTGCATCGGCACGAGTGGCGACGCGGCACGCAAGAGTGCGTGCGCCACGGGGGGAGCTGTCCGGGCCGTCCCGAAAGCGGACACGTGGGGAACTCGCGGCTGGCGCGCGGGGGCGGTATTCACGTGTTACGCGAGTGGCGACTGGCGTGCTTTTCACCGAAAGTGATAGGTTTGCGCTATCAATAGAATGGAATGAAAGTCGACGAAGACCACAGGCCATCGATCCTGATTGCCGACGATCAGGCGGACGTGCTGGAAGCGCTCCGCCTGCTGATCAAAGCCGAAGGCTACGTGGCGGAAGCCGTGATGGCTCCCGCCGCCGCGCTCCATGCGATTGAAGCGCGGGATTTCGACGCGGTCCTGATGGACCTGAATTACACGCGCGACACAACCTCCGGCCAGGAGGGGTTGGAGCTGCTGGAGCGGATTCTGAATCTGGATGCGGCGCTGCCGGTGATCGTGATGACGGCCTGGGGATCGGTGGAGCTGGCGGTGGAAGCGATGCGCCGCGGGGCGCGCGATTTCATCCAAAAGCCGTGGGATAACGCGCGGCTGTCGGCGATTCTCAAAACGCAGATCGAGCTGGGACGGGCGCTGCGCAAAGGGCAGCGGCTGGAAGAAGAAAACCGGGCGCTGCGCGCGGAGCGCTTTCCGCAATTGATCGCGCAATCGGCCGCCATGCGTCCGGTGCTGGACATGATTTCGCGGGTTGGCCCGTCGGACGCCAACGTGCTCATCACGGGGGAAAACGGCACCGGCAAAGGCCTGGTGGCGCAGACATTGCATTCAAGCTCGCTGCGCTCGACGCGCCCGCTGTTGACGGTGAATACAGGCGGCCTGGCGGAAGGCATCTTCGAAAGCGAGCTGTTCGGCCACGTCAAGGGCGCGTTCACGGATGCCAAGACCGACCGCGTGGGCCGCTTCGAAATGGCCGATGGCGGCACGCTGTTTCTGGACGAGATCGCCAATATTTCGCAAGCGCTGCAAGGCAAGCTGCTGCGCACGCTCGAAACCGGCGAGTTCGAACGGGTGGGATCGTCGAAGAGCCGGCGGGTGGACGTGCGGGTTTTCTCCGCCACCAACGCCGATCTGCACGCAGCGGTGGAGGAAGGGCGTTTTCGTCAGGACCTGCTGTTCCGGCTCAACACCATCGAGTTGCGGCTGCCGCCGCTACGCGACCGGCGCGAGGACATCCCGACGCTGGCCGCCCACTTCTTGCGGCAGCACGCCAGCCATTACCGCAAAGCCATCAGCCTGTTCGACGAAGGGGCGATGAAAGCGCTGCTGGCGCACACCTGGCCGGGCAACGTGCGCGAGTTGGATCACGCGGTGGAGCGCGCGGTGCTGATGGCGGAAGGCGAGACCATACGCGCCGCGGACCTGGGCCTGCGCGGCGGGCGCGAGGCTTCGTTGCGCCTGGAGGAGATGAGCCTGGAGGACGTGGAAGCGCTGCTGATCAAGAAGGCGCTGGCGCGCTTCAACGGTAACGTGAGCCACGCCGCGAACGCGCTCGGCCTGAGCCGCAGCGCGCTCTACCGGAGGCTGCAGCGGTACGGGTTATGAACCGGCCGCCCGACTGACCATGCCGCGCACCGATAAAGCCTCCCGGCTCGGCTACGAAAACCGCATCATGATGCTGGCCGTGCTGGCGGCGCTGCCGGCGTCGGCTGTGGCGCTGGCGCTGCTGTGGGGCGGCGGGTACCAGTCGCGCACGGAGTGGACGCTGACGGTGCTGATCGTTGGCGGTTGGCTGGGCTTCGCGGCGGCGCTGCGCGAGCGCGTGGTATTCCCCATGCAGACGCTCGCCAACCTGCTAGGCGCGCTGCGCGAAGGCGATTTTTCGATCCGCGGCCGCGCGCCGCGGCCGGACGACGCATTAGGCGAGGTGATGCGCGAGATCAACACGCTGGGCGTCACC
>JBELAO010000071.1:0-11668 GCA_049508735.1 Bryobacteraceae bacterium | reverse complement strand
ATTGTCTTGCCCTCCTTGTGGGCGGCGTTCGGCGAAGCTCCCGGCTAGGAAACGTTCGCCAACGTCCAATTATAGGAGGGCACTCCCCTTATTTCAGACTGCAAGAACCTGTCTTGGACAAGAGTGAAAGACAATAGCCCAGCGCGTGAGCGCTGGGGACGCAGACGAATCACGTGAGCCCCGGAACGGGGCGGAAGACAACGCCCACACCCGCTAGCGGACGCGCGGTCTCTGGCGCCCCGTTCCGGGGCTGCAGGGGTTCACGGCTTCTCCCAGCGCTCGCGGCGCTAGCAAGCTGGGCTAGTCTCTTTCGCCCCGATGGGCTGACTCGCGCGCCCTCGGCTTCAACTTCTATGTCCCGCACCCAGAGCAAAGCAAGCGGATGCGCCGTCGGTTTACTTGGCGCCGATGAGATTGGCGAAGAGCCGGTAGGCGCCGGGGACGCCGGCGGGCAACTGGCGGAACCAGGAGTACGCGGTGAAAATGTACACGCCCTTACCGTAGCGGGTCCAGAGTTCGCCGCCGTCCAGGGCCTTTTCGCCGGGATCTCCGGAAGCTAGCACGGTTTCGTAGCGCTTGTCCCAATCGGAGGCGAAATAGAGGCCGCGCTCCTGCACCCAGCCTTCGAAATCGCGGGCGGTGATCAAATTCGGCTCGTGCAGCAGCGGGCTGCCAGGGTGCGGAAGTGTGACCGGCGCTTCCTCGACCGTGACGCGGTAGCGCGAGCCGGGAGGTACGGTCATGGGATAGGGACCAAGGTTGAGCGTGAGGTCGCCGGTATTGTACTGGACGATGTAAGTGCCACCGCCCGACACGTAATCGAGCAGCCGTTGCCGATTGGCGCGGATATCGGCGCGCACATTGTAGGCGCGGACACCGGCCACGATGGCGTCGAAGCGGGCGAGATCGCCCTGCTCGAGATCGGACGGACTGAGCAGCGTGACCTCCAGCCCCAACTGGCGCAGCGCCTCCGGCATCTCGTCGCCCGCGCCCATGATGTAGCCGATGCGGTGCGCCGTGACCTTGATGTCGGCGCGCACCAGCTTGATCTCGGCCGCTGGGAACAGCGTCTGTGGGGGGAAGTGTGGATAGGAAATCACCTGGATGCCGTTGGAGATTTCGCGGCCGCCCACTGTCGCCACCGCGCGGAGCGATGCCGTCGCCTCGCCGGCCGGCGGCGTCACGGTAAACGCCAGATCTCTCGAGTCGCCACGCGCGGCAAGCTCGAAATGGCGCATGGCCGGTTCCACTTTCCACCCCGGCGGCGCGTCCAGTCGCAGGTCTCCGGCGGCCTTGTCCAGGCGCGTTTCCACGACCACATTAATGGCGCGCGCGCCGGGTGATGCGAAGACGGCAACCGCCTGCGGCAGGTTGACTGCAACCGGCGGCGCCACCACCAGCGGACGCGTCCGCTCGCCTTCGGCGCGGCTGGCATAACGATAGTGGACGGGCCGTACCAGTTCGATCGGCGTTCCGTCCACCAGCAATCGCACGCGCACACGCGCCACCGGCGGCGTATCGGCCAGGCCCACCAGGCGCTGGTCTTCCACCGTGTACACGTCACCCGAAGGAGGCTGCCGTAACCAATAGGGCTGCGAAACTGGCTGGTTGGGTGACACTTCGGCTTTGAATTCGATTTCGACCGGCTGGTTATAGGCAAGCGGCGCCGGCTTCACAGGCAACTCCTGATCCCACATGCCTTCCATGCGTGCACGGCCAAGTTCGACGTGCTCGGTCGAACGATTCAGGACGGTTGTGGTGACGGCGGCTGGCCTTCCCATTACAGCCTCGGGCTCGTGGGCCTGAGCTTCGATCCAGATGCCGGCGCAGCCGGCGATGGCTTCGTCGAGGTCCTTCAGCTTCTCGCGGGCCAGCGGATCGTCGATGGCGGCGATGAGCGGCCTGGCTTTGGTGAGCAGCGGGACGATCTTTTCCGGGTGCTCCGGTTCGAATGCTCGGATAGCTTCCGCCAGGATGGGCGCGATCGCCGCGCCGCCGGGCAAGCGGCTCCATCCGGTATCGACGCCATCGAACAAATCGGCGGACGATGGCTGGCCGGCCAGCAAGCCGAATTCGGTGGTGGAAGCGCCGGGCCGCCGCATGGCGCCGGTGCCCTGGCTGTGATGCATGGAGCGGCTCAGCACCGCCAGCTCCTCATACGAATAGCCGAGCACGGGGTTGAAGGCGCCGGTTTCCACCTTGCCCGCGGGAGGCAATTGCGGCGACTGAGGTGGCCTCTCACCGGGCGGCAGTTGCGGGCCGCGTCCGCCCGAAGGGCCGAAATTAAACAGCGCGTGCACGATGCGCGTGGCCTGCCACGGCTTCACATATTGGAGCTGCTCAGCGAAGCGCGCCGGATCGGCCGCCGCGGCGAAGGCTTCCTTTCCGAGAATCGCGGACACCTGGTGGTGGCCGTGGCCATCCGAGGGTGTTCCGGTGAAAACCAGAATGATGACATCCGGCCGGTAACTGCGGATGACCCACACGATGTCGCTCAAAATGCGGTCGTGGCCCCACTTTTGCATGGTCTCGGCCGCGGTCTTGCTGAAGCCGAAATCGATGGCGCGGGTGAAGAACTGCTCGGCTCCGTCGATCTGGCGCGCCGCCAGCAGCTCCTGGGTGCGAATCACGCCGAGCGCGGCGCCTTGTTCGGAGCCGATCAGGTTCTGGCCGCCCTCGCCGCGGGTGAGAGACAGGTAGGCGGTCCGCATGTGGCGGCCGCGCGCGAAATAGGCCAGCACGCCGGTCCGCTCGTCATCCGGGTGAGCGGCGATCATGAGGACGCTGCCGAGCTGGTTCAGGCGCTCGACCGATTCGAGCAGTTGCGGTGTTCCGGAGAAAGGCTGTTGCTGGCCGGCTAGCGGAGCGAGCGCCGCGAGAAGTAGAGCGGCGCCCAGAACGAGTTTGCGCGGGGTCATTAGTAGTTTATTCTACGATGGCGTGGCGCGGAAATCCGTGGCGAGTGCGGGAATTACCCGCCGATGGAAATCCCTTCTCGCGAGACCTATGCTCCCGCCTTCCGGTAAGCGCTAAACATGAAGTTCTGCGCCTGCCGCTCGGGAAACGGCGGCGGTAAGGGGGCGTGGAGATGGTATCCGAAGCCCGCCCGCTCCAGCAGAGTTAGGAATTCGCCCAGCCGATCCTCATCCGGCTTCACGTGGTGATGGTATTCGCCGATGATCCGCCGGACCCGCGCCAGTTTGCCCGCTTCGATCAGGTCCTCCAGAATTGCCATCTCCGATCCCTCGACATCCAGCTTCAGCAGGTCCACGTCCTGGTCGATGTAGTCGGAAAGGCGAACGGTCCGGACCATCGTTTTGCTCTTCGCCGGCCCCGCTTCCGCCGGTTCCCAGAAGCCGCAGGAGAGAGACCCCGGGAGTCCGTTGTAATCGAAGAACCATTGTTCGCCCGCGGTGCGGTGCAACCCAAACGGGTACAGATCGGCATTAGCCCAGCCGTTGGCCCGCACGGTGCGCCGCAGAAGTTCGAAATTCCGCTCATTCGGTTCGAACGCCAGAACCCGGCAGCCGGGGTAGATGGTCTTGAAGTAAGCCAGAGAGACGCCGGTGTTGGCGCCAGCATCGATGATCAGCGGCGACGCCACGCGCGTCGGGAAGTAGTAAACGCCGGTCCGATACACCTCGCTAAATACCAAGGCGAAGATGTTGTAATCGGAGAAGTGGACGGTCTGCCCAAAGACGCGTTCCGAGGTTGGGCGGCTGCCGCAGAGTTCCACCAGAATCTTGCGCTTGAACTCGACGCGCAGAAACGCGCGCAGCAAAGCCAGGCGCCCCAAGGCGGCCGGGTGGAGTAGAAGCCTGACGGTGTTGCCCGCCAGGTGACGGATCCAGTGCACCAGTGGTGGCCTTTCGGTTCCTTGTATCCGCGGCCGGGCGCCTCACCAGCCCCCGGCGTCGTTCCAATTCTTGTTCTTGAAGATTCCGCGCATCATCCAGAACAGGCCGCCTAGCTTGGCCTGCTGTTCCTGGCGCAGAGCCTGGCTGATTTTGGCGAGCGACCGCAGCTCGATGGTGGTCATCTGCGCATCCAGGGCGGCATAAGCGTCGATCGTCTTGCCGACTTCGTCCTGGCTCTTGCCCGCCTGCACGGCCTCGGCGATTCCCGATTGGGCCGTAACCAACTGGTCGCGAACCGGCGCAGCATCCTTCTGACCATCATCCAGGATCGACTTCACCTGTTTCCGCTGCTCGGAGTCGAGCGCCAGCATGGTGGTGATCCGGTCCATCCGCGTCTGGGTTCGTTGGTCCTTGCGCGGGCTCATTTCGTCGGCGCCACCGTGGCCGAGACCACCGCCGCCCCACTGCGCCGAAGCCAACGACGCAGCCAGAATTCCCGCCGACAGAAGTTTGAAGAACATATGCGTATACCGCCTAAAACACCCGGAAAAACGCGCCCGCAAACGGGCGTTGGCAAGCCGAATAGCTTGCTGAAAAACACCGAAGGCATGATCAGCCACCGATGAACGCAGATGAACGCAGATTAATAAGAACTGACTTAATCTGTGTTCATCGGTGTTCATCGGTGGCTCACAGCGTTCTTTTCGGACTTTTTCGGCACCCTCTGAAGCGTGCCCCACGGCTTATCTCCTGCCACCGCCGCCCTGGCCACCGCTCCACTGTCCTGGTTGGCCGCCTCCCGATGGGCCGCTCATCTGCCCCGATTCCACCAATTGCGCCATCAAGCCGAAATTCTGCACGGCTTTGGATTGCTGATTGGGCTTGAGCAGGGCGCAGATCTTGCCGAACGCGGCGGCTTCCAGCTCTTTGGCCTGGGCAGATAACGAAGCGTAGGTTTTCGCGAGTTTGTCGACGGCATCGCCGCTTTGCCCGCCGATCAGGGCCGCCGCCAGATTCTTGCGCGTCTCGATCAGTTTCTGCTGGGCCGGCCCCATGGCTTCGCGCGCGGCATCCATAATGGTTTCGGCCTGGGCCCGCTGTTCCTTGTTGAGCTTCAGCTTGTCGGCGAACTGATCGAGCTGGCTCTGCCGCTGCGCCATCCTGCCGCCGCTGGGATCTTCGTTCCGCTTCCCCCACCCGCCCTGCGCGAAAGCAATCGCGGCGGCCAGCATTCCGACGATGAGGATTTTCGACAACATGGGATCTCCTCTCCGGACCGCGCGGTCCGGATGAATCGATTAAATCACGTTTCGAGATTGGCTGGAAGGCCGAGTCTTGTCTCCTGTAAGATGAGCCTGGAGCGGCACGTCCCGCCACGGGCCGCGTCGCGTACAATTGAGGTATACATGAAACGCATTGCCTTGGCCGCCGCTTTGCTTCCCTGCCTGGCGTTTGCCGCCTCCTTCGATTCGGGCAAGACTCTGGGCGGAGTGAATTCGCCGATCGTGCTCGAAGTGTTCAGCAGCTTCGACTGCCCGCACTGCAAGGAGATGCATGATGAACTGGTGCCGCTGCTGGTACGCGATTACGTGGTGAGCGGCAAGGTGTGCCTGGTGAATCGGGAGTTTCCGCTGGCCGGGCCGGCACACCCTTATGCGCGGGAGGCCGCTCTTTACGCCACCGCCGCGGCGCGCATCGGCAAGTACGCGGCGGTTGCCGACGCATTGTGGAAGAGCCAGAGTACGTGGGCCGTCAACGGCCAGGTATGGCAGACCGTGGCTACCGCCTTGACCGCGGCCGAGCAGAAGAGAGTGCAGGCGCTCGCCAAAGACCCGGGCGTCGAGGCCGAAGTGCGCCACGATATCGACGACGCCACGCGAGACAGTGTGGATCGCACACCGTCTATTTTCATTACCGCCGGCGGCAGACGCTTCATGCTGCCGGGCGGCGTGCCCAATTACGAATTGCTGTCGAGCGTGCTGAATCATTACCTCGGCCAGTAGTCGGTCTTTCGGCCGGAATCCCGATACTATATGAATATGAGACTTGGCGCCGTGGCGCTAATATTGCTCTGGCCGGCGATGGCGGCGGTGAGCGACATCGACCCCAACAAGACGGCTGGCAACCCGTCGGCGCCGGTGACGGTTCAGGTCTTCAGCGATTTCGAATGCCCCGCATGCAAGGCGTTTCACGAGCAGAGCTTGCCGCTGTTGCAGCGGGACTTCGTGGCCACCGGCAAGGTTTTCCTGGTGTACCGCGAGTTCCCTCTCCCCATTCATGCGCACTCCCGCGAGGCCGCCAACTACGCGGTTGCCGCGGCGCATCTCGGCTTGTATCAGCCGGTGGCCGACGCGCTGTTCCGCGACCAGGTGGCCTGGTCGCTGAATGGCAAGGTATGGGAGACGGTGGCCAGCGTGCTGACTCTCTCGCAACAGACCAAGGTGAAGGCCGCGGCGGATAGCGCTTCGGTCTTGGGAGAAATTCTGCGCGAATCGAACGCGGGCCGCGCCGTTCCGGTGACGTCGACTCCCACGCTGGTGGTGTCGCGCGGCACCAAGATCTATCCGGTTTCGGGCACGCTGAACTACGAGATTCTGAAAAGACTGATCGATGACGTCCTCAAATAAGCCCCTGGCCGTGATCGCGCTGGTGCTGCGCATCGCCCTGGGCGCGATATTCGTCTACGCCGCCTGGACCAAGCTGCGCACGCCCTGGGAGCTTTTCGCGATGTCGATCGATTCCTACCAGTTGCTGCCGCTGAAAGTGGTGGAACTGGTGGCGCGCACGCTGCCCTGGTTCGAACTGGCGGTGGGCCTGCTGCTGATCGCCGGCTTCTGGCTGCGCAGCGCTGCGGCCGCCATCACGTTGCTGCTGGCGGTTTTCTTCGGGCTCATGGTGCGGGCCTACGCCAGAGGCATGGAGATCAACTGCGGCTGCTTCGGCGCCAACGACGTCATTTCCTGGAAGACCCTGCTGCGCGATGGTTCCATGCTGGCCGCGGCGCTGACGCTGACCGCTCTAGCCTTCCTGAACCGGCGGAAAGAGTTGTCACGCGGTTAGAGTGCTGCAACCACTAGCAGAGCACCTCAACGCACCAGGAAACCGCCGCGCCAGCCTTCCCGCAGCCCAGCCTGCTACAATCCCCTATTAACGGATCTGTTCGTTCGACGTCCCTTCTATTGTGCTGCGCCGGGTCTTCAAAGCATTCCAATATCGCGACTTCCGCCTCATGTGGGTGGGCGCCTGCACTTCCTCGATCGGGACCTGGATGCAGATCGTGGCGCAGGCGTGGCTGGTCTATGACCTGTCGAAATCCGGCTTCCTGCTGGGCCTCGACATGTTTCTCGGCGGCATTCCGCTGTTTCTGTTTTCCCTGTTCGGCGGCGTGATCGCCGACCGCTTCGAGCGCCGGCGCGTGTTGCTGGCCTCGCAATGGGTGCAGATGGCATCGGCTTTCACGCTCACCATTCTGGTCATATTCCGCCTGGTGCATGTCTGGCACATCCTCGGCCTTTCCTTTGTCTCCGGCTTCGCACAGGCGTTCGGCAGCCCGGCGTACCTGGCGCTGATTCCCACGCTGGTGAAGAAGGAAGACATGCCGAACGCCATCGCGCTCAATTCCATCCAATTCAATATGGCCACCGTGATCGGACCCATGCTGGGCGGCCTGGCGATGGCGAAACTGGGCAATGCATGGTGCTTCGGCCTGAACGGGCTCTCGTTCGTGGCGCCGATCATTTCGCTCAGCATGTTGCACATCCGCATCATCCCGGAAAAGACCGCCGAAAGCATGCTCGACAGCATGAAAGAAGGCTTCCGCTTCATCCACCGTCACGGCACCATGGAAGCGCTGATGGTGCTGGCCTTCGCCATGACCGCGCTGGGCATGCCTGCGCGCACGTTCCTGCCCATTTTCGCCAAGCAGGTTTTTCATCGCGGGCCGGAAATGTACACGATGTGTCTTTCGATTGCCGGAGTCGGCTCCGTGCTGGGCGCGCTGGCGGTGGCCGCGCTGGGCAATGTGGGGCACAAAGGGCGAATCGCGCTGGCGATTCTGATCCTGATGGGCATGGGCATCGCGGGCTTTGCCCTCTCCCGCTCGGTGCCGCTTACCTTCGCCCTGATGTTTCTGAACGGCGCATCCATGGTGGGCGTCTTTGCCATGGTCAACTCGCTGGTGCAGTTGATCACCACCAACGAGATGCGCGGCCGCGTGATGAGCGTCTACAGTTTCGCGTTTCGCGGCGGGATGCCGATGGGAAACCTGGTGGCGGGCTGGCTCGTCCCAATCTTTACAGCCCCTACCGTGGTGGCCGTGGACGGCCTGCTGTTGGCGTCGCTCGGCTTGTATTTCTTGCTGGTGCACCGCAAGGTGGCGGCTTTGTGACGGTAGACGACATGAACATGGCGGGACATCGGATTCTGCAGACCGCGGCCAACATCGGAAAGCATAGCCGCGCGAGATGGCTCTTGCAGCCCGGAGGGCGCAAGAAAATAGCTCACGGCGTGAGCCGTGAGGAAGCCCGAAGTTTCTCCGGGCAGCCCCGGAACGGGGCGAAAGAATGCCGGCGGCGATATCTGACGCCCCGTCCCGGGGCTAAGCTCACTCTGCGTCTTTTCCCGACCGCTTACGCCGTGGGCTATTCTCTTTCGCTCCTCCGGAGCTTGACCGGCGCCCGACTTTCGAACGAAGTATTCACGTCCAGATCGTTGACCCGCTTTGTATTGGTTTCGAGATTCTCATGATTCTGCACTTGATGATGGCCGGCTTGCTGGCCGGGACACTTTCGCCGCTCGAAGTGGCGCGGGACGCGCAGGACCGGGCCGCCTTGCATCGGCTGGTCGATCAGGCAGCGGCCGCCGCCGACAGGGCTCCGAAGGATGCCGCCGCGCAGTTCCACATGGCGCTGGCGTCATCCTACCTGGCCGAAGTGGAAATTGAGATGCATGACAAGAAGGCGGCGCGGCAGGCCGCCGTCCGCGGCATTGATGCGGCGGATCGGGCCATCGCTCTCAAACCGGATGACGCGGAAAACTACCGCATCCTGGCAACCCTCTGCGGCCAGGCCATTACCGACATGCTGAGCGGCTTAAACTACGGCACGCGCGCCAAGGACGCCATCAGCAAAGCCGTCTCGCTGGCGCCCAAGTCTTCGGAGGTCTGGGTGGCGCGCGGGGTGGGCAATTACTATCTGCCGGCTCAGCTTGGCGGCGGCGCGCAGCAGGCCGTCGCCGATTTCCACAAGGCGATCGAGATCGATTCGCGCAATGCCGAGGCCTGGACGTGGCTCGGGATCGCCTTGCGCAAGCAGAATCGGGACGCCGAAGCGCGGCAGGCGTTCGGCAAAGCGCTGGCGCTCGATCCGAACCGCGTCTGGGTTCGGCAGCAACTCGAAAAGACTCCCGCCAAATGACGCGAACCGGGGCGCCCGCCGCCGCGCTGGCCCTGGCGCTGGCGAGCTTCTTCCTGTTCCCCGGCCATACCTGGCTCCAGCAGGATTCGCAGATCTGGACGCCGATGCTGGAGCACCTGCGCGACCCGGCAGTCCTGCGCAACGACATTCTGGTCGAGCAGCCGCACGTGGGCTTCACGCTTTACGATGAGGCCGCGCTCGCGTTGCGCGGCGTTACGGGCCTGGGATTCCGCGAGGTGCTGGCGCTGCAGCAGATCGCGTTCCGCGCGTGCGGCATCTGGGGATTGATTCTGATGGCCACCGCGGCCGGACTCGAACTGGGACCGGCGGTGCTGGTGGCGGCAATCTGTTCACTGGGCACGTACATCGCCGGCGCAGCCGTGTTCACGGTCGAATACGAGCCCACCCCGCGCGCCTTCGCGCTGCCGCTGGTGCTCGCCGCGATCGGCCTCACGGCGCATCGCCGCTATCTGGCGGCCGGCATCGCGGCGGCGTGCGGGTTTCTGTACCACCCACCGACCGCGCTCGGGTTTCTGGCGATTTTCGCCGTGTTGACTTTCCGCCGGCGGCAATGGCGGGCCTGGGTCCCGCTGGCGGTAGCGGCAGCGTTGCTGGCGTTCGCCGCGGCCCATCAGGCAGGCACCGCGCCACAGCCGTTCTGGGGACACATCGGCGCGCCGCAGGAGCAGTTGCAGCGGTTGCGCGCGGCCTATATTTGGATTTCTCTCTGGCCCGCCCGCTACATCGTTCACCATCTGCTGCTGGCCGCCGCGCTGGCCGGGGCGTGGTGGCGCATCCGGCGGCACGTCCCCGCCGAATTGCGCGCGTTCGTGTTGGGGCTGCCGCTGCTCGGCCTGGCCAGCATGCCGCTTTCCTGGCTGCTGCTGGAGCACGCGCGGTGGGTGTTGATGCCGCAAGTGCAGCCCATGCGTCTACTGTTGTTTGTGGCTTTAATGATGCAATTCGGGGCCGCCGTGGCCGCAGCGCACGCCGCGCTGGCGCGGAGGTGGTGGGAAGCGGCGGCGTGGTTTGCCGTAGCGTGTTGGCTGCCGCTCCAACCGGTGGTCACCGAGCCTTACCAGTTGCGCCGAGTCGCGGTGCTGGTGCTGGTGGCCGCGATCGCGGCGGGCGCTATGCGGTTCCGCGTGGCGCCGCTGGCCGGGGCGGCGGCACTGCTTCTCATCCCGTTCGCCGGGGGCGTCGTGAATTACCCACTACTCGGCACGCCGGAATTGCGGCAGCTTTCCGATTGGGCCGCCCACTCGACTGCCCGCGATGCCGTGTTTCTATTTCCCGATGCCGGCCGCTCGCTCGCGCCGGGTGTCTTCCGTTCCGAAGCGCTGCGCGCCGTCTACGTCGACTGGAAAGGCGGCGGACAGGTGAACTTCAATCGGCCGTTTGGCGAGAAATGGTGGCGCCGATGGTCCGCAACCATGGCTACCGGTTTCCATCCCGCCGACGTGGCCAAATATGGAGCAGGGGGCATCGACTACATGGTGGTGCAGCCGCAACACCGGTTGCCCGAAGAGCCGCTCTTCGCCAACGCCGGGTATTTGGTTTACAAGGTCCCGCGATAGGGCGCGTGGCGCACGCACTCATGCGTGCCACGTCGAGACTCTTCTCGACGTGGCTTCGCTTCGCCTCGCCGTGCGTCGGCACGAGTGCCGACGCGGCACGCACGAGTGCGTGCGCCACGTCAACAGCCGCGGCGATCTATTCGTAGCGCAGCACTTCGGCCGGAGCAATTCTGGTGGCATTGCGCGCGGGATACAAAGTGGCCAGGAAACTGACCAGGATAGCCGCGGCGGCGATCCATACGCCATCCACCCAATGCGCCTCAAAGGGGACGAAGCTGAGCGAGTAGACCGCTTCATCTAGGCGCAGCCAGCGATACTGATCGGCGAAATACGCCAGCGTGTAGCCGCCAGCGAGGCCGATGGCGCTGCCCACCACGCCGATCAGCACTCCCTGCAACATGAAGATGCGCCGCACCTGGGCGGTTCGCGCGCCCATCGACATGAGAATGCCGATGTCGCGGTACTTTTCCATCACCATCATTACCAGGGTAATGAAAATATTGAGCGCGGCCACCAGGAGAATCAAGCCGATCACGATCATGGCCACGATGCGCTCCATGCGCAGCGCGCCGAGCAGTTGCTTGTTGCGCTCCTGCCAGGTGGTGGTGGTGTAGCGGCTGCCCGCCACGCGCTCCACATCGCGGGCGATTTCGGGGGCGCGGTTCAGGTCGTCCACTTTGAGCTCGATCTGGTTGATGACATCCTCGAGCGATAGCGCCTTCTGCGCGGCGGCGATGGAGGTGAACGCCCAGGTGTCGTCGATATCGAAGAAGCCGGTTTCGTAAATGGCGCACACCTTGAAGCGGCGGATGGCGGGGCG
>JBELAO010000070.1:0-11757 GCA_049508735.1 Bryobacteraceae bacterium | reverse complement strand
GCTCGCTTTCAATGGCTGGCGCCGCGCGAGGCCAGCGAGATTCCGCTGAGCACCACGGCTAAGAAGGCGCTGCGGCTGGCGGGGTTGCTGTGAATTAGGGCGTGCCGGCCGGGCTTTGCCCCAGTTCTCAGGTCGGGGACCTGCCCCACTGCCTCACACGGTACACTCAATCTTGAAACTATGGCTTACAAAGATCTGCGTGAGTTCATCGCGGCGCTCGAGCGCAATGGCGAGCTGAAGCGCATTCCATTCGAAGTGGACCCGGTGCTCGAGATCACCGAGTTCGCCGACCGCGCGGTGAAGCGGGGCGGGCCGGCGCTGCTGTTCGAAAAGCCCACCGGTTCGGATGTGCCGGTGCTCATCAACGCCTACGGCTCCCTGCGCAAGATGGAAATCGCACTCGAAGTGGACTCGGTGGAAGAGATCGCGGCCCGCATCGTCGAGTTCCTCGAGATGCGCATGCCGGAAGGGCTCATCGGCAAGCTCAAGATGCTGCCCAAACTGGCCGAGATGGGCGCCTTTTTTCCCAAGATTGTTTCCAAAGGCCCGTGCCAGGAAGTGGTGCGCACCTCGGGCATGTCGCTGGCCCAGTTCCCGATTCTCAAATGCTGGCCCGAAGACGGTGGACGCTTCATCACCCTGCCGATGGTGTTTTCGCGCAATCCCGATACCGGCAAGCGCAACTGCGGCATGTATCGCATGCAAGTTTACGACGACGTCACCGCCGGCATGCACTGGCAGACCCACAAGCAGGGCGCCGAGCATTACCGCCGCCTGCGCGCTAACGGGCAGACGCGGATGGATGTAGCGGTGGCGATCGGCGCCGACCCGGCCAGCATGTACTCCGCCATCCTGCCGCTGCCGCCGGACCTGGACGAAATGATGATCGCCGGCTTCCTGCGCCAGAGCCCCGTCGAGATGGTGAAGTGCCAGACCTGCGATCTGGAGGTTCCGGCGCAAGCCGAAATCGTCCTCGAAGGATACGTGGAATTGGGCGAGCTGCGCACCGAAGGACCGTTCGGCGATCACACCGGTTTTTATTCGCTGGAAGATCAGTACCCGGTCTTTCACCTGACCGCCATCACGCACCGTGAAAAACCGATCTACGCGACTACCATCGTGGGGCCGCCGCCCATGGAGGATCACTACATGGGCAAGGCCATCGAACGTATTTTCCTGCCGCTAATGCGACTGCAACTGCCGGAAGTGCGCGACATGGCGATGCCGGCCGAAGGCATCTTCCACAACCTGATCCTGTTGTCCATCCGCAAGTCGTACCCCGGCCACGCGCGCAAAGTGATGCACTCCATCTGGGGCAGCGGCCAGGCCATGTTTTCGAAAGTCATCGTGGTGGTGGATGAGGACGTCGACGTGCAGAACTTGAGCGAGGTCGCCTGGAAGGCGCTCAACAACATCGATCCCGAGCGCGACATCGAATTCGCGATGGGGCCGGTGGATTCGCTCGATCATGCCAGCCGATTGCCGAATTACGGTTCGAAGATGGGAGTCGACGCCACTCGCAAATGGCCCACCGAGGGCTTCACGCGCCCGTGGCCCGGCCTGATCGAGATGTCCGCCGATGTGAAGAAAAAAGTGGACGAGCTGTGGAAGCGGGCCGGGCTGTAGGCGAAAAAAAGCCCCGTCCGGTGGATGGGACCGGAGCGGGGCCTCAGGAACCTCCCGAAGGAGGCAACGCACCAAAGCGGAAAACCGCGGACTAACTTACGATTTAGTTTGCAAGCAGGTTGCCACGTTTAAGCTATTGATCCTACAGAACGGTGGCCCGCGCGCCTACCGGAATCGGGAGCGGCCGGCTATGGATTTCCACAGCCCCCGCAATTTCCCAGGCCGCGGCAGACGCGCGGTACAATCAAACGCGTGAGCGCTAACCCAGTGAAAATGAGGGAGGAAGGAGCGCTACCCGAAGTCCGCAGCGGCCGCGCGCTGGCAGGTTTCTTCCTCTCCGGTTTTCTGTTGGCTTTGTTGGGCGCGATTCTGCCGGCGTGGGGCTATCACCGCGATCCGGAGGACTTTATCGCGGTCGGCAACTGTTTTCTCAGCGTAGCGGCCGGGGTGGCGATCGCAACCCGGCTGGGCCGCCGGTTGATCGCGCGGCACGGCCTGCGCATGGTGATGATCAACGCCTGTGCGGCGTCGTCGGTGACGCTGATCTACCTCGCCACCGTCTCTCCACCGATTTCGAATTGGTGCCGCTTCGCCGGGCTGCTTTTCCTGGGCGCGTGCGCCGGCGCGCTGAACCGCGCGTTGTTTCAGGCCATTTCAGCCAGCTATCGAAGGGACGCCGCGGCCACCGTGATTCGCGGCGGCATCTGGTATGGCCTGGGCTGCATGGCGGCAACCCTGCTGGTCTTCGGCGCCTTCTACGCGTACTCGGTCGAGACCATCCTGCTATTCATGGCGGCCGTGCCGGCGGTGTTTGCGGCTCTTTATTATAAGGCCAGCTTTCCCGCCGCCGAGCAGGGCGCGCAACCCACACTGCGCCAGGCGATCAACGACTTCCGCAGCCCCGGCGCGGTGCTATTCGCCCTGCTGCTGTTTTTCCAGTTCGGCAACGAGTACTCGGTGGCCGGCTGGCTGCCGCTGTTCCTCATCCGGCGGCTTGGCGTCAGCCCACCGGGCGCGCTTCTCTTGCTGGCTTTCTACTGGCTTTTCCTGATGGCGGGACGGCTGCTGGCGGTGCCGATTCTGCCGCGTGTGCGCCATGCAAAGCTGGCGCTCATCAGCGGGGCGTTGGCGCTGTTCGGATGCGTGGTGCTGCTTTTCACCGACAATCCCTTTGGCGCCGGCTGCGGCATTTTCTTCATCGGCGCCGGTTACGCGAGTGTTTATCCGCTGGTGCTCGAATTGATTGGCCGCCGCTTTCCTTATTACCATCCAGGCTTTTTTAACGGCATTTTCTCCATCGCTTTGTTCGGCGGGCTGCTGGCGCCGGCCACGCTGGGCTACGCGGCGCAGCGCTGGGGTGTGGGAGTGGTGGTGGGCATTCCGCTGCTCGGCACGTTCATGGTGATCGCGCTGCTGGTGCTGATCTGGCTCGAATCGAAGGTTACCGGCCGATGAAAGCTGCGCGTTTCGTCCTGGCCCTGAGCCTCGCTGTTTCCATCCAGGCTGCCGGTCCGCCTGTCAGCCCGCTCCGCTCCATCGACCGGCTGCTCGAATCGTCTCCCGCAGCGCGCGGAGCCTTCTTCGGAATCGCGGTTACAGATCTCAGAACCGGCCGCACGCTCTATCAACTCAATGCCGGCCGGCTCTTCGTCCCGGCATCCAACACCAAGCTGTTTACCACCGCGCTGGCGTTGGAGCGTCTCGGTCCGCAATTCACGTTCGAAACGGAGGTGACGGCCGAGCGGCCGCCGGACGCGGCCGGCTGCATTCGCGGCTCGTTGCGCCTGGTGGGCGGCGGCGATCCCAACCTTTCGGCGCGCGCGGTTCCTTACCAGCCCGAGCAGCCGGCCGGCGCGCCGGCTCCCGGTTACGCGCTGGCCGCGTTGGCGGAGCTGGCCGATCAAGTCGCCGCCAAAGGCGTGAAGTGCATCGATGGCGACATCATAGGCGACGACACCTGGTATGTCTGGGAGCCCTACGCCGAAGATTGGGGCATCGACGATCCGACTTACGAATACGGCGCCGCGGTTTCCGCGCTGGCGATCAATGACAACGCAATCACAGTGAGCGTTTCCCCAGGCGCGCGCGTGGGCGATCCGGCGGCGATTGCGATGGAACCGGCGGTGGAATACTACTCGATCGACAACCGCATCCGCACCGTGGCCGTAGGCGGGGTAGGCGGAGAACACGCCATCCATGTGCACCGCGCGCCCGACAGCCGGGAGCTGGAATTATCCGGGACGGTTCCGCTCGGCGCGCCGGAGCAGCTTCTGGCGCTGGGAATTGAAGAGCCAGCCGAGTATGCCGCGCTGGCGCTGCGGCAATTGCTGGAAGAGCGCGGAATCGCCGTGAACGGCGGAGCGGTGGCGCGCCATCGGCTGCCCGGTGACGAAGCCGCGGCCGAGGGCGAAGGCGTGGTGCTGGCGCGGCACGTTTCCGCCCCGCTGGTGGAAGATTTGCGCATCATCGACAAAGCGAGCCAGAACCTGCATGCCGAAATGGCGCTGCGCGCCGTCGGACGGGCCCGCCGCAACGAGGGCAGCCGCGCCGCCGGTCTCGACGAGCTGCGCGCGTTCCTGGCCGAAGCCGGCATCGCCGACGATTCCTATCACATCGAAGACGGCTCGGGTCTCTCACGCCCCAACCTGGTTTCCCCAGCGGCGGTGGTGAAGCTGCTGCGGTACATGTATAACTCGCCCCAGCGCAATGCCTGGATTTCCTTTCTGCCGGTGGCCGGCAGGGACGGCACGCTGGCCAGCCGTTTCGAAGGTACACCGGCGTCCGGGCGCATCTACGCCAAGACCGGCACCATGGCCCACGTGAATGCGCTTTCCGGCTTCGCCCAGCGGCGGGACGGCACTTGGGTCGCGTTTTCCATTCTGGTGAACAACTCGAACCAGAGCGCCGCCGCCGTGCGCGCCGTGATGGACCAGATTTGTATTCTAATATGGAAGTAGAGCCATGCCTATTTACGAATACAAATGCCAGGACTGCGGGACCAAGTTCGAGAAACTGGTCCGCCGGTCGGAGGGGCCCGAACTGGAATGCCCATCGTGCGGGCAGAAACATCTCGAGCAGGAGTTTTCCACCTTCTCCGCTCACTCGGCGAGCGCATCGCACGCGTCCGAGGCCCCGGTCTGCCCTTCGAGCGGCGGCCCTTGTTCCAACCCCGGCATGTGCGGGATGAATTTCAACTGAGCGCGCTTTGCCCAGCCCTGCTGATTGCCCTTTGCGCCGGTGTGTCTTTGGCGCAGCCGCGGTCGGTGGCGCTGACGTTTGACGACCTGCCGATCGCGGGTAGCGTTGGCGCGGGAGATGCGGCGGAAGCGGCCCGCATCAACCATGCGATTCTGGCGGCGCTGGCGCGGCATCATGCGCCGGCCGTGGCGTTCGTCATCGAAGGAGGAGTGGAAACGATCGGCGTCGCCCCGGGCCGAGCCATTTTGCGCGAATGGCTGGAGCAGGGACACGAGCTGGGCAATCACACCTACTCCCATCCCGACCTGAACACGCTCACGGTGGAGCAATTCCGCAGTGAGGTGATTCGCGGAGAAGCGTCCATCGGCCCGCTCGCGGGCGAGCGTGGCCGGCGCGTCCGCTACCTGCGCTTTCCCTACAACCACTCAGGCGAAACGCGCGAAAAGCACGATGCCGTGGCAGCATCCCTGGCTGATCGCGGCTATAGCGTGGCCGTCTGCACCATCGACAACATGGACTGGGAATTCGCCCGTGCCTACAGTGTGGCGCTCGATCGCGGCGACCGGGACACCGCCGGAAAACTGGAAGCCGCGTGCCTGCGCTACACGGCGGAGGAGATCGATTACTACAGCGGACTCCACAAGAAGATCTTCGGCCGCGAGATTCCCCACGTGATGCTGCAGCACGCCAACCGGCTGAATGCGGCGTTGATGGACAAGGTCCTCGAGCTGTTCGAAAATCGCGGCTACCGGTTCGTCACGCTCGAAACAGCGCAGGCCGACGCCGCGTATCGCACGCCCGATGCAATAAGCAGCTACGGCCCGATGTGGGGCTACCGTTGGGCCAAGGCGCTGGGCATTAAGGTGGATGGACGACTGGAGCCTGTCATGCCCGCCTGGGTCGGCGAGTACGGCAAGGCCGGGAAATAGGCCGATGCCGGCTTTCGCGCGCAGGTTGTCTTGCGCCGTTTACTTGACTTCGAAACGAGGGCGGCGTTAGGTTGAGACGAATCGCTTCACTGTGGGTTCTCCTCAAGGTGGCCGAGGAGAAAGACGCGGATGTGCTGGCCGGAGATCAGCGGGGCTCGCCGCCACATCCAGCTCGCGGGAATGCCCCAGACGGGATCGGTGTCTTTGACGATCAGGGCGGAGATCCCTAGCATACGGCAGGCGCGGTCGACCTCATGCGGCGTGGCCGTTCCCTGAAACATTGGCTGAATCGTTCGCATAATATCCGCGCATTGGCGGGGATCTCCACCGAGAACCGTGTTGCAGGACGGGGTATCCGCCACGGTTCGCTGTTCCGAATAGAGTGCCCAGGGCAGATCTCCGGGGTTGGTGTCGGGGTTTTGCTGCACAATGGCGTCCTTCCCCAGCAGAGTGTTGAGCCGCTGGTAGGCCGCGCGCGCTTCATAGAGACGGTGTCCGGTGTCGCGAGTGGGATTCAGCCAGGTATACCATGGCAGAGGCGTGAGGTCGGAAACCACGGCATAGAACCGCAGGCTGGCAACTTCGTAAACACTGCTGGCGACGCCCAGCGCGATCAGAAGCACCACCAGGGGGCGGCGCACCGCTTTCGGCGAGTCCACCAGGTCCACCGCCCAGAGCAAGAGCACGAACTGAGCTAACAGCACGCCCCGGTAGCCCAGATCGTTGTTCACGATGAGGGTCGACCGCACAAAGGTGCAGAGCAGGAGGCTGGTCGCGGCTATCGTCAAGGTCAGGAGATCGTACCGGCCGGCCGGTCGCCGGCGCCACGCGCGCCGGAGAAACCACACGCCCACAAGGCCGTAGAAACCGAATTCCAGGGTGTAATTGAACGGCAGAAACGCCGCGTAGACCAGGTTGGGCCAGCCCGAAGCGCGCGCCAGACCGGCGACGGGATAAAAGTGGCGAACGCCCAAGCCCAGAATGTGAGTACCCGCCGGGATGGTGGCTGGGGTTGTTCGCCCGCCAGGCACGGATGCGGTCAGCTCCCAAAACTGGGGCGCGGCCAAAACCAGAGCGAGAAGTCCCATGCCAATCAGAAACCCGGTTTCCCGTTTCCAGCCCTTAAGCAGCGTGACCAGCGTCCAAACCGCCAACGCGGCGCCAAATGCAAAGCCCACGTAGATGGACTCACCCACGCAGCCGGCCAGGCAGAACGCGGCGACGCACAGTGCCGGCCAGCGACGCGTGTCCATCCCGGCGCTATGCCACAGAATCAGAACGCCGGTGAACCCGGCAATCAGCGCACCCAGATGGTGCGGGACCCAGAGCATCGACGTGATCCAAGCGGCGACCTGCTCGTTCCACCATTCCGGCTCGGCCCATGGGCGGCGAACCAATGCTAATGCAAGATCGGGGATAATATCGAGCCCGGTGACCGCCAATAGCGCCAGGCCGAGGAGGGCGCGGCGGTGAATCCGGCGCGCACCATCCGGATGAACGAAGCGCAGGTAGAGAACGATCAGCGCCATCAGGCCGATTCCGCACCACAACGTTCCGGCAATGATGGCGTGGCGCCCGGTGACCCAGGAGCCACCCATCTGCTTCACCAGGGCGCAGGGGATCAGCCAACTGTAGTGGTAACGAATCGGCACCGCATGTCCCGGGAAAAAGTAAGGATTCGATGGCGGAATGCCGTCGCGGGAGATGGCCGACACGATTGCGCTGCGCAGACTGTAATCGTAAGACACCACGGAATAGTAGAGTCGGTTTCCCCAACTCAAATCGACCAGGGAGAAAAGTCCGATGGCGAGCCAGCCGGCGACGATGAGCGCACATACCGCCGAGCGCTTATCGATCGGCAACCGGAAGGAGCGGGGTTCTTGAATCAAAATGATCACGAACACCAGCCAGAGCACGCCGAAGGCGAACCACGTCAGCGCGATCGACCCGAAACGCGAGGTCAAATACGCCAGAAGCGGCGACACGCCGATGGAAACGGGGACACTGAGCACCAGGCGCGTAACGGCCGTGCGGTGGCGAAAGCCGATGAAATCCGCCGTCCAGCCCACCGCATAGCCCGGCACGAACGCGAACAGCCCGAATAGCGCGAACGCCCACAAACTGGAGCGGAGATCGAGCAGGAAGAAATTGGGGAGCATATCGGCTCAGGCCCCAACACTTAACAGCATGGTAGCGGCCGGTTCAAGTGGCAGGAGCCGATGGACGGAGCCGGTGAAAACCAGAGACCAAGCCCTCGCAACAGAATTATTGAAACGTTTGGGCGCCGGGGATCACTACCCGAGGAAAGCTCGAAGTGGCTTTTGAACCGGTTTCGATACGCTCCAGCCGCGACGGGAGGGTTGCGGCTCACATGGAGCGATCGAAAAGCGGAGGATGAGGCCGCGTATGCGGCGCTCGGAGGACCGGCCAGTCGGCTGGTGAGCCCGGCGCGGCCTCTCCGCCGATATGCGGAAGAAGCCGGTAGCCGGATCGTCGTTCTTTAGCGGCCTCTCGGAGCGCGTTCGGTAAGAGTCGCGGCAACCGCTCCCTGTGGTCGCGGCTCCGATGACTACACCCGGTAGGTATCGGCGCGCCAGTGCTGAATGGCGCGCTTGATGGCATCGGGAACCATGCTTTCCTGAGCGGCGCGGGCGGCCAGAGCCGCGAATTCCTGGTCTGCCGCAAAACGCAAGGCGACGATCTGCAACACGCTGAGTCGCGGGTCCAGCAGCTTGCCGGTCAGCACATAGTGGCGCAGGTTCTCTTCGGCGCGGATGGCGCGATCCTGTGCTTTGAGCGAAAACATGCGGCTGAACAAAGCAGTCATCAGCGACGTGACGACCAGCACGACGATCAGCGACGCGCTGTAGAGACGCGCGTGGCTGCCGAGAGATTTGTACAGGTTGACCAGCGATCCGATCAGCGTCAACGCCAGGACACCCAAGAGCACAAAGTGAAAAGCCGGGACCAATCGCCGGTGATTGGCGTAGTTCTGTTCCTGCATGCATTCTCCTTCCGGCGCCGCTTGCGCAACCACGGCAGCGCGTCCGGATCAGAATAGCATGTTACCGGGGGGATGGAACGCGTTCAGAGGCCCGGAGTCTGTACCGAGAAAAGAAGTGGGGCAGACGCTTTCGCCTGCCAACTGCAAGCCTCGAACCGCACAGACCTTCTTCCGGGTTGCTTCCCTCTGCAGTGGGGCGTAGCGGGTGGCAGGCGAAAGCGCCTGCCCCACTTCTTTTCCGAGCTGCGGTCAGCAAGCGCTTAGCTCTTCTTGGCGGAGGGATGCTCGACTTCGAGGTTGTTCACCACCTGGCCTAGACTCAATCCGGCGCCCATGGCGCGGATGCCGGCCAGCTCTTTGTCGCCATCGGTGGAAACTATGCCGCTCAAAGTCACGCGCCCGTTATCCACTATGATGTGGATGGAAGGTTGCGTCCCGGCGGCGTACTGCGCCAGCGACCCGTAGCCGAAGATGGCCCGCGCCACCTGACGCCGCAGACGCTCGTCCATCGGCGAAGGAGGCAGTACCTTGATTTCGTTGGTGACGCCGGTGACACCCGGAACGCGCGCCACCAGCCGCGCCAGATCGGCCTTCTTGAATGGCTCCGTCACTGCCCCGGTCAGTTCCACCTGGCCGTCATGCACGAACATGCCGACCTGGTCCCAAATATAGTAATAGGGGTACGACAGCACCACGTGCCGCACCTGTTTAACGATCGCATCGTCGGTTACCGGTTTTGCGATGCTGTCCTTGGTAGCCGCCAGAGCGGTCGCGGCCAGCAACGCCGCAGCCATCAGAATTCTTGTGGTTGCCCCTGTCTTCATGTCACTTCCCTCCTATCTAGTTAGAGGGTCGTCGGGCAAGTCCGGTTACACCGGTGGCGACCTCGATCGCCTGGTGTACGCCAACTCAGGCTTGCCGTCTCCCGTAGTGTTGACCCGCGGCTGCGGCGGTGCCACGCGGGGTAACCCGGCGCGCGTCCCGCTCGTCTATCAGTTGTATCAGTTTAACCAGCCGGCGCTCGAACTCCGGATGCCATTCCGGAGTCCGCTGCACCTGGCTGCGGGCTGCGGAAATGCGTTCATCCAGGCTGGCGGGCGGATGCTCAGTCTCATGCATCATGCTGACAATAGAGTGTCCGGTTGCGAAAGATCTTCTCGCCAAAGAGCCGGTCTTTGGGTTTTCCCCCTTGGAGACGGATAATTTCAGAGTCGAGCCTCCGCGAAAGACTCTCTACGCCGGCTGAAAGGCCTCCGCCGACCGTACACCTTGCGATTCCAGTGCCAGCGCCATCTTCTTCAGCGCGGTCTTATGGATCTGCGAAATGCGGCTTTCGTTGACGCCCAACAGGCTGCCAATTTCCTTCATGGTCATCTCGTTGGTGTAATACAGAAGCACCACCTTCTGATAGCGCGCCGGCAGCGTCCCGAGGGCCCGGGCAAGCGTGCTTTCCAGTTCGCGCCGCTCGCACATGCGGTCGGGCTGGAGCTCCGCAGTGGCCGGAAACTCCTGCGGGCGCTCGCGGTCCAAGTCGTCCCGCTGCGTTATCGAAATCTGTCCGAGATGCCGCAATTCCACCTGAATGCGGCGCAGGCGGTCCGTGCTGACGCCCAGTTCCGCCGCCACTTCGCTTTCCACCGGATTGCGTCCCAACTTGAAGGCGAGTTCGCCGGTCGCCGCATCAATCTGTTTCTGCCGTTTCCGCATATCGCGCGACGCCCAATCGAGCTGGCGCAGGCTGTCCAGGATGGCGCCCTTGATGCGATGTTTGGCGTAGCTATGAAACTCCACTTTCTTGCGGCGATCGAACTTGGCAACCGCGTCGAACAAGCCGAGCACGCCGGCGTGGGTCAGGTCGTCCAGGTCGACATGCACCGGAAGGTTCTCGTGGACCCGGATGGCGATCGACTTCACCAAGGGAAGATGTTCGAGCACGATTCGATCGCGAATCTCCTGCGAAATCCTGCGCTCTTTGCGTACAGACACGCTTGGCACCTTCATCGCGTTCCGCCCCTTTTTCGGATTTCCCGGTTCCGGCCCGAGCTGGCCGGCACAGCTAGGAGTGCATCCCTAGTGCCAACGGACTTTAGGCTTTAAGTACCTCTTTATCTGTATTTGGAGGGCGAAAACGCCCGTTCCGAAATGGAACGCGTTTCGGGTTGGAACGAAGAAGGAGGGCTGTGGAGCAAAACGGAACCGGGCGGCGGCCACGGTGGCGATAGCAAATCGGAATGGCGCCCCATCCTCGCGAGAGGATCCGGTTCGGCCCATCAAACCGGGAGGGCCTAGTGCATTCCCATTATTGCCGTGAATCGGAATTACAGATACGATGTTCTTCAACTGAGAATTCGGTAAACGAATTCAGTGCCGGCTATCAGTCTCGCAAGAGGCACTGAACCGCAAGAACTACGCCGGACACCCGCTCGAAGTGTACGCGGGAGTCGTGTGTTCGCAGCCAGGGTGCCATTCCCAGTCACGGGCCTCGATTCCTTCGTTGTGGGACGTTCCGCTCTACTTCTGTGAACTTGAGTGAGGCCTTATCATGTTCAGACTTACGGCAGTTATTGTCATGGCTTGCGCGTCTCTTTACGCGCAGAGTAATTTCGCGACGCTCAGTGGTAGAATTCAGGATCCGTCGCAGGCGCCTGTCTCGGGCGCACACATCTCAGTGACGGCCAAAGCTACCGCCGCGGTCCGCCAAGCTGTGACAAATGGCGAGGGTCTGTTCGAATTTCCGAACCTGCTGCCGGGCGGTTATGCGGTTCAGGTCTCCGCACCCGGATTCGCCCTCGAGACCCGCGACGTCCTGCTCGAAGTGGGACAGCACCTGGCGTTGGATCTCACGTTGTCGCTCGGCCAGAAGCACGAGACCGTGGAGATTGTCGAGGCCGCGGATCTGCTGCGAACGCAGGACGTCAGCCTGGGCGAAGTGGTGGAGCCCAAGTCGATCGAGGAGTTGCCATTGAACGGCCGCATGCTGCTCGACCTGGCATTGACCGT
>JBELAO010000007.1:0-147695 GCA_049508735.1 Bryobacteraceae bacterium | reverse complement strand
TCGGTGGTGGGATTCGACGACATCCAGATGGCGCAGTTCACCGAGCCGCCGCTGACCACCGTGAAACTGGTTCGCACCGAGGTTGCCCGCCTGGCCTGCGAGGCGCTGCTGCACTCGATCAGGAATCGCGGCATGGGCGTCGAGTTTTCGATGAGCACTTCGCTGGTGGTTCGGGCCTCGACGGGCCTCGTCCGGCAATAAGGTGCCAACGCCGCGACCGCCACTACCCTTTGGGGGGGCTTGACAAGCCTGCGCGGGCGGTTAGAATGTTTCTCATCTACCCCTACCGTATGCAACCCGCTTGCGAGCACACCCGCACCAAGGTCCTGGCCCGAAGAGACGGCGTGGACTACGTGGAATGTCTGGATTGCCGCCAGATATTCGAGGCCGAAGACCTGGAACCTACGAAGACTGAGGAAGAGGAAGAATAGCTCTCCCTGCCTGCGTTAGCATGGAGGGAAATGCTCGATCTCGCATACGTTCGTAACAATCTTGAGGCGGTTGCGGCCCGCCTGGCCACGCGCGGCGCGAGCGCCGGTTTGGAACAATTCCGGGAGCTGGATCAAAAGCGGCGGGCGGCGATCACCGAAGAGGAACAGCTCAGGGCACAGAATAAGGCGCAAAGCGAGAGGATCGGGCAGATGCGCCGGGAAGGCGCCGATGCCACCGCCGAGCAGGAGGCAGTGCGGGCGTCGAAGGCGCGGCTGGCGGTACTGGAAGAGGAAAAGAAGGCTTTTGACGACGGCTTTCGCGAGCTGCTGGCCGGCATTCCCAACCTGCCGCACGAATCCGTGCCGGTGGGCAAAAGCGAAGCCGACAACGTCGAGGTGCGCCGCGTGGGTGAGCCGCGGCAATTCGATTTCGCTCCCAAGGCGCACTGGGACCTGGGGCCGGAGTTGGGCATCCTGGACCTGGAGCGCGCCGCCAAGATCACCGGCGCCCGGTTTGCCCTCTACTGGGACATGGGCGCCAAGCTGGAGCGGGCGCTGATCAATTTCATGCTCGACGTCCACACGCGCGAGCACGGCTACACCGAGGTGCTGCCGCCATTTATGGTCAACTCGCGCAGCCTGTTCGGCACCGGCCAGTTGCCCAAGTTCCAGGAAGACCTTTTCAAGTGCGAAGGTCAGGACCTCTGGCTGATTCCCACCGCGGAAGTGCCGGTGACCAATATCTACGCCGGCGAAACGCTGGAGGCCGACGCGCTGCCGGTGAAGCTGTGCGCCTACACGCCGTGTTTCCGCAGCGAGGCGGGCTCTTACGGCCGCGACGTGCGCGGCATCATCCGCGTCCACCAGTTTCAGAAGGTGGAGATGGTGAAGTTTACCCGTCCGGAGACAAGCTACGACGAGCTGGAGAAGTTGACCGCCGATGCCGAGGACATTCTGCGGCGGCTGGAGCTGCCGTTCCGCACGATGCTGCTTTCGACCGGCGACATGGGATTTGGCTCCGCCAAGACTTACGACATCGAGGTCTGGCTGCCGGGCCAGAACGGTTACAAAGAGATTTCGTCCTGCTCGAATTACGAGGCGTTCCAGGCGCGCCGCGCGGGGATTCGCTTTCGCGCCGGCAAAAAGGCCGAATTCGTTCACACGCTAAACGGAAGCGGCCTGGCGGTGGGCCGCACCTGGGTCGCCATTATCGAGAACTACCAGCAGCGCGACGGCACGGTGGTGATTCCGGCGGCGCTGCGGCCGTATCTGAACGAAGAAGTGATCCGGCCGCGGAATTGACCGCAAGAAGCGTTTGCGACGTTCCGGGAGGAGACGGATGTTATCGGGGACCCGAATGCACCCGCGTTGCAGGGGATCGGCCGGCGCACTGAAGGTGACCCTGTATCTTGCGTTATTGGCGGCGCCCTCGTGTGTATTCCGCCAGGGATTCAGCCTGGTCAGTGTTCCAATTCCGGTGGATATCGATGGTCAGACCGTGCGCTGTCCCCTTTACTTGAAGCTGGAGATGAAGAGTTACAACATTCCCTTCGACAAGTTTGCCGCAGGCTCCATGGACAAAGCACAAACCATGTTCGCGACGGCGGTCGAGGCAATTCGCAAAGAGGACGCGGCGAAGTTCGGCAGCGTATGGACGCCTCCGGAACAGATGAAGCGCCTCGGCCAGACTACAGTGACGTTGTTAAGCGATAACACCCCCGGCGGTTGGATCAAGGTTGCCAGAAGCACTTTCGATTTCAACAAAATAACGGTTGTCGCGGAAGTCAGGGTCGGAGCGGAGACGATGTTCATCTGGGATGCGCCAACGGAAGCCGGCCCCCGGCGGAGAACCGCCTTTTATGTCGGAGCCGACCAGAAGAACCAAACCAGGCTGAGCATCGTGAGCAGTGCCGCTACGGTTCAGGAACTGGCGCTGAATGCTTTCGAGGCTGCACGAACCGATCCTGCCGCCTACAAGCCGCTACCGAACGTTCATCTGCGTTATCAGTATCCGATTCCGCTGAGCGGCAAAGCCGATTCCAGCGCGCATTCGGTTCTCTTTGAGTTTGACGGGGCAGCGATAGATTTCCCTCTCGGAGACGAGAAAGTGAAACCTCCCACGCCGATGCTGGAGTTTTTCCGGAATGCCACCCTCGCTTATGAAAGCGGAAACAACGACCTTTACGCCAGCAGTTTCACACTGAAGAGTCAAGCGCGACTAAGGCCGTGGCTCGCCTCGATGGAAAAGCGCCGGGCGCAGATAAAACAACAGTTCGGCGGATTGCTTCGCGTGCAACCGGAGAACGTCAAGTTCGTACTCAGTGCCGATCCAGTCTACCTCGTATTTGAAGCTCCGTCCGCGGGGAGCGACTGGAGGACAGAGAACTTGTCGTACTCCTACATCTTGCACGAAGGCGGCGGTTACAAAATTGCGAACTTCTCGTATTTGACGGATCTCGACGATTTTCTGCACGACCCGGCGTTGTTTGACAGACGGATCCTGAAACCGGCTCCCCCGAAACCTGGGACTCCGTAAGCGCAGATGCCTGGCTCCGCCGACATCATTCTTTCGAGCCTTTGCCGAACCAGAAAGTAACCGCGGCTGTCACAACCACAAACAGCGCAATCACTCCGAGTTCAATGGGCGGCAAAAACAGGTACACCAGAGCTTCGAGCGCCTTTGGACGATAGCCCGGCAAGAAGCGCCGTACCGGGATGTAAAGGTTAATCGCAAGAACCAGCGCGGATAACGTCAGCAGGACGCATCGTTGAGGCGACCGGCTCTCCGGTATTCGGATCATCGTCAGAACGAAGAATGGAAGCGAGTAACACACCACGGAGCCACACAAGAAGGCCCAGGATCCTGGGTCTGGCTTAGAACCTGCCGGCGGTAGAAGATCGCTTACCACCAATGCAGATCCCAAGATCCACAGCGGTATGATGTATTTCTTCACGACAACGACCCGCCTCCAGGGCTACTGATAGCCAAACGAAATCGTCAGCTAGTACATACTAGCGCCGAATAGAAACCTCACTATAAGCCCACTGCCTGTTTGGCGCATGGCTGTAACTCAAAACTGAAAGTACACAAATGGCACGGCGCGGCCGGTGAAGCCGATCAGCTCCAGGCAGAACAGGCACACGGCGATGGCGGACGCGTAGACCCAGGCCGGCGCTTCGGGCAGGCGCTCGAACCAGCCGCGGCTCTCTTCGAAAATGGCCAGCGCCAGCGCCACCACCATGAACCAGAGCTGCCAGTGCCACCACAGGATGTGGCCGTGCGGACCGCTGAACAGCCGGCCCAGAATGTACAGGCTGTCGTGGAGGGTGGCGGCGCGGAAGAATATCCAGCCGATCGAAGCGAGCGCGAAGGTCACCACCACGCGGAGCGGATCGGCGATCGTCCAGCGCTGGCGCTCGCGCACGCCGGCCACGCGCTCGAGTGAGAGCAGCGCCCCATGATAGCCGCCCCAGATCACGAAGTTCCAGCTCGCCCCGTGCCACAGGCCGCCGAGCAGCATGGTAAGCATCAGGTTGCGATACGTCTGCCAACGCCCGTGGCGATTGCCGCCGAGCGGAATATACAGGTAATCGCGCAACCAGGTGGAAAGCGAGATGTGCCAGCGGCGCCAGAACTCGGTGATGCTGCGCGCCAGGTACGGGCGGCGGAAATTCTCGGGGAAATGAAAACCGAGAATCTGCGCCAGGCCGATCGCCATATCGGTATAGCCGGAGAAATCGAAGAAGATCTGGATGGAAAATGCAATCACGCCGCTCCACGCGGCGAGGTAACCGGGATGCGCGGCCGGGTCGCGAAAGAAAGCGTCGGCGAGGCGGGCGAACTGGTCGGCGATGGCCAGCTTCTTGAGCAGGCCGAAGACCACCAGCAGCGTGCCGCGCAGAACCTCCCGCGCATCGGGCGCGTGCCAATCGTAAAGATCGGCGAAAAAATGGCGCGCGCGCACGATGGGGCCGGCCACCAGTTGCGGGAAGAACGCGATATAAAGCGCGTAGTCGATTGGATCGGCGATGACCGTCTGCTCGCCGCGGTAGACATCGATCACGTAAGACATGCTCTGGAACGTGTGGAAGCTGATGCCCATCGGCAGGATGATGTGCAGCGCGAAGGCATCGAACGGCCGCGCCATCACCCACGCCAGGTTGCCCGCCAGGAAATTGTAGTACTTGAAGAAGCCGAGAAAACCGAGGTTGGCAGCCAGGCTCATCACCAGGGCGGCCTTGCGTTTTCGTCCGGCGGGAAGCCGCCGCATCCACATGGCAGCCGTGTAATCGATGGCGGTAAGGGCGATGATCAGCAGAACGAATTTCGCGTTCCAGCACATGTAGAAGAAATAGCTGGCGGCCAGCAGAATCCAGCGGCGTGCGGGGCGGGGCAGCGCATAAAACAGCACCAGCACCACCACGAAAAAGGCGAAGAATTGCGGCGTGTGAAAGAGCATCAGTGGCCCTCCGGCGCGGCGCCGAGCACGCGGCCGATTTCGCCGGCCAACATCATGGAGAACTGGTAGCCGCCTTCTTCATTGACGTGGAGCGCGTCGCCGAACAATTCCGGGCGCTCGAGCGAATCGAAGGTGTGTTCGGGCAGCAGGACGACGCGGCCGGCGGCGGCGAACTGGCGGGCCGTGCTGTCGGGATCGGGCGCCGGCGCTTCCGGACGCACTACCGGCCCGCGCGGCAGCCGCAGGAAAATGAACCGGGTGCGCGAACCGCGGTAACGGTCGAGGATGGCGCCCAGCCATTTCCGCCGGTAGAGCTTAAACAAGGGCGAAACCGGCGCCGGCTCGTCGAGCAGCACGTGCTCGATCTCGCTGCGCTTCCCGGCCGTCAGCCAGTCGGGGAGAGTGAGCGTTTTCGCCTTCCAATCCACCGTCATGCCGGCCAGGCTGTGGCGCTCCCAAACCGCGTTGTAATACCATTCCTGCGCGTGTTCCTCCTGCAGGCGGGCGGCTTCCAGACGCGTGTGCGGGTGCTCCAGGAAGGCCTGAAAGTCGCGCTGGAAAATGAGTCCCTTGCAAAGCACCGCTTCGGCGGCACGCGCGCGGTTGTCCCAGCTTGGGAAAGAGAGAACGAAGCGGGGCAGGTCCGTGACGCGCAGCAGAGGCGCCAGGTAATTGATGTCGAGATCGCGATCGGCCTGGTTTTCCCAGGTGCGGTCGTCGTAGTTATCGAGTGGAACCAGGATAGCGTCATAGCGGTCGCAATCGGGATCCACCTCGCGCAGCATGTAATACCAGCAGCGGGGCGTGGTGCCAGGCACCGAGATGGTGCCGAAGGCGCAGCCGGTGTCGCCAGTGACCAGGTTGGCCACGCGCGACTTGAGTCCCATGCGTGAATCGCCCACGGTGAGCACCTGGCGGTAGCGGCCGGCCGGGCGCCGCTCCTCGATTTTGAGATACGTTTCGAGGAACCCGGCGGTGGAATCGGGTTCGAGGATGGAAACGTACCAACCGGTGCGAAACGCCAGCGCGTCGATGGCAAAAAAGAGCAGCAGCGCAAGCCCGAGCCGCGCCGGAACGGAGAAACGACGGGTCACCAGCGCCATTATAGCGGCGTGCGGAGAATTGCCGTGGGGTTCAGAACTGATTCAAGCCACCGATGAACACGGATGAACACCGATAAGACGTTTCCTCTGTCCTATCCGTGTTCATCAGTGTTCATCCGTGGCCATGGTTCTTCTTAGATCGACCTTACCGGCATAGCTACGATATCGTCCACCCGCATGGCTTCCTTGACTACAAATGGTTCGCCATATCTCACGCCGATCAGGTTGCCGTAAAAGCGGGCGATGGCGCCCAGGCGCTCGCGGATCTCGGGTTCGTCCGGGAACAGGCCGTTTGGCTCGGCCGCGCCATACTGCGAGCTGTAACTCAGCAGCGCCGTCATGCGGCGCTCGAATTGAGCGCTGATGTCCACGATGAACGATGGCTTCACGTCGGCGTAGAGACTCGAATAGAGAATCTTCTGCGGGCGGTGCGGCGTGGAATATTCATCGAGCTTTTTCAGCCCGGCCAGAAAGCAGGCTTCGAATCCGATTTCGCTCGCGCGGTAATGATCGGGATGACGCGCTTCCCAATACGGCAGAATCACCACTCTCGGCTTCAGCTCGCGGATTCGCACGGCCAGCGTCATGCGTGCGGTGAGCGTGTTTTCCAGGCGTGCGTCGGGCATGTGCTGATTGCCGCGCCAGGCCAGCAGCAGGTGGCGGGCCGCGGTCTGCGATTCGGCGATGCGGTCCTCCGGCGTGCCGCGTGAACCCATGTCGCCGGCGGTGAGATCGAGCACGCCGCTGCGGTATCCCATCTCAGCCATGCGGATGAGCGTGCCGCCGCAGGTCTGTTCCACGTCGTCGGGATGGGCGGCGATCGCCAGCACGTCCAGGCTCACGCGCGCGCCGTTGGTTTCATCGGGAATGGGGCACCTCCGTGGCGCACGCACTCCTCGGTGCAGCGCCGAGACTCTTCTCGATGCGTCTTTTCCTCTCGTCCGCCAGGCGTCGGCACGAGTGCCGACGCGGCACGCACGAGTGCGTGCGCCACGTTTGGCCGTCGAGCGATTGAGTGTCCGGTTGCATTTACCAGGTCAGGTCGCGGCGGCGGTAATAAGGCTGCCGCGTGCCGAGCAAAAAGATGAGAACCATGCCGGCGATGAACCCGCCCACGTGCGCCAGAAAAGCCGTGCCGCCGCCGTGGGAATACTGCGACGCCGCGATGCTGTCGAAACCGCCGAACAGTTGCAGCGCGAACCAGTAAATCAGCATCGCCCAGGCGGGAACATCGAAAGTAGTGATGAAGAAAAAGATGAAAACGAAAGTCACGATACGGGCGCGCGGGAATTTCACCATGTAGGCGCCCATCACGCCGGCGATGGCGCCGGAGGCTCCCACCATGGGCACGCGCGAGGTTGGGTCGAAGAGCACCTGCGTCAGCGCCGCCGCCACACCGCACATCAGGTAAAACAGCAGAAACTTGCCGTGCCCCAGAATGTCCTCGATGTTGTCGCCGAAGATCCACAGGAACCACATATTGCCGAGCACGTGCAGCCAGCCGGCATGCAGAAACATGGAAGTGAAAACATTGGTTACCGCGAAGTGGTCCGGGACCAGGCCGTGCGCGGAAATAAAAGCGTTGCGCGTATAAGGGTCAAGCGAAAACTCGAACAGGAAAATCAAAATGTTGATCACGATCAGCAGCACCGTGACCAGGGGCTTGGAATAGCTCGGCTGTGTGTCGCGTAGCGGGAACATTTAAACCGCCGGAGCGGCGCCGGAAGCCTGGGCGCGCGCGGCAAAATCGGGATGCAAGCGCCGTTCGCCCCGCGCCATCAGCAGGCGAATTTCCTCCAGGCCGCGGATCCCGCCGCGGGCGCCCATCGCCGTGCAGTTGAGAGCGGCCATGGCGTTCGAAAAATCCAGCGCGGCAGCGATCGTCATCCCTTGCAAAACAGCATAGCAGAACGCCCCGTGAAACACGTCTCCCGCGCCGGTGGTATCCACGCAATCGACCACGTAGGCCGGCGCGTAAACGAACTGGCCGTCGACGCGCGCCAGCGCTCCGTGAGCGCCCAGCGTCATCGCGGCCACCTTCATCCCATACTCGTCTTGCAGGCTGGCGAGCGCCTCGAACGGGTCGTGGATGCCGGTCCAGTTACCGGGGAATTCCGAGCTGGCCACCAGGTAATCCACGTTCGGCAGCACGCGGTCAAAGCCGTGGTAAATCGTATCGACGTCCACCGTGACCGGAATCGCGTGGCGGCGCGCGATGGCCGCGGCGTGGGCCACGGCGGGAGTGTCATGGCCGTCAATGTGCAGCAGGCGCGCGCCGGTGATCTGATCGTCGGCGATCTCCTCCGGGTCGATGCGCAGACAATCTTCGCGCCGCCACAGCACGGTCCGCTCACCGGTGGAGCGATCGACGATGATATAGGCGGATTGATTGGGGCAGCCTTTTCGCAGCTGCACGTGGTCCAGATTCACGCCGGTGGAGCGCAGGCTCTCCATCTGTATGCGTCCACGCTCGTCGTCGCCCACCGTGCCGATATATTTCGCCCGCAGCCCCAGTCGCGCGCACGTCACCATGGCGCTGGCGACTTGCCCGCCGGGACTCATCACCTCCGCATCGTACGGCACCTTGCCAGCGTAGGCCGGGAAATGCGGCACCATCAGCAGCGTGTCGGTGGCGTTGAGACCGACTCCCACCACGTCGAATTCAGCCATCGATAGACATTGTAACGGCGCGCGGTTGACTCAGGCAGTCCTGTCCGGATAGGATTGAAATCAACTCTGATGCTGCCGGCGCTGCCACAGAGCGACCTCTTTCGCCGCCACTGCGGGGTTTCACCGTGGCGATACCGCCGCGCCAAATTAGCAAGGTCGGAGAAGAAAAATCGTGGCGCGCCTGGAAGGATGAATCTCATGAACACACACGACACTCTCCCAACGCGCCGTCGATGGTCGATCGCCACGGCTCTGACCATTGCTTTTGCAGCCATCTGCGCTTCCGCATTCGCCCAAAAGGCGCCCGCTAACTTACCTGCGCCCGGCACCGAGACCATGCACAGCGTGGCACACGTCAAGCGCGGCATGGAGGGCCGCTATGCGGAACTGAGCGCGCAGGCATGGGCGCTCTACCGCAAGCTGGACCTGGTGCTCGAAAGACCGCACGTCGTTTTGCGCGGCGTGGATGAAGCGGGCCTTCCCTATTTCGTCGAGGTCTTCACATGGAAAAGCGCTGACGTTCCCGATCATGCACCGCCCGAAGTGCTTGCGATCTGGAAGCAGCTCGAAGAGGCCTGCGAAAAGCGCGCCGGGCGCCCGGGAATAGACTTTGCCGAAGTGACGGCGGTTGCGCTCGACTGACGGCACGACGGTCCCAACGCCGATGGCCTCTATGTACTCGGAGTTGTTGCTCGATCACTTTCAGAATCCGCGCAACGTGGGAGAGTTGCCGGCGCCGGCGGTCACCGTCGAGGTTTCCAATCCCGCCTGCGGTGACATACTGCGGTTGTCGGCGCGCTTCGCGGGCGGGTGTGTGGTGGAGGCGCGTTACAAAGTGCGCGGCTGCACGGCATCCATCGCCGCCGGGTCGGCCTTGACGGAATGGTTGCTGGGAAAGCGGCGCGAGGAATTGGCGGCGTTCGAGCCAGCCGCGATCGAAGCCGCGTTGGGTGGCCTGCAGCCCGAGTCCAAACACGCTGCCGTGCTGTGCCGGGATGGGGTCCAGCGGCTGCGCGCAGCGGCAGTCTAGAAGCGTCCTTTAATTCAATTTTGATTTTCTCTTTACGACTTCCTTATGTGGCGCCCACTACCCTTCATACGTGGAGGCACACATGCGGACGCAGGGCGGGCTGCACATCGATCCGGGAGCGCTCGAAGCCGGAGCGGGCGCACGCGAACTGGAGATCGTCGTGCCATACACGGAATGGGCGTTGGCCGAAGCGGTGTTGCAGCGGGCCGCGGTGCTGGCGGCGGGCCTCAATGTCCGCGTCCGCCTGGTTGCGGTGCATTCGGTGCCGTATGCCGTGTCATTCGGCTGCCCGGCGATGGTGCATGCGCACCTGGTGGAACAACTGGTAGACGTGGCCTCGCGCTGCCGGTTTCCGGTCGAGCCGCAAGTGGTGATGGCGCGCGACTGGGTGGAGGGTTTTGAGTACGCGATGCGTCCCGACTCCACCGTGCTGGTGGGCGCGCGCAAACATTTTTGGCGCACGCGGGAAGAAAGCCTGGCGCGCGACCTCGCCCGCGGCGGACACAACGTCGCACTGATTCATATAGAAAATGGATCCATGTCGAATAGGTGAACCCATGCTGGACGTGATCTTCGTTCTCGTTACGATTCTGTTTTTCCTTGCCGCCTGGGCATTTACGAAAGGATGCGACCTGCTTTAGCCAAACCTATGGAATACATCGTGGGATTGATTGTAGCGGCGGCCTTGGGGGTGTATTTGTTCTACGCCCTGCTGCGCCCGGAACGTTTCTGAGGGAGAACCGATGACATCGAACGGTCTATTTCAAATCGGACTTTATGTAGTTGTGCTGCTGCTGCTGGTGAAACCCATCGGCGCTTACATGGCCCGCGTGTTTCAGGGCGAGCGCACCTTCCTGCATCCGGTGCTGCGGCCTCTCGAAAACCTGATCTACCGCATCTGCGGAATCGAGGAAGCGGCCGAGCAAAGCTGGAAGCGCTATGCCGGCGGCGTGCTGGTGTTCAGCGCGGTGAGCCTGCTGTTGACGTACCTCTTGATGCGCGTGCAGCAGTGGCTGCCATTGAACCCGCAGGGTCTCGGCAACGTGGCGGCGGACCTGGGCTGGAACACGGCGGCCAGTTTCACCACCAACACCAACTGGCAATCCTATACGCCGGAAACCACCATGAGCTACCTCACCGAAATGGCGGCGCTGGCGACTCACAACTTCTTTTCCGCGGCGGCGGGAATCGCGGTGGCCATCGCGGTGGTGCGCGGCTTCGCGCGGCACTCGTCGAAAACCCTAGGCAATTTCTGGGTGGATTTCACGCGGTCGATCGTTTACGTCCTGATACCGGTCGCCATTGTCGCCGCGCTGCTGCTGTGCTCGCAAGGTGCGATTCAGAACCTGCATCCGTACACCAAGGCAGCCACGCTCGAAGGCGCTGTGCAAACCATTCCGCAAGGGCCGGTGGCTTCGCAGGAAGCTATCAAGATGTTGGGCACCAACGGCGGCGGATTCCTCAACGCCAACTCGGCTCATCCTTATGAGAACCCCACGCCATTTTCGGATTTCATTCAGATGCTGCTGATCTTCATCATCCCCGGCGGGCTGACTTACACGTTCGGCAAAATGGTGCAAGACACGCGCCAGGGCTGGGCGCTGCTGGCCGCGATGACGATACTGTTCCTGGCCGGCGTGTTTATCGTCTATCCAGCCGAGCAGGCGGGCAACCCGGTGCTGGCCAAGCTGGGACTCGAAACCCAGGCAACCGCGACGCAGTCGGGCGGAAACATGGAAGGTAAGGAAGTCCGCTTCGGTATCGCCAATTCGGCGCTGTTCACCGTGATTACCACGGATGCGAGCTGCGGCGCGGTGAACAACGCGCACGATAGCCTGACGCCGCTGGGCGGGCTGGTGCCGATGGTGAATATCGAGCTGGGTGAAGTGGTTTTCGGCGGCGTCGGCTCGGGGCTTTACGGCATCCTGCTGTTCGCCATCCTGGCGGTATTCATCGCCGGGCTGATGGTGGGCCGCACGCCGGAGTACCTGGGCAAGAAGATCGAGCAGAAGGAAGTGAAGATGGTGATGCTGGCAGTGTTGGTGCTGGCGTTCAGCATACTGGGATTCGCCGCGGCGGGGATCAACCTGAAGACGGTGGGCGACAGCTTGGGCAACCACGGGCCGCACGGGCTTTCCGAGGTTCTCTACGCCTACACGTCGGTGGTGGGGAATAACGGAAGCGCCTTCGGCGGCTTCAGCGCCAACACCATGTACCTCAACGTCACATTGGGGCTGGCCATGCTGTTCGGACGGTTCTTGATGCTGATCCCGCTGCTGGCGGCGGCGGGTAGCCTGGCGGCCAAGAAACAAGTGCCGGTTTCGGCGGGGACCTTCCCCACGCACGGGCCGCTGTTCGTGGCGCTGCTGGTGGGCGTGGTGGTGATTGTGGGAGCGCTCACCTTCTTCCCCGCGCTTTCGCTCGGACCGGTAGTGGAACACTTTTTGATGCTACAGGGGAGGCTGTGGAGCTAACATGCCCGTCGCAACCGTAACGCCCGTCAACAATAGCGACTCGACTTCGCTGATCTCGAAAAAGGCGCCGCGCGCCCGCCCGCTGTTCGATCCGCCGATTGTGAAGAGAGCGATCGGCGATTCGTTCGCCAAGCTGAACCCGCGCGTGATGATGAAGAACCCGGTCATGTTCGTGGTGGAAGTGGGCGCGCTGATGACCACCGTCCTGGCCGCACGCGATCTGGCATCGGGCGCGGCCCTCGGCGGCTTCACTTTTCAGATCACCCTGTGGCTTTGGTTCACCGTGCTGTTCGCCAACTTCGCCGAAGCCATGGCGGAGGGCCGCGGCAAAGCGCAGGCCGACACGTTGCGCAAGACCAAAACCGAGACCACCGCGCGTAAGGTCATCAATGGCAAGACCGAGACCGTCGCGGCGACCATGCTCCGCGCGGGCGATGTGGTGCTGGTGGAAGCCGGCGAGACCGTCCCCGGCGACGGCGACGTGATCGAGGGCATCGCCAGCGTGGACGAATCCGCCATCACGGGCGAGAGCGCGCCGGTGATCCGCGAATCGGGCGGCGACCGCAGCGCCGTCACCGGCGGCACCAAGGTGCTCTCGGATTGGATCCGGGTGAAGATCACCTCCAACCCGGGCGAGACATTTCTCGACCGCATGATCGCGCTGGTGGAAGGCGCCGAGCGGCAGAAGACGCCCAATGAAATCGCCCTCAATATCGTGATCGCCGGGCTGACGCTGGTGTTCCTGCTGGCCGTGGTGACGCTGCAGCCGTTCGCGGCCTTCAGCGTGCATTCGAGCGGCAGCGGTACGGCGCCTTCGGTGACGGTGCTGATCTCGTTACTGGTGTGCCTGATTCCCACCACCATCGGCGGCCTGCTTTCGGCCATCGGCATCGCCGGCATGGACCGTGTGATGCAGCACAACGTGCTGGCCATGAGCGGCAAGGCGGTGGAAGCGGCGGGCGACGTGAACACGCTGCTGCTGGATAAGACCGGCACCATCACCCTTGGCAATCGCCAGGCGGTCGAGTTCATTCCGCTCAACGGGGTGACCGAGGCCGAGGTGGCCGACGCGGCGCAGCTTTCGAGCCTGGCCGACGAAACGCCGGAGGGCCGCTCGATCGTCGTGCTGGCCAAGCAGCGCTATAACATCCGCGGGCGCGAAGTGGCGGAGCACGAAGCCCACTTTATTCCGTTCACGGCGCAGACGCGCATGAGCGGCGTCGATATCGATGGCCGCCAGGTCCGCAAAGGCGCCACCGATTCGGTGATGGAGTTCGTGGCCGAGCACGGCGGCAAGCCGTGCAGCGAGCTGACCGAAATCACCGACCGGATTTCCCGTTCCGGCGGCACGCCGCTGGTGGTGGCCGATGGCGGCCGCGCGCTGGGCGTGGTGCATCTCAAGGACGTGGTGAAGGGCGGCATGCGCGAACGCTTCGAGCACTTGCGCAAAATGGGCATCCGCACAGTGATGATTACCGGCGACAATCCGCTGACTGCGTCGGCCATCGCGGCCGAAGCCGGCGTGGACGATTTTCTGGCGCAGGCGACCCCGCGCGACAAGATGGATCTGATCAAGAAGGAACAGGCCGGCGGGCGGCTGGTGGCAATGACCGGCGACGGCACCAACGACGCGCCGGCGCTGGCGCAGGCCGATGTCGGCCTAGCCATGAATACCGGCACCATGGCGGCCAAGGAAGCCGGCAACATGGTGGACCTGGATAGCAATCCGACCAAGCTGATTGAAATCGTGGCGATCGGCAAACAGTTGCTGATGACGCGCGGCGCGCTGTTCACGTTCTCCATCGCCAACGATGTCGCCAAGTATTTCGCGATTCTGCCCGCCATGTTCATGGTGACTTACCCGGAAATGGGAAAGCTGAACATCATGGGGCTGCACACGCCGCAGAGCGCGGTGCTGGCGGCGGTGATTTTCAACGCGCTGATCATTATGGCGCTGATTCCGCTGGCGCTGCGCGGCGTCAAGTACCGCCCCATGAGCGCGGCCGCTCTGCTGCGCCGCAACCTGCTGATCTACGGCGTGGGCGGAGTGATCGCGCCGTTCCCCGGCATCTGGTTGGTCGACCGGCTGCTCGGCTTGCTGCGTCTGGCATAAAGGAGACTCTTCGATGAAACAGCTCATGATTGCGATTAAAGCGACGCTTCTGCTGACGGTGTTGACCGGCCTCCTGTATCCGCTGGCGGTGACCGGCCTGGCGCAGATTCTCTTTCCCCACCAGGCCAACGGCAGTTTGAAGGTGGTGAACGGCAAGACGGTGGGTTCCGAGCTGATCGGCCAGAGCTTCACCAAGCCCGAGTATTTTCACGGGCGTCCCTCGGCCGCGGGCAACGGATATGACGGCTTGAACTCGGGCGGCTCCAATTATGGACCGACGAACCAGAAGCTGAGTGACCGTGTAAGGGACGATGTCAAGAAGTTCCGCGCCGAGAATCCGGCCTACACCGGCCCCATTCCGGCCGATTTGCTGACCGCATCGGGCAGCGGCCTCGACCCGCACATCAGCCCCGCTTCAGCCGACGTGCAAGTGGCCCGCGTGGCCGCGGCGCGTGGCATGAGCGCAGATGCTATCCGTCAGCTTGTCAACGCGCACACCGAAGGCCGTCAATACGGCCTCTTCGGCGAGCCGCGCGTAAACGTTTTGGAACTGAACCTGGCCCTGGACCAGGCCGCCCCCCGGAAATAGGCGGGGCACGCTTTAGAGGCTGCTGAAAAAGTCCGAAAAAACACTCTTGGGCCACGGATACACAGATAAACACGGACAAACCAGTTTTTTTCAATCTGTATTGATCCGTGGCCATGATGCTTTTCGTGTTTTTCAGCGACCTTTTTAGCTTGCCCATGCCCGCTTGCGGGCCGTTTTTCCGCAAAATCAGGTAGTTCGCGGCAGAAAGAGATCCGCCATTTACCGGCCCGGCACGCATCCTAAGGACACTACCCAACAGCTCCAGCCGGGGACGGACTGCGCCATTTTGCCTGGTTTTGGTGCGTTAGTAGATGTCTATAAAGATATACAATAGGTCCGGCACTCACTATTGCAGGAGGAGACAATGCATAAGCTATTTCACACATTGGCCATAGCTGTCTTGGCGTTCGCACTGCCACTGGCCGCTTCGGCTCAAAGCAACCTGAATTTGGACACTGGGACCGCGGTCTCGTCGGGGGGAGATATCACTTTCAGCGCCACTGGCATCGCCCCGGTGGGCTCGGCCCAGTTGGCTGACCTCACCACGTACGTCGGCGCCGAGTTCTCCGTCCTTGCCTCGCAAGGCTCTATCTTTGAGCCCCTCCTGGCGCAAGAACAGTACTCGACGACCCCGATCCCCACCGCGAAACTGGTGTCGAATGAAGCTATCGGGGTGCACACCAATGGCGGCAATTACGCCGCAATTCTGGTCACGGCTGCCAGCAGTAGCTCGATCACCTTGCAGTACATCACGTACAATACCTCCGCGACCAAAATCCAGGGAGCCACCGTGACCTTGGGTGGGCAGAGCGGGCCTGGCGCACCCACGGTTACAGCGGTAACGAACAACTACAGCGGCATCAATCCCAGCGCGCCCAACTACGGCATCGCTCCAGGAGCGCTGCTGGATGTCTGGGGGTCCAATATGGCGGCGGCCGGCGGCTTGACGGGGAACCCCGCCAATGCCCTGCCAGCCACGCTGGGCGGATCCAGCGTCTCGGTCACGGTGGGCGGCAAGACCGTACCGTTGGCGTTTTACTACGCGAGCCCTACTCAGCTTGACGTGGTGCTGCCGTCCAACACTCCCGTGGGAACCGGCACCATCACGGTCAGCTACAACGGGCAACCCAGCAATCCGTTCCCAATTACAGTGGTCCCGAGCGCCTTTGGGTTCGACTATTATTACGGCTATGCCGTCCTCGGCACGCTGGGCGGAGTGAGAGATGCCACGACTTACGCCTTGATCACCCCCACCAACTCCGCAAAGCCGGGCGAAACCGTCATTTTCTGGGGCTCGGGCCTGGGCGCCAACATCAAAGACACCGACGTGAGCCCGCCGACGAACTTTGACCCCGTCAACGGCATCACGGCACTCTATCTCGGCAGCAATACCATTCCCATTTTGTACCAGGGAAGATCGGCGTATCAGGGACTCGATCAAATCAACGTGACTCTTCCGGCGAACGCGCCCACCGGCTGCGCGGTTTCGGTGGCGGCGGTGAGCGGCACCGGCAGCAGTGCCTTGGCCAGCAATTTGATCACAATCCCGATCGAGCCCAATGGGGGCACCTGCACCGACCCGCTCGCCGTGATCAGCGCGACTGAAGCGACGACGTTGTCGGGCAAGACCACGGTCAAGTTCGGTGGCATCTCGGTCGATGAATCGACCAGTTACTCCGGGACCACTCCCACGACCATGGACGAGGCGGCTGCAATTTTCTATAGCATCAGCGGCAATTCCTTCACCGGATATTCGAGCAGCACCCAAGCATCGTATGGGAGCTGCATCGTCACCCAGTACACGTCGCTGACGGCGACCTCCCAATACACGATGAACGGGCTGAATGCCGGCTCGGTCTCCGTACAAGGTCCCAACGGAACCTGGCCGCTGACGACGTTTCCCGAAGTTCCTGGAGTTTACGTCGCTGAGCCCCCGCCGACGGGGACCTTCACGATTCCCGCCTCGGGCGGAACCTACACATTCACCGGCACGGGCGGGACCGACGTGGGAGCGTTTACCGACGGGGTGAGCTTCATCAACCCCTTGGTGTGGACCAATGCGAGCTCGGATGGGACGGTCACCCGCGCCTCGGGAGTGACGGTCGATTGGACCGGCGGCGCAACGGGCACTTATGCCCAAATCAGCGGCTTTGCGGCGTCCTCGTCCTTCGCGTTCAGCACCTACTTCACCTGCCATGCCCCGGTGAGCGCCGGAACGTTCACGGTTCCGCCGCCAGTTCTGTTGGAGTTGCCGGCCGGTATCGGCTCTCTGTCGGTGAGCAACTACACGACCCCGACCAGCATTACGATACCGGGCCTGGATTTTGCGTACGCCGAGGCATACGCGGGCACCAGCATCGACGCCACCTATAACTGAGCGGCGGTTCCTCGGCGTCGAGCCGCCGGCAGCTATTTCGGTAAGAATCTTACCAAGAACAGAGCTTAAGTGCTTTGTTTCGGTTGAATTTCGGTAAGATTCTTACCGAAATGCCCTGCCACGGCCGAGCACGAGTTGGGTTTGTGCTGACGTTGGCAGGATCCCCGTCAATTCCAATAGCTCCTGTCCAGGCTGCGGTATTGCACGGCTTCGGCGATATGCTTGGCGGAGACGCTGGCGGATTCGGCGAGGTCGGCGACGGTGCGGGCCACTTTGAGGATGCGGTCGTGCGCGCGGGCGGAGAAATTCATCCGGCGTACCGCCATTTCGAGCGTGCGCTCGCCGGCATCGTCGAGCGCGCACAGCTTGCGGATCAGCGGCGCCGGCATCTCGGAGTTGTAAAAGCCGCGAGTCTGCTGGAGAGCTCTTGCGCGCTCCACGCGGGCGCGGATGTCGGCGGAGGATTCGGTCGGCGCCAGAGCGCGCAGCTCCTTGAAGGGAACCGCCGGCACTTCCACGTGGATATCGATGCGATCCAGCAGCGGCCCCGAAATCTTGCTGAGGTACCGCTGAATAATGGCCGGCGTGCACCGGCATTCGCGCCCCGTATCGCCGTAGAATCCGCACGGACAGGGGTTCATCGCCGACACCAGCATGAAATTGGACGGGAAACAGACCGTCATCACGGAGCGGGCGATAGTGACCGAGCCGTCCTCGATGGGCTGCCGCAGCATCTCCAGCACGTCGCGCGGGAACTCCGGGAATTCGTCGAGGAAAAGCACGCCGTTGTGCGCCAGGCTGACCTCGCCCGGGCGCGGCGTGCCGATGCCGCCGCCGATCAATCCCGCGTCGGAAATGGTGTGGTGCGGAGCGCGGAACGGGCGCTGATGGAGCAGGCCGCCGCCGGAGCCGAGCAGGCCGGCGATGCTGTGGATCTTGGTGGTCTCGATGGCCTCCTCGAAGGTGAGCGGTGGCAGCACACCGGCCAGCCGCTTCGCCAGCATGGTTTTGCCGGAACCGGGCGGCCCGATCATCAGAACATTGTGGGCGCCGGCGGCGGCTACCTCCAGCGCGCGCTTGGCCATGGTCTGGCCGCGGACGTCGCCGAAGTCCGGCGCGGTGGGCGAATCGTCCGTGTGGCCGTTCAAAGCCGGCACAGCGGGCGTGAACTCGAGCGGCCGCATCAGCAGGGCCACCACTTCGGCCAGGTGCCGCATGCCGTAGACGCTGACGCCCTCCACCACGGCGGCCTCGGCGGCATTCTCGGCGGGAAGAATCAGGTTGCGGACTCCCGCGTCGCGGGCGCAAACGGCAATCGAAAGAGCGCCGCGAATCGGACGGATGGCGCCATCGAGCGACAGCTCGCCCGCCAGGATGTGCTGGTCGAGCCCCTTCACCACGCCCATGGCGCCCAGGATGCCGAGCGCCACCGGCAGATCGAAGCCGCCGCCCTCCTTGCGCACGCTAGCCGGCGCCAGGTTGATGGTGAGGGTCTTGTTGGGGTAGCCGAAGCCGGAGTTGATGAGCGCGGATTTGATGCGTTCGCGGCTTTCGCGGACGGCAACATCGGGCATCCCGACCATGCGCGAATCGCGCGGCGAGCCTTGGGAATACATGTCGACTTCGACATCGATGCGGTGAGCGTCAATCCCGTAAACCGCCGCACTTTGAGTTTTGAAGAGCGCCATGGCCGAAAGTCCGAGTAAGAACTGAGTGCGCTCCCCGTCGGGGGTTTCTCAATTACCTGGCCCAGCAATGCCGGCGCTACTTCGCGGGAGGGCGGAAACAGAGAAAAAGAGGCAAAACTGCCAGCCCTTCCGGCGGGCGGTAAACTGGTCAAGGAGGCTCGCGATATGGAGGCAACCGACAATGCCACGCGGCCCGCCGGCGAGCGAGTCCAGCCGAATTCCTCAGGAGGCATCATGAACCGCGCGCGTCTATGTATTGTGCTTGCCCTGCTGGCGGGATTCTCCCTGCACGGGCAGACCTGCCAGGTGACGAGCGTAAAGGACGTTTCTGGCGGCACTAACTTCGCCCCTGGCGGCCTCGCAATCCTTTATGACGGATGCTTCGGTCCCGGTGCGTCCCCCCTCCCGACGGCGACCGTCGGCGGCCAGAATGCCTACAGCGTGCTTGAGACCGGTGGTGAACTGGAGATCCAGATTCCGTTCACCGCACCGCTGGGCGCGAATATACCCGTGGGATTCGGAGGCCTCTCTGTCCCCATTACTGTTTCGCAATACGCGCCAATCCTGATGCCGCAAGCCGCCGGCGCAAGTGCGGCCAGCGCCTGGCACTCGGACGGAACCCCTGTGTCGCCGGCCGCGCCGGCGATGCCGAACGAGACCATCAACATTTACGCCGTCGGCCTGGGGCCGATCAGCCCGGCTGTCCCCGCCGGAGGCGCTGGGCAAGGGCAAACCACAGCCGTCCCTACCGTCACTTTGGCCGGCAATCAGGTTACGGTTTTGCATGCGACACTTGGCGGCGCTGGTGCCGGCATCTACCAGATCTATTTCACGATGCCGGCCGTTACGTCGTCCGGAAATCAGAATGTTTCGGTCGGCATCGGCGGCGTCACCAGCAACACTTTGGCTTTGGCCGTTGGCCCTGCTCCGGCGGTCACCGCTGTTCTTAACAATTACAGTTATATTCTGCCTACGGCGGCGAACTACGGCATTGCGCCGGGAAGCATCTTCGTCATCTTCGGCACCGGCATGGCAACGCCTGGCGCGCCGGCCGTTTTGCAGGACAGCACCAAGGGACTGCCGTTGACGCTGAATGGCGCCAGCGTCGGGGTCACCGTTGCGGGCGTCACCGAGCCGGCGGCGCTCTACTACGCGACCCCGGCGCAGATCGCGGCGGTGCTTCCTTCCACAATGCCGTTGGGAACCGGCACGGTCGCGGTGACATACGACCAGATGACCAGCGCGCCGGCGCCGATTCAGGTTGTGCTGAGCGCGCTGGGGCTGGCCACCATGTCCGGCGACGGCACCGGCCAAGTGATGGCGACAGACGCGAATTACAACTTCATTTCGCCGACCAGCTCGGCGGCGGCCGGCCAGATCATCACTCTCTGGGGATCGGGTCTGGGCGCTGACACCGCGGAGAGCGACACCACATATTCGGCGCCGAACCAGATTCCCGCTAGCAGGATTCCGCTAACGATTTACATTGGTGGTGTGGCGGCGACGGTGGTGTGGGCGGGCAGAAGCGGTTATCCGGGATTGGACCAGATCAACGTCCAAATCCTAGCGCCAAACTACACGACATTCACACCCACCCCCGCCGGTTGTTCGCTCCCGCTAACCGCCGTGGGCGGGACGGTTGTCAGCGGATTGGCGAGCAACAATGTGACGCTGCCGGTTGCGTTGGCCGGCGGCCCTTGCATGGAGCCAGCGTTCGTTCTCGACCCCAGCGTAGTGCAGCCTCTTGGCAACCAGGCCATCGTCAGCTTCGGAGCCCTGTCGGTATCGGAAGCCGATGGCCAGCCGATGGCGGGCGGGGCCTTTTACAGCATGCCAGGCGCTGCGCTCGCCGCCTATGCCGCGAGCGGGGCGGCTTCGGCGGGAAGCTGCATCGCCGTTCCACCGGCTACCGAGTATCAGACCGCCGGACTGGACACGGGCCCCGCTATTAACGCGACTGCCTCGAGCGCGGCGGGGCAGCAAGCCCTCCTGCGAAACGGCGATGGAGAATACGGCGGCCCTTTGCCGGCGTCCTGGACGCCGTCGGCCGGCGAGACATTCACCTTCGTGAGCGCGGGCGGACCTGGTACGAGCATCGGAGCTTTTTCGGCTACCGCGAGTTTTCCGGCGCCCCTCGAGTGGACCAACCAGAGTTCGATCGGCACGATCAACCGGTCGCAGGGCGTGCAGTTGACCTGGACCGGCGGCGACGCCGATGGAGTTGTCGCCATCCGCGGTACGTCGTTTGCTGGGGCCGGAGCGCAAATTCCGAGCGCCAGCTTCATGTGCTCAGTCCCCGCTAGCGCCGGGCAGTTCACCGTTCCCGCCTCGGTGTTGCGGACACTTCCGGCGGGAGCGGGGACTTTGACGGTCGAGAACCAGAGCGCCAAGCAGGCGATATCGGCCTCCGGCCTGGACCTCGGCTACGCCTTCGGCGGTGCGCAGTTCACCATCAACGCCGTCTTCAACTGACCGGGTAGGACGGACCATCGCCTGCGTGGTCTGTCGTTCGCTCACCACGGCGAGCAACTTTGACAGACGACCAAAACCGATCGTCTGCCCTACGGTTACTTGTTGTCGAACTTGATTCCCGAGGACGCTTCGAACCGGCGATATTCGCGAAAAACGCTCTCATTGCGCTCAACCACCTTGCCCCGCCTGACCTGCATGGTCGAACGCAGCGGCAGCAGATAATCCACCGTGCCGATGCGCACCATCCCGTATTCGAGCGCGAAGGAGGGGGATTGCAGCGGGAATGTGGGTGGCAGACTGTCTCCCTGAATCGTGAGGCGCCTCACCATGCCGGTTTCGTCGTCGACGAATACCTTGCCGGTGTAGCCGGCGGGCTCGCCCATCCGGTTGAACGTCAACGTGAAGTTCGACCTGGCCCTGGGCACGGCGACTTCAAATACCTGGCAAAGAACGCCCATCGCCATGGCGCGGCCGGCCCATTTGTACGTGGCGCCGACCTCCGGATCGAACAGCCCCATCAGCATGGAGCCGAACTCCCCCTTGGAATTGACGAAATTCAAATCCTGGCGCGACGCTTCGGTCTTGTTGCCGTCGATCTCGACGACGCGGTAGGTTTCCCGGCCGTCCTCGAACGTCAGTTCGTCGCGAAAGGAGTTGGCCTCCTTCAACTCATCCGGCTTGGAAGCGGGTCCGGTGAAGCGGTGGGTCTCCTGTGCGCAACGGAAATTCGGAAGATGCGCAGAGTACTCTTTCGCATTCGCCGCGGCCTCGTCCCAGAGCCGCTTCTGCTCGTCCTGCGACATTCCCAGACCGCTGGAGTCGATGGTGGCGGGCTCAATCTCCGGCAGCACCACCACTCCGTCCTCGGCCTCGGTCCGCTTGATTAAAGTCTTTTCCGGCGCGGCGGCTTCGGTGGCCCCGCGTTCTCCCACCACCCTAAACGGCACGTCGCGGGTGATCACGCTCTTGCCCTGGCGAATGGTGACGATCGCATCATAGTTGCCCGCGGCGAGCTTGGCGCCCTTTACATCGGCCAGGTACGGAAATGCGTGGGCATGTCCGCCCGTCAGTGCGCTTCCGGTCTTGCTGGTGGCATCCTGGTCCGTATTGAGAATCGCGGTCTTAAACTGCATCGGCATGCGGATCACCACGTGTCCCTCGCGCGAGAGTTCGAGGTTCATGTCGGGTTGGGCACCGTGGATATCCGGATAGAGGATGAGGTAGAGCTGAAGATCGAATTGTTCGCCGGCTTGGAAGACCGGATCGAGCACTGGAGACAAGGCCTCGCCTTCATAGGCGAACACCTGGTCGGCCTCGAACTTGTCGGTGGAGCGCTTGAACGGACGCACGAAGAGAACATCGCTCGCCATCAAACCGGGCGCGCCCTGGCCGCCGCGCAGCGGCGTTTGGATGCGACCCGAAGTTCCGGCCAGCAGATCCTCCACTTTGGCGTCGATTGTGAAATGATCGTGGCCGGGAATGGTGACCCCCCGCATGAACTCCAGGTTGCCCTTTTGCCGCAGGTTCATGTCGCGGACCGGACCGTGAATCTCGACGTCTTTCTGGCCGCTCCACACCGCGGCGCCCTTGGAGTTGCGCACTATTGCGATGATTCGGGCGCGCGCGAGGTAGGTCCCGGCGCTATCATCCACCTGGAATTTCAGCGCGCTGAGCGGCGATTCGACCACGATCAGGCCGAGCATGGGGCCGGTGGAATCGCTGGCATCGCCAGAACGTTCATTCATCTGAATCCCTGTGGCGGCACCGACGCCCCTGCCCCCGCTACCACCACTGACGACCGATTCTATGCCCGAGTTAGAGGATCCGCCGGTCGACGAGGTGCGAATGAAGCGCGCACGCACCGGGATCTCGTTTTGCGCAGCCCCAGCAGTAGTCGGCGCGGGCGGTCCGGCGGCCGCTGGCGCAGCCTGCGGTGTAGAGGCAACCGGCGGCAGGGCCTCCGCTTTGTCGACGCGCGCGGCCGCCAGGGCCTCCGCCTTGGCACTATGCGTGACTGCTAAAAGGCTGGCTTCCAAGTTGCCCGCCTGGGTCACCCAGGCGCCGCCGGTGTTGTTGGTCAGCAACCGCAGAGCGGACGGGACGACTTTCGCGCCCGGCTCGACGATATCGAGCACGGCCACGCGCACGGAGTTGGTCTTGCACACCCCCACCAGATTCTTGATGGCGAGTTCCATATCGCCGGACAAGGGCGGCGTGTTCAGCACGGCGACGACCAGCCGAATACCGGGACGAAGCGCGGTAGCTTGCGCGGCGGCGTCCAACGAAGTGAGGAACGCGGCGGGATCGGCCGTCCGTGCCAGCAGGGCCGTGTCGGCGAAGGCCTCGTCCATCTCCTTCGGGTTCATCTTGGGATCGATGCGCTGCGCATCCGGGCTGCCGGCCCGCCATAGTTCGACGGTGGCGCGCGTCGTCCCGAACCAATGGCGGGAAGCCGAGGCGGCAGCGTGCGCGCCCTGCCGGGCGGTGGCCGCGAAACCGGGGCCAAACACAAAGGTAATGGAGTAGTCCACGGACGCAGAGTCCGCGGAATCCTGGGCGCGAGTCGTGACACCGGGAACAAAAATCAGGAGGGCAATTCCGAGAAAACGATAGTAAAACCGCATTTTGGCTATCCAGTCCAACGCACCTATTGTCCCTCAGTTCGTGCCCGTTGGGAAGCTAGCCAACCCGCAACGCGCCTTCTGGTAAGCTGTCGCTGATGCGCCTGAACGCCTCCCTGCTCAAGAGCACCGTCGTGGCCGCGCTGGGCGGGCTGCTATTTGGTTTCGATTCCGCCGTCATCGCCGGCGCCACCCACGCGCTGACCGAGTTGTACCAGTTGTCGCACTGGATGCTCGGCTTCACGGTGGCCGCCGCTCTCTGCGGGACGGTGGTTGGGTCGGTGCTCGCCGGATACCCCGGCGACCGGCTGGGCCGCCGCGACAGTCTGCGCCTGATGGCCGTGCTATACCTGATCAGCGCACTGGGTTGCGCGTTCGCCTGGAACTGGTATGCGCTGCTCTTCTTCCGCTTCATCGGCGGTCTGGGCATCGGCGGCTCCTCCGTGTTAGGGCCCATGTACATCGCCGAAGTTTCGCCGCCCCAGTGGCGCGGGCGCCTGGTAGGCTTCTTCCAGTTCAACGTGGTTTCGGGAATTTTGCTGGCCTACTTGTCCAACTACCTGCTAGGACGGTTTCTGCTGGGCGGTGTCGAATGGCGCTGGAAGCTGGGCGTTGCCGCGCTGCCGGCCCTTCTGTTCCTGGCGTTGCTATTCGGCATCCCGCGCAGCCCGCGCTGGCTGGCGCAGAAGCGCCGCGCGGCGGAGGCGCGCCGGACGCTGGCCGCCCTCGGCGCGGAGAATGTGGACGGCGAGCTCGAGGAAATCGTCGCTTCCATCGACGCCGGACACGGGCATGACCGCGAGCCCCTCTTTTCGCGCAAGTACCGGCTGCCGATTCTGCTGGCGGTTTCGCTCGCCATGTTCAACCAGCTTTCCGGCATCAACGCCATCCTGTACTATTTGAACGACATCTTCGCCAAGGCCGGCTTCAACAAGGTGTCGAGCGACCTGCAAGCGGTGGCGATCGGCGCCACCAATCTGCTGTTCACGGTGATCGCGATGTCCGTAATCGACCGGATCGGCCGCAAGTTGCTGCTGCTGGTGGGCGCGGTCGGCACGGCGGTTTGCCTGGGGGGCGTTGCGTATATTCTCTCGACCACGCGCCACGAATCGATGCTGTTGTGGCTGCTGGTGGGCTTCATTGGCTTCTTCGCGTTCTCGCAGGGCGCGGTGATCTGGGTGTATCTGAGCGAGGTTTTTCCCAACCGGGTGCGCGCACAGGGCCAGAGCTTGGGCAGCTTCACGCACTGGATTATGAATGCGCTGATCTCGTTCTTGTTCCCGATGGTCGCTGCCCGCTCCGGCGCTCTGCCGTTTGCCTTTTTCGCCGCCATGATGGCGGTCGAGTTCGTGGTGGTGCTGCTGTTCTTCCCCGAGACCAAAGGCGTCTCGCTCGAACAAATGCAGAAGCGTCTGGAAATCGCCTGAGATCGGCCGCACAGACCAACGTCGTTCGCGGTCTGTAGTGCGTTGCCCAATCGCGACACCGATCAACTCTCGAAAATACACCGCAAGTCATTGAAAATGCATTGAGGCAGCCGACGCCGCGACTTGGCATCATGTCTGCATTCGACAATCTGGCGTTCGGTTTGGTACCATTACAGTGAACACGTGCTGTTTTTTTCTCCCGCACATTCCCACGACCGGCCAATCTACATCCTCAGTTGTTCAGCCGAGGACTAAAGCATAAGAAATCTATGGCTTCCAACATGTATTCTCAAGGCGCCCAAGTCAAGCACCCGAAGTTCGGATTGGGCACAGTGATGTTCAGCAGCGAAGAGCGGATCGTCATCAAGTTCGACGATCATGGAGAGAAGAAATTCGTCGCCAACATGGTGATTGGAGTTTTGGAGAAGAGCGACCGGCAGCCTCCGGCCGAAAAGCGGGGCTCACGGAAGCGAAAGGCCGCGCCGGCCGCGGTTTAGCGGCTTGGCGCTTCGAGGAACTTTGGTTTGAACGCACTTCAAAAACGATTGTTTGAAGAGGCGCGGAAGCGCAATCCGAACCTCGCGATTCCCGCCGACGCCCAGCCCGCCACGGACTGGACCGAAGCCGACCTGGCCCTGATCAAGCAGGGGGTTGGCGACAAGACCAGCAGACAGTCCGCGGCGCCCGGCGAAGCGGCCGAATCGAATGAACCGCCCACCGGCGAACAAGCCGGCTCGGTGGTCACCTATTTCGACGCAAAGGGCTTTGGTTTCCTGCGTCCGGACGATGGTGGACGGGACATCTTCTTCCACGTCTCGCGCCTGGCGGAGGGCCTCGCGACTGATCTGCGGCCCGGCACGCGCGTGCTCTATGAGCTGGGCATGGACCGGGCCGGCAAAATGGCGGCCTCGAGCGTCCGCATCGCTCCCAAGGAATAACGCTACGCATACTTGGGCGAGAACCTGTCGCAACTTGCATGGCGTCTAGCTTGGCTGGCGTCCGTCAGTCCCTACTGTGTCACGAGTCTCCGATAAGACATACAGCGATTTCCGCTTCTGCTCCATCAGTTTCATGAAGTTCCGCTTGATCTTGTACGATGGCTGTGGATCGACATTAGCCCAGCGGCCGAGGCGCCCCGCGCCAACGGCGAGGCGTGTTCACGTGAACTCACTGAGGGACGGGCGGATTCGAACCGCCGACCTGTCGCTTAGGAGGCTATCAACAGCTACACGATGACCGGGACCCGCCGCAAATCTTGTCGAGCGGTGCGATTGCAGCAGCGCACTACTTGACCTGCACCACAGCGCTCGCCGCCGCCAGTTTGCGCTCCAGCCCATCCTGCGCCACCGCGCGCACGGAGTAGCTGCCGGGTGGCACATCGAACCTCATCGCGGCAGTCATTCCGGTCTTCGCCAACTGAGCGAAAGTCGCATCCGAGAAATACAGCTCCACCTCGCTTCTCTTGCCTGTCACGAAGCCGCCACGGCTATCCAGCAGAACCGCAAGAATAACCAGTCTCTGCGCCCGCCGGCCGTGGAAAATCTCGAAACGCAGGCGGTTGACGTCCAGGTGCGCGACCATTGCGATACCGGTTGACCCCGCCCACTGTTCCCAGGTGAACCACGCGGGCAAATCCGTGACGGTATCCGAAGCCGTCACTTCGCTCTCCAGTTTGGACAGCGGAGAGACCGGCGCGGCGGCATTGGCTGAAGGCGCCATGTATCCCAAGCGAGCCTGTAGCGAGAACCCCTTCCGCGCGGCGAGCCGCACTTTCAGGCTGTGAAAACGCCCGTCGGCTAACACGCCCGATGGCGAGAAGCCGAGCACATACATGGTTTCCGGCACCATGCCCAACTCCCGGAAGCCGCGCAACAGGTCGTTGCTGTTGTGATAGAAGTTGCCGCCGGTGCCAGAGGCCAGCGCCGCCATGGCGTCGTCCTTCGCCTGCGCCTGCTTCACGGAGACCTCGCCTCCGGGGCTCACGGCGTAGAGCCGCCTTGCGTCCAGCGTGCTGATCACCACTTCGGCGTGCAGCGCCTTGGTCATCAAGCTCTCTATGTCGGCCTCCAGGTCTCCCATGAAAAATCCCGACGAGGTGAGCAGAATCACGCGCTGTCCCGGCAACTTTGCCATATCGCTCAACAGGCTTTCGAGCACGCGCACGGTGTTCTTCGAGTTCAGCAGCGTACGCTCCCAGATCCTGCGCGCCTCGGCCGTTACTTCCGCCTCCGAACACTTGCTGCCTTTGCAGGGTATACACTCGGCCATCTTCGCGAGCAGCAATTGGTTGTCCAGGCTATCGGCGATCAGATACGCCTCATAGGGCGCGATGTGGGGGCACAGCCGCGGGTCGTCCCTAACTCCCCGTTGGGCGGGAGTGACCTTGGCGATCCGCTCCACCAGCTCAGGCACATCGGCAGTGAACTCCGGACTGTTCGACTGTCCGGTTGTAATCACCGCGACGCGGTCGCCCGGCGCCAGGCTGGTCTTGACGAATCGCTCGGCTGCATCTTTGGCGGCTTTCAAATCGCCAAAGTCGGTGTGCAGATCGTCGAAACACAGCGCCACGAAACGGGGGCGCGGCGCATCCTTCGATTCACCCCCCGCCCCCGGAGGCACAGCCGGCATCGTGATACCGCCAGTGTCACCTTGCGAAAGGAAGTGCTGCACTGAGAAGGCCGTGATCGTTTGTTTCTTCCCGGTGTCGTAGAGTTCGAAGTCATCCTGAGTGAGATTGGCGACCGCGCGGCGCCGCCCATCGCGGACCACCACCGGAACTTCAACCAGGTCCACCTGCGTGCGCAGCGTGACGGCGGATGGAGGCACGTACGGAAAGGTCCGCGCATGCATCTCGTCGGGAGGGATGGGCTGAGCCGTCGCCAAACCGATACAGGCAATCGCTGTTGGTACCGTGAGATACGGATGCTTGAAGGAGTTCACCAATCTAAACTGCGAGCATACCACGCGAAAGTCAGAGCCAACCGCGCACGGCGTCACCACGCTTCAATCAGGGTCTGTGCGTGCGGTTAGGGGAAGGTAGTCCGCCGGCCTAGGGGAGAGCCTTGGCGACGGAAAATAGTGTCCGATATTGAACCTATCGGTATCGGTTGTCGTGGGCGCTTGGGTCGAATTTCACCCTTTCACATACGCGCGCTTGGCCGCCACTTTGCCGTTGCGTATGGTGAAGACGTCTACGCCACGCAGATGCCACGGCTGTCCATTGCGGATCTTGCGATACACCCACAGCACCACGGCGCGATCATCGCTGATGATGATTTCCTCGGCATCGAACCGCGCGTCAGGATTGCGCGCGAACCACTCTCGCCAGAACGCTACCACCGCGGTCTTTCCCTCGACGCGCCGACCATCTGGCGCGGGAGAGGTATCTTCGAATACCGTATCGTCAGTCAGCGTTGCCGCCAAGGCGTCGGAATCATGCCGATTGAATGCTTCGTTGAAGCGATCGACCGCCATGCGGGTCGTGGTCGCGGCATCAGCGTTTTGCGGATTCGGATTGTCACTCACACTCATCCCGTGCACCCGCCTCGGTGCCGTCGCAGCAAAGCACACAAGTGCAACGCACGTGGCCACAAGTAATTGGCCCTTCGTCGGCTCTTGGGGCATCCGGTCCTCCAGGAGGCGAATTCTATCAACTCCGTGCCGGACGTGCAACACCGATTGAAGTACAATAGCCGATCTATTTTCTTTCTAGTATCATCAAGTGTCATGGGTCTCGACCAATGGCAAAATTTCTTCCTTATGGTAGGAGGCGGAGCGGCAGCTCTCGCGGGCTTGGTGTTTATAGCCATGTCAATCAATCTTTCGATCATCACTCGGGATGCAACCCACAAAAACCGTGCCGTAGCAACGATGACGGGCTTCACTGCCGTCTTCATGATCTGTGCACTCGCCCTCATTGGAAGGCAAGACTATCAATGGATCGGCGTTGAATGGTTGGTCGTTTCGCTCGTTCCGACGATTACTTACATACGAGTATACATCCAGGCCAAGAAAATGGGCAGAAGTTCCGTGGGGCTCAGTGTCGGTCGTTTCATCGCGGGCACAACTTGTTACATAGCTCAGATAATAGGTTCTGTCTTACTCATATCGGGATATGTTGCCGGACTTTACGTGGCCTCAGTAGCTATGGTGCTCTCCTTCGCTTTTTTTATTTCAGGCGCGTGGCTCCTCATCACTGGCATTCACGACAATCAGGCTTAAACAACTGTCAATGACCCAAAATCTGAGACCTCGGGCGCAGGGGCGGGTTTCGCTGTCGCCAACTTCTGCAGCATCCATGCGTGCTTGCTATGAATGCGTTCCCGGAGCTTCGTGTCCGGTCTGGCGCGTGTACTCCACATACGAGCCGGGATAGATCTTCGGAGCAGCTCCCGTACCGTTCTCGCCGCCCAATTCGAGCACTCGCGAACTCAGGCCGCGCAGGAAGGTGCGGTCGTGGGAGACGAAAATCATCGTGCCTTCGTAGCCGCGCAGGGCATCCACTAGCATCTCCTTGGTTGCCAGGTCCATATGATTGGTCGGCTCGTCCAGCACCAGGAAATTCGGTGGGTCGTACAGCAGGCGCGCCATGGCAAGACGCGATTTCTCGCCGCCGGAGAGCGCGCGGATCGGCTTGTCCACATCGTCGCCCGAGAATTGGAACGCACCCGCCAGCGTACGCAGCGATCCCAGGCCCTCCTGCGGAAAATCCTCCTGGAGTTGCCCGATAACGGTCAAATTGGCATCGAGCACATCCAGCGACTGCTGCGCGAAGTATCCCATGATGAGGCTGGCCCCCAGCCGCACCTCTCCGGAGTCTGGCATCTCCACGCCGGCGATCATCTTCAACAGCGTCGTCTTCCCCGCGCCGTTACGGCCCATCACCGCCCAGCGCTCACCGCGCCTGATGATGAGGCTGAAGCCATCGTAGATCACGCGTGAGCCGTAGCGCTTGTGCGCTTCTTCGATTACTGTCACCTGGTCGCCCGAGCGGGGCGGGACCCGGAACTCGAACTTCACCACCTGGCGCCTCTTCGGCAGTTCGATCTTCTCGATTTTGTCGAGCGCCTTGATGCGGCTCTGCACCTGCGCCGCTTTGGCCGCGTGCGTGCGAAACCGCTCGATGAAGCGCTGTTCCTTGGCGAACATGGCCTGCTGGCGCGCGAAAGCCGCCTGCTGGTTGCTCTCGCGGATAGCGCGCTCGCGCTCGTAAAAATCATAATTGCCGGAGTACGTGATGATCTCACCGCCATCGATCTCCGCGATTTTCGACATCACGCGATTCGTGAACTCCCGATCGTGCGAGGTCATCAGGACGGCGCCTTCGAACGCGTTGAGGAACTGCTCCAGCCAAATGATGGACTCGATGTCGAGGTGGTTGGTCGGCTCGTCCAATAGCAACACGTCGGGCCGGCCGAGCAGCACGCGCGACAGCGCGACGCGCATCTTCCAGCCACCTGAAAGTGCCCCTACGTCGCCATCGATCTGGTCGTCCTGGAAGCCGATCCCGTGCAGCACCTCGCGCGCCTGTGCTTCTAAAGAATAGCCCCTGAGGTGCTCGTATTCTTCCTGCACCTCGCCGAAGCGGGCCAGGACGCTGTCAAGATCATCGGCCCTGCCAGGATCTGCCATGGCGTGATGCAGCGCTTCCAGTTCGTGGTGCAACTGGCCGACGCGGCCACTGCCAGCGATGGCTTCGTCGAGCACGGAGCGGCCACGCAGATCTTCCACGTCCTGGCGGAAGTAGCCGATGGTGAGGCGCTTGGGAACGGAGACCTCGCCCTCGTCGGGGACCTCGTCGCCCACCATCATGCGGAACAGCGTAGTCTTGCCCGAACCGTTGGGACCGACAAGCCCGACCTTCTCACCGGGATTCAATTGAAATGAGGCGTCGACAAAGATCAACTGCTTGCCGTACTGCTTATGGAGGTTGGAGAGCGAAATCATGAGTAAGTTTCAGGCTAGCAGGGAGATCAAGCCCGCGAGCCTGGGCGATCCATCGACGGCTGGCGCGTGTGCGAGTTCGGGCGGCGTGGCCGACGAGTGGGTGACGCAGATGCTACGGCAGCCTGACTCGCAGGTATTCTTTTGGGACAGGACATGGACCAGGCGAAGGAGCCAAATCATTGGTTCAAAGCGGGTTAAGTGGTAGGGACGGGCGGATTCGAACCGCCGACCTGTCGCTTAGGAGGCGACCGCTCTATCCATCTGAGCTACGTCCCCACAGTGGGGCTTCCTTGATTCTAAATCACTGCGGCAGTCCAACGTGCCCGGTATCGCGTTGCAGGGGCCGCGCATGACGGAGGCACCGCTCAGCGCGTCGCGAAACCACGCGCCGCCCGGTTACGAATACTTCAAAATGAACTGGTGCAGCCGGTCCATTCCGCGCTCTAGCTGCTCCATCGAAGCGGCGTAGGAAATGCGTACGTGGGCGTCGGTGCCGAAAGCTTCGCCCGGCACCACGGCCACGTGCGACTCCTGGAGCAAGCGTTCGGAAAACGCGAGCGTGTCCGCAATGCCGCTCTTGCCCAGCGCGACGCCGATGTTCGGGTAAACGTAGAAGGCCCCGCGCGGCTCGGCGCACGTAACGCCGGGGATGGCGCGCAACTTCGACACCACGAAATCGCGGCGCTTGCGGTACTCGGCCAGCATTATGCCTACCGATTCCTGTGGTCCGAGCAAGGCTTCCACCGCCGCCTTTTGCGCAATCGAAGTGGGGTTCGAGGTGGAATGGCTTTGCAGCTTCCCCATGGCGTTGATGATCGGCGCCGGCATCAGGCCGAAGCCGATCCGCCAGCCGGTCATCGAATAGGTCTTTGAAACCGAACCCGCTACTAACACGGTCTCCTTGGCGCCCGGGAGCGACGCGATCGAGAACGGCTCGCTATCGTACAGGAACTTGCAGTAGCATTCGTCGGTCATCAGGTAGATGCCGCGCTCGGCCGCCAGGGCGAAGATCTTCTCGAACTCCGCACGGTCCAGCAGCGCGCCGCTCGGGTTCGACGGCGAATTGATGATGATCAGCTTGGTGCGCGCGTTGAGGTGCGGCTCCAACATTGCGGCGGTGAACGTGAAGCCTTGCGCCTCGTCCGTATCGACGAAAACGCACTTACCGCCGGCGTAATTCACCACGTCCTTGTAAGTGACCCAATAAGGCACCGGAATAACGACTTCGTCGCCAGGGTTGATCAGCGCCTGCATGAGATTGAATATGATGTGCTTGCCGCCCACCGTGATCAGGCACTCATTCGGCTGGTAATTGGTGCCGAAGTCCTTCTTGTGGGATTCGCACACGGCCTTCTTGAGTTCGGCCGTGCCGCCTACGGGAGTGTACTTGGTGAAGTTCTGGTCGATCGCGCGCTTCGCCGCCTGCTTGATGTTCTCGGGCGTCGGGAAATCGGGCTCCCCGGCGCCGAAATCGACGACGTCAACGCCTTGCGCGCGTAATCGAGTGGCCTCGGCGGCCACTCTCATGGTGGAGGATTCGCTGATCAAAGCGATGCGTTCCGCGATTGCGTTGGCTACGGCCTGCATGGGCCCTCCTCTTCTCTCTCTCAAACTCTTTCAGACAACCTTGGCCAGCCGGCGCTGCAGCCGGGCCTCGACGGTGGGCGGCACCAGGCCGGAGATGTTCCCGCCCAGGCTGAATACTTCCTTCACCAGGCGCGAACTGATGAACGAGTAGGTTTCGTTGGCAATCATTAAGATGGTTTCGATTTCCGGACGCAAACGCCGGTTCATCAGCGCCATTTGCAGCTCATACTCGTAGTCCGAAATTGCCCGAATGCCGCGCAGCAAAACGGTAGCCGAGTGCGCGGACGCGTGGTCCACCAGGAGTCCGTGGAATGAATCCACCTCCACGTTGGGATAGACATTGACCACTTCGCGAAGCATTTCGATACGCTCGTCCACCGAGAAAAGCGGCTCCTTGGCGTCGTTCCAGAGAATCGAGACGATCAGCCGGTCGAACATTCGAGAACCGCGCTGGATCAGATCGAGATGGCCGTTGGTAATCGGGTCGAACGATCCAGGGTATATGGCAGTAACGCGCGTCGGCTTGGGCGGCAACAGTTCGATTCGCTTTCTCGGGGTCTTATTATTTTACCGAAAAACCGGCGGGAATGCTTTTCTGGCTTGCCCGCTGGCGTGTTTGGATTTGGAGTGGAGGGCAAGCCGAAGTGCCCCACCAATAAAAAATGGTTCCAAGTGACCCGATTCCCAGCACTGCCCACCGCCGTCATGCACGGCACTGAACACCGCGTTTGAGAGCACCGGACGATTCGCCGTTCCGCTCCCCCAAAGCCGTTTTCTCCAGCCTCGGGATTAGCGCTTCCCGGCTCGCCGCAGCCTTTTTCCTCTCTCAAACTGAACCGCCGGCTCGTAACGGCCTTTCGCTCGCCCGCAACGGCTGCCTCTTTCAAGGCCTCCATTCCGGGGTCAAAGTTCCCGGCCTGCTCCTTCGCCTGCTTGCCTGCCGCTTCCGCTGCCCGTTCGGCTCTTCGGCTCCGCTACCGCCCGCGAGTTCCCACCCGCCACGGCCGCTTCCTCGCCTCGTGCCCGTTGCCGCTTCCACTGCCGGCTCCCCGAATGGCTCAAACGAGCTTCCACTCCCCTTCGGGACTTTTGCCTCCCTAAGGATCAAAGCGTTCCACTCGCCCGGTCACCCGGCGGTCCACCTTCCGAATCCGCCCGATCTCCGTTCGCTCCCCGCAGCCTCAAACTAGTGAACTAGACTTGCTGGCTGCGGATCACCGTTCCCGGTCCGCTACGTTTCCGGAGGCTTGCTGTTCCTCAAACCTCTTGGAACCTTCATCAATATGCGCCCGATTGCGAATCCGGTCAATCATTATTTGCCCTCTAACCCATTGTTTCCTCAAGTTTTATTCGGTTTGTTTTTATATGGTTACAGCGTGGTAGCCGTGTAAGCCTTGTGAATAAACCGTGCGCCAGGCAGAATGTTTTTGCGATACTGAAGCCACTATGCGCAGGCTCGTGATTCGCCCGGGGGCAGTTGGCGATTTAATCCTCTCGCTGCCGGCTCTGGAATGCTTGCGAGCCGATTACCTGGAAGTCTGGGCCGCCTCGCCCAACGTGCCGCTGGTTCGGTTCGCCAACTCGGTGCGCTCCATCATGTCGACTGGTCTCAACCTGTTGGGCATTACGGACCCGCCTCCCGTTCGCCTGCTCAATCGATTGCGCAGCTTCGATTCGATCGTTTCCTGGTACGGCGCCAACCGGCCGGAGTTTCGCGAGTTGGCACATTCGCTTGATCTGCCGTTCACGTTCCTCCCCGCGTTACCGCCGCAGGACGCGGGAATGCACGCCACGGACTTCTACCTGAAGCAGGTGAGCGCGCTGACGGAATGCCACGCCGACCCGATCCCGCGTATCCCGTGCAGCGTCGAGCGGGAAAACTTCGCCGTCATCCATCCCTTCTCCGGAGGCCGCCGCAAGAACTGGCCGCTGGAGAAGTTTCGTCAGCTCGCACGCGGGCTGGAGCGCAGAATGCCGGTTCGCTGGTGCGCGGGGGCGGAAGACCCGCAGCTTCCGGAGGCGCACCGCCTCGACGATCTGTACCAGTTGGCCTGCTGGCTGGCGCAAGCCTCTCTCTATATCGGCAACGATTCCGGCATCACCCACCTGGCGGCGGCTGTGGGAACGCCCGTGCTGGCGATTTTCGGACCCACCGACCCCGCTGTTTGGGCGCCGCGCGGCGAGCATGTGCGAATCGCGCGGTGGGGAAACGGGCCTAACCTCGAGACAGCATGAGTAACCTGCGGCCAAGCGGCCTTACCCTAGTCCTAGCGACCCAGGCGAGTTCGCAACTCGGTTGCGCTGCTCTCGACGGAGTACAATAAGCAGACGCCCCATGGCAGCCCGCCTGAACCCGGTGGCCCCGGATGAGATCGTCGATCTGCGGCTCGTCGCCGCGGCGGAGCTGGACCCCGTGTTCGAGGAGGAAGTCGCCGTCTGGCGCGACGAACTCGAGTGGGATTTCGCCAAATCGGCCCAACTGGCGCGACGCTTCGTCGGCGCGCACGCCTTAAGCGGGCGCGTACTGGTGGTGGACGGCCGCGTTGCCGGCTACCTCTATTTCGTGTTTGAGGATCACAAGGCCCTCCTGGGCGATCTATACATCCTGCGCGACCTGCGCAGCCAGGAACGGGAGGATCTGCTGCTCGGTTCCGCGCTCGACGAGATGTTCGCGACTCCGCACATCACCCGCATCGAGGCGCAACTGCTGATGCTCGGCTATGCGCCAGGCCGCGTGTTGCCGCGAGCGGCCGAGACCCATCAGTTCTGCCGCAATTTCATGCTGGCGGATTTGAACGAGGCGGACATGACGGAGGGCAAAGTGCGCCGGCCCTTCTATCTGGAGAACTGGTCGGACCGTTACAGCGACGCCGCGGCTGCGCTGATCGCCGAGGCGTATGCGGGACACGTGGACGGCTGGATCAACGACCAGTATCGCAGCCCCGCCGGCGCGCACCGCTTCCTGCACAATATCGTGGCCTATCCGGGCTGCGGCACGTTTTCGCAATCCGCTTCCTACCTCGCCTTCGAAGGCGCCAGCGGCCACCTGTGCGGCCTCTCGCTGGCCAGCCTGGTCTCGCCCGAATCCGGCCACATCACGCAGATCTGCGTGTCGCCCTCCGTGCGCGGAACCGGTATCGGACATGCCCTGCTGCGCCAGTCGCTCGTGGCCTTGCGCCGGATGGGATGCCGCTCCACCGGCCTCACCGTCACCGCGGCCAATGAAAATGCGGTCGCGCTCTATGAGCGCGTCGGATTCCGCACCACGCGCCAGTTCTCCGCCTACGCCTGGGAACTGGTATAGCGCCGTTCGGCGGGCCCCTGCCCAGAGGCGACAGACGACAGAAACCGATCGTCTATCCTACCAGGCCTACGCCGCCGATCCCCGTCAGGAGGGTCAGCTCATTTTCCGCATCGCGCGGAAAACGCGGGACAACATCAGGAGGTCGGAGAGTCGTCTCGACATTTCTTTGGGGTGAACCCCTCGGCCGCCGCCCCCTACCCCTAGACCAGACTTTCACATCGGATTACCCTAATAGGTGGAAGCCGGTACGGCTTCGCAGCCGTCCGGCGCCCAGGGGGTAGGCCATGTTGCCGCTTGCCAAGATCTTGTTGCCGGTGGACTTTTCGGAACGCTCCATCGGAGCCGTCCATTGCGCCCAACGCCTCGCGCGACTTTTTTCCCCGGAAATCATCCTGCTGCACGTGCTGGCTCCCATGCAGTACCGTCTCGGCGATACCGAGATGGGCGGCGTGATGCTGGGTGATTTGTACCGCGCCCAGATCGAGAGCCTGACCTTCGAGCTGGACCAGTTTCAGCAGGAGGAACTCGCCGGGTGCAACGTGCGCCGCGTGGTTATGGATGGCGACCCCACGTTTCGCATCCTCGAGTTCGCGCATGACGAAAAAGTGTGCCTCATCATGATGCCCACCCACGGTTGCGGGCTATTCCGGCGGTACATTCTCGGATCCAATACCGCCAAGGTGTTGCACGACGCGGCGTGTCCCGTGTGGACCGGCGTGCATATCGCGGAGGCCGCGGCCAGACCGGTCGAGATCCGCCACGTGCTCTGCGCGGTGGACCTTGGCGCGCAAAGCGAGCGCGCTTTGAAATGGGCCCACTGGCTGAGCGGCACCTTGCAAGCTCGACTCACCCTGCTGCATGTCACAGCCGCCTGCCCGGAAACGGCGGACAATGCCGACGACGCCTGGCGCGCCAAGCTGCGCTGGTCGGCGGAGGAGACGCTGGCGCGCCTGCAGGCAAAGGTGGGGTCGCAGGCGGAGGTCATGCTTCAGGCCGGCGATCCTGCCCATGCCATCTGCGCCGCCGCTGCCCGCATCCACGCCGACGCGCTGGTGATCGCGCGCGGTTCCGCCGCCGGAGGCTTCGGCCGCCTGCGCACCAACGCCTACGCCATCATCCGCCAATCGCCCTGCCCGGTAGTCAGCGTGTAAACTCGCTGGCCGCGCGGCCGATGCGGCGATATAATCGGGAAACGCCGCAGGCAGCGCGGCTGAACTGCGCGCAGAACTTCGCTTTGGAGGCTCCAACATGTTCCTGGCCTGGCCCGTCCCCCAACCTGATTCTACGAAAGCCAACACAAAAGAAGCGGACACTCGAAGCGTCCTCCTCCAGGAGTATGCGGATCACGGGAATTGGGCGCGTCACTATAGCGCCGTGCGAATGACGCTCGGGACCTTCTTTCTCACCGCCGCCACCGGTATGATCACGCTCCGCTGGGACAAGCCTCAGCCTGCGGTCGCGGTGGCCGCGGGCGCCATCTTAAGCATTGGCGTGCTCCTCTTTCTGGTCTTTAGCCGCTTGACGTTCGATGAGATGAACAAGCAGCGAACAATCGTAGATTCCTACCGAGACAAACTGAGGACAGGAAACATGAAAGTCACCCCGAAGCTCCACTTGTGGAAGACGCGGACCGGCTTGCCCATCGCCGTCCTCTTCGTGGTGGCGTTCGCCTCGTTTGATCTCTGGTGGCTCTTCGCCTCGCAGCCGAAGCCAAGCCGGGTGACTCAGATCACCGTCCCCATGAAGGTCAAGGTCGGGCAACAGCCGGAAGTCGTCGTCGACGTGCCCATCACAGTGACTGCCCCCTAGCAGCTAGGTCGCCACTTCAGAGGGTGCGTCGCCACGCGTTCAGGCCCTCGACGACGACGCGGTCCAGCCACGCGGAAAATCGGGTTTGTGCCGAGGAAAACTCCTCCTCATAGTTTATTTGGAAGGTGCCGCCCTCGATAGGCTTTGGCTCAGCACCTTGGATCACAAGGTAAGCCACCACGCCAATCAGACCGCGGTAGCGGGGACCGATGCCGTGAAACGAGAGCGTGAGCGAATCGGGGCGACCTGCGTTGAGGGACAGGTTCGCTGTCGCGTTGTAATCGTTGAAGTTCGCTGCGTAACCGGCCTTCTGGACGGCAGTCGCCCTTATGTTGTCGTATCCGCCTTGCGGACCCCCGCTCGCGCCGAAACCGAAGCCGCTGCGAAGGCTGCCTATCTCGTTCGTGAGCTCGGTCGCGGTTTTTCCGAGCTGCTGCGCGGCAAAAGCCACCAGCTTGGTCGCGGTCTCTTTCGCCGCTAGCCACTCCTTAAGCGGGAGCTTCCCGCGCTGTAGCAAGCGGTCGCGCGCCGCGATTACTGCTTCGTGAGTCGACGCAATCGGGCGAACGTCGTGCGCGATCTCCGTCGCCTGGATGAGAGCGCTGCGCTGCCCTTCCACGAATAAGTCGACCAAAGGCCGCAGGTCGCCTTCGTCCGCCTTCTCCAGTGCCTCTATGTAGCGCGGTTTATCGTCGCGCTTCACGATGAGTGGAAACCAGCCGGCCCTGATGAATACAATGCTCGCGATCGCTCTGGCAACTCGGCCGTTTCCATCCGCGAACGGATGGATCTGTGTAAATCGGTGATGTAGCCAGGCGGCCTCCACCTCTGGAGGTACGTTTCGCGCTTCGTGTTCGGCGTACATGCGCAAGAGCTCGTCCATCTCCGACGCGACGTGCTCAGGCGGGCAATACTCATGGACAGAGCCGTCCAGACGCGTAGGGCTGTTAGGGGCCGTCTTGTAGACGCCTTTTTCCAGCCGCTTCGGAAACAACTGGCCGAATTGGTCCTCGACGGTGTGTACCTCAACGTTGCGCAGCAGCGCGGCGTGTAGTTCGTTAATGTAGCTGGTTGACAGGCGACGCGTACCCCCTACGAAGTCGAACATTCCCTCCAAAGCATCGTAATGATCCTGGATGATGCGCGCGACGAGAGTAGTGTCTCGATTCGTTGCGTCATGGGGAATGAGGGCGGCTTCGATGCCTTTTTCGATCAGCGTCCGCGTGACGCCACGGTCCAGCGTGTAGACGTCTTCGATGATGCCCGTCTCGATGGCCCACTCCCGCCGCAAACGCTTGTCGAACTCGTCCAGCGCCGTACGCTCGCTCAAATCATTTTTCTGGTTCTGCCACACCCGGTGAAGCGAATCCATTTCTCCATCGGTCAAGGCCCGTGGGTCATCTGGTAGATCGATGATCCGGCGCCACCTGTATGCGTTCGCCATGTTCTGATTATGCTCCATTCAGTCCCCCGCCCCGCCCTCATGATAAAGTGCTGATAGTGAATCCCCGCACTCTGTTTCAGGTCCTGGAGGAGGCCGCGGCGCGCTATGGCGACGCGCCGGCCTTGCATCAGCCGCAAGCCGACGGCGCTTCGCTCACGTACTCGTGGAATGAGTATTGCCGCGCGGCCGAGGAAATCGCCGCCGGGCTGCGCGCGCTGGGAGTCGAAAAAGGGCAGATCGTGGTCCTCGATTCGGAGACGCGGCTGGAGTTTTATCTGGCGGACCTGGGAATTCTGGCTGCGGGCGCCATCGCCGCCGCGCTGTACCCCAGCTATCCGGTGCCCGACCTGATTCGCACCATCGAAGCGACCGGCGCCGCGGCCGTTTTCGTCGAGGACCCGCAGACCTTTCGCACGCTGCGCCACGCCCGCGTGAACCGCTGGATTCTGCTGACCGGCGAGGCCGAGGGCGCCCTGGCTCTCGACGATCTGCGCGCCCTGGGACGCGAAGCGCTGGCGCGCGACCCGCAACTCGGCCGCCGCCTTCGCTCAGAAACGCTGCCGTCCGATCCGGCCGTGCTGTACCTCACTTCCGGCGCCACCGGCGAGCCGAAAATGGCGCTAGTCACGCACCAGGCCATCGTCTCCAACATCGACATGGGGCCGCAGGTGTTTCCCATGGGGCCGGAAGACGCGATGGTCGCCTTTCTACCTTCCGCGCACATCGCGCAGCGCGTGGTCATCGAGTTCTTGCCCATCCGCTGCGGCACGCCGGTCCACTTCTCCGAAAGCCTCATGAAGCTGCCGCAGGATATCCGCAAGGTGCGGCCCACCATCCTGCTGGCGCCCCCACGCATGTGGGAACGGATCTATTTCACCATCTGCACAGAGTTGCGCAAGCGCTCCGCCGCCTCTCGCAAGGCGTTCTATACCGGCCTCGCGCTGGCGCTGGCCGCGGCACGCTACCGCCGCGCGGGTAAACCGGTGCCAATCCGCATTCGGGCGCCGCTGGCCCTGGCCGACCGCCTGATGTTTCGCAAGGTGCGGGCGCGCTTCGGCGGCCGCCTGCGCATGCCGGCTTCCGGCGCAGCGCCGCTCAGCAAAGACCTGGCCGAGTTCTATGAGGCGGTCGGCATGCCGCTGATTGAAGGTTACGGCCTCACCGAAGGCGGCGTAGCGGCGTTAAACCCGCTCGACGCTCCCAGGCCCGGCAGCATCGGCAAGATGATGCCCGGCGTCGAAATCAGAATCTCGGCCGATCATGAGTTGCTGATTCAAGGCCCTTGCCTGTTCTCCGGTTACTGGGACGACCCCGGCACCACCGCCGAAGTGCTCCGCGATGGCTGGCTGCACTCCGGCGACTTGGGCTACATCGACGCCGATGGCTACATCTACATCACCGGCCGCAAGAAAGAACTAATCGTTTCTTCCACCGGCAAGAAGATTCACCCTAGCCGCGTCGAGAGCCTGTTCAAGATGGAACCGCTCATCAGCCAGGTGCTCTTAATTGGCGATCGCCTGCCGTATCTCACGGCACTGTTCACCATCAACACGAGTGTGGCCGAGACGCTGAAGGGCATGGAAGCTCCGGCGGGCCGCTCACCCGCCGAAATCTGCGGCGCGCCGCCGGTGGAAAAGGAAGTGCGCCGGATTGTCAACCAGGTGAACCGGCAGCTTGCGCCGTTCGAGCAGGTGCGCCGGTTCCGTATTCTGCCGCGCGACTTCTCGATCGAGCAGGGCGAGCTAACCGCCACCATGAAAGTGCGCCGCACCAAGGCCATCGAAAACTTCAAGCAGGATATCGACGCGCTGTACGCCGGGCGGGAGTAGCAACGTGGCGTGGGCAGTCCTGCCTGCTGTGTCGAGAGTCGTCTCGACATTTCTTTGACGCGCGACCCGCTCACAACCCAGCCTCGTCATTGGCTGCTCTCGTTCGCCCGAACTTCGCGTCAAAGGTGCTAAGATTCGTCGAGAGTGCAGACTCCTGTTTCGCGCGTGCTCCTCATTGTATTCAGGGACGCGGCCCTCGTGTACCTCGGCTTTTGCGCGGTGTTGTTCTTCATTCAGCGCTCTTTGATCTATTTCCCCCAACCTGCCTCGGTCGTTGACGACGCGACGATCGTGTTGCCAACGCGGGAAGCCCGAGTGCTGGTGTCCACGCGGCCGAAGGACGGCCCGCGCGCCCTGATCTATTTCGGAGGGAACGCGGAGGATGTCTCACTCAGCATGCAACGCTTTTCACTTGGATTTTCTGACAGAGCGATCTATCTGCTGCACTACCGCGGTTATGGGGGCAGTTCTGGCAAGCCCTCCGAAAAGGCGCTCTTCGCGGATGCCTTGACTCTCTTCGACGAGGTGCATGCCAAGCACCCTGATGTCGACGTCGTGGGCCGCAGCTTGGGCAGCGGAGTTGCCGTTTATGTCGCCAGCCTGCGTCCAGTCGCGCGGCTTGTTCTGGTCACCCCGTTTGACAGCCTGGAAGGGCTTGCTGCCCGCCAGTTTCCCTATGTTCCGGTGCGTTGGCTGATGCTGGACAAGTATGAGTCATGGAGATACGCGCCTCGGGTGACCGCGTCCGCCTCGATCATCGCGGCGGAGCATGACGAAATCGTTCCACGCGCGAGCACCGAATTGCTCCTATCACGATTTAAGAGTGGGCTTGCATCCCTTCAGATAATCGCCGGGGCTGGGCACAACACCATAGACTACAACCGCGAATATATGCGCCTATTGGCAAGCCGGCTATGATCAACGATCTCCCGCCATCGCTCTACCTCCCGCTCTCCGTCCCCTCTTTCATTAAGTCCCGCCTTAGCCTCGCTGTCTTCTCAATCGCCGATTCTTTCCGGAACCGGCGTATCTCCTCGTGGTTGCCGTTGAGCAGCACCTCGGGGGCCTTCCAGCCGCGAAAATCGGCGGGGCGCGTCCAGTGCGGGCAATCTAAGAGGCCTTCGCCATGGCCGGTTTGCTGGAAGCTCTCGAATGCGGCGGAGGTTTCGTTTCCCAGTACGCCGGGCAGGAGGCGCGCGGTCGCGTCGATCACCACTGCCGCGGCCAGCTCGCCGCCGCTGAGCACGTAATTGCCGATCGAGAGTTCCTCATCGGCCAGGCGCTCGGCCACGCGCTCGTCCACGCCTTCGTAGCGGCCGCAGATCAGCAGCAGCTCGCCGGCCTGGCTCAGACGGTTGGCCGCGGCTTGATCGAACAAGCCGCCTTGCGCGGAAAGCAGAATCACCTTCTGCCGGGCCGTGCGCTCGGGCCAGATGGATTCCACCGCCAGGAAAATCGGCTCGGGCTTGAGCACCATGCCCTCGCCACCGCCGAAGGGCCGGTCATCCACCGTCTTATGGCGGTCGAAAGTCCAGTCGCGCAGGTTGTGAATTCGGATCTCGAGCAGGCCGGCGTCCTGCGCGCGCTTCACCACGCCATGCGCGAACGGACCCTCGAAGAACTCGGGGAAAATCGTCAGCACGTGAAAGATCACGATTGGTTCAGCTCTCGCAGGCCTTCAGGCAGGTCTACCGCGATGCGCCGGGCCTGGACGTCGATCTCGACGCAAATCGAGCGCGCAAACGGAATCAGCAGTCCGCCTTCCACCACCAGCAGCCCGCTGCCGCCGCCATCCTGCCACGCCTCGACGCGGCCCACACGCTCGCCCGTCTTTCGGTCCACCACTTCGCAGCCCACCAGGTCGGATTGGAAAAACTCGCCGGGCTCGATCCGGGTCCGCTCGGCGAGCGGAATTCGCACCTCCATGCCCACCAGCAATTCGGCATCGGAGATGGTGTCGACCCCCTGGAATTTGAAGATCAGCGTCTCGTTGTGAAACCAGGTGTGCTCCACCTGGTGTGGCAACGGCGCACCTGCGCCGTATAGGTGCACTTGCCCCAATGCCTGGTAGCGCTCGGGGCGGTCGCTCAATGCGAGCGCGGTGATTTCGCCGCGATTGCCGCGCGTCTTCCCCAGCCTGGCTATCGTCACCCAGGCGTCTTTCGGGGAACTCACTCCAGAATTTCCAGCGTGAAGCGCCGGTTCAGCTTCATCCCCGCCGCGCCCAAAATAGTGCGGATCGAGCGCGCCGTGCGGCCCTGTTTGCCGATCACCTTACCCAGATCGCTGGCAGCCACCTTCAGCTCCAGCACGGTCACCTGCTCGCCCAGCACCTCACGGACGGAAACCTCTTCCGGGATGTCAACCAAAGCCTTCGCGATGTCCTCTATCAACTGTTTCATGCATCCCGCTCCTAACCACATGGTAACCGAAGCAGGCAGGACGCGACGGGGCATCTATCCGGGTCAAACGCAGCGCTGTCCTGGGACGTACACACCTGGCGGCTCACCGCCCCGAAAGCGGTGAAGAGCCTGTTGGCAGGCGGAAGCGCCTGTTCCACGCTCGTGCGAGCCCACAGTGGGACAGGCGCTTCCGCCTGCCAACAGGCCGTCCTCGCCTAGGCTGCGGGCTGGGCGGCCGGCGCCGGATGCTTTTCCAGCAACTGCTTCACCCTATCCGACAACTGCGCACCGTGCCCGGTCCAGTGTTCGATGCGGTCGTGCTGGAGCGTAACCTGAGCCGGCTGCGACACCGGGTTGTAGTGACCCACCACCTCGATGTTGCGGCCCTTCGCGGCGCGCTCCTTCTCAATTACCACTACGCGGTAAAACGGCTTCTTTTTGGCGCCAAAACGCGCCAGACGAATCATCAGCATTGATACTCCATGGTCGTTCTCAAGAATTCTCACATTCCGGGCATGTTGCCGAACGGGAATCCGGCGGGCATCTTCATCTTGCCGAGCTTCCGTCCCACGAAACCGCCCGAGAGGCCCTTCATCATCTTGCGCGCCTGCGCATACTGCTTTAATAACTGGTTGACTTCCTGCACGCTGGTGCCGCTGCCCCGCGCAATCCGCCGGCGCCGGCTGCCATTGATGATCATGTGGTTGTCGCGCTCGCGCGGCGTCATCGAATCGATAATCGCCACCACCCGCTCGATTTCTTTTTCGTCGATCTTGACGTCCTTCAGGTCCTTCAGCATGCCCACCTTGGGCATCATGTCGAGCAGCGAACTGAGCGAGCCCAGCTTACGAACCTGCCGCATCTGGTCGCGGAAATCCTCCAGCGTGAACTCGTTTTCGATCAGCTTGCGCTGCATCTCGACGGCCTGCTTCTGGTCGATGGCCTCGCCGGCCTTTTCGATCAGGGAGAGGATGTCGCCCATGCCGAGAATGCGGTTGGCCGCGCGATCCGGGTGGAACGGTTCCAGCGCGTCGAATTTCTCGCCCACGCCGACGAATTTCAGCGGCTGGCCGGTGACGTGACGAATCGACAGGGCGCCGCCGCCGCGCGCGTCGCCGTCCATCTTGGTGAGAATCACGCCGGTGATGCCCAGCCGCTTGTGGAATTCATCGGCCGACTTCACCGCATCCTGCCCGGTCATGGCGTCGGCCACGAACAGAATTTCCACGGGTGCGAGCTGCTCCTTGAGCTCGCTCAGTTCGCCCATGAGCTGGTCGTCGATGTGCAGCCGGCCGGCGGTATCCACCAGCAGCACGTCGCGGCCGCTGTTGGCGCTTTCGCGCCGCGCCGCGCGCGCCAACTCCATCGGCTGCTTTTCCTCCGCCGCGCCCTCGTAAATCGGCTGGCCCGTCTCGCGCGCAATCACCTTGAGCTGCTCGCGCGCGGCCGGCCGGTACACGTCCACCGAAACCATCATCGGCCGATGCCCATTGCGCGCAAGCCAACGCGCCAGCTTGCCCGTGGTGGTGGTTTTTCCCGAACCCTGCAAACCCACGATGAGGAACACGCTGGGTGGCTCGTTAGAAAACCGCAGCTTCGATTCATGGCTGCCCAGAATCTTGATCAGCTCTTCGTGGACGATCTTGACCACTTGCTGGGAAGGCGAAAGCGCTGTCAGCACTTCCTCGCCCATGGCCTTTTGCTTGATATTTTCGATGAGCTGCTTGACTACCCGGAAATTGACGTCGGCTTCGAGCAGCGCCATGCGGATTTCCCGCAGCGCCGCTTCCATGTTTTCGGCCGAGAGTTTGCCTTCGCCGCGGAGGTTCTTGAAGACCCGCTGCAGCTTTTCCGAGAGATTGTCGAACATTGAGCGATGCCAGGAACGCGAAAACCCGCGCAAGGCCGGAGATACCGGCGCGAGGCCCGAGTTCTCTATATTATAATATATTTCCCTTAGAACAGCGCCCCCGTCGGGTTCAATTCGTCCACCAGGTACTGCGTCGTCACGCCGCCGACGGTCTTCGCCACCCGATTCCCGTCGCCATCGTAGACCATCTTCACCGTGTTTGACTACTCGTATCAGGTTACGTCCCGTCTGCCGTCACCGTGTTTGCGGCCCGCGCTAATCGCGATCCTGCCATTCGTTTTCGCCTGCGGCCGCCGGAAACGCGCTTGAGCGCTCACCGATGTGGGCGGGCTAGCGCTAGTGCCTGAAGAAGAGACTGAAAATCCGGGGGTAGTTCGGAATCGATCGAGACGCTCTCTCCTGAGCGTGGATGAATGAACTGAAGATGCACTGCGTGAAGAGCGACGCGGGCAATTCGCCGCTCCGACGATTCCGCCAAGTGGTATTTTCGGTCGCCCACGACCGGGTGTCCGATCGCCGAAAACTGCACACGGATCTGATTCTGCAATCCCGTCGCCAGCGCAACTCGAACCAGCGTTGCGCCGAGAAGCGGGCGTTCGACCGAATATCGAAGTTCGGCACGAGCCGCTTTGGGGTCGGTCTGGGTGCGCAGCTTTTGGAACATTCCGTCACGCCGAAAGTAATGTACGAGCTTCGCCTCGCTGACGCCGAGGCGCCCGCGAACCACCGCGAGATACTCCCTCAGTGGAGTATGGCGGAGAAACTGCCGAACGAGTATATCCCGATCTGATTCAGTTTTCGCGAAGAGCAGAATCCCGGACGTAAAACGATCGATACGATGCACCACGAAAGCCCGCTGTCTCTTCCGTTTCAGTGCCGCGGAAAGAAGGGACCAAGCGGACGGAGCATCGGAGCCTCTCACCGGCACAGCCGCCAGTCCGGCGGGTTTATCGAGAGCCACTATGGCATCGTCTTCGTAAAGCACAACGAGTTCCCGTGAGAAACGAGTCTGTCGCCGATCTTCGCGGTTCGAAACGCGACCCTGCTTCCCTGAACGGCCGCCGCTGTCTCGTGGAAGCTTCTTCATGCAGGGTGATGAGCGTCCTCAGCGCGCACCGAACAGCCACAGTTTGATTGGCTGATACACCAAATAGATCGCCCCAGCCGCCAGCCAGATCATCGAGCTGACGGAGAACGCGCGCGCGGTGATGCGCACTTCCGGCGTGCGGTCTAGCTGCAGCAACGGACCCCTTTCATTGGCAGCCGTCCGGTCGTACAGAAACAGCGGGGCCCCTGCAAAGAGTGCAAACACAGGAAACCAGGCTGCGGTGATCGTCACATTCGCCTGCGCGATCGGTCCACCGCGCCAAAGGAAGCCGATCGACTTGAGCACGTCTGCAATCGCGAGTGCTGCCAGCGCCAAATGGCGAATCGCGAGCGCACGTCCCGCGGACCGCAAGCCGGTCATCAGATCGCGCGAGCGCTGGATGGCTGCCTTCTCCGATAGTCCTTCCACCACGCAGATCACCGGCCACAGGCAATCGCCGGTCACCCAACCAGGCCCGAAGAACCACAGCGAGCGAGCCTGCGTCACCGTCAGAACCGGCATTGCCTTAACCAGCTTCCAGAAAACCCGGATCGATAGAAATCTCCTGACGCGGGTCTGTTCGTCCAGCGCCATCAGTGCGGCCGCTGCGCGCAGCGCGTTGTCGGCAAAAACGAAAAGCACCGCCGCCGCCAGCGGCACCAGCACGATGCGAACTGCGGCGGCCGGCAGCAGTTTATGGCTGAAGGCAACCAGCAAGCCCGACACCGTCAGGATGGTCGTGTAGATGGGGATCAGCAAAAGAGCATATGCCGTGAGATGCTGCAACAGAAATGCTTTCGATCTCCGCAGCGCAAGAAACTCGGCGTCCACTGCGTTATGGAATCGCCGCGTAAATAGGATTGCGGAGGCCGGACGATCCGCGGGATTGCGCGCGAGTCCGGCGAGGATCGTGTCCGATACGTCTCGCGGAATCTTCTGGGCGCTCGCCGGTGCGGTAGGATTACCAGCCTGTTGGTTCTTGAATAACTCGCTCGTCTTTCGCGTAAAGGGCAATTCGCCGTAAACCAGGGAGTAGGCCACCACGGCCAGACTATAGATGTCAGACCGGAAATCGACTTCATCTCCCAACGCCTGCTCCGGCGACATATACGCGGGGGTGCCGACCAGGCTGCCCGGCATGGTTTGCGCGCCTGCGCTACTGTCAAACGATCCTGAGGATGGGCCGGACGACGACAGCGCGATGGCGACGGTCTCTGCCTCCTCGGCTCGCGCCCCGACCCCTGATGACGGCGGCTCATTCGTCATGTCGATCACGGCCGTTTCCGATTCGTCGCCGGACATGATGGGCCCGGGAATAACCGTCCTCGGTTCGCTCGCCTCCGGCGTTTCTGTCATGTGCGGAGCCCACTCGCCGAGTAAGTTTACTTTGGCCACTCCGAAGTCGAGCACTTTCACCGTGTAACCGCCGCGGCCGTTTGGTTCCAGCCAGATGTTGTCGGGCTTCAGGTCGCGATGGATGATTCCATGCCGGTGCGCCTCCGCCAGCGCCAGTCCAATCTGGTCCAGCAGGTCCGCGATCAGCGGCAGCGCGATCCGCGAATTGGCTTTTTGGAAATCCGAAAGCGTCTGTCCGTCGAGGAACTCCATCACCAGGTACGGCATGTCCCCGGTCGCGGCTCTCGCGATTCCGAAATCCGTGACGTTGACGATGTTCGGATGGCGCAGCCGGCCACAGGCCTGCGCTTCGCGCTGGAAACGGGCGAGAAACTGCGGTTCCGCCGCCCACCTCGGAGCGATTACTTTCACCGCGACCACGCGAGTGGTTCCCAGATGCGTCGCCAGGTAGACATTACCCATCCCGCCCGCGCCGAGTTCCTTGTCGATGCGGTATTTGGTGTCGAGGATGTCACCGATCATCGCGTGTTTCACTTGGGTCCAGCCGCCATCATAACAACCGCCAGACCGCCAAAGAGCACCGCGCCAAAACTGAACAGGCGCGTGCGCGCATCCAGTTCTTCCGCGCGCGCCTGCCATCGCGACGCCACCGATTCTATCCGCCGTACGGGGATCGGATATGCTTGTACTGATTCATGTTCACCGACCTCTATAAATTGTTGCCGCCGGAAGGCGTCAAGATTCTGCTGGTCCTGTTTCTCTCCTTCCTGACCGGATTGGAGCGTGAGGAACGACGCACCGGCGCTGGACAGTTCTCGTTCGGCGGCGTGCGTACCTATCCTCTCATCGGCCTCATCGCTTATGGCATTTCCCTCCTGGCGGGAGGTGAGATTCTGCCGGTGACCCTGGGCTTCGTGGTGGTGGCTGGCTTCCTGATGCTGTCCTACCGCAACAAGCTGCAATCCGGGGTGGCGGGCGTGACCTCCGAGATGTCGGCGCTCGCCACCTACGTGGCAGCCGCGCTGGTGTATCGCGATCAATTCTGGATCGCCACCACTCTCACCGTGGCCAGCATGCTGTTGCTGGAATTGAAGGGCGGGCTGGAAGGCCTCACCGAGCGCGTCGCACCGGAAGAGATCCTCACCTTCACCAAGTTTCTGCTGCTTACGGCGGTGATTCTCCCGGTGCTTCCCAACCGAGAATTTGGAATTTTCGCCATCAATCCGGCCAAGGCCTGGCTGGTCGTGGTGGCGGTGAGCTCCGTCTCTTACGGCAGTTATGTGATCCAGAAGGTCACCAAGGGACAGGGCGGCGTGATGCTGGCGGCATTGCTGGGAGGCGCCTATTCTTCCACGGTGACCACGGTGGTCCTGGCCAAGCGCGCCAAACTGGAGTGCCGGCCGCACCTATTCTCCGGAGCCACCCTGGTCGCCTCCGGCATGATGTACCTGCGGCTGGCAGGCCTGGTGATGATCTTCAACCGGAGCCTGATCGCCCTTCTGGGAGTGCCGTTTCTGGTCCTCGCGGGAGCCGGCATCGCGTGCGGGTGGTTGTGGAGCCGGGTTCCCGATGCCAAGGTGGGAGACGTCGCGCGTGAGTTCGAGCCAAAGAACCCCCTCGAGATGCGCGCCGCCCTGGGCTTCGCGGTGCTCTTCGTGGCCATGCTGGTGGCCACCCACCTGGTGGTGACCTACCTCGGCAAGGCCGGAGTGTACTCGCTGGCGGCCCTGATGGGAGTGACGGACGTGGATCCGTTCATCATGGGAATGACGCAGGACGCCGGCGGCAACGCACCGCTGGGCGTGGCGGCGGCGGCGATTCTGATTGCCGCCTCCAGCAATAACCTGGTCAAAGGAATCTACTCCTTCTCCTTGAGCGACCGCAAGACCGGCGTGCTGAGCTTGAGCCTGCTGGCGGTCTTGGCGGTAGCGGGACTCACGCCGCTGCTGTGGCTGGCGCAGTAAGAACCGGCAGCCCGCCAACGCGCAATTCCGGCACAATCGCGGGCGGTTGTTGCGCGAGTCTTAGGGCTTGTCGCGAAATAACCATGCCAAATCCTCGCGGCCGGCGTGGCGCACGCGCTCGTGTGCGCCGTATCGAGACTCTTCTCGACATGTCTTCGCTTCGCCTCGCCAGGCGTCGGCACGAGTGCGTGCGCCACGTCGGAATGGCGCAGTTATTTTCCGCCGGGCCCTTAGCGCGCTGGCTCCGTGATGGGGACGATGCGGTCGGCGGGGACGTCGTGAAGAATCTGGTGAATGCCGCTGGGCCAGGTAATCTCGATTTCCTTGGCGACGGCCGACGCGCCGAGACCGAAATGCACGCGTGGATCGCTGGAGCAGGCGTAGCCGGTGCTGGTAGTGACGTGATTGTACTGAACTAGGCCGTCGGCGGTGGTGAGACGCACCTTGGCGCCGATCGCCATGCGGTTGCTTTTGTTGCCGGTGAGCTTGAGCGCCATCCAGTGATTGCCGTTGCGGGTGGTGTTATGGAAGATCCTGGCCGGCCCGTTGAGCACGGACATCACCACGTCCATGCGGCCGTCGTTGTCGAGATCGCCGACGGCCAAGCCGCGGTGAATCGCGGGTTTCTGGAAATCCGGTCCGGCCGTCGAGCTGACATTCTGGAAGCGGCCGTTCGAGAGATTGCGGAACACCGCCGGAGGCTCCTCGGATTGGCGCGGCGAATAGAGGCCAATGTCGTTCTGCACGTTGCCGCGCGCCACGATCAAATCCTTCCAGCCGTCGTTATCGAGATCCACAATGGCGTTGGACCATCCGGACATCTCGTAGGTGTCCATGGATAGCCTGGATGAAGCGGTGCGGTCGTCGAACTGGCCCTTGCCGAGGTTGACGAACAGTGGGAAAGTTTCTTTTTCGACGGCGCTGACCCAAAGGCTGGGGAAGCCCTTATTGAATAGGTCGCGAAAATCGGAGCCCATGCCGGAAATGACATTGCCGTTTTCGGGAAACGCGACGCCGGAATCGAGGGCGACCTCTTCGAATCGCTTGCCGCCGATGTTGTGGAACAGTTCCATGGGGGCGTCGTCGTTGGCGACGAAGATATCCGGGTAACCGTCGCCGTCGTAATCGGCGATGGAGACGCCCATGCCGCGGCCCAGGTGAGCGGCGATGCCGGTTTCCACCGAGACGTCGGTGAAGGTGCCATCGCCGTTGTTGCGATAGAGCGTGTTGGGCAGCGGCTTGAAATGGCGGGGGCTGCAATACATGGGCTTCTGGTTGTTCTTGCACGCTGGGCCCTCGCCGGGATCCCATTGGCAGTAATTGGAGACGAACAGATCCAGCAGCCCGTCGTTGTTGTAATCGACCCAGGCGGCCGCTACCGACCACATTTTCTTTCCGGCGTATCTGCCGCCGCCCACGCCGGCCTTCGCCGTCACATCGGTAAACGTGCCATCGCCGTTGTTGTGGAAGAGCTGGTTGCCGTTGACATTGGCGACGAATATGTCGGGCCGGCCGTCGTTATCATAGTCGCCGATGGCAACGCCCATGCCGTAACCGGCGCCGGCCAGCCCGGCCTTTTCGGTGACGTCGGTGAACGTCAAGTCGCCGTTGTTGTGGAACAGGCGATTGCTGAATTGCGGGCCGTCCTTGGCCAGCCCGGGCATGGTGCCGCCGTTGACGAAGTAGATATCGAGCAGGCCGTCGCCATCGTAATCGAACAGAGCCACGCCGGCGACCATGGTTTCGGGCTGCTCCTTGGCGGCGCTGGCGCTGTTGAGGGCCACGAAGTGGACGCCGGCGCGTTCCGCGATCTCCTCAAACTCGATGGGACCGACTAGGGCGCTGGCGGCGAAGGCGGCAAGGGCGAGGGCTGGCAGGAAAAACGGCAGGACACGGCGCAGCATCAATCGTCCAGCGTACCACGCGAAAAACGACGCCGGCGGGAAATGGCCGCCGGCGCCGGGAACATCGAACAGCTAGTTGAAATAGACCGCCGCGCCTTGGGCGAAAATATCGGTCATGATTCCCAGATCGAGACCAGGAGCCGTGAACGTGGTCGGGTTATTGTATTGACCGATCTCGAGTGCGCCTAAGGGGATTGTATAAGATCCTTCCGTGACCGACCCGCTTGCCGGCATGGTGGAGAGAACCCAGGAGGGGATGGTGAACTTCCCTGCGGCCAGGGGCGCGACACACTCGAAGTACATCGCCAGAGTCTCCGTCTGGTCAACGGAGTAACCGGCGATGGTCACCTGGCCGTTCTGTAGCGTCGGGTCGCCGCCGGTCCACTGGACCGTCAGGTCACTCGAGCGGGGAAATGTCTTGCCGGCGATCGCGGTAAGCTGGACGCCGGGGAGGCTGCTAACGTCCTTGGCCGTAAAGGAACTGACGTTTGCCCCGCCCGTGCCGATCATGGCGTAGTTCTCCCTGCTAAACAGGAATTTCCCGCTGTTGGCCAGGAAGGCATAGTACTGGCCGGAGCCGGGGTACTCTTGGGCGACTAGGGGACCAACCAGCGGACCCGAGAGGGTGAGCGCGGCGCCGGCATCGAGGTTGGCGATGCTAAAGTCGTCGGGGAAGTAATCCTGGTTTGCGGAACAGTAGCCCGAGGAGACTCCGTAATACGCCCAATAGGCCGTCTGTGGAGTGTACCCGCTGAAGCTAGCCCACGCATAATCTCCGCTACCATGAGCGGCGTCGACCGCGGAGCCCGCAACAATGTAGTCTTGGCTCTGCAGGCGGATGTAGCCGAAATTGGCGTTGCCGCCGGAGGCGAGCTTGTTGACCAAGGTTTGCCCCATCACCGAATCGGAGCAGGTGTTCTGCCCGGCGGGGGCTACGGCGATGGTCGCGATGCTGCCCACCACGCCGCCAGCTTCCACCGCGATCGGCACATAGCAGCCCTCGACTCCCTGCGGCACAGTGAAGTTAATCTGGTCGAGCCCCGGCCAGGTGCCGGAGCGGCCGGCATAAAGCAGGCCGGTGGCTGTTGACGTTTCGGCGGTGGTGCCGACATACACCGTGGGTGTTCCTATGTTAGGAAACGTCGTCGGAGACGTGGCGTCGCTTCCGCTGATGGGTCCCAATCCGGTGCCCCACAGGATGCCGATGTCACCGGGATGCAGCGTGTGAACGATGGTGTTGAGGCTGTAGTTCACATCGGTTACCGAGGCCTGTCCGAAGCCGTAGCCACTGGGCGTAAACTCGCCGAAGGCAGCGGTCACCACCTGGATCGGGATTGTGGCGCTGGTCTGGCTGTTGTAAGTAACGGTGATGGTTCCACTGCCGGTGGGCGTCAGGGATGGCAGAATGGCATTGATCTGGGTTGGGTAGACGAAGGTGGGGATGGGGAAACTGGATGTGCCGTTCACCGTGACTGTGAGCGAAACTCCGCAGAGCGGCCCCGTCGAGTAAGGGACGGTGGAAGCAAAGCATGGCGAGGCCGGCCCCATATTGGTCCCATAGACCGTAAAGATGGAGCCTTGCGCGATGCCGGACGCTGGCAGACCGGCCACAAGATTGCTGGCGGCGTTCTGGACCGCCGTGACGACGGGCGCGGGTTGGACGACCGCGCCCGCGATCAGGGGAGCGATCAACAAAAGAGCGAAACGGCGAAACATTGATTTCCTCCTGCGATCCATACGTAATTCCGGCCTTGCAAGTTTCAGCCAGTTAGCCAATTTCAGACTTTAAACTCCATTAAACCACGCGCCGCGGGCCGCCGGCAGTGTGCGGGACACACAAAAACAGCCAGTTAACAACCCAGGGAAACGTGGGTGGCTCTTTGGGGCTATTCGGTCCGCTATGTAGACGTTGCAGTAGTAGAATCGTTACCAAGATGAGAAAACCCGCTCGGTTGCTCCCCGTATGCGCCATTTCGCTTCTTGGCGGCTTGGCCGCCGCGCAGACCGCGCCCGCGCCGGAACCGGGCGCCACCATCCGTGCGACCACGACCGAGGTGATGCTGGACGTGGTCGTGGTGGATAAACACGGTAAGAACGTAAGAACCTTGAAATCGGGCGATGTGGAGGTTTACGAAGACGGCGTGCTGCAGCCGGTGACGAGCTTCCGCCTGGCCGCGACGTACGAGTCGCAGACTCCACAATCGAAGGGACCCGCCGCCGCCCCGCGGACGCCGGAAAGATCGCTGCCGCTGCGCGCCGTCAACATGATCTGTATCGTTTTTCACAACATCGATCCGGTGGCGCGGCGGAATGCGACTCTGGCGGTCGAGGAGTTTCTCAAGAACGAGCTGCCGCCGGACACTTACATCGGGATGTTCCTGCTCGCCGACCGAGTGACTCCGATCTTAGGCTTCACCAAGGACCGCGCGAGGGCGAGCCAGGCGGCCGAGCACGTGTTCAACCTGAGCCCCCTCGATTTCTCGAGTGCGTCGGTGGGGCTGCTGACCGCGAACCCGCTCATGCAGACCATGACCCAGACGTCGGTGACCGCGTCCGACGGCAGTGTTCGCGGCGGGCCGCCCAATGTTACCGTCGCGGGCGGGGAGCTGGCCAACACCGTGATCGCCGGGGCGGACGTTACGAACGCTCCGGGGGCCACCGCCCTGCGCGGAGCTCAGGTCACCGAGAACCGCGACCTGGCCGAACTGACGGGCGCGCGCGCGGAGGACGAAATCGCCAACTTGATCAAGACGCTGGGCGCGCTGCCCGGGCGCAAGACGGTGCTGATGGTGACCGAGGGTCTGCTGACCACGGGCGATCCCGACCGGCTGCACGCCATGCTCTCCAAAGCCATTGCCAACGGCGTGACGCTGTATCCTCTCGACATTACGGGTTTGACCATAGCCTCGACGGCGCAGGCCGCGAATCTGAAGCTGGGCACGGTGGCGAATCAGAGCGCGAACCAGGGCAACAGCACCACCACGCCGGGCACCATGAGCAGCAGTACCTCGGGCAACACCACCACTTCAACGTTGGTCAACCTGGATGCGATGAAGGAACAGAGCCGGCAGGGCGACACGATGGAGTATGGCGTGCGCGCGTCCGATACGCAGGCGAGCCTGCGCGCGCTGGCTGAAGGCACCGGCGGTTTCATGATCGCGAACTCGCAGGACTACGCGAAGCCGTTTGCGCGCATCCTCGACAACGTGGAGGCGCACTACGAACTGATCTATCGCCCCACCGAGAACAAGTACGACGGGCGCCTGCGCAAAATCGAAGTGAAACTGCGCGGGCGCGCCGCCGAGTACCACGTGGAAAGCCGGACTGGCTACTTCGCGATGCCGGACCTGAAAGGATCGGCCGCGTTGCAGCCGTTCGAGATCATGGGGCTGAGCGCGCTGAGCGCGAATCCGGAGCCGCACGCCTTCGATTTCCACACGGCCGCCTTCCGCTTTCCAAATGAGGGTTCGAACGCGCGCGGCGAACTGTACTTCGAGTTGCCGGGCGATGCGCTGAAGGCGGTGGCGGAAGCGAACCAGAAGCATGAACTGCATGCCTCGCTGGTGGCCCTGGTGAAGGATTCGACCGGGCAAGTGGTGGACAAGTACAGCAACGACCAGGTCTATCACCTCCCCGACGACAAGCTGAAGGACCTGATGGCGGTGCCGATTGTGTACACGCATCCGGTGAACCTCGCCGCCGGCCATTACACGGTCGAAACGGCGGTGCTCGACCGCGAGGCGGGGCGGGCGAGCACCAGCGTGGCGCAGTTCGACAATGTCGAGTCGAAGGGATTCGGCATGGGCAACATCATGATGATTCGGCGCATCGACCCCGCGGACAAGCCGGATCCGGCCGATCCGCTGGTGTTCGCGGGCAAGCGCCTGATACCGCTGCTGGGCGGCACGCTGCACGCGGACAGCCCCTACATGTTGTACTTCGAGGTTTACCCGGATAGGTCGAGCATGAAGCGGCTGTCGGCACAGATTGAGGTCTCCTCCGGCGGCAAGGTCTTGGAAAACAAGCCGGCAAAGCTGACATGGGATGGGGGCGTGTGGAAGGCGTTGGTGGAAGCGCCGGTCAAGGTGGGCAGCTACGAGTTGAAAGTCACCGCGTCGCAAGGGAGCTTGCCGCCCGCGACGCAAACGCTGCAGTACACGGTTGTGCCCTAACGGAGCCGCGACCGAAGGGAGCGGTCATGTTGAAAGAGTTGAACACAACAGCCATTCGATGGTTGCGGCCTGACCGCTCCCTACGGTCGCGGCTCTGTTGCGCTCTGTTGTGGCGCTCGTCGTTTCGCGGCAATCTGTAATGGGGTTAGAATCAGTATCAAGATGAAACAGTCTGTTTTGTTGCTCCCCGTGTGCGCAATCTCGCTTTTTTCCGGTCTTGCCGCTGCGCAGACCGCGCCGGCGGCCGAACCGGGCCCCACCATCCGCGCGACTACCACCGAGGTGATGTTGGACGTGGTGGTGGTGGATAAACATGGCAAAAACGTCAAGAACCTGAAGCAGGGCGACCTCGAGGTTTACGAGGACGGGGTGAAACAGCCGATCGCGAGCTTCCGCCTGGCCGGGGTACACGAAACGCAGACCCAGCAATCCGCACCCGCCGCCACGGCGCCGGGGACGTCACAGACCTCGCGCCCGCTGCGCGCCGTCAACCTGATCTGTATCGTCTTTCACAATATCGATCCGATGTCGCGACGGACGGCGACCGAGGCGGTGCAAGAGTTTCTGAAGAACGAGGTGCCGCCGGACACTTATATCGGGATGTTCGTGCTGGCCGACCGTTTGATGCCGATCTTAGCCTTCACGACGGATCGCGATAAGGTGATCCAGGCGGCGGCTAACGCTTTCAATTTGCGGCCAATCGATTTCAACGCGGCGTCGGTGGGCGTGCTGACCGCCAACCCGAACAAACTGACGATCACCGCGGTGGTATCGGGCAGCGGAGCCGGCACGACCGGGTCGGCGACGATGACGATTACGGGAGGCGAGATTGCCAACACCGTGATCGCCGGGGCGGACGTAACGAACGCTCCGGGCGCCACGGCGCAGCGCGGGGACCAGGTCATCGCGGACCGCGATCTCATGAACCTGACCTCCGCGCGCGCGGAGGACGAAATCAACAACTTGATCAAATCGTTGGGAACGTTGCCCGGGCGCAAAGCGGTTCTGTGGATCACCACGGGCGCGATCATTAGCGGCGATCCCGACAGGTTGCACTCGATGCTCGCCAGAGCAACGACCAGTGGCGTCACGCTTTACCCGCTCGACATCACGGGTTTATCGGAGAACTCGACGGCCGGGGCCGCGAACCTGAAGTTGAACCAGGCAGTGAGCGTGAGCGCGTCGCAAGGCTCCCAAACCACCAATTCGGATACGCGGAAAGAGCAGAGCAAGCAGGGCGATACGATTGACCAGGCGGTCAGCGGGTCCGACACGCAGGCGCCTTTGCGCGCGCTGGCGGAAGGCACCGGCGGTTTCCTGATCGCCAACACGCGAGACTACAAGAAACCCTTTGAGCACATCGTGGAAAACGTGGAGGCTCACTACGAAGTGAGTTACCGCCCCACTTCGGATAAGTACGACGGGAGCCTGCGCAAGATCGACGTAAAACTGGTGGGAAAAGCCGCCGATCTCCACGCGGAGAGCCGGACGGGTTACTTTGCGATGCCGGACCTGCAAGGATCGCCGGCGTTGCAGCCGTTTGAGGTTCTGGGGCTGAGCGTGCTGAACGTGACTCCGGCGCCGCATGCCTTCGATTTCCACACCGCCGCTTTCCATTTTCGAAACGATGGCGCGAATACGCGCAGCACGCTGTACATCGAGTTGCCGGCCGGAGTTCTGCGAGCGATGCCGGCGGGGAATCAGACGCATGTATTGCACCCCTCTCTGCTAGCCCTGGTGAAGGATTCGACCGGGCAGATCGTGGACAAGTACAGCGTCGATCAACCCTACTATATTCCGAACGACAAGCTGCAGGCCGCGCTGTCGATGCCGATCGAGTATACGCATCCGGTGGCCTTGCCGGCCGGCCATTACACGGTCGAGACGGCGGTACTCGATCGCGAATCGGGGCGGGCGAGCACCGGCGCGGCGCAGTTCGACAGCCCGGAGACGAAGGGAGTCGGCCTGAGCAGCATCCTGGTAATTCAGCGCATGGAAACCGCCGACAAGCCGGACCCGGGCGATCCGCTGGTGTTCGCGGGCAGGCACCTGGTTCCGCTGCTGGACAAGACCCTGCAAGCCGACAAGCCCTACATGCTGTACTTCGCCGTCTACCCGGATAAGTCGAATGCGGAGCAGCCGGCCGCGCAAATCGAGATCTCCGTCGACGGCAAGGTAAAGGGAACGGTGCCTGCCAAGCTCGTCGAGGATGGGGGCGTGTGGAGGGCGCTGGCGGGAGCGCCGTCGAAGCCCGGCACCTACCAGTTTAAGGTCACCGCGTCCCAAGGGAACGCGCCGGCCACCACGCGAAGCCTCGAGTATACGGCAAAGTAGCCGGCGGCCGGACCGGTCGCTGTCTGAGCAGGCTGCCCTCTGGGCCCGGCTCGGAAAGCATCGTGGAGGAGCCGCGCGCGCATTTCGATCGCTGGACCGCTCTCTTGTGCCGTGGCGCGGGCCGTCAGGCCTGCTGTGTCGAGAGTCGTCTCGACATTTCTTCCCGCCACGGCGGCCGGCTCGCCTGAACGCAGTCACGCACCTTCGCAAATACAAAGCCTGTCAATGGCTTGGGAGAAGACCCGCGGCCGCGCTGACGGTTTTCCTACCTGTCACGCGCGCTAAGCCGCCAGGAAATCCTTACTTCGGCGGTGCGACGGGGATGGTGAGCGAACCGACCCAGTCCGTCACGCGATCGCCTACCACGAGGCGCACGGACGTGGTTGAGCTGTCGATGGTGACCTCGTTCGGAATCGGGAATCCGTCTTTCAGGTAGGCGTCGTGCTGCTCTTTGGTGAGTTGCGGGTCCAGACTGCTGTCCTTGGGTTCGCCCTCCGGGCCGCCAGCGCTCCGCGGGGACACCAGCACGCGCAAGTGGGCGGTATACTTGCCGCCGCTTTCCTGGAGCATCAGGTCCGACAGGTCGACGCGCAAATCGATCTTGACCGTACCCGGGGTTTTGCCGGGCGCGATGGTGGCGCGCAAGCCGACGTCGGATAGATCGTAGGGGCCTGCGAAGGCGAAGCCCAACGCGTCCATCTGTCTCTTGTCGGCGTCTCGCGAATCCGGCAGCGCCAGGTAGCGGGTCTTGGCGATCAGTTTGACGCCTTTGCGATCGCAGGCAATCTTGTCGAGGTGGAATTTGCCGTCCCAGCCGCCCGGATCATAGGCGATTACATATGCCGCGCTGGCGCTTTCGTTCAATTGCTGAATGACCTGGTCGATTTCCCCGCCCTTATTGCCGTAAGTCACGGTGCCGCCGGTCAACTGAGCCATGGCTTCCATATCCGCCGTCTTGTTGGTGTCCAAGTCCGTGTAGGTGAGCAGATTGACGATGGTCCCGGCGGCATCCAGTGTGAAGCTCAGATGTTCCGCGTAGAGTCCACAACCGACCCAAATGCCGTTGCAGGGATTCTTGGTATTCTCTTTGTACGTCCACGGTACGCCGCCGAGGACCCAGACGATGTCGCGGCGGCCCGGAAACATCGCCAACTGCTTGCCGAGCGTCTCCAGCGCCACATAGCTCCTCTTGGTTACGTCCTCGTCGGTCAAGCCGGTGGGCCTTGTTTTCATGCCCTTAATCTCTTTTGTCAACATGGCCTCGATGCCCTGGTTCCAGGTCTTATCGGGCGCGGCTCCGGGCGCACTCGGGAAGGGATGGATGGGATCGATCTGGCCGGCCGTTGTCAGTACATAGAAATAGATGGAACTGGCGTCCGGCACCTGCTTGAGGGACGTGCCGAGTTTCTTGGCTGCATACAACCACTCGCTACGGAGGTGGTTCATGAAATCGAACAGAATCACGGTGGTGTGCGGCGGCGGCGACGGCCGGTTGGTGAACTCGCCGGGGTGCGCGGCTGTCGCTGGCCCAAAGCCGCCGGAGTGGAACAGGGCAATGGTCTCCGCCTTGCCCTCGTCCGAGATATGAAAATCGCTGGCGGCGAGATCGCCGACCGGTTTGCCTTGTGCGTCGACAGCTACCACATTCAGCCGGACCAGCTTCACCGGTTCCTGCGCGGAGGCGGTGAGGATCAAAGCGCTCGCCGCCAGACCGCAACAGACTGTGTTCAAAACTGCTCTCATATTCTTCCTTTCACTTCCGGCGCACCCCGCTTCGCGATTCGAGACCGATCGCGAGCGTCTTCCGTAACCTTCGCGAGGACAGCGGATTTCGGACTACAGCGCCCGTATTTCTGTGAACCCAGTACTCCATAATCTCTCGGATTGCCCGGCGCGTCAAAGTGAGGGAGGGGAGCAACGGCAAGCTGAAGAGGCAACTGAGAGTGTCCGAAAAGGCGTTCTGGGGCTTACGGATGAACACCGATGAACACCGATAAGACAAAGAGAGCCTCTATCCGTGTTCAACCTGTTCATCTGGGGCCCATCGTGTTTTGGCGCGCTTCGGCCGCCACGGCGTCAAACGCTGGCTTGGGCTTGCCTTCGCGATCGAACAACAGCGGATAGTTGGTCCTGCCTCTCGCCGGAAAGTTGTTCAACCAGGAAGTTCGGTCGGTGACACCCCAGAAGGTCACCCGCGCGATGGCGTCGCGGTGTTTCAAGAAGACGCGGAACAAGGCCGCATAGCGGTCCGCCAACGCTTGTTGCTGCTGAGCCGGCAGCCCGGCAGTGTACGGATTGGCGGCTGCGGCGGCCTCGGCGCGGGCGCTGATATCGGCGCTGTTTCCTGGCCGCACGCGGGGCAACACATCCATGTCCAGTTCGGTGATGTTCACCTTGACGCCGAGCGCGTGAAACGCGGCGATGGTCGCATCCACGGTTTCCGGGTCCGGCCACTCCATGTTGTAGTGTCCCTGCAGGCCGATGGCTGTGACCGGTATGCCCTGCGCCAGCAGCTTGCGGATCAGCTCCACGCCGCCTTTCCGCTTGGCTTCGTTTTCGAGCGAGTACTCGTTATAGTACAGTTCTGCCTTGGGATCGGCTTCGTGCGCGTATTCGAACGCTTTGGCGATGTAATCGTCGCCGATGATGCGCTGCCACTGGGACCGTCGCAGCGTGCCATCCTCATTCAGCGCTTCGTTGACCACGTCCCAACCGTTGACGCGGCCCCGATAGCGGCCCACAACCGCGGCAATGTGGTCATGCATGCGGCGGAGCAATTCCTCGCGGCCGACCGGATTGCCCTTGTCGTCTTCGAATACCCAGCGCGGCGTCTGGCTGTGCCACACCAGACAGTGGCCGACGATGAACATGTGGTTCTTCTCGCCGAACTCGACATAGCGGTCGGCCTGATCGAAGTTGAAACCCTGCGCGGTGGGATGGATTTTCTCCCATTTCAAGTCGTTCTCCGGCGTAACGGTATCGAACTGGGCCTCGACCAGGGCCGCTCCGGCGGCATCGCCACCGGTGTAGATTGCCTGGTTGAGCGCGGCGCCAATCCGGAATGATCCGTGGAACGCGTCCTTCAGCGTGGTCTGCGCGGGCATGGGCATGGATAGAGGAACCGTCACAAGGGCGGCGATCAGGACAAGCTTCGCGGACATCTCTGGGTTGCTCCTTTTTGCGAAGGCGGTTACGCCCCCGGCGTTTCCCGCGGCGCGAACTTCAGCCGCCGTTCGGCCAGCTCGTCGGCAATTTCCCGGTTCTTCGCTCGCGTGATCGGATAGAAGATCAGGCAAATGGCGGTGGCAAAAAAGGCCAGCGCCGAATAGATGCTGGCCACCAAAAGAATGCCTTCCAGCGAGTGGGCCGTCTGCGTGGCGTTGGGCACATAGCCGTACGCCTGGAAGAGCCAGCCGGCGACGGCGCCGCCCAGTGCGAGCCCGAGCCACAGCGCGAAAACCACCGCCGAGGTCACGGTGCCCGTTGCGCGGCGGCCCGTTTTCCATTCGCCATAATCGGCAACGTCACCCATCATCGCCCACAGCACCGGGCAGGAGCAGCCGAACGCAAACTGGCGCAGAATCTCGGAAGCGAAGATGAGGGCTGTTCCCTGGGTTGGCAGAACGAACAGGACGGCGGCGAGAATGCCCGTCAGCACCATGCTGGTGATGAACAGACTCCGCTTGCCGAATCGCGCCGACAGTTTGGACGAAACCGCGACGCCGACCAGCAGCGAGGCCAGGCCGAAGCCATTGAACCAGCTAAAGAGATTCTGGTCGCCTGCGGCGTATTTGAAGAATGGAAGCATGACACTCGACCGCATCACGATCGCAATGAAGTAGAACATGGTCGCCAGGAACAGCGCGATCCACGGCCCGTTCTTGACCAGGTCGGCGAGGTCCTGCCCCAGCGAGCTCTTTTGCTTCGGGTCCGGCTGAATCCGCTCCTTGGTAGATGCGAAGGCGACGATGAACAACACTCCGCCTAGGACCGAGAAGAGCCCCATCGTCAACTGATAGCCCTTCGCACTGTTGCCATGGCCGGACCAGGCGATCATCGGCACCGCCAGGCTCTGCACGATGAACCCGGCGGAGTTGGCGAAGATCTGCCGCCAGGAGGCGATGCTGGTGCGTTCGTCCGGGTCGCCCGTGATCACGCCGGTCAGCGAGGCGTAGGGCACATTGTTTACCGTGTATACGATGCGCAGCAGGGCGTACGTCACATACGCGTAAATAATCTTGCTGCCCGCGCTCAGGTTCGGCGTGGTGAAGGTGAGCACGCCGATGATGCCGAACGGAACCGCCGTCCACAACAGGTAAGGCCGGAACTTGCCCCATCGCGTATTGGTGCGGTCCGCGATGGCGCCCATCACGGGGTTCAAAACCGCCGCGCAGAGGCCAACCACCAGGAATAGAGTCCCAGCTTGAGCCGGCGTCAGCCCGAACGTGTCGGTGTAGAAGCTGAGCTGCAACGCCAGCATCGCCTGGAAGACGAAGTTAGCAGCCATGTCGCCGAGGCCGTAACCGATCTTTTCGGAGAACGAGAGTTTCTGAATCATAGGTGCCCCGTTTCTTGACGCTCCCACTCGCGGTCGCGGGCCTACTTCGTCACCGTCAGCGTCACCTTCTGCAGGTCGGCATCCCGCGACGAAGTGCCGGCCATGATCTCGAAATCTCCGGCTTCCACCCGGTATTTCATGTTCACGTCCCAGAATGCGAGCGACTCGGGCGTGATCTCGAAGCGGACGGTAGCGGTCTCGCCCGGCTCGAGGTCGACCCTGCGGAACCCTTTCAACTCTTTCACCGGCCGCGTCACCGAGCTGACCAGGTCGCGGATGTACATCTGCACTACTTCGCTTCCGGCGCGCGTGCCGGTGTTGGTAACGTCAGCCAGAACTTCCGCCGACCCGGTTGATGTTATCCGCCGTTTCGACAGCCGAACGTTGCCGACGCTGAAGGTCGTGTAACTCAAGCCAAAGCCGAATGGGTAAAGCGGGGTAACATCGTCGAAGAGATAGCCGCGGCGGGCCGACGGTTTGTAGTTATAGAAAGCCGGCAGGTGGCCCGCCGAACGAGGCACCGAGATGGGCAGTTTCCCGCCTGGGTTGTAATCCCCAAACAGCACGTCCGCCACCGCCGCGCCGGTTTCCTGCCCCAGATACCAGCACTCGAAAATGGCCGCGGCCTTTTCCGCCACGCGCTGAATCGAGTTGGGGCGGCCATGGAACAGAAACACAATCACCGGCTTGCCGAGGGCGGCGATGGCGTCCACGAGCTCCTGTTGCCTGCCGATCAGGTCGAGGCTGGGGCGGTCGCCCATGTGGTTCAGGTTCCAGGCCTCGCGCGACGTCTGCTCATTACCGCCGATCGCCAGCACCACCACGTCGGCTTTCCGGGCGACTTTGACAGCTTCCGCAATCAGCTTGCGATCTTCCGCCGGGTCGCTCGGAAGCACTTCGTCCTGATTCCACGTGCCGGGTTGCGTGATCTTGCAGCCTTCGCTATAGAGCACCTTCACCCGCTTACCGGCTTTGGCCTGGATGCCTTCGAATACCGTGATTTCGGACTTGGGCTTGCCGCTGTAGCCGCCCAACAGGCTGCGGTTGGCATTGGGACCAATCACCGCGATGGTCTTAACCGAGTTCTTATCGAGCGGCGCGATGCCGCCCTCGTTCTTGAGCAGTGTAATCGAGCGGCGCGCCGCCTCGAGCGCCAGCGCGCGGTGCGCGTCGCAGCCCACCACGCGGTCGGCTTCCTCCGGATCCATGTACGGATCGTCGAACAAACCGAGCAGAAACTTCCAGCGCAGCATGGGCTCGACCATTTCGTCGAGTTCCGCTTCCTTCAGCACGCCCTTCCGCACCAGCTCGGTCAGATGCAGGTAGCAATCCGGCTCCGGCAGTTCAATGTTGATGCCGGCCCGCACCGCCAAGGCGCACGATTCCTTCTTATCCTTAGCGACGAAATGCCCGTGCGTGTCGGGGCGGTAGCCTAGCTCCCAGATCGCATAGTAATCGGATACCACGAAGCCTTTGAAACCCCACTCCTTGCGCAGAATATCGCGCATCAGCCAGCGGTTGGCGTGTGAGGGCACGCCATCAACTTCGTTATAGGATGCCATCACGCTGATGGCTCCGGCCTTGTGCAGCGCCTGCTCGAAGGGGAACAGGAAGGTCCCTCGGATGACGCGCTCGGAGATGTCGGCCGGAGCGCAGTTCATACCGGATTCCGGCTGGCCATGGCCGGTCATATGTTTGAGCGTGGCGATGACGCGCGTCTTGTCCCGGAAGGATGCGTCGCCCTGAAATCCACGCACGGCGGCAATGCCCATCCGCGAGGCGACGTACGGATCTTCGCCATAGGTCTCTTCCACGCGGCCCCAGCGCGGATCGCGCGCCACATCCACCACCGGCGTCAGCGCCTGGTGGGCGCCGCGCAGCCGCGCCTCGAGAGCGGTCATGGTGAACAGCGACTCGACCAGCTCCGGGTCGAAGCTGGCCCCCAGCGCAATCGGTTGCGGGAAGCTGGTGCCGCCGATGGCCGCGTGGCCATGGAGGCACTCTTCGTGAAAGATCACCGGGATGCCCAGCCGGCTGTTTTCGACGAAGAACTTCTGGATGGCGTTGGTCAGCTCGGCCATCCCGCGGGCGTCCTTGCCGCCGCCCGCGTCGCTGGGCCTGCCCACCTGGCCGATGCCGCGTCCGTGCCGGAAGGCCTTCTTGGCCTTGGCGAAATCGAAGTTGCCATCGGCGTCCACCAGCTTGGCGGCCTTCTCCTGCCAAACGCACATCATCTGCGCGGCCTTCTCTTCGATCGTCATTCGCGACATCAGGTCGCGCACGCGCTTCGCCACCGGCAAATCGCGCTTGCGGTAAACAGGCACGCTCGGGGTCTTGCTCTTGGTTGGTTGTTTCATATAGGCGGTCTCGTAATCCTGCTGGTGGCGCTGCTCATGGAAAGCCAGGCCATCGATACCTGGCCTCTACGGCCGGTCCAAGGCCGGTTCGCGAGGGAGCGCCGTGGGCGGGCCGTTCCAACGCGAATTTGTTCTAACCTCAAACTATAATCGACTTGCCTAATGAAAAATGCAAGTCGTGCTCGTCGCGCCCGGTCCGGCCCGGCGCCGGATCACGAGCACACCCCAAAATCGTTCTCCAGGACCAGGGCCACCGTGCCGCGCAGGCGCGCCACACCGCCCTCGCGCGCCGGAATCAATTGCGGAGCAACACCGCCCGGTAAGACCTGTCCCAGGATCTCCGGCGCAATCACCGATTCGAACCGCTTCCAGGACCGCGTGAGGTCACCGACCACTATAATCCGTTCGGGCGCAAAGCCGGCCACTAACATGCGCATGCCGCGGCCCAGATGGTGAGCCATGGTTTTGAGCGCTTCCTCGGCCCGCCCGTCCCCCCGATCCGCGAGACTGAGCAGGTCGAGGAAGCTCAATCCGGCCGGCTCCGCACCGGATTCGCGGTAATACCGCAGCGCGGCGCCATTCGACGCAAAAACCTCCCAACATCCGCGGCGGCCGCACCCGCAGAGCGGACCCCGCGGATCGAGCGGCACATGGCCGAACTCCCCGGCCATTCCATTCAAGCCGCGAACGATCTGGCCATTCAGCAGGATCCCCGTGCCGACGCCCTCCGATACCGTGACCACCACCAGGTTGCGAACCTGTTCCATGTGGTCGAACCATACGGCCGCCAGCGCGCAGGCCGTGGCGGCGTTCTCGATTTCCACTTCCAGGCCGGTCGCTTTCATCAGCGGCGTGCGAATATCCACGTCGCGCCATCCAAGATTCGGCGCGAATACCAGCCGGTTCGACCCGGGTATATAACGGCCCGGCACGCTGACCCCGATGCCTTCGATTTTCCTGCCCCGGCACGACCCGATGATGCGCTGGACCACTTCGAGCAGGCGGTGCAGCGTGAACTCCGGGTCTGGCGTGGTGACAATTGCCTCCTGCGAGATGAACCTCCCGTTGGCGTCCGCCAACGCGACCGTGATCTGCGAGGGGCGGATGTCCACACCGATCATGACCCGCTCGTCATTGAGGCGCAGAAAGGTGGGCCGGCGCCCCCTGGGCAACTTCACGGTGGGCCCGGTGAGCACCCAATCCTCCTGGATCAACTGGTCGACGATCAGCGATATGGTGCTGCGCTGCATGCCGGAAACACGCGCCAGGTCGGCGCGCGAAATGGGCTGGCGCTTGCGAATCAGGTTGAGGACGATACGCCGGTTGATGTCGCGAACCACCTCGCTCGAAGCGGTTTGGGGCCGATTTTTGTCAGTTACCGGCATAGGGGACTGACCTCTCTGTCCCAAGGCGCTGCCTTTGCGCCGCGTGGACAGAGAGGTCTGTCCCCCTCGCGGCTCCCCCTCGCGGCTCCCGCGTCTCCCTTCACTGAATCTTCTTGCCGTTCCATTCGATGGCCTGCCCGCCGCCATCGCCGGCTCTTTCCGAGGTGAGGTGCAGGTCGGCGCCGCTGATCTTCCCTTCGTAGTTCAGTTTCAGCTCGGTTCCCTGAAGGTCGGCGGTGATGCTGAACGACAGGTTATCCCCGTCCGCCTTCCCGTCCGCGATAGTGGACTTGCCCAACATCGTGCTGGTGGTTTCTCCGGTGAGCTTGTTTCCGTCCACCTTGAAAACGAAGGTCCGCTCCATCGATCCATTGGGGCCCTCCGCCGTCGCTTTCCAGGTGCCGGCGATATCGGCGGCCACCGCTGCCACGGCGAACACAGCCATCAGAATCAGAACACGCTTCATAGCACGGTTCCTTTCCCCATCATTCTTGCATCTTTCGCGGTTCGAGGCGCGGGCCGCGCCGCTAGAGCTTCACCGCCAATGCCATGCCGTCGCCCATGGTGGCTATGCTGAGCGCGATACGCCGGTCGGCGTGCAGATGGAGATTGAATTCGCGGATCGCCTCGGTGTCGGAAGCGTGGTTGGCCGGGTCGGACACGGTGCCATGGAACAGGACATTGTCGGCGGCGATCAGGCCGCCCTGCCGCAGCAGTAGCAGTGCGCGCTCATAGTAGAGGATATAGTTCCCCTTGTCGGCGTCGATGAAGATGAAATCGAAACTGCCGGCCTGGCCCTCCGCTAACAGCGCCTCCAGCGAATCTAGCGCCGGGGCGAGCCGCAGCTCGATGCGATCCTCCACGCCGGCTTCGCGCCAGGTTCGCCGCGCTAGGCCCGAATATTCTTCGCTGACGTCGCACACAATCAGCTTTCCGCCCGGCCGCAGGCCAAGCGCAATCCAGGTTGAGCTGTAGCCCATGAAGGCGCCGATTTCGATCGCTCTCGCCGCTCCGGTCACCCGCGCCAGCAGGTGCAGGAACTGGCCCTGTTCGGGCGCCACTTGCAGCGAAGCGTGCGGGTGATCTTCGGTGGATTCGCGCAGCTTGCGCAGCGCCTCCGGCTCGCGCAGGGTAACATCGCGGACATAAGTCAGCAAGGAATCGGTTAGCGGGGTCTGGGTACGGGACATCGGTTGATTTTACCGCGGGCAGAGTGTAACGCCGGCGGTCTCTGCCGCCGGCGGATTCCCAGCGGTAGCTCTGTCCCTCAATAAAGCGCTTGGCGTGTACGGTGTAACCGTACATACTGAGATCATGAAGAGATGACACGCAACTCGTCCGCTTCCGCAGCAAGGGGTTAAGGCAGCTCCATGAGGATGGGACCGCCAAGGGAGTGCCTCCCGCGATGGCCGACAAGGTTCGCAAGCTTCTGTTCGCCATCGAAACCGCCGAGGCGCTGGACCAACTCGGCCGGTTTCCAGGCTGGAAGCTGCATCCGCTCAAGGGCGACTTAAAAGGATTCTGGAGCCTGACTGTCACCGGAAACTGGCGGCTGATCTTCCGTTACGACGAACCGGCGAACGCCGCGACGATATTGACTTGATTGATTACCATTAGGAGGCCCGCAATGCTCATGAAGAACCCGCCCCATCCGGGCGACCTGATTAAGACCGAGATCATCGAAGCCCTCGGCCTCAACGTGTCGAGGGCGGCGGACATTCTGAAGGTGCGGCGTGCCACGCTCTCCGACCTTCTTCACGGCAAGGCCTCACTGACGCCGGAGATGGCCTTGCGCATCGAGAAAGCCTTCGGCCCGGACATGGACCACCTTCTGCGCATGCAGCTCGCCTACGACGTAGCACAAACGCGGCAACATTCCAGGGATATCGCCGTCAAGCGGTATGTCCCGGCGTGAGCGGGTGCGCCGGTGGCGCCTTACCGCGCCGCCAGGTTGAAGCCTTCCACCACCACGCTCGGTTTCTCGCCGCGCGTGTCGGCGTCGGCCAAATCGATGACGATGGTGCGGCTCTCGCCGGGCATCAACGCCACGTAGTTGTCGCTGTATAGGGCGGGCAGAATGCGGTCGCCGGTTTTTTCGCGGACTGCCTTCACTCGGACCATCAGCGCGGGCGTCGTCGAAACGTTATGCAGTTCGGTCGAGAGGTGCCAGCGCCCGTCGCGCTGCTCCGCGCGCGTCGCAGCTCCGACATTCGCCTGGGCCAGCGTGCGCAGCGCGCGATAATCGCCTTCCTCGAGCCCGCGCCAGTAGAAGTTCTCCGAAACCGTCTCGGCCTGGCGCAACAGCTTCAGCCGCAGAAAATGCACCGCAGTCAGCCCGGCGGGATATTCCATCTTGATGCAAGCGACCGTGCTGTCCTCCGTGCTATCCACCGGCGCCGTCTTCGCCCAGCGCACCGATCCGTCCAGGTTTAACACTTCCACGCTCGCCGTCAGTCCGCGCGCATCGCCGCCCGAATAATTTACGACTTCGACGGTTTCGTCGCCCGCGTTCCACTGAATGTGCAGCGGCTCGGCGCCCTTCTTGCTGCCGAAGTATCCGGCGCCGGGATTGAGATAGTAGTCGTAAGTCTGCCACAGCAGCGACGGCCACGCCGAATGGCTCATCCAGATCAGCATGCCTCCCCGGTAACGGCTTTGCGATTCGAACATGGCGCGATGGGTTTCATAGTCGAGGAACTGCGCCAGTTCGACAAACTCGTCGAGGTTCTTCGCGCCGCCGTAGCGCTTGTCGACGACTTTGAAAAACGAGTTTACTCCCGTGCCATCGCCAGGCCCGAGATCGTGTTCGCCCCAGGTGCGGTTGGGCGGCCAGAGCGCATCTTCCGGCATCGTGGCACGTACGCTCTCGATGGAAGGGATGTCCGGCACGCCCAATTCGCTGTGCAGTGTCCGCTTCGGAATGGTGGTGAAGTAGGATTTCTGCGGCACGATCCAATAGGGCCCGCCGCCGCTCACCACGCCATCCGCCGAATCGGAAATGTAGTGGCTGCCGGGGGCCAGCTCGCCGAGCGCGTGGCGAATACCATCGTCCAGCACCGCTGGCGGGTAACCTTCGTTGCGGCCGCAATAAAGGCCGATGGAAGGATGGTTGCGAATCCGCAGCACGTAGTCGCGGACGTTGCGCAGGAACATCGCCGGATCGTCCGGATCTGGGCCGTCCCACGGGTTCGCCAGCCAGAACTCCTGCCACACCACGATCCCATAGCGGTCGCAAGCCTCGTAGAACGCTTCGTCGCCGGTCTGCCCCACCCAGTTGCGGATCATGGTGAAGTTCATGTCGCGGTGATAGCGCAACACCGCGTCATATTCGCGGGCGCGGTAGCGCAACAGATCCTCGCTGAAACCCCAATTGCCGCCGCGCGCCACGAAACGCCTTCCGTTGATGAAAATCCGCAGCGCACCGCCTTCTTCGCTGTAGGTGAACTGGCGCACGCCGGTCCAGAACCGCTTGGTATCGGACGCCAGCCCATCGGCGGCAATGAACTGCAATTCCACCGCGTAGAGATTCGGATCGCCATAGCCATTGGGCCACCACAATTTCGGATTCCGCAGCCGCAGCTCGGGATGCGCGGCTGGATCGAGCTTCACGCTCTTTGCCGATGACGCGGCCACTGTGATGGGCATTTCGAACGCGGCTTCGCCAAAGCGCCCACGCAGCTTGCCAGCCACCGGCCGCGGGTCGTGGTTGCGCAGCGTCATCTCGATACCGATGTCCGCGCGCGAGGTGTCCGCGAGCGGCAGCGTGGTCGTAACCAGCGGGTCTTCGATCGTCACCGGCCCGCTGCCCGTCAGGTAAACGCTGTTCCAGATGCCGGTGTCGCGTCCGCGCACGGCAGGCATCCAATCCCAACCGATCGAAGCGTGGAACGTTGGATTGTCCGCGCCGAGCGCGCCGCCGTTGCTGCCAAAACCCGTGACGGTCTTCTCTTTGGTGGATCCCGGCGTGTGGTTTTTTTCGATGCGGACCGCCAGCACGTTCGCCTGGCCAATGCGCAGCTTGCCGGTGACGTCGAAACGGCCGCGCATAAATGCACCTTCGATCCGGCCCAGTTTCTCGCCATTCAAATAGACGTCGGCTTTCCAGTTGATGCCGTCGAAATTCAACCAGACGCGCTGCCGGCCGAGCGAAGCCGGCGTCACGAATTCATCGCGATACCAGAAATCGGCGCAGAAGAACGAATCCGAGATCAGATTCTGGTTGTCGCCGTAATTCGGATCGGGAACCGCGCCTGCGTTCAAGTAGCTGGTGAGCACGGTGCCGGGAACCGTTGCGACCATCCAATCGCGATCCGAAAATCCGGGCCGCGAGATCGCCGCGCCATCCGCCTTCACCAGCGACTCACGTTCCACCCGCCACCGGCCGCCGGCGAGATCCACGCGTCCGCCCGCCACCGTTGCGGCGGCCGGATGCGCCACCGGCACTGGCCCGCCGCGTCCCCACACTTCCATTTCGCTGAGGATGTAGCCCTCGGGCGATACCGGCTTGGTCATCAGCAGCCGCACGTAGCGGCCTTGTGCCGGCTCCGGCAGGCGAATCTCGTCGACGGCGCCTGCGGCGTTTAGCGGCGCCAGCGTTCGCCAATGAATCGCATCGTCGGACGCTTCGACGGAGCCTTCGGCCGCGCGGCGTATCCAATCGAGCTTCACGCGATCGAACGTGCAGTTCGCGCCGAGATCGACATACACCCACTCTTCGCCACTCGATGCGCCCATCCACGCGCTGGTGAAATCGTACGGGCCGCCGAGATCGAGCCGCCGCCCGCCGCGGAAGAACGCGACCTCGCCGACGCGCCAATTCAAGCTGCGGCCGCAGCGCAGTTCCACGCGGTAATACCGGCTGCGAACCGGAGCGGGCAGCACGAGCGAGGGCTTGAACTCGCCGGTCTGCCGCAGGCTTCCCGCGCCGCGTTGCAGTTCCCGCCACGTCTTGCCGTCCTCGGAGCCGGAGAGGATCAGGCTGTATTCCTGGTTGTCCCGCGAAGGCGCCGACGCGTCTATGTCCACCCGGTCCACTTCGGGCGCCGCGCTGCCGCCAAGGAATCCGATGTCCACCCAGACGTCGGTGCCCCGCAGGTTGGCGCTAGTGGTCCAGTTGTGATCCAGCACGTTTTCCCGCTCATGCTTCGCTACCACCCCATGCTCACTGGTGGAGACCGTCACCCAACGCGGCAGTTTCGTCTCGATGATGCCGTCCGTGATGAGCTGCGCGGTCAGGTTGTAGTCGTAGCTGCTGGATTGATACGCCGCGCGATGCAATGCCAGGTTGCGATAGGTTGCATTGTCCACGCGGAACGAAGGCGCGAAGTTCTGTTGCGGGTCGCCCGGATAGACGCCCACGCCGAGCGTATACTGCTGCGCGCCTAACGCGACGAGCGCCGCCAGGAAAGAGAGAGAAAGCCTGAACATTTGGCCGGGGCTCCAGGGCCCGGATTATCCGCGAAACGCCAGTATATAGCCGCGCACAGCAGGACGGACGATCGGTTTCCGTCGTCTGCCGCGGGCTGTCTGTCGCGCGTGCGCTTCGGATGACAGACCACCGGTAACGCCGGCGATCTTGTCGCCGGTGATTTGCCGGGAGATCACCGGCGACAAGATCGCCGGCGTTACCGACAAGAATCGATCGTCCGACTGGTCTTCACCGCGCGCCGCGGTCGAAGAACCAGTAGACGTTTCCTTCGGCTCGCGCCAGGCGGGCTTCGGCCAGGTACCAGTCATAGCGGGTGCGGATTTCGAAATCCTCGGACTGCGCCAGAGCGCTTTCCGCGGTGGCCACATCCACGCTGGTCGAGATGCCGGCGCGAAAGCGCAGGCGCGAAAGTTCGAGCGCTTTGCGCGCTTCCGCGGTAGCGCTCGCGGCCGCCGAAAGAGTATCGCGCGATGCATCCGATTCGATGGCCGCCCGCTCCACTTCCTCGCTCACCCGCAGGCGGGTTTTGCGCAGCTCGGCTTCGGCCTGCGCTACCTTGGATTGCGCTGCGTCAACATTAGCGCGGATGCGCCCGCCGGTGAACAGCGGGATGGTCAACGATCCGCCCACGGTATAGGTGGACAGGCTGCGGTCGGGGCCTTGTCCCAGCACCCCATAATCGCCGCTGAAGGCGAGCTTCGGAAGCCGCTCCCGCTGCGCGGCTTCGCGGTCGAATTGAGCGGCGCGCCTTTCCGCCTCCAGCGCATTCAGCTCCGAACGCTCCTCGAATGCACCGCTTCGAATCACATTCACCGAGCGCAGCCGCTCGGCGAAGTTTTCGAGTTCCGGCGCCTCGATTTGGATTTGCGCGTTTTGCTCCAGGCCGATCGCTTGGAGCAGCATGGCGCGCACCACGTCGCGGTCGCGGGTGGCCTCGGCCAGGTTGGCACGCTCGGCGAAGACCTGCTGCGCGGTGCGCGCCAGGTCCAGCTTGCTGGCACTGCCGGCGGCTTCGGATTGCTCCGCCTGCTGGTGGACGGCCTGCGCCGTGCGCAGCCGCGCAGCCGCCGCGGCGATGCGCGATTCCGCCTGGAACAGGTTGATATCCAGCTCCAGCACCGCCAGCAGCGTGGCCTGCCGCGCGGTTTCGGCGTTGTATTTAGATTCGACCACACGCTCGCGTGCGGCATGGATGCCAGATAGGATTTGGAGATCGAATACCGGCGCGGTCAATTGCGGGCGCGCGTTGAAGACCCGGTACGGCCCGAGGCGCTCCGGAAATCCCGGGATCAGCAGACCGATCCCCTCCATATTGCTGGTCTGATAGGTGTTGCCCACCGCGACGCCCAGTTGCGGTTGATACGCCGAACGCGCCACCAGCGAGCGCGCCTGCGCTTCCACCTGCCGCAAAAGCGCTAGTTGCACGTCGGGGCTTTCCTTCTCGGCCACCTCGAGCGTCTGGCGCAAGGAGAGTTTAGGCGAATCCTGCGCAGCGGCCGCCGCGGCAGCGAGCATCGTAAATAGAAAGACACGAGCAGTGTGGTGCATGAAGAATCTCCTAAGTGGGGCAGGTCCCCGACCTGCCAACCGACTTGTTAGCCGTTGTGGGCGCTGGCAGGCGGGGGGCCTGCCCCACCTTTACCTTGAATCGACTTGAATATACGCGTCGACGCGCAGGCCGACGGGAATGGTCTGGCCTGGGTCCAGTTCCACCAGCGTCTCCAGGATCTTGGTATCCAGCTTTTCAGCGGCGCGGTCGGTCGATATATTCTTAGGGCCGAGAATTTGGCCGATGCGAACCACGCGTCCGGTGAAGCGCCGGTCGCCATAAGCGTCGGCCCGGACCCAGGCCGGTTGGCCCTCGCGCAGGCGATCGACATCGGTCTCATCCACGTCCACCCGCACGCGCAAACGGCTGGTCGCGCCCAGCGAGACGATCGGCGTTTCGTCCTTGGCGATCACGCTTTCGCCGGTTTTGCGATAACGGCGCAGCACCACGCCATCGAGCGGCGAACGGATGATGGTTTTTTCGCACAACGCCTGAGCGTTGGCGAGCGAAGCTTCGGCCGCGCGGATTTCGGCTTCGGCGCGCAGGCGATCGTCCGGGCGTGCGGCGGCGTCGACCAGCGCGAAGTGTTGTTGGGCCGCTTCCAGGCGCGCCTGCGCCACGCGGTATTCGCGCTCGACGGTGTCGAATTCGGTGCGGCTGATGGCTCCTTCGTCGAGCAGTGTGCGCCGGCGTTCCCATTCGGCGGAAGCGGTATCGAGCACGGCGCGCGCTTCGCGCACGGCCGCATCCGCTTCCCGGCGCTCCTCGGTGCGGGCCCCGTTCAGCAGGCGTTCCAGCGCGGCGCGCCGCTCGGCCAGATCGGCTTGGGCGAGTTCCACGCGCGCCTCGTAATCGGCGTTCTCCAGCACCGCGATTACCTGGCCGCGCGCGACGCGGTCTCCTTCATCCACCATCACCCGGCGCAGCTTGCCATCCAGCTCGGAACCGATTTTGACTTCCTCGCTCATCGGCTCCACGAGTCCGGGCGCCACCACCAGGCGGCGATCGCTGGCCGGCATCGCGGCCGTTGGCGCCAGTGCGATTCCGGTTTTGCCATGCGTGGAATGCACCATGCCCGCCGTGGCGGCCAGGATCAAGATTCCGGAAAGAATCACATATTTGGTTTGCATCGCATCCTCCCTCAATGAGCGACTTCCTCGACCTGCTCCGATTCGGCGATCATTCGGCCGTCCGCCATCCGCACGACGCGGTCGGCATAGCCGAGCACCCGTGGATCGTGGGTGACGATGACCACCGTGCGCGCCCGCTGGTGGGCGAGCGAAGATAGAATCGTCATCACGGTTTTGCCGCTGGCCGAATCGAGCGCGGCGGTCGGTTCGTCGGCCAGGATTACTGGCGGATCGCCTGCCAAGGCGCGGGCAATAGCCACCCGCTGCTTTTCGCCCCCGCTCAAATCGGCGGGATGACGCCCCGCCTTTTCCGCCAAGCCGACGCCGGCCAACAGCTCTTCCGCGCGCGACCGCGCCTGGCGCCGCGGCACGCGTTTCAGATCGAGCGCGATTTCGACGTTCTCCCGCGCCGTCAGCGCTGGAAAGAGATTGAAACCTTGGAAAATGAAACCGAAGTGCTGCAAGCGCACGCGTGGCAGCTCGGATTCCGGCAGGCCCACCATTTCCCGGCCCGCCACCCTGACGCTGCCGGCGGTGGCGCGCAGGATGCAGCCCATGATGGAAAGCAGCGTGGTTTTGCCGCTCCCAGAAGGCCCCATCAGCACCAGCACCTCGCCCGCGTGCACGTCCAGGTCGACACCTTCGAGCGCGCGCACTTCGCTTGCGCCGCTGCCGTAACGCTTCACCACATCGCGAATTTGGATCACGGTATCCATCGAGTGTCCTCTTGTCAGACGCGGAAAACCATGGCCGGATCGATTTGGGTGGCTTTGCGAATCGAAATCACCGAAGCCGCCACGCACATGAGCACTGCCAGGCCGAAAAGTCCCGCGGCAACCGCGGCCGGCAACAGGATCGGAGCGTCGCCGCTGTGGGCCGCATGCACTACCAACAGCGCCACCACGATGGCGACGGCGTAGCCCATCGACGCGCTGAGCACGGCTTGCTCCACGATCACGCGGTAGATATAGCGGTTTGCCGCGCCCATGGCTTTCAGCGTGCCGAACTCGCGGATGTGGTCCACCGTGGCGGCGTAGATCGTCTGCGCCACCACCACCATGCCGACCAGCAGGCCCAACACCGCGCCCATCAGCGTGGTGATGCCGGCGCCGGTCGAAAACACCCAATAGGATTGCGTCTTCCATGCCATCTCGGCGTTGGTGAAGACCTGGCAATCGGGCAGCACGGCGGAGATCGCGCGTTTCACGGCTTGCGGATCCGCGCCACGCGTCAGTCTCACCACAACGAAAATGGTCTGCGTCCGTGGCAGGTTCATGTATTTTTGCGCGTGCTTGAAGGAAGTGAATACGTAGGGCGCCGTGGTGAAGGAGAGCATGCCTTGCGTATATCCCTCCACGCGCGCGCGAACACCGTTGATTTCCCCGGTCTGCCCGAGCGCCGTCACGCCCAGCTTCTTGCGGTAGTGTTCGTCGATGATGACGGTATCGTCGCCGCGCAAGCCGTCGGCCGAGCCTGCAACCAGCTTGTCGGGGCCGCCCAGGCCGGACTCGAGGTCGTAGCCCACCACCTGCACCGATTCCTTCGCGCCCGAGGGCAGCTTCCAGTTGGCGAAACTCAGCAGGTAAGGCTCGGCCTTGGCCACACCCGGCACCGCCAGGATCTTGTACCGGCGCCGTTCCGGCTGTGCGCTGCCGCCGTTGACGTGCGGCAGCCCAGGCGCGGTAACCCAGAGATCCACGCCGCTACGGGTCACGATGTTGGCGCTGGTCTCGAGGAACCCAAGGAACAGCCCGAACTGAACCGCGATCAGCACCAAGGCAAAGATGATGCCGGTCAGGGTCACGGTCAGCCGGACCTTATCGTGGAACAGATTCTTAATGGCCAGCGCTGTCATAATCGTAAATAATTTAGTGAACGTTGTTTACTAAACACTGTTCATAGTAAGGACGGCCATCAGGAATGTCAAGAGTTTTTTGTGGACTTGGGCCGGATCAGGCGGCTGGAAGGGGCGATAGCGTACAATTCTGCAGGCCAGCCATGAGCAGATCGACAGCGGCATCGAGCAAATGCTCACACTGTGTTGCGGTCAGGTCCGGGAACTCACAGTAAGGGCCAGTGTAAGTTGTTATCATCAGACTGGTTATGCCATGCATGCACATCCAGGCCGCATGCGAAGTAGCCGTCACGTCGCCCGCCGGAAGCGCCCCCAGGCCGATGCAGCCGCGGATGGCTTGCCTGAGGATCTCGAAAGCCTCCATGCCCAGCCTGTGGGCTTCGATATTATCCGAGGTCGCTGTCTCTCCGGCCCGTTTCGGGGCTCCGAAAACCGCCAGATAGTGGTTGGGGTGAGAGATGCCGAATTCGATGTAAGCGCGAATGCCCAAGCGGAGTTTCTTGAGCGGATCGGTTTCCCTGGCAACGGCGTCGCCTATCACTTCCACCATCTGCCCGAATAGCTCCTGGCAGATGGCGTCGATCAGCTCAGCTTTGTCCTTGAAATAGAGATAGATAGTGGCTGGCGAGTATTCAATTTGCTCCGCGATGCGGCGGATCGAGACGCTCTCGAAGCCCTCTTCCACCATGAGGCGGCTGGTTGCTTCGAGGATCTTCGCCCTCAGTGCTTCCTTATCGCGGGCTCGACGCTCAACTACTCCCATCCCAATCGTTAGATTACAGAACGCCGTTCACAAAGTCAACGGGATTCGTGGCGCGCGCACTCATGCGTGCAGCGTCGAGACTAGACTCGACGCCTCAGCGTAACGCCGGCGGTCTTGTCCGCCGGTGTCTTTCCAACGATCACTCGGCTACCAGAAGACCACCGGCGGCAAGACCGCCGGCGTTACCGGGCTCTTTAGGCCGGCGGGGCCGCTTCCGCGTGGCCGAGAACCGGAGCGGGAATGGGGCTGTAAAGCACCTCCGCCAGCCTGCGGTGAGTGCGCACGCGTTCGCGCAATCCCAGGCGATGGATGATGCGGCCCACGTGGTCCGGGTCGTATTGAATGCCGAAGCGGGCCCGTATGGCGCCGGCAAAGCGAACCGTGGTCCAGCGGTCGGTCTGGTATCCGGCGGTGCGCGGGCCGGAGCGGTAGAGCTCGGCGGCCAATTGCAGTTGTTCGGCGTTGAGGCGGCTGGGGCGGCCGGGAGCGCGCCGTTTGCGCAGCCCGTCGACCCCTCTTCCACTCAACGCCCGATGCCAGCGCGAAGCCGTGGTGCGGCTGACGCCGAATTTTCGGGCAACCTGGGACTGCGAGAGCCCCCTTTGCAGGTCTTGTGCGGCGGACAAGCGCCTGCTTTCCATTTCGTCGCGAGTCAGAATGCCTTGTGCGGCTGTCTCCATACTCCTCGCGCGGTATCGGTATTTACCAGAGCGATACCAGAATAGCAAAAAACATTCAAGATGCAAATTGTTTTTTGCAGAAGGGGGGCGGGGGAGGTGAATTCGTCGGGAGTTTAACAGTAAAGCGTGGCAAAACCAGGCCGCGCAGGGCGCCGAGCCCGTGCCCATTCGTGCCGCGCGTTACAGCTTAATGAGCCCCAGGCTGATCTTCAGCGCATCGTCCACGCGTAGCATTGTCGCGGCGTCGATCCGGCCTATGCGTTTCAACAGGCGCTGTCGGTCAATGGAGCGTATTTGGTTCAGAATCACAGCCGAGAGTTGGCTCAGTCCGGTCTTCCCGCCGGGTCCGACGAGCGCTTCGCGGGGGTATGGCGGGTCCCCGAAATGCGAACTAATTGCCGCGACGATGATGATTGGGCTGTACTGGTTCGAAACGTCGTTCTGAATCACGACCGCCGGGCGAGTTTTTCGGATCTCGGAACCTCTAGTGGGGTCAAACTCAACCAGGTAGACATCACCTCTGCGGGGAAGCGTCACTTCCGCACGGTTCGCGCTGGTTTCTTTTCCTGGCGGGACTCCTCGGACATTCGCGACGCCTCGTCTTCGAGGGGGAACCATTCGGCGGCGATCGTGAGATCACGCTCGGCGTTCGCAAGCGCTTCGGCTTTCAGGCGGGCCCGCAGGTTCTGCCTGCCTTCGACCTCGACCAGGCGCATCACGGCGCGGTCGATGAACCGGCTCCGAAGACCCCTGGCGGCTACCCGGTCGAGGACCGTCAAGGTTCTTTCCGGAAGAACGATGTTGATACGCCTATTCATGAATGCAACTCGCCGATCGACACTTGAATCATACACACTCGCGATGTGTATGTCAAAGGGTTCCACATCCGCGAGGTGGGTAGTAAGGAACCGCTGCGGTTGGAAATGCGATTCGGGGTCCACCATGGTTTATGATTGAGGCTTACAGCCGAGTACATCCCCTAGGAGAAAGAATGTTCAACCGAGTAGCTTTCGTCACCGGCGCGAGCCGCGGCATCGGCCGCGCCATCGCGCTCAAGCTATGCCGCGCCGGCTTCGAAATTGTAGTGGCTTCGCCCGAACTCGAAAACAACGAAACGGTGGCTTGCGAAATTCGCGCCTGCAATGCCGAGGCGGTGACGCTGAATCTGGACGTGACGTCGCCCGAATCGGTCAAAGAAGGGTTCGCCAAAATCCTCAAGGACAAGACCCGCATCGACGTGCTGGTGAACAACGCCGGCATCGCCCGCGACGGCCTGGCGGTGCGCATGAAACCAGCGGACTGGGAACTGGTGCTGAAGGTGAACCTGGAAGGCGCGTTCCTGTGCAGCCAGCAGGCACTGCCCGGCATGATGCGCAACCGCTGGGGGCGCATCGTCAATATTTCCTCCGTGGTGGGGCAGGCGGGAAGCGTCGGACAGGCCAACTATGCGGCTTCCAAAGCCGGTTTGATCGGCTTCACCAAGGCGCTGGCGCAGGAAATGGGCAGCCGCGGGATTACGGTGAACGCAATCGCGCCCGGCTACATCGCCACCGACATGACCAAGGACCTGCCCGAGGAGCTCAAGCAGAAGATGCTGGCCTCGGTTCCGCTGGGCCGTATGGGCACGCCGGACGATATCGCCAACGCCGTCAAATTCCTGGTCAGCGACGATGCGTCCTACATCACCGGGCACGTGCTGGCTGTCAACGGCGGCATGTACATGTAAGCGCATCGGAGCCGCGACCATAAGGAGCGGTAGTCAGAGGGATCACGGAACGCGTCCTGAGGGGATTGCCCAATGCTGCTCGATATCGCCAGTTTGCCTAGCCCCGAAAACTCGGCGATTCAGCTTCACCCAGCCGATAACATCGCGGTGGCGCGGGTGCCGCTGGCGGCGGGTATCGAGCTGCGCGTGGGCGGTGAAACGTTGACGGTCCGTGACGCCATTCCGGCCGGCCACAAAGTGGCGCTGCGGGCGATTGCAGTGGGAGCGACCGTGTTTCGTTATGGCCAGCCGATCGGCCTCGCCACAGCGCCGGTCGAACCCGGCAGCCACGTACACACGCATAACCTAGCTTTCGACGAACGCCGCGCGGCGTACCAGTTCCCTTCCGGCTCGCTCGATGCGCCGGCGCGCCGCGAGGATGGCCCCAGCTTCCTCGGCTACCTGCGCGAAGACGGCCGCGCCGGCACGCGCAACTACATCGCGGTAGTGGCGGCATCCAACTGCGCCGCCCATACCGCCGAGCTGATTGCCTCGAGCTACGCCGGCGAAACCCTGCCGCCGAATGTGGACGGCGTGGTGGCGTTTCCACACGGCGAAGGTTGCGCGCATTCGGGCGATGCCGATATCGATCAGCTTCGGCGCACGCTCGGCGGCGTGCTCGATCATCCCAACGTTTCCGCCGCCGTGATTCTGGGGTTGGGCTGCGAGGGCAACCAGATCGATCATTACCTGGGCGATCGAGGACGGCGCGGCGGGCGCCTGGTGGGCATGACCGTTCAGTCGAGCGGCGGTACGCGCTCCACCATCGAGGCCGCGCGCCGCGAAATCGCGGGCTTGATCGAAATCGCCGCCGCCGAATCGCGCCTTCCCATCCCCGCGTCGCGCATCGTGCTCGGGCTCAACTGCGGCGGCTCCGATTCGTTCTCCGGCATCACGGCCAATCCGGCGCTGGGCCGCTCGTCGGACTGGCTCGCCGAGTTGGGTGGAACGCCGGTGCTCGCCGAAACCCCGGAAATCTTCGGTGCGGAGCACCTCTTAGTCCAGCGCGCGCGCAACGCCCAAGTGGCCGAAGAACTGCTCGCCAAGATCCGCCAATACCAGCGATACCTGGCGCGTTTCGGCGGCAGCTTCGACGACAACCCCAGCCCCGGAAACAAGGCCGGCGGCCTCACCAACATCCTCGAGAAATCGCTCGGCGCGGCGGCCAAGAGCGGGTCTTCGCCGCTGATCGAGGTCTACGATTACGCCGAGCGCATCCACAACTCCGGCTTCGCATTCATGAACACTCCCGGCTACGATCCCGTCTCGCTGACCGGCCTCGCCGCCGGCGGCGCGAACCTGATCGCGTTCACTACCGGCCGCGGCAGCGCGATCGGCTTTCCCACCGTACCGGTGATCAAGATCGCGAGCAATAGCCACACCTTCCGCGCCATGCGCGACAACATGGATGTGAATGCCGGCAGCATCGCCGATGGCGAGCGCACCATCGACCAGGTGGGCCGCGAGATCTTCGATATGATGCTGTCGGTGGCTTCCGGCCAGCGGACGTGCGCCGAGCGCCTGGGCCACCGCGAATTCGTCCCCTGGCGGATCGGGCCCGTGATGTAGCCGTTTCGAGCAGCCGCGCGCCTTCGAGGGGTTGTATCAGGGCACGGCTTGAGCCGTGCCGCCGACAGCGCATTTCGAGGGCTTTAAAGCCCCTGCATTTTCGGCACGTTGCGAAGCGTCCGCGCACCCGGCTCACGAGCCAGGGGCTGAAGCCCAGTAAAGGCATCCGTCCGGCACGGCTAAAGCCGTGCCCTGATACAGAGCTTTTCTGTCACCGGGGGCAGGCTGCGGCAATTTGAATTCGCCGAGATCGACTTTCGGAAACGCCGGCTTACTGCGTCTGCGGCACCAACCGCGAGTCTGCCTGAAACTTGCGGTAGTTGCTGAAGGCGATATCGATCTGCGCGCGCGCCCCGACGACCAGCAGCAAGCGCGCCGAACCGTCCAATGTGATCTGCTTGGGCAGCCAGACTTCGTCGTTAACGCGGGTCGCCTCGAAGGTCGCGCGGCTGCCTTTGGCGAGCCTCACCAAAATCCCGCCGATTGAGATCGTGTCCAGCGTCTCGATCTCGCCTCTTACCCACTGGTTATCGCGCTTATCGATCCACAGTTTGCCTTTGATCTTGGGGAAGTAAGCGGCCGAGGCGAGTTTCGGCTTGTATCCCGGCTTGGGGGTAGCGGCAATCACGTAAACACCCCGGCCGTCGAGCGTCTCTTCGCCCGCCAGCCGCAAATCGAACGCATCCGGAATTTCCTGGAAAGGCGCGCGCTGCCGCTGCTGCTTCCGGTCCCATTCGGCGATGCGGTTCTGGCGCTCGGCGGGCGTCTCCTTGCTCCGTTCGTCGATGCTCTTGCGCAGCTTCTCCTGTTCTTTCCGCTCCTCTTCGGGCGGGAGCGGCCGGTCGTTGCGCTTGACCAGCCGGCGGTAAGGAGATCCTTCGAGCAGGGTCACGTCGAAGGTGCGGCTTTCGGGCGCCTTCTTCGGCTTCCCGGACCGGTCCAGCATGCGCGTCTCATCCCGTTCCAGGAATGTGTAATTGCGTGCAATGGCCTCGTTCTTCCGGTCCAGCTCGACGGAGCGCCGCACGATCTCGCGCGCATCCGGCGCACTTTGAGCGGCGAGCAGACAAGGAATGGAAGCGCACAACGCCAGCAAGCGCATGCTTTATTGTAAGCAGCCGCGCAAAAAGGCGGCTATGGGCCGTTTGTGGCCCGCGGCCGAGGGCACGCAGGTCGGAAACTCCGGCTACGCAGGTCGGGAACTCCGGCTGCGCAGGTCGGGAACTCCGGCTACGCAGGTCGGGGACCTGCGCCACTACTTCGCGTTCTTGCAGGCGTCGGTCAGGGTCGTCTTGTCTTTCTGATCCTTGAAGCACTTGCCGGTGGGCGTCAGGTTCGCGTCCTTCCCCATGTCGGCCTTGGGCAAGCTCTTGACGTGGCAAACCATGCAGGACTTCTGTTTCGTCGCCGTCATATACGCAGGAGTGCCATAGCTGGCCACGGTGCTGATCACCAGACCCGCCAGAAGGATCGCGGCCGGAACCGCCAGTTTCAATACGCGCATGGTATCTCTCCTTGAAATCATTCGATTCGAACCGGGAGAAACAGCATCCCGAGGTCTGAATATCCTCACATACTATAACCCAAATGTAGTTAAAAACAGCGATATTTCGGATTAAAAAGTGGCAGGATTGGGGGAAATCGCTCAATCAGAGGTTGGCGTTGGGCTCGAGGCTCCTCCAAAGATACCAGCTTGCCACCGTGCAGAATGGGCGCCACCGCTCGGCCATGGCCTCGATTTCGCCGGCAAGCGGCAGCGCCTCCAGACCGTAGGCCTGGCGGATGGCGTTGCGGATGCCCAAATCGCCGGTGGGCAGCACGTCATGCCGGCGCAGGGCGAAAATCAGGAACATGTGTACGGTCCAGACGCCGATCCCTTTCACGGCGGTCAGTTTTGCCATGACTTCCTCATCCGCCAGTTCCGCCAATTCTTCAAAGCGGACCCGGCCGTCGCGCGCATGCCGCGCCAAATCGCGGATGTACTCGGTCTTCTGGCCCGAAAGCCCCGCCTTCCGCATCCGTGCCGGGCGCAGCTTGAGGATGTTCGCCGGGGTGATCTTGCCGCCGGCGGCGCTGGCCAGGCGGCCAAAGATCACGTTTGCCACCCGCCCGCTCAACTGCTGGTAAACGATGGATTTAACCAGCGTCTCAAAATCCGGCTCGCGGAATTCGATACGATAGTCTCCAACCCGGTCGATAATACCGGCCAGCACCGGGTCCGACTTTCGGAGGTGGCGAATGGCTTTTTGCATGGTGAAACACTCAGCGACTGGGAAACGTCAGAACCATTGTACCGGCATGCGAATCCTCCTACTCTTGACCCTGGCTGGCGCGCTGTGCGCGCAAGCCCCTCCACAGAATCCCGCTCCCGCCGACGAGGCACCCACCATCCAGGTGGATGTCAACGTGGTCAGTGTGCTGGCCAGCGTGCGCGACAAGCGCGGGGGCTTGGTGGCCAATCTGGAAAAGACCGATTTCACCGTCTTCGAGGACGGCAAGCAACAGGAAATCAAGTACTTCTCGCGCGAGACCGATCTCCCGCTGACAATCGGCCTGTTGATCGATGTGAGTGGCAGCCAGCGCAACCTGATCGAGATCGAGCGCAGCGCCGCATCCCAGTTTTTCAGCCAGGTGATCCGCAAGAAGGACGAAGCGTTCCTCATCAGTTTCGGCGAGGAGTGCGAATTGCTCCAGGATTACACCGGCTCGGCGCGCCTGCTCAGCCAGGCGATGAACGGATTGCGGGTGAGCTCCGGCGTGGGAGGCTTCGGCCCCGGCCCGGTGCCCACGTCAGGCGATCCGCGCGGCACGGTGCTCTACGACGCGGTTTTTCTGGCCGCCGACGAGAAGTTGCGCACCGAGGTGGGCCGCAAGGTGATCGTGCTCATCACCGACGGTGTGGATGAGGGCAGCCGCAAGAAGATCGGCGAAGCCATCGAGGCCGCCCAGAAGGCCGATGCCGTCATTTATAGCATCGATTATTCCGACCCCAGGGCTTACGGATACGGCGGATTCGTATTCGGCGGCGGCGCCGGCGAGGGCTACCTGCGCCAGATGTCCGACGCGACCGGCGGCCACGTCTACAAAGTAGGCCGCAACCACACCCTGAACGACGTGTTTACGGAGTTGCAGGAAGAGATGCGCAGCCAGTATTCGATCGGTTTCTCGTCGACCAACGAGAAGCGGGACGGCAGCTATCGCAAGCTGGAAGTCCGCATGGCGAACAAGGATTTGAAAGCCCAGGTGCGCAAAGGCTATTACGCCGTCAAGCCGGAAGCGCGCTAGCGGCTCCGGTAGCGCCGGCGGTCTTGCAGCCGGTGTTTTCCCCGCGTGCGTGCGAAATGCAGATCACCGGCGGCAAGACCGCCGGCGTTACCAAGTCCGTCCTACCCGCGAATCCGCTGGGCGAACCACTCGAAGGCGGATTCCAGCGTGACGATCCCATCCGAGCCGAGGAGCTGAACGCGGACTTCGATAGTGGCGCGCCCCCTCCGGGTTAGCGTCTCCAGGAAGCGTTCCGCTTCCTCGGGAGGAGCGCTCGCCTGCGCGGTCAATTCGCCGGTGGCCGGCCGGCGGAACTTGACATCGGCGTGGCGGACCACCGCTGCATAGTCTGCCGCTGCTCCGCCGAAGCGGCCGAGCAGCCATTGCCCGCTGGCCGCCTCGGCGAGCGAAAACTGCGCGCCGGCGTGGACCGTTCCCAGGTGATTGAGGTACTGCGGGTCCTCCGGCAGCGTGAGGGCGGTCCCGTCCGCTCGCAAGCCGAGGAACCGATTGAACGGAATCGCCAAGACATCCATGGCGACAAGACTAACATGCGGAAAGCGCGGCCATGAGGCTTCCGCTTACTTGCCCTGGCTGGTCACGCCGGCCGACCGCGTCCGTTCGGCAAAGTACTCTTCCAGTGCCTTCGCGATGGGCGGCATGGGCGGCAGACCGAGCCGCTCCATTTTGGCGTTGGAAAGGGCCGAATACTGCGGACGCCGCGCCGCGGTGCGATACTCGCGATGGTTGGTGGCCAGCACCAGCGGGTCCACGCCAGCCGCCTGGAAGATCAAGCGCGCGAATTGGAACCAACTGATGGGCGCGCCCCCCCCGATATGGAAGACCCCGGTCTGGCCGCGCTCCACCAGGTCGGCCGCGCGCGCCGCCAGCAGCGGCGCGAAGGTGGGAGATGCCACATGGTCCTGCACAACGCGAATGGGCTGCTGGGAGGAGGCCAGGCGCATCATCAATTCCACGAAATTGCCGCGCGCCGTGTTCCGGCCACCGGGCCCGTACACGCCCGAGGTGCGGACGATCAGCGCGTTATCCAGGTAAGCCCGTGCGTACAGCTCTCCGGCGAGCTTGGAGACTGCGTAGGCGCTCAACGGGTGCGTGGGGTCGTCTTCGGCATACGGGTGGTGCGCGAATCCGTCAAAAACGTAGTCGGTCGAAAACTGCACCAGGCGCGCATCCGCCTGGCGGCAGGCCAAGGCCAGGTGACGCACGGCCAGCGCGTTTACCTGAAATGCCGCCACCGGCTCGCGTTCCGCCACGTCGACCTGGTTGTAGGCGGCGCAGTTGAGCACCACGTCGGCTTCGTGCTCCGCCACCGCGCTTTCCACCGCCGCTCCATCCGTGATGTCTACGTCTCCCCGGTCAAAGCCGATCGTCGTGTAGCCGCGCGCCTGCATCTCCCGCACCAGCTCGACTCCCAACTGACCGGCGGCGCCGAATACCACCGCTCGTCGGGTCATAAGAGGATTTCCGAATCCCATGGCGATTTTGCCGGTACCTGTTCCCTAATGCCAGCGGTGCGCGTACACCAGCGCCAGCGTGGCCAACATCATGAGCAACACCAGCCCTAAGATGACGCGCTTGCGCGCCGGAGTCAACCAGGAAACCTGCGGGGCTTGCCGGCCAAGCACCGAATCGAACAGCCGGCGCCGCGACGGACCCGGCAGGGCGCGCATCGCCTTGGTGATTTCGCGGCGCCCGCGCTGGTCGGCAATCAGGATGGTTCCGGAATTGCCCCCGTTGGTCGACTCAAGCAGCTTGGTCCGCAGGGATGCGGGCATTTCTTCCACCGACCGGTACACCAGATCCGCGCCGCCCGCCGAAATCAGCACCGTGGAAGTCTGATACATACCCTTCGCCGACGGATTGGGAGTCCCGCACCGCGGACAAGCCGCATCCTCTTCGGCCAGGGCCTTGCGGCATTGCCTGCACTTCATCACGCCACCACCTTCGGCACCCGCGCCTTGGCCGATACTTCGCCAACCTTCTCCATCACCACCTGGATAAATCCCAGTGCCGCTTTCGAGAGCGCTTTGTCCCGCCGGTAGATCAGGCCCAGCCGCCGCACCATCGGCTCCGGAGCCAGCGAGATGGAACGCAGCTTGCCGGCCGCCACTTCTTCGCGGCAATTGGAAGCCACCAGAAAGCTCACGCCCAGCCCCGCGATCACGAAGCGCTTCATCATCTCCGTCGAATCCAGCTCCATCGAAATGCGGACCCGGTCTTCCACCGGTTCCAGCCACTGGTTGAGCCGTGTGCGCGTTTTTCCCTGCTTGGGCAGCAGCAGGTAAAACTCGGTGACATCCTGCGGCTCGACCGTCTTCCTCCCCGCCAGCGGATGCCCGGCCGGGACGATCGCGCAGATCTCGTCTCTGTGAATGTCCACCACCTGCAACCTTTTCTCATCGACCGGAAGTTGCGTTAGCCCGAAATCGGCCGAGTTCTCCGCCACCGCTTCCACCACGCGCGAGGCGTAAGAACGGTCCACTTGCAATTGCACGGCGGGGAACAACTGCCGATAGACCGAAAATACCGTGGGCAGAATGTAGATACAGGTGGCTTCGTTGGCCGCGATCACCAGTTCGCCGCGAGGGTTGGTTTCGAGCTCGGCGATGGTGTCCTGCACGCGGCGCCGCAGCTCCAGCATTTGTTCGGCGTGTTCGGCGAAGATGCGGCCCGCCGTGGTGAGCGAAATGCGGCTGCCGAAGCGCTCGAACAGGTCCGCCCGCAATTCCTGCTCCAGTTGCCGCACTTGCGCGCTGATGGCTGGCTGCGTGCGGTAACACGTCTGCGCCGCTTTAGAGAAGCTCTTCAGCCTGACGATCTCGAGGAAGGTATGGAGTTGATCGAAATCCATAGGCGTCCGGCCCGGTAGAGAGTCCAATTACGACGCAGCGCACCGGTCTCCACTCAAATCCTGGATGGGTGGGATAGAAAATATCAATTTCCCCCCTGCACCAGGGTTTGGTAAGTATTGTACCAAAGGGCCCAGGGAAAGGTGCGGCCACAAGTCCTCGGAATCGTGACTTTCGCAGCCGCCCGAATGCGGGTGGATTCTCCGCACCGTTCCCCGCGGCAGCCATAAACACTCGAAAAGCCCGGCTTACCTCGACGGAGGCCGGGCTTTTGCGGTCCGAGGGCCTAGCGCGGCCTGTCAGGGCTGCAGAGCCGAGAGTCATCTCGGCTTTTCTTTGCCGCAACAGCGGCGATCTCCCGCGAAGAAAGAGTCGAGACGAATCTCGACTCAGCAGCCTGGACAGGCCGCGCCACGAACTTGTTACGCAATTTGACACTCGTCCGAGTGGGATGATAAGTGTTGAATCTTCATAGGAGATCCAATGGCTGACGAGCAGAAGCCTGGGGGCTCGGAGGCGCCTTCTCCGCCGCTTGGAGAAGGCGCAAAACCGCCGGCCAAACCAGCCGCCGACGCCGCCAAGCCGGCGCCTCCTAAACCAGCGCCCAAGCCGCCTGCCGTCATGGCCGCCACTCCCTGGGAGAGCGACCTGGCCCGCGCGGTGAAGGAGCGGTTCGGCGACGGCGTCCTGGCAACCTCGACCTATCTTGGGCAGGACTTCGTGGTCGCGAAGCCGGAATCCGCCGTGCCGGTGCTCGAATACCTGAAGCTGGAGGCCGACTTCGATTACCTGGTGGACATCACGGCGGTGGATTGGCCCAAACGAGCCGAACGCTTCGACCTGGTCTACATCGTCTACAGCTTTCCCCACAACCAACGGATCCGCATCAAGACGCAAATCGCGGATGGATTCGAACCGCGCACCGCGGTCGGCGTCCACCTGACCGCCAATTGGCTGGAGCGCGAGGTGTTCGACATGTTCGGCATCCGCTTCGCAGGCCATCCGGACCTGCGCCGCATCCTGATGCCCGAAGACTGGCAGGGTTACCCGTTGCGCAAGGACTACGGCATCCTGCAGCAGGACGTACGATGGGTACAGGAGAACCTCGGCGTCGAAAGCGGCCAGTAAAGACATGCCGGACACCTTCCTGGACTCGACCGAACTGGTCCTTAACATGGGGCCGCAGCACCCGTCCACGCACGGTGTGCTGAGGGTGATCCTCAAGCTCGACGGCGAGAAGATTCTCGGCACGGATTGCATCATCGGCTACCTGCATCGCGGCGTCGAGAAGATTGCCGAAAACCGCACCTACGCGCAGTTCAACCCGTACGTCGACCGCATGGATTATGTGGCAGCCGTCTCCAACGGCCTCGGCTATTGCCTGGCGGTGGAGAAGCTGCTGAACGTGGAAGCGCCGCCGCGCGCGCGGGCGGTGCGGGTGATTCTCACCGAACTGAACCGGATAGCGAGCCATCTGCTATGGCTGGGCACCCACGCGCTCGATATCGGCGCCATCACGCCGGTGTTTTACTGCTTTCGCGAGCGAGAAGAAGCGCTGAAGATTTTCGAACAGTATTGCGGCGCGCGCCTCACCACGCATGCCTTCCGCATCGGCGGCCTGCAATACGAAACTTACGAAGGTTTCGAGCGGGACGTGAAGGAATTCTGTAAGATGTTCCCGCCCAAAGTGGACGAGTACGAAGAGCTGCTCACCAACAACCGCATCTGGACGGGACGGCTGAAGGGCGTCGGCATCCTCAACGGAGACGACTGCAAGGAGTATGGCGTCACCGGGCCGGTGCTGCGCGCGGCGGGCGTGAAATGGGATCTGCGCAAAGCGCAGCCGTATTCGGGCTACGAGCAATACGATTTCGAAATTCCCACACGGGAAAACGGCGACACCTACGACCGGTACATCGTACGCATGCAGGAAATGCGGCAATCGGTGCGCATCATGGAGCAGGCGGTGGAAGCGATTCCGGCGGGGCCGATCATGGGCAAAGTCGGGAAAGTCATCAAGCCTCCGGTGGGCGAGGCTTATGTATCGATTGAAGCGCCCAAGGGTGAGCTGGGATATTACGTGGTGAGCGACGGCTCTACGCAGCCGTATCGGGTGCGCGTGCGGCCGCCCTCGTATATCAATTTGCAGGCGCTGGACAAGATGGTGCGCGGCGCGCTGATCGCGGACGTCGTAGCCGTGATCGGCACCTTGGATATCGTGCTGGGCGAGGTGGACCGGTGAGGTCAGAGGTAGGACAGACGATCGGTTTTTGTCGTCTGTCAGGTAGTTGCGCATTGGCAAAGAATGACAGACCACGAAAGGCGATGGTCTGTCCTACTGGGTTGTGTATATGATCGGGCTTTTGAAGAAGATCTTTTTGGTGGACCTGTTTCAGGGACTGTTTGTTACGTTCCGCAACCAGAATCCAAAATACATCTACACCGAACAGTACCCGGCGGAGCGGCCCAAAGTGGCTGAGCGGTATCGCGGCGCGCCGCGGCTGAACAACAACCCGGAGAATGGCGAAACGCTGTGCATTTCCTGCAACCTGTGCGCGCTGGCGTGTCCGGAGAATTTGATTGTGGTGACCAGCGAGCGCAATGAGCAGACCAAGCGCAAGGACCTGACCGATTTCACCTATGACCTCTCCCGCTGCATGTTCTGCGGCCTGTGCGAAGACGCCTGCCCGGTGGACGCGCTCGAGCTGACGCAGGATTTCGAGCTGGCCAGCTACACCCGCGACGGCATGATCTGGGACCGCCAGATGCTCGAGGAAGGTCCCAAGCCGACGCAATACAAATGTTAGATACGGTCTTGTTTTACAGTTTCGCGGTGTTGGTGCTGGGAGGCGGCATCCTCACCATCACGCGGCGCAACGCCGTGCACAGCGCCATCTCGTTGATCGTTTCCCTGCTGGGCGTGGCAGGCCTGTACCTGTTGCAGCAGGCTGAGTTTCTGTTCGCGGTGCAGATCGTGCTCTATGTGGGCGGCATCATGGTGCTGTTCCTGTTCGTCATCATGCTGGTGAACCTGGATGACGCCGCGAAGGTCCGCGAGTACAACCGGCAATGGATTGTGGCGCTGGTTGCGGTAGCGGCGGTGGGCGCGGAGCTCGGCTACTTTTTCCACCGCGGCGCGGCATCGTTCCACATCGCGGAAACGGCGGCCGCCGTGCCGGCCGCGGTGGGCAACACCGAGGCGCTGGCCGATTCGCTGTTCTCCGAATATCTGCTGCCGTTCGAGATCGCCTCGCTGGTGCTGCTGGTCGCGGTAGTAGGCTCGGTGATCATGGCGAAGAAGAGGATCTGAAGATGCATCCGGTGACCACGGTTCATTATCTGGCGTTGAGCGCGGCCCTGCTGCTCATCGGGACTGTCGGCGTGCTCACGCGCCGCAACATCGTCGTCATTCTGATGTCCATCGAGCTGATTCTCAACGCGGTGAACATCAACCTGATCGCGTTTTCGCACGCCTGGCACAACGTGGGCGGCCAGGTTTTCGCCATCTTCGTCATTACCGACGCGGTCGCCGAAGCGGCCGTGGGGCTGGGTATCCTGATTGCGCTGTTCCGCAACAAGGAAACCGTGCAGGCCGACGAAATCGATTTGTTGAAGTGGTAGGAGATTTTACGTGGTAGGCAAGCCGTGAATTTTCTCGACCTCATCTGGCTGATTCCGCTGTTCCCGCTGACCGGCGCGGTGCTGATGCTGCTGGTGGGCAAGCTGCTCGATCCGCAGCCGCCCTCCGACGTCGCGGTGGCGCCGGGCGTCGAGCAAAGTGGGGCAGGCGCTCCGCATGCCAACCACGCCCATCATCATCCCGGCCCCTTGCAGAATCTCATTCGCATCATCTGCCCTGGCATGGTGCTGGTCTCTTTTATCTTCTCCGCCGGCGCGGTCTGGCAGCTTGCCCATCTCCCCAACCGCGTGCACCAGGTGATTCAGTTCACCTGGATCGCCGCCATGCCGTTCCACATGGCCAATGGGCACCTCGCCACGTTCCAGGTGGACTGGGGATTTCTGCTCGACTCGCTGAGCTCGGTGATGATCCTGGTGGTGACCGGCGTCGGCTTCCTGATTCACGTGTACGCCACCGGCTACATGGCGCACGATAACGGGTTTTATCGCTTTTTCGGATATTTCAACCTGTTCATATTCTTCATGCTGATGCTGGTGCTGGCCAACAACTACACGCTGCTGTTTGTGGGTTGGGAGGGTGTGGGGTTGTGCAGCTACCTGCTGATCGGCTTTTACTTCCACAAGAAATCGGCGGGTGACGCGGGCAAGAAGGCGTTCATCGTCAACCGCGTGGGCGACGCCGGTTTCGTGCTCGGCATGCTGCTGATGCTCTCGGTGCTGGGCACGGTGCGGTTCACCGACGTCAACGCCGCGCTGCGCAGCGGGCAATTTCCGGTGGAAGCCGGTTACGGCGTGCTGACCGCGATGGCGCTGCTGATGCTTTTCGGCGCCACCGGCAAATCGGCGCAGGTTCCGCTCTATGTCTGGCTGCCGGACGCGATGGAGGGCCCCACGCCGGTCTCGGCTTTGATCCACGCGGCCACCATGGTGACGGCGGGCGTGTACATGGTGGCGCGGTCTTCGGCGCTATTCCAGTTGGCGCCGGTGGCGTGCGCGTGGGTTGCGGGGATCGGCGCTTTCACGGCGATCTTTGCCGCTACCATCGCGCTGGTGCAGAACGATATTAAACGCGTGCTCGCATATTCGACGGTCAGCCAGCTTGGCTACATGTTCCTGGCGCTCGGCGTGGGCGCGTATTGGGTGGCCATCTTCCACCTGTTCACGCACGCCTTCTTCAAGGCCCTGCTCTTCCTTGGTTCGGGCTCGGTGATTCACGCGATGAGCGGTGAGCAGGATATGCGCTACATGGGCGCGCTGAAGAAGAAGATTCCGGTGACGCACTGGACCATGTGGGTGGGCTCGGTGGCGATCGCCGGCATTCCGGGACTGGCCGGGTTCTTTTCCAAGGACGAAATTCTGTGGCAGGCGTTCAGCCACCCGAAAGGCTCCGTCGTGCTGTGGCTGGTGGGCATCGTCACCGCGGCAATGACGGCGTTCTACATGTGGCGGCTGATGAACATGACGTTCTACGGCCAGTCGCGCGTGAAGCCGGAAGTGGCCGCGCACGTACACGAATCCCCGGCGGTGATGACTTGGCCGCTGATCGCGCTGGCCGCGGGCAGCGTGCTGGCCGGCTGGCTGGGCGTGCCCAAGCTGTGGTCGATCTTCGGCGACGTCTTCCGCTGGTTTCCGCGCTGGCTGGAGCCTGTCTTTGCGCTCAGCGGCCCCGAAGGCAAGCATCCCGAATCCATCGAATGGTCGCTGATGATTCTTTCGGTGGCGGTGGCCGCCGGCGGAATTTCGCTAGCCTATTATCTTTACTCGAAGCGGCCGGACATTCCGGATCGCATCCTGGTGCGCGCCCGGCCGTTGTACACCGTGCTCTACAACAAATGGTACGTGGATGAGCTGTACGATTTCCTTTTCGTCAACGGCCTGGGCAAAGGCGGCGGCAGCGCCATGGCGGAGTTCGACCGCAAGATCGTCGATGGCGGCGTCAATGGCGCGGGTTGGCTGACGCGGTTGAGCGCCAGGGTTTCCATGTGGTGGGACCAGTGGATTGTCGACGGCGCGGTGCGCTTCACGTCGTTTTCCGTCAAGCTGCTCTCCTACCCGGCGTGCCTGCTGGAGAGCGGCCGCGTGCAGACGTACGCGCTGTTCGTGGTGGTTGGGGTGCTGGCGTTTCTGGGGTATTACGTCGCGAGGTAAACCATGGACCAGCACATCCTCAGCATCGTTCTTCTCACCCCGCTGGCCGGCCTCGCGGTGTTGCTTTTCCTCCCGGCCGCACAGAAGAATCTCATCCGAATTTGGGCCAACCTGGTCAGCCTGGCCGGCTTGCTGGTTTCCCTGCCGCTGGTTCTCCGTTTCGACAAAAACCTAGCTGGCTTCCAGTTCGAAGAACACTTCGATTGGATTCCGTCCTTAGGCGCGCACTATCACCTCGGGATGGATGGCATCAGCCTGCTGCTGGTGATGCTCACCACGCTGATGGGCTTCATCGCCACGCTGTGCTCCTGGTCGGCCGTCGAGGATCGCGTCAAGGGCTATTACGCCATGTTTCTGCTGTTGCAGACTGGCATGATCGGCGTTTTCATTTCGCTCGATTTCTTCCTGTTCTACGTTTTCTGGGAGCTGGTGCTGGTGCCGATGTACTTCATCATCGGCATCTGGGGCGGCCCGCGCAAGCTTTACGCCGCCATCAAATTCTTCCTGTATACGTTGGCCGGCTCAGTGCTGATGCTGCTGGGCATTTTGACGCTCTACTTCCAGCATTACGCGCAGTTCGGTTTCTACACCTTCGAAATCTCCGAGCTGATGAAACTCAACCTGCCGCTCCACTTGCAGCAGTGGGTCTTCTGGGCTTTCTTCCTGGGCTTCGCCATCAAGGTGCCGATGTTCCCGTTCCACACCTGGCTGCCGGATGCGCACGTGGAGGCGCCCACGGCGGGCTCGGTGATCCTGGCCGCGGTCCTATTGAAGATGGGGACTTACGGCTTCCTCCGCTTTTCGCTGCCGCTGCTGCCCGGAGCATCCATCGATCAAACCATCGTGCAGATTCTGGCCGTGCTCTCCATCATCGGCATCGTTTATGGCGCGCTGGTGAGCCTGATGCAACAGGATTGGAAGAAACTGGTGGCATACTCTTCGGTCAGCCACCTGGGCTTTTGCACGCTGGGCATCTTTTCGCTGAACCCGAACGGAATCGCGGGCAGCGTGTTACAGCAGATCAACCACGGCATTTCGACCGGCATGCTCTTCCTGGTGATCGGCGTCATCTACGAGCGCAGGCATACGCGCGAGATCAAGGAATATGGCGGCCTGGCGCACGTGATGCCGCGCTTCGCGACCATCTTCGCCATCGCCATGTTCAGCTCGGCCGGGCTGCCGCTGCTCAACGGGTTCGTCGGCGAATTCACGATTTTGCAGGGCGCGTTCGAAGCCAACCGCATTTGGGCGGCGTTCGCGGTAACCGGCGTGATTTTTGGCGCGGCGTACCTGCTGTGGCTGTACCAGCGCACCATGCTGGGGCAGATCACCAACGCGAAGAATCTGGCGCTTCGCGATCTGAACCTGCGCGAAGTGGCCTTGTTCTTGCCGCTGATCGCGTGGGCGATCTGGATCGGCGTTTATCCCAAACCGTTTTTCGACGTGCTGCGGCAGCCGGTGACGCAAATTGTGGAGCGGGTGAGACCGGGGTATTTTGAGGCCCAGCAGGCCGTCAGCGACCGCTCGGTTGAAAAACACGCCGCGGGAAAAAGAGTCGAGACGACTCTCGACTCAGCAGGCTTGACAGCCCGCGCCACGGCACTCGGTTTGCGCAACGGAGGTGTCCGGTGAACCCGTTCAGCCAGTTCTTCACTTCCACCGATTACCTCACCATCATTCCGGCCGTGCAACTGGCGCTGTTCGGTTGCGCGATTCTGCTCTTCGACGCTTTCGAAGATTTCCTCTTCGGCGGTCCGCAGCACCGGCGGCGGCTGGTGTTTGGCGTGCTGGCGGCGGAAGTCTTCGCCGGTCTGGGCCTGGTGAAGCAGCAGATGCACCTGGGGCCCGACGGGCTGATTTCCGGTTTCGGCGGCTCGGTCACGGTGGATGGCTTCGGCATCTTCTTCAACTGGATCTTCATCGTCGCGGCGGTGATCGTCGCGCTGGTGTCGTACAAGTATCTGGAGATCTCGGGCGAGCATCACGGGGAATACTACAGCCTGGTGCTGTTTGCCCAGTCCGGCATGTATTTCCTGGCCACCGGCTCCGACCTGGTCACGCTCTTCATCGGCCTGGAGTTGATGGCGCTGTGCTTCTACGTGATGGTCGGCTTCCTGCGCACCGATAAGCGCTCGAACGAAGCCGCCATGAAGTACCTGCTGCTGGGCGCGTTTTCGACCGGCCTGCTGGTGTATGGCTTTTCGGTGATGTACGGCCTGACGGGATCCACCAAGTTCGCCGATATCGCGAACCGGCTGGCCGGGCTGCCCGCGTGGGACCCGATCGTATTCCTGGCGATGGCCACCACGGCAGCGGGTCTCCTCTTCAAGATCTCCGCCGCACCGTTCCACATGTGGGCGCCGGACGCTTACGAGGGCGCGCCCACCACGGTGACGGCGTATCTATCGGTCGCTTCCAAAGCCGCCTCCATCGCTTTCCTGGTGCGCATTTTCATGGGGCCGCTGGCCGCCTCGCGCGCCGCCTGGGAGCCGCTGCTGGCGCTGGTCGCGGTGGCTACCCTCACCATCGGCAACCTGGCCGCCATCAACCAGACCAATATCAAGCGCCTGCTCGCGTACAGCTCGATTTCGCACGCCGGTTATATGCTGCTGGGCCTGGTGGCCGGCAACGAGGCCGGCATTACCGGCATCGAGGTCTACGTGATGGTGTACACCTTCATGAACCTGGGCGCGTTTCTGGTGCTGATCTCGCTGCGGCGGAAGAACATCATCGGCGAGGACCTGGACGATATCGCCGGCCTGATGCACAAGAGCCCCGGCCACGCCGTGTTGATGCTGATTTTCCTGCTCTCGCTGGCCGGCATTCCGCCCACCGCCGGCTTCCTGGGCAAGTATTATATTTTCCTGGCGCTGATTCAGACCGGCCACTACGCGCTGGCCGTCATCGCCACGCTGTACGTTGCAGTGGCGATTTACTACTACTTCAAGATTGTGCGCAGCATGTTCACGCGCGAGGAGACCGAAAAAGCGCCGCTGGCCAGCAGTCTCGGATTGCGCCTGGCGCTGGGTGCGACCGGCTTTTTCACCCTGGCCATCGGTATTTACCCGGAGCCGTTCCTGCGGCTGGCGCAGACTTCGCTGTTGCGGTGAGGACGCTATGCAAGCCCTTTACGAATCTCGCAGGCTGACCGCTCCCTCCGGTCGCGGCTCCGTTCGCCAGAGGCGCGACCACCAGCGGAGCCGCGACCAAAGGGAGCGGTCGGGCCTGAGACCGGGCCGAATGGAGCCTTGCCTAAAGGGAGCGGTCGGTATGTTGATCACGAAATGACTGCTATGCAAGCCATCTTCTCCAACCCGTTGTTCATGCCGGTGGTGCTGACGCTGGCCATCGTCGCGCTGGTTCCGCTCATTGCCGGCTATTTGACGCTGGTCGAGCGCAAAGTGCTGGCCGATTTCCAGGTGCGCCTGGGACCCATGCGCGTGGGGCCGCACGGCCTCCTTCAGCCCATCGCCGATGCCTTGAAGCTGGTGCTCAAGGAAGACATCATTCCCACGGACGCCGATCGCGGCATCTTTTGGTTCGCTCCCATGATTCCCACCGTCAGCGGGCTCACCGCCATCGCCATGCTGCCGCTGGCGCGCAACCTTTATGTGGCGGACGTCAACGTGGGTCTGCTGGTGATCTCGGCCACCTCCGCGGTGGGCATCCTGGGCATCATTCTCGGCGGGTGGGCTTCCAACAGCCATTACTCCCTGCTGGGCGCGCTGCGCAGCGCGGCGCAACTGGTGAGCTACGAAGTGGCTCTCTCGTTCGCGCTGCTCTCGGCGGTCATGGTGGCAGGCACGCTCAGCATGCAAGGCATCGTGCGCGCGCAATTCGAGCACGGCGTGTGGGGCATGTTCGCCAACTACGGCTTCATGGTCGTACCGTTCGCGGTCTACATCGTTTCCGCCACCGCGGAAACCAACCGCGCGCCGTTCGATCTGCCGGAAGCCGAATCGGAGCTGGTGGCTGGCTTTCACACCGAATACAGCGGCTTCCGTTGGGCGCTCTATTTTCTGGCCGAATACGCCAACCTGCTGGTAGTCTCCGGCGTGGCCGTGACGCTGTTCCTGGGCGGCTGGCTGCGGCCGTTCCCCAACGTGCCGTGGCTGGAAATGCCGTTCAACGTGATGTTCCCGGTGGTGCTGTTCATCGGCTCCGGCGCGATGACCTTTCCCATGGTGAAGCGCTTGCCCTATACGCCGCACCGCGTTTTTCTGGTGCTGGTGGCGGTGACGCTGCTGCTGCTCGGCGGCCTGTTTGCCGTACCGGTGGTGAACCACGCCGTCATCGGGCTGTTCTGGTTCGTGTTTAAAGTCTCCTCGATCATTTATCTGCTGATCTGGTTTCGCGGCACCTTCCCCCGCTTCCGCTATGACCAGTTGATGAACATCGGCTGGAAGATCGCCATCCCCGTCGGCATGGCCGCCGTCCTGATCAATGCGCTGTTAGGCATGATCGGCAGGTAGGGGGGGTAAGTGGCGGGCACCCCCGCGCGGCCGCACTCGTGCGCAGATCTGGCTGTCCTAAGATAGAAGTCATGCTGCGTCTGCGCTTGACCAATCCCGTCCCCGAGGCCTTGGTTCACCACTTGCCCTTCCCCCATTTGCGTCCGGAGTTTCCGGTCAAGCCCAGAGTCGAGCCCAAAACCGGACGACAGTTCCAGGTGATTAGCCTCCCTCAGAAGGATGGCTCATTCGTGGCCTCCGTTGTCGAGGCTCCGATGATTTGCGTCTACAACCGATCTCGCAAGGTAGCCGAAGACAAGGCTTCGCAGAGATTTCTCAAAACGCCGGATCCTTACGCTTACAAGCGCCATCCGCTGGCGACCAGTAAAGCGGTAACGATCGACATGGAGTATGACCCGGACACCTCGGCCTTCGTAACCTATGTCAAGGAGTTGCACCGGATGTCCAGCTTCGGCGAAACGGAGACGGCAGCGCTCGACAACACCGCCGAGATGATTCGCGGCTACATCAAATCGATGGAGGCAAATCGAAAGAGAATCCCTCTCGCCGCTCCAAAACTGGCAGAACTGAAGCGGCTCGTCGGGCTGTCTTGATGTCCTCCGACCCAAGGTTTCAGGCAAAGATGCGGTCAGGGCACTGAGCCAGCTTGGCTTTCGACTCGACCGGGTAGAGGGCAGTCACCACATGATGGTGAAGGATGGACATCCGCACACGGTTCCCATCCCGGTTCATGGATCGAGACCACTTCCGAGAGGCACCCTGGGAAGCATCATTCACATGTCGGGTGTCGGGAAGAGGCGGTTCTTCGCAGCGCTGAGGTGATTGACCACGGCGCCAGTCACTGCCTCACCGCAAACGCCCTCGTCACCAGACTCCGAAACTCCGCTTCGCGGTCGATCGTCATCCGCACCTTCAGCCAGTAGACCTCGAGCGGCGCGGTGGCTTCTCGGAAGCCGGCGCAGAGATTGATGGCGTCTTTTTGGGTGGTAACCAAAGCAGTTGCACCCGCGGCGCCGGCCTGGTGCGCCATCGAGCGGAGCTCGCGCGTGCGGTAGCGGTGGTGGTCGTCGAATTCGAACCACGCGGCGGGCGGCGCGCCGAGGCTCTCCAGGGTGCGGCGGAACGATTGCGGATTGCCGAGACCGCAGAAGGCGCCGGCGGTCGCAAACGGCGGCCGCGAGAGCGGGAGGCTGGCGCCGGTGGCCGCATCCACCCAGGCTTCCGGCTCGATGCCCGACCGGAAAATCGGCACAAGCGGGTTGGCGCGGCGCACGACGTGTTCGATGGCGGGTGCGAGGTCGGAGAACTGGCTGCGCGTGATGACGATGGCATCGGCACGCGCCAGACTCGCAACCCGCTCACGCAGGCGGCCGAGCGGGAGCAGATAGCCGCCGCCGAAAGGATCGAGTGCGTCGATCAAAACGATATCCAGATCGCGCGCCAGCCGCCTGTGCTGGAAGCCATCGTCGAGCAGGAAGACATCGGCTGGGAAGCGTTCGAGCACCAGCGCGGCGGTTCGAGCCCGGTCGGCGCCGATGCCGACGGCAGCCAGGCCGGAGCGCACGAAGATCTGCGGCTCGTCGCCCGATTCCGCGATACTCACCTGGGCGCCCGGAGCGACCGCCAGATCGTTGGCCAGCGCATGGCGGCCGTAACCGCGGGTGAGGATGGCGGGCGTGTGGCCGGCGGCGCGCAACAGTGAGGCCAGGTGCAGCACGCACGGTGTTTTGCCCGTGCCACCGAGGCTGAGGTTGCCGACGCTGATCACGGGCACGTCCAGCTTGGTGGGGCAGGTCCCCGACCTGCGAGCCCCGGCCAATTCCCACAAGCGCGTCAGCGGCAGCCCCAACGCGTGCCACGGCTGCGAGCGACGATGGTGCGGCAGGTGGGTATCGTACAGTTGGCGCATCGAAACAACAGCGGCAGCGCTGGCGCCGCGGGGCGCTTCCGCGCACTCGCGAGCCCGGCCGCCGATGCGGGCGTTCAATCCCTCATCGGCAAGCAGCATCGAAACGGCATCGCCCAGTTCTTCCGGCCGGGCGATTTCGACCGACGCGCCGGCAGCGCGGAAGTCATCCGCGATGGCTTGAAAATTCTCCATGTGCGGACCGGTGATGACGGGCTTCGCGAACAGCGCCGGTTCCAGAATGTTGTGGCCGCCGCGCGCCGCCAGCGTGCCGCCCATGAAAACCACCTGCGCGGCGGCAAACAGGCCGGACAGTTCGCCAATGCTGTCGAGCAGCACGACACCCGGCAGGGCACGGAGCGATTCTGCCTCCAGGCGCGAGCGGCGCACGAACGGGATGCCGGCGCGCGCCAGCTTTTCCGCCGCCACGCCGAAATGCTCCGGCTTGCGCGGCGCCCAAATCAGCAGCAGGCCGGGATGCCGCGCGGCCACGGCGCGGTAAGCCTCGATCACAGCGGCGTCTTCATCGGCCTCGCCGGGGGCAGGCGGCACGGTGCTGGCAGCGATCCAGACGTGTCTGGGACCGAGCCGATCGAGCAAGGCCATCACCGGCGATTCCGGAGCCGCCGGGCGTGCGTCGAAATCGTACTTGAAATTGCCGCCCGTGCGTACCGCGGCCGGTTGCGCACCGAGCGAGAGATAGCGCCGGCCGATCTCAGTGCTCTGCGCAAGCACCGCATCGGCCGCCGGCAGCACCGCGCGGAAGAACCAGGCCAGCCGCTGGTAGCGTGGGTAAGCGCGGTCGGAGATGCGCGCGTTGACGATGGCGAGCGCGGCGCCGCTCCGCTTCACCTCGCGAAAAAGATTGGGCCAGATCTCGGTTTCGGCGACGATCACCAGCGATGGATTCAGCCGCCGCATCACCCGGCGTATGGCGAACACGAAGTCCACCGGTGCGTAGAAAATGCCATCGGCCAGTTCCTTCAACTTGTCCCGGGCGGTGGCCTGTCCGGCGATGGTGCCGGTGGAGACGAACAGCCGGGTCTGTGGGAACTCGGCGCGTATGCGGCGCAGGAAGTCGAGCGAGCCCAGAACCTCGCCCACCGAAACGGCATGGAACCAGATGGCGCCGGGACCGGTCTGATTCAATGAGCCGGGAATAACCCCGAAGCGTTGCGGCAAACTGGACCAGTAGGCGCGGCTGCGCAGACCGCGAAACAGGAAATACAATAGGAGAAGAGGAAGCGCGAATCCCTGGCAGACCCGGTAAAGGAAATAGATGCCTTTTGTTTTCAAACGTTTGGCTCTTTTCATGAGTATAACCGCGGCGCTCACCGCGGACAAGGACCAGGCTTTCCATGCGCCCGCCGCGGCCAGCATGGCGCACCGCCAGACCGTCGGCCAGGTGACCATCGGCGTGGAAACCTATGTCGCCGGCGACAAGGTGAGGGCCGCGTTCGGCAAGCTGATGCCTTACGATTATGGCGTCCTTCCGGTGCTGGTGGTGATTCAAAACGACAGCCACGAGACCATCCGGCTGGACCGGATGAATGCCGAATACGTTGGACCCCACGGCAGCCGCGTGACCGCGACACCGTCAGGCGAGGTTCGCTACGCGCACCCTACGCAACGGCCCGACCTGGGCGCCGCCCCACCCCTGCCAATTCCCATCAAGAAGAAAAACCCGTTAGCCGCACCGGAGATCGAGGGGCGCGCACTGGGAGCACAGATGGTGGCCCCCGGCCTGGCAGCCAGTGGCTTCCTGTATTTCGAGACCCAGTTGCAGAATGGCGCGACCATTTATCTCAGCGGATTGACCGAAGCGCGCTCCGGCAAAGAGCTATTCTATTTCGAGATTCCGGTCGAGTAGCGCACGTGGCGCGGCTTGCCCGTGCACCATCCGGGGCAGTCCTGCCTGCCGTGTCGAGATTCATCTCGACATTTCCTGCTGCGCGCGGCTTCTAGCCGCTCATCGACGACAGGAATTCGCCGTTGCTGCGCGTCTTGCCCAGTTTATCGAGCAGCAGTTCCATGGTCTCGACCGGCGATAGCGGATTGAGCACGCGGCGCAGAATGAAGACGCGGTTGAGTTCTTCCTTCGGCAGCAGCAGCTCTTCCTTGCGGGTGCCGCTCTTGTTGATGTCGATGGCGGGGAAAACGCGCTTATCCACCAGCTTGCGCTCCAGGTGGATTTCCATATTGCCGGTACCCTTGAACTCCTCGAAAATCACGTCGTCCATGCGGCTGCCGGTGTCGATGAGCGCGGTGGCGATGATGGTGAGCGAGCCGCCCTCCTCGATATTGCGCGCGGCCCCGAAGAAGCGCTTGGGGCGCTGCAGTGCGTTGGAATCGACGCCGCCCGAGAGCACCTTGCCGGAGGGTGGAACGATGGTGTTGTAAGCGCGCGCCAGGCGAGTGATGGAATCGAGCAGAATCACCACGTCGCGCTTGTGCTCGACCAGCCGCTTGGCCTTTTCGATCACCATTTCGGCCACCTGGACGTGGCGCGTGGCCGGTTCGTCAAACGTGGAGCTGATGACTTCGCCGCGCACGCTGCGCTGCATGTCGGTGACTTCCTCTGGCCGCTCGTCGATCAGCAGCACGATTAACGTGACCTCGGGGTGGTTGGTGGTGACGGAGTTGGCGATGGCCTGCAGCAGCATGGTCTTGCCGGTGCGCGGCGGCGAAACAATCAGCCCGCGCTGTCCCTTGCCCACCGGTGTCAGCAGATCCATCACGCGGCCGGAGAAGTTCTCGCGCGTGGTTTCGAGCTTCATCCGTTCGTTCGGATAGAGCGGCGTGAGATTGTCGAAGAAGATCTTGTTGCGGGCTTCCTCGGGCGGCTCGAAGTTGATGGCATCCACCTTGATCAGCGCGAAGTACCGCTCGCCTTCCTTGGGCGGACGGATCTGGCCGGAGATGGTGTCTCCGGTGCGCAGGTCGAAGCGGCGGATCTGCGAGGGCGAAACATAGACGTCGTCGGGGCCGGGCAGATAGTTGTATTCGGGCGCGCGCAGGAAGCCGAAGCCGTCGGGCAGGCATTCCAGCACGCCCTCGGAAAAGATCAGGCCCGATTTTTCGGCCTGCGTCTGGAGGATCTTGAAGATCAGCTCCTGTTTGCGCAGACCGGCGGCGCCCGAAATGCCCATATCCTTGGCGACCTGGTTGAGCTTTTGAATGCTCATGTCCTTCAGTTCCACGAGGTCGAGCGTGGGTGTGCCGTTCTTGGCGTTCTGCGCGGCGTGTTTGCGCCGCTGCGCGCCGGGTCCTGTGTCGCTGAGGTGCGTGCCCGAAGGCGGCGCAACTTCGACCGGTTTCGTTTCGGGCGGTTTTCCATCGCCGGACTTCGCATCCGGTTCGGGCTTCGGCGGCGCGGCCACTGCCACGGCGGCGGCTTTGGGCGCGCGCTCGCCGTGCTGCTTGGCCGGACGCTCGGCAGCCTCAGTCTTTTCGACGGCGGCTTCGGGCGCGCCATTTCCCGCGCCCTCGGGGGCGGCGGTGGTTTCGTGGGCAGGAGGCGCCGTGGCGGCGGGCTGCTTTTCGGTGGGTTTTTCCTGCGGTGGGACGTTGCCTACCGTGTTTGGAGTGTCTTCGTTATTGCTTGCCAAATTTCCCTCGCTCCCCGGCCATTGGCGGCCGAGAACGGCAACGGCTCCGCGCCTTCCTGGCGGATGTTGCGTAAGCCGTGCTCTTGCTCCGATTGATTCAACTTATCGATCTTGGTGGCGACTACCAGATATGGCCTGCTCCGTTCCTCCAGCCACCGTTTCAGCAGGAGGTCAGGCTCCATCCATCCGCGGCGGGGGTCGAGGACCAGGCAGGACAATCTTAAGGTTCCCCTAGTTTCGAGATAGTATTCGATCAGCTTTTTCCACTCCAGCGTCAACCGGAGAGGGGCCCGGGCGTAACCATATCCGGGAAGATCGACGAAATAGAACGCTCCGTCGATGCGATAAAAATTGATGGTCTGTGTTCGGCCCGGTGTGTTGCTGGTGAAAGCCAGCCGTCGCTGCCCGGTCAGGGCATTGATCAAGCTGGATTTCCCTACGTTGCTTCTCCCTAAAAACGCGACTTCCGGCAGACGGTCTCGCGGAAACAGATCCGCGGAACCGGCGCTAACTACAAATTCGGATGTCAATTATAGTGTAGCTTGTTTCCCGCACCTGCAACGGGGCACCCCCAACAAGCGGGCGCCGGCTGCGGCAATGGCGGAATTCTCAAGCGGCTCCCTAATGCGCCAGACCCTGTTCGATGGCCGGCAGGTCGACCGAAGCGGGGGCCGGCATCGGCAAAGCCACCACTTCGCGCTCCAGCGCGATCCTCAAAACCTGATCCATGGAATCGACGAAATTGATCTTCATGGTCTTCTTGATGGCGTCCGGAATATCCGGCAGATCCTTCTCGTTCTCTCGCGGGACGATGGCTTCCAGGATGCCGTGCCGGTGCGCCGCCATCAACTTCTCTTTCAATCCACCGATCGGCAGCACCTTGCCGCGGAGGGTGATTTCGCCGGTCATGGCCACGTCGCCGCGCACCGGAATGCCCGTCAGCGCGCTGCAAATGGAAGTGGCCAGGGTAATGCCGGCGGAAGGACCGTCCTTGGGGATGGCGCCCTCCGGAACATGAATGTGCACGTCGAGGGTGCGGTAGAAATCGCGCGGCAGGCCAAACGTGGTGGCACGCGAGCGGATGTAGCTCATGGCCGCTTGCGCGGATTCCTGCATCACCTCGCCCAGTTTGCCGGTGATGGTCAGCTTGCCTTTGCCCTCCATCAGCGTGCATTCGGTCGAGAGGAGCTGGCCTCCGACTTCGGTCCACGCCAGGCCCACCGCGGCGCCAATTTCGTTCTTCTTTTCCACCAGCAGGTCGCGGAACTTCCAGGGACCCAGCAATTCAGGCAGTTTGTCGCCGTCGATGACGACTTTGACCCTCGCCTTCTTGTCCTTTTTGTCCTTTCCGCTCTGCGCGTTCACCACCTGGCGGGCGATCTTGCGGCACACGTTACCGATTTCGCGCTCCAGGTTGCGCACGCCGGCTTCGCGCGAGTAGTACTGGATGAGGCCATTGATGCCGGTATCTTCAAACTCGATCTGGTCCGGAGTCAAGCCGGTGGCTTCGGTCTGCTTGCGCACCAGGAAGCGCCGCGCGATCTCCATTTTTTCCAGCTCGGTATAGCCGGGAAGGCGGATGGTTTCCATGCGATCCTGCAACGCCGGCGGAATGGTGTGCAGCACGTTGGCGGTGGCGATGAAGAAAACCTGGCTGAGATCGTACTCGACATCCAGGTAGTGATCGACGAACATGAAGTTCTGTTCGGGATCGAGCACTTCCAGCAGCGCCGCCGAAGGATCGCCGCGGAAATCCATCGACATCTTGTCCACTTCGTCGAGCATGAACACCGGGTTTCGCGTTCCGGCCTTCTTCATCATCTGGATGATCTGTCCGGGCAGCGCGCCGATGTACGTGCGGCGGTGGCCGCGGATTTCGGCTTCGTCGCGCACGCCGCCGAGCGACAGTCGGATGAATTTGCGGCCGGTAGCTTTGGCGATCGACATCCCCAGCGAGGTCTTGCCCACGCCGGGAGGCCCGACGAAGCACAGAATGCTCCCCTTGGGGTTTTTCACCAGGCGCCGCACGGCGAGAAACTCCAGGATGCGCTCTTTAATCTTCTCCAGGCCGTAGTGGTCGTTTTCGAGCACGTTCTCGGCGAATTTGAGGTCGCGAATTTCCTTCGACTTCTTCTTCCACGGCACCGCCAGCAGCCAGTCCAGGTAATTGCGGCTGACGGTGGATTCGGCCGACATGGGCGGCATGTTCTCGAGGCGCTTCAACTCGGCCAAGGCCTTTTCGAGCGCGTCCGCGGTCATCCCGGCGGTCTCGATGCGCTTTTTCAGTTCGTCGATTTCGCTCTTCTCGCCGCGCCCCAGTTCCTTCTGGATTGCCTTGATCTTCTCATTCAGGTAATACTCTTTTTGCGCCTTTTCCATCTGGCGCTTCACGCGGCCCTGAATGGTGCGGTCGACATTCAGCTTTTCGATTTCGATATCGAGCATCTCGGCCACGCGGGTCAGCCGCTCGACCGGGTCGAAGATTTCCAGCAGCTCCTGCTTCTCTTCGATGGTGAGTTGCAGGTTGGCTCCCACCGTATCCGACAACTTGCCCGGATCGTCGACGCGGATGGCGGCGATCATTTGCTCGTAGTTCAGATTCTGGCTGAGCTTCACGTATTGGTCGAACAGACCGGTAACGCGGCTGATGAGCGCATCCAGTTGCGGGCCCGGTTCGACCTTGTAGCTGGCCGTGCGCAGTATCACGCGCAGGAAACCTTCGTCGGCGGACACCGATACCACCTTGCCGCGCTCCACGCCTTCCACCAGCACCTTGATGTTGCCATCCTGCAGCTTGAGGCTTTGCACGATGTTGACGATGCAGCCAACGGCATAGATTTCGTCGGGCTTGGGATCGTCGATGGAAGCGTCGTGCTGGGTGGCGAGGAAGATCTTCTTGTCGCCCGCCATTGCCTCTTCGAGCGCCCGCACGCTCTGCTCGCGGCCCACCACGAACGGAGTCATCATGTACGGAAAGATGACCACGTCGCGGATGGGCATCATCGGCAGGCGCTTTGTGTCGGATTTTTCCTTTGAAGTGAGCATTCCTATTCCCCCCGGACGAACCAGCCGGCCCCCGTTATCGCAACTTAAGGCAGGTTAAACTTCCTGAACCCCAGGTGCACGATAGCGACCACCGCTCGCCGGACCCTGAAGCTGACTCGACAGTATAGACCCGGTTTCGGCGCCGATGGATGGCTTGAGAAGATTATCCCAAATAAGCTGGAACGGCGCTAGCCGGCAGAATGGCTAGCCTGCCTTCTCCAACAGTGTAAGACTGATTTTCTGCGCCAGCACCATGTCTTTGGTGACTTGAAACTCGCGGACCTTCTTGTAGGACGGCAGATAATACATGAGGTCGAGCATCAGGTCTTCCAGAATCATGCGCAGCCCGCGCGCTCCGACCTTGCGTTCCATGGCGAGATCCGCGATCGCGTCGAGCGCATCGTCGGAGAATCTCAGCCGCACATTCTCGAACTCGAGTAGCTTCTGGTATTGCTTGACAATGGCGTTCTTGGGCTTGGTGAGGATCTGGATCAGGGCGCTGCGGTCCAGATCTTCGAGCACTGCCGTCACCGGCAGGCGGCCGATGAACTCGGGGATGAAGCCGAACTTGATGAGGTCGATGGGCTGCACATGCGAGAGCAGGTCGATGTCGCGGCGCCCGCTCATGCCGGTGAGCTTGGATCCCTTGTCCTCGTCCGGCAGGAACCCGATCGATTTCTTGCCCGCCCGCTTGCCGATGACCTTCTCCAACCCGACGAACGCGCCGCCGCAAATGAAGAGGATGTTGGTGGTATCCACCGGCGTGAATTCCTGGTGGGGATGCTTACGGCCGCCTTGCGGGGGAACGTTGGCAACCGTGCCTTCGAGGATCTTCAGCAGCGCCTGCTGCACACCTTCGCCCGAGACGTCGCGGGTGATGGACGGATTCTCGTCCTTGCGGCAGATCTTGTCGATCTCGTCGATATAGATGATGCCCTGCTGGCACTTCTGCACATCACCATCGGCAGCCTGCAGGAGCTTGAGGATGATATTCTCCACATCCTCGCCCACGTAGCCAGCCTCGGTGAGAGTAGTGGCATCGACGATCGCAAACGGCACATCCAGAATCTTAGCCAAGGTCTGTGCCATCAGAGTCTTGCCGGTTCCCGTGGGGCCGATCAACAGAATATTGGACTTTTGCAGCTCAACTTCCGTGGTGCGCAGGCGGTTCATGTGGATACGTTTGCAATGGTTGTAAACGGCGACCGCCAGCTTCTTCTTGGTGCCCTCTTGGCCGATTACGTATTGGTCGAGGAACTCCTTGACTTCCAAAGGCTTGGGAATTTTGTTGGGGCTGCCTCCGGTAGGCTCGGACTTGTCATCCTCCAAAATCGAGTTGCAAACAGCGATGCATTCGTCGCAGATGTACGCACGAGGATAGTCGCTGGGAGAGGAAATCAGCTTGCCGACTACGTCCTGGCTCTTGTGGCAAAATGAACATCGTAAAGCATCGTCGGACCCGGCACGCTTCACGCAATTATCTCCTCTTCCGCCGCGACTCCGGCGGTGCCGCCTTGTCCCCGAAACCCCCGGGGGGGCAAGACAAGTCACCTACTTGTACTTCTATTATCACCTGAAGCGGCCCTCTTAGCAATCCAAGCTAGTACTGTTATCCCAAGTGTCAGGCGGTCTTACGCGCCTGTTCGAACAGGACAGTGAGCGTTTTCTCCGTCTGAATGTGGTGGGCGATACGCCCCAGTGTGCCGTCCTTTTCGAATTTTATACGCAGGGCAGCTACGGGTTCCCGTTGCATGCGTGCCAGGCGTTCCACTTCCTTATCGACTTCGTCGCGCGTGGCGTGAATCGCCTCCCGCTCCGCGATGCGCTGGAGCAGCAAGGAAGCCTTAACCTCACGCACGGCCTTGTCGCGCTGTGTTTCCTTCACCTTGGCCCAATCCAGCTTGAGGGACTTCAGATCCAGGCCATCGGCATTCATGGCGCGGAGGCTCTGCTCGACGCGCGTACGGATCTGCCGGTCGACGAAGAGCTCGGGAACCGGGAAGTCATGCTGGTCCACCAGCGCGTCGACGATTTTGTCCTTCGCTGCCTGCTGGGCCTCGAATTGCCGCTGCGCCAGTATGTTCTTGCGCACCGCGTCGCGCAGCTCCTCGAGATTGCGGTAATCGCCCAGATCCTGGGCGAATTCGTCGTTGACCTCGGGCAGTTCCTTCTTGCGGACACCTCGCACGGTGGCGTGGAACTTCACGGCTTTTCCCGCCAGCCGCGCCGCGCCGTAGTTCTCCGGATAGACGACTTCGAATTCCTTCTCGTCGCCGGGGCTGAGGCCGCGCAGGTTCTCGGTGAAGGCCTCGAACGTATCCGCGCCGCCGATTTCGAGCACCATTTCTTCCTGTTTGACCGGCTCGCCCACCACGCCGGAAACGCTCTCCAGAGCCACTACCGCGAAGTCGCCGTCAGCAAGCGGACGCGGATCCACGTTGAGGTAGTCTGCCTTCTGCTCGCGAAGCTCCTCGATGCGCTTGGCGACGTCATCGTCGGTGACCTCGGGATCGTGGTAAGCCACCTCGACGCCACGATATTCGCCCAGCTCGATCGCCGGTACCACCTCAAACTCGGCCTTGAAGCGGAGCGGCTCGCCTTCGTGAAAGTGAACGTCGCTGATATCGGGTGTGCCGACCACGTTGAGGTTTTCGGCTTCGAACTGCTTTTGCAGCGCCTTGGGAATCAGGCTCTCCAACACCTGCTGCCGGATGTCGCCGGCAAACTGCTTGCGAATCAAAGATGTGGGAGCTTTCCCGGGCCGGAAGCCGGGAAGCTTGGCGCGTTTCTGGACCTCCGCGGCAACCCGCGTCGTCTCACTTTCCACTTCCGCTGCCGGGATGGAAAGTTCGAGCGCGTGCCGGCAACCTTCGACTAAAGCCAACTGGATTTTACCTCGGGAAATGAAGTGATGCTGGTAACTTTTTATGATACCATGCTGCTGTCCACAAGCCGGATCGCATGGCCGCGCGGCCGCAGCCCGGGCACACGCACGCCGCACATCTCGGCGAACCGGATCTCGGTGGCTTTCACCCGGCCGGCCACTACCGCCAACGTGCGCCGCAGGATCTCAACTCCCAAAGCGGGATCCGTCCGGCACAGCTCCTTCAATGCATGGCCCTCCAGGCGAAGCGCCGTGGTGTGCTCCCGGGCGCGTACCTGGAACAGCGTGTCGTGCCAGTCCAGCAGGGATGACCAACCGAAGGCCCGGCCTGCTCCCAGGGCCTCCACCACCACCGTGTATTGCGGCGCGCACAACTCAACCGATACGCTGCCCGAGATCACCAGGTAGAAGGCCGTGGACCGTTGGCCGTCCATCAAAATCAACTCGTCCGGCAAGAATTCCACCGGACGGGCCATCGAGGCGAGAGTCGCGACCTGTTCCTGAGTAAGGCCCGACGTGAATTCGTGCGACTGAAGTCCCTCAACTTGTGCCATATGCCTCCAACTGTGGGTGAAACGACGCGCCTACGTCCCTCTGGCAGCAGAAAAACACCACACTGGGCTAACAAACGGCAATTCACGGGCCAGAGCGCGGCACAGCTATCCAGCCGTACATATCGACATTTCTTCTGGATATTTCTTGTGTTAATTATTGGCGCGCGCTAGACTGCCGTCGCCAGGCAACGTCGCCACGACTGGCGACGCTCGAAGCGGGCCGCCCAGGAGGTGCACGGGCAAGCTGCGCCACGGCCCCCGCGCGGGGATACACTGCTGGGTGGATGGGAAAGGCGGGATGGACATGCGGGTTCTGATTGCGGATGAGTTCGAACAGTCCGGCCGCGACAAGCTGCGGGATCTCGGTTGTGAGGTCTCCTTCCAGCCGGCGCTGAAGCATGACGCGCTCGAGGCGGCCATCGGGCAATTCCAGCCGGACGCGCTGGTGGTGCGGTCGACCAAAGTGATGGAAGCGCATCTGGCGGCGGGCGCGCTCAAGCTGGTGGTGCGCGCCGGGGCGGGTTACAACACCATCGATGTGGCGGCGGCTTCGCGGCGCGGCATCTACGTTTCCAACTGTCCCGGCAAGAATTCGATTGCGGTGGCGGAGCTGGCCTTCGGCCTGATCCTGGCGCTCGACCGGCGGCTGGCGGATAACGTGGCGTCGCTGCGCGCCGGGCAGTGGAACAAGAAGGAATACTCGAAGGCGAAGGGCGTTTATGGGCGGACGCTCGGCCTGGTGGGGCTGGGGCAGATCGGCCGCGAGATGATTCCGCGGGCGGCCGCGTTCGGCCTGCGGGTGATTGCCTGGAGCCGCAGCCTGACGCCGGGACGGGCGGAAGAGCTGGGCGTCGAGTATCGATCCTCAGTGGAAGAAGTCGCGGCGGAAGCCGACATCGTGAGTGTCCACGTGGCGCTGAACAGCCAGACGCGCGGCCTGTTGGGTGCGGCGTTCTTCGAGGGGCTCAAGCCGGGCGCGTTCTTCATCAACACCTCGCGGGCGGAAGTGGTGGACCAGGATGCGCTCAGCCGCGCCGTGGTCGAGAAGAGAATTCGTGCCGGGTTGGATGTATTCGCCAAGGAGCCCGCTGGCGGCGCAGGCGAATTCTACGACGAGATCGCCAAACTCGACCTGGTCTATGGCACGCATCATATCGGCGCCTCGACCGAGCAGGCGCAGGAAGCCATCGCGGCGGAGACGGTGCGCATCATCCAGACCTTCCGCGACACCGGTCAAGTCCCCAACGTGGTGAACCTGGCGCGCAAGACTCCGGCAACGTGCGCGCTGGTAGTGCGGCATCTGGACCGGCCCGGCGTGCTGGCCGGAGTGCTCAATTCGATCAGCGCCGCGCGCATCAACGTGCAGGAAATGGAGAACGTGATCTTCGATGGCGCCGAAGCCGCCGTGGCGCGAATCAACCTGGAGACGGAGCCCGCTGCCGGCATGCTCGAAGAGGTGCAGAAGGCGAACGAGAATATTCTGGAGATAACGCTGATACGGCTGTAATGTGGGGCAGGTCCCCGACCTGCCACAGCCTGGCCCGGCGGGCTCGCTGCCCGGCTATGGCAGGTCAGGGACCTGCTTCACCAGCGCCTTCAGCATCGCCCGCAACGCCTGCCCGCGGTGGCTGACAGCGAACTTGCGCTCGCCTTCTACCTCGCCGAAGGTGCAGCCGAAGGGTTCGTAATAGAACAACGGATCGTAACCGAAGCCGCCCGCGCCGCGCGGCGCATCGAGAATCACGCCTTCCACGCTGCCTGTATAGATGCCGGCCACGCGGCCGCCATCCACCAGGGCGATGGCGCAGACGAACCGCGCCCGCCGGTCCTCCACCCCGCGCAGTTTTTCGAGCAGCAGGCGATTGTTGGATTCATCGGTGGCGCCGGGCCCGGAGAAGCGGGCGGAATACACGCCCGGAGCACCGCCGAGCGCATCCACCACGAGGCCGGAATCGTCGGCGAAGAGCAGGCCGGATGCGTGGGCGCCATAGTGGCGCGCCTTGATGATGGCGTTTTCGGCGAAGGTGGCGCCGTCTTCCACGCAGGGCGCGACCGCGCGGAAGTCGGCCAGCGGCTGAATCACGATGCCTTCGCCGGCAGCCAGCGCGAACTCGCGCGCCTTGCCCGGATTGCCGGTGGCGCAGAAGAGATCGAGCGGTGCCGGCGCGGCGCTCAAAGCTTCACCGCCCGTTTTTGTAACTCGACCAAATCGGCGATGCCGCCGCGGGCGAGCCCCAGCAGTTCGGCCATCTGCGCGTCGTCGAAGGGCTTGTGTTCGGCGGTGGCCTGCACCTCGATGAAGCGGCCGCCGCCGGTCATCACCACGTTCATATCGACGTCAGCCTGCGAATCCTCTTCGTAGCAAAGATCCAGCATCGCCGCGCCGCCGACCAGGCCCACGCTGGTGGCGGCCACATAATCGCGCACCGGCATCGACTTCAGCTTGCCGAAATCCTTCAGGCGCCGCAGCGCCAGCGCCAGGGCCACAAAGGCTCCCGTGATGGAGGCCGTGCGCGTGCCGCCATCGGCCTGCAGCACGTCGCAATCGAGCATCACGGTGCGCTCGCCGAGCGCCGCCATGTCCATCACCGAACGCAGCGAGCGGCCGATCAGACGCTGGATTTCGTGGGTCCTGCCGGAGGGCCGGCCCTTGACCACCTCGCGCGGCGTGCGCTTGGCGGTGGAGCGCGGCAGCATGGAATACTCGGCCGTCACCCAACCCTTGCCGCTGTTGCGCAGAAAAGGCGGCACGGTATCCTCGATGGTGGCGGCGCACAGCACTTGCGTGTGGCCGAGCTTCATCAACACTGAGCCTTCCGCCGTCAACAAGTAGCCGGTGACGATTTCCGCCGGCCGCATGGCCTCCAGTTGCCGGTTATCGATCCGCATTACGATTGCCCCGAATTCTTCAGCACCAGGAACAGAAACAGCATCAGCAGCAGGATCCCGCCGATGATGAAGATCACGCAGGGAAGAGCGCCCTGCGGCACGGGCTTGCCGGCCCGCTTGCCTTTCGGCGGCTTGAATTTCGCCATCTATGCGATGGTAGCACCGCGATTTCCGGGGACTGACCTCTCTGTCCCAAGGCGCCGCTTTTGCGCCGCGCGGACAGAGCGGTCCCCGCCCCCGCCCCGCCCCCGCCTGTCCCCGCCCCCGCCGCGTTTGTCACTGTTTCACAAACGATACCTTGCCCAACTGAGGCGCTTCGCGATCGTCCCGGCGCAGTTTCCGCCGGGCGCCTTGCGCGAACCGCCGCATCCAGTCGAAGGTCAGGCTAAAGAGGAATCGCAGCCCTCGCAGCATGTATTTGCCAACCCACAACATGCCCCACCCGGCGCCGGCAAATAAGCTGGCAAACAAGATGATGAGGATTCCTTGATTTCCCGGCGAGAAGTGATCGAGGAATTCGCCGACCGGGCCGCCCAGTTGGATATAGCCGAGCGCGACCAGTCTGTCGAATAACTGTGGCAGGACGATTCGAATCAGGCCCAGCAACATAGTCACGGCGCCGACCAGTAGGAAGCTGCCGGCAACCGCATAATAAGCCACCAAAATGCCTGCCAGCGCTGCCAGCAGGCCCACCAGCACCCCGAAACCGGCCGATCCCAGGGGCAGTCCGAACAGCGCGAGGAATATCCCGCCCATGATGTACAGCGGCAGGTTGCGCTTGGTGCCGGAACGGACCATCGCACCTGGCAGCCGGTCGGACACCACCTCGGCGGGCTCGCCGAAGTTCCGCAGCACGGCGAGGATTCTCGCAACGTCGTCTTCGCCCGGCATTTGCTGGTAAGACTCATACAGGTGCGACTCGATCTCGCGCAGAAACTCGATCTGTTCATGGGCCGGAACCAAGCGGAGCTGTGACCTCACACGCTCCAAATAGTCCTTGGCGATCTTCGCCACCACTTCCGGATAGTTGTTCATCTTGTCTACCCCTTTCGGACCACAAGTCTCTTCCCGGCGCCCTCCGACTGCTCCGGGGCCTTCCACTTCTGTTGGACCAGGGAAACCAATACGTCCAGCTCCTGGCTCAGCGCATCGAAGAGCTGCCGGCCGGAAGCCGTCAGCGCGTAATATTTGCGAGGTGGCCCCTGAGCGGACTCCGCCCATTCCGAGCTCACCAAACCATCCCGGTCGAGGCGCGCGAGTATGGGATAAATGGTGCCTTCCTTGAGTGAAATGGAGCCGCTTTCGGAGAGCACGCGCACCAGTGAATAGCCGTAGTGCCGCTCGTCATAGAGAACCCCCATCACAACCAGTTCCAGGATGCCCTTGCGTAGTTGGGTGATCCGCCGGTCTCTGCCTTCGTCTTGGTACTCCACAATGCCTAGTATACGACAATGCTAGCTACCTTGTTCCAACACTTATCGCGGGGACTGACCTCTCTGTCCCAAGGCGCTGCTCTTGCGCCGCGTGGACAGAGCGGTCTGTCCCCGCCCCCATGTCTCGCACTCATGTCAAAATCAAGCTGATGGCTTGGGCACTGAAGATTCTGACGGCGGGCGCCTGTTGCGTGCTGGCCGGCTGCCACAGCCCGGTGGCGATGCCTCCCAATCTGTTTCCTGCCGGTGCGGCGGGAGGCTGGCGGCTGGTGGTGGCGCGCGAGGTTCCGGTATCCGAGGCTCCCGACCCGGTGCCACGCAACGAAATCCAGTGGCTCAAAGAGGGTCTGTACGAAGGCCCCGGCAAGCTCGCGGCGCGCGTCTATGCGCTCTCCTCGGCGACCGTAGGCCTGGAGCTGAGCCAGCGCTGGCGTCCGTCCGCCGATACCGTCTTCTTCAACCGCGGCCACTTCTTCGTGGTCGTCAAATGGCAGGCGGCCGAACGCCAGGCGCTTGAAAGCTTCATCCGCGAACTCGAGGGCCGTCTCGGCCCGCCGGATTCGCCGCGGCAATAGGATGGGCCATCGGTTTTTGTGGCCTGCCGCGTTAGGTGGGACAGGCGCTTCCGCCTGTCAACGTTGTATGCCGGCCCGATTCTCTCGAAGCTCGATAGACGACCAAAACCGATCGTCTATCCTACCTCTATAATGTAAGGAAATCATGCCGTTTTCCGCTACCGAATTAGCCAGCCCAGAAGCGATTGCGCGCTATGAAGCGGTGATCGGGCTGGAGGTTCACGTCCAGCTCTCGACCGCGACCAAGATATTTTGCGGATGCCCGACCAGCTTCGGCGAGCCGCCCAACACCAACGTCTGCCCGGTGTGCCTGGGCCTGCCCGGCGCACTGCCGGTGCTGAGCCGGCACGCGGTGGAACTGGCCATCAAGGGCGCGCTGGCGCTCAATTGCCGCATCCGCCCGGTTTCGCGCTTCGCGCGCAAGAACTATTTTTACCCGGACCTGCCTAAGGGCTATCAAATCTCGCAATACGATGAGCCGTTCTCCGAGGGCGGCTACGTGGACATCGAAGTCGGCGGTGAGCGCAAGCGCATCGGCGTGACGCGCGTCCACATGGAGGACGACGCGGGCAAGAGCATTCACGAGGGCTTCAAGGATTCTGGCCGCGCTTCCTACGTGGATCTGAACCGCAGCGGCACGCCACTGATCGAGATTGTCAGCGATCCGGACATGCGCAGCTCCGACGACGCTTACGCGTACCTGGCCGAGGTCAAGCAGGCGCTCCAATTCATCGAAGTCTCGAGCTGCGACATGGAAAAGGGCCACCTGCGCTGCGATGCCAACGTGTCGGTGCGGCTGCGCGGGGCCGAAAAGCTGGGCACCAAGGCGGAGATCAAGAACCTGAACTCGTTCCGCTTTTTGAAAGAGGCCTTGGATTACGAGATCGCGCGCCAGGTGGCCGTGCTCGATAGCGGCGGCACAGTGCAGCAGGAAACGCGGCTCTACGATCCGGATCTGGGCCAAACCGCCGGCATGCGCAGCAAGGAACACGCCCACGATTACCGCTATTTCCCGGAGCCCGACCTGGTGCCGCTGCGGATCGGCGAAGCCTGGCTGGCGGAAGTGAAAGCCACTATCCCGGAATTGCCGGCCGCACGGCGGGCGCGCTTCGCTAGCGTTTATGGCCTGCGCGAATACGATGCCCAAGTGCTCACGCAGACGCGCGCGTTGAGCGATTACTACGAAACCGTGGCGCGCGTTTCAGGCGATCCCAAGACCGCCGCGAATTGGGTGATGGGCGACCTGGCGGGCGCGCTGAAGGCCGAGGGCAAGGAGATCGGCGAATCGCCGGTGAGCGCGGAAAACCTGGGCGCGTTGGCCAGGCTGATCGCGACGGGCGAGATTTCCGGCAAGCTGGCCAAGGAAGTTTTCGCCAAGATGTTTTCCAGTGGCGACGGCGCGGCGGCGATCCTCTCACGCGAAGGGCTGAAGCAGATCAGCGATACGGGCGCGCTCGAAAAGGTGATTGCGGATGTGATCGCGGCCAGTCCCAAGCAGGTGGAGCAATATCGCGGCGGCAAGACCACCGTGATGAACTACCTGGTGGGCCAGGCGATGAAGGCCACGCGCGGGCAGGCCAGCGTGGCAGTGGTGACGGAGTTGTTGAAGCAGCATCTGGGGTGAAACATGTTGAAGATCGGCGACAAGGCTCCCGATATCGCGCTGCGCACGGATAGCGGCGCGGAATTCAAGCTGTCCTCTCTCAAGGGCAAGCGCGTGGTGCTGTATTTCTATCCGAGGGCCGATACGCCCGGCTGCACCGTCGAAGCCTGCGAGTTCCGCGACGGCATCAAGAACTTCGCGAAAAAGGGCGCGGCGGTGATTGGCGTCTCGCCCGATAAGCCGGCCGCGCAAGCGAAGTTCAAGGACAAGTTCGATCTGCCTTTCACGTTGCTGGCCGACGAAGAAAAAGCCGCGGCCCAGGCTTACGGCGTGTGGCAGGAGAAGAACATGTACGGCAAGAAGGTGATGGGGATAGTGCGCAGCACCTTCGTGATCGGCCCCGATGGCAAGATCGAAAAGACCTACGCCAAGGTGAAAGCCAAAGGCCACGCCGCGGAAGTGCTGGCGGGGCTGTAGGGGCTACGGGATCGAGGCCGAGGCCCGCTCGATTCTCCGTATCCATCCGCCAAAGTGAGGACACCCCCGCCGGAGAATCGCAATTCTGTTTGCGCCGATATCTCGGGGCCGGCTACCGGCTAATCGTCCGGTAAGGCGTGGAGATCGATCATGGTGGTGAACCACGACTCCGGATGACGATCCTCACGCATCCATAAGCTAAGCGCCCTCCGGGACACCATCGCCCGATTGCACGCGCGCCAGAATCTCCCGAAGCAGGGGAAGCTGAATTGGCTTGGAGAGATATCCGTCCATACCGGCCGAAATGCAGCGCTCATCGTCGCCCTTCATTGCGTGTGCAGTCATGGCAATTATCGTGTGGTGGGCGCCGGTTGTCTGTTCCAAACGGCGGATTGCGGCGGTCGCCTGGAAGCCGTCCATCACCGGCATTTGAACGTCCATCAGCACCAAATCGATTTCGTTTTGCGAGACTGCATCCACAGCCTTCTGCCCGTCGACCGCGAGAATAGCGACATGGCCGAGTTTTTGCAGGAGCCGCAAAACGATCTGTTGGTTGACAATATTGTCCTCCGCCAGCAGGACCCGCAATGAACGGCGGCTGCCAGCCGGAGGGGCCGTGGTGGCGGATGCGTCGCGCCGCTGCGCTTCTGGGCTCAGCGCACCGAGGACCGCGGCGCGCAACTCCGATCTGCGGACCGGCTTCATCAAGCAAGCAGCCACATTCAGTTCGCGGGTCCGCGCACCATCCCCCCGCCGTCCGCCGGAGCCCATCATGACGATCGGCGTGGCTGCAATCTCCGGGTCAAGGCGGATTCGCGCCGCCAAGGCAAATCCGTCATCGCCTGGCATGGAGATGTCACAGAGAACGAGAGCGAATGGCGAACCGGCGCGACGTTGCCGATTCAGGGTCACGAACGCCTCTGCGGCCGAGTCCGCTGAGTCGGCACACATGCCCCAATTCGTCAGCATGTCGCCCTGCAGCCGCCTGTTGACGGCATTGTCGTCCACCACGAGCACGCGGACACCGCGCAGTTTCGATTCGTCGGCGGCCGTAGGCAGTTGCGTTTGGCCGCGGACTATGTCGAACTGAGCGGTGAAGCGAAACCGGCTTCCCTCCCCGGGGGCGCTTTCCACTCGCAGCCGCCCGCCCATCATCTCGACCAGCCGGGACGCTATCGACAGACCCAGGCCGGTGCCTCCGAACAGCCTGGTGGTCGAGGTGTCCGCTTGTGCGAAGGCTTCGAAAATGAACTTTTGCTTTTCGGGCGGGATGCCGATCCCGGTGTCCCGTACGGTAAACAGCAGTTCCGCATGGTCTCCCTCGATCGCCTGGACCTCGGCCCGCAGGGCAACTTCTCCGGAACTGGTGAACTTGATCGCATTCCCGAGAAGATTCATCAGGACTTGACGCAAGCGAACCGGATCCCCCGTCACTCTCGCGGGAACATCCGGCCGGATTTCGCAGATCAGTTCGAGTTGCTTCTCGCCCGCTCGCAGCGCCAGTGAGTGGGCCGTGTCCTCAAGAGAATCCCAGAGGTCGAACTCGGTTCGGTCCATCTCGAGCCGTCCCGCCTCGATTTTTGAGAAGTCCAGAATATCGTTGATAATGGTGAGCAGCGATTCCGCCGACGAATGAACCATGGAGATGCATTCTCGCTGCTCCAGCGTGAGGTCGGTCTCCAGCGCCAGCTCGCTCATTCCTAGAACGCCGTTCATCGGCGTGCGGATCTCGTGGCTCATGTTGGCCAGAAACTCGCTCTTGGCGCGGCTGGCATCTTCGGCGGCTTTCTTTGCGTCGGAGAGTTCCTGCTCGATGCGCTTGCGGTCCGTTATGTCCCGCGAGACACCAAAGGTTCCGACGATCCGCCCCGCGGCATCCCGGAATGGCAACTTGGTGGTCGAAACCCAGCTCTGGTGGCCATCTACCCAGGTTTCCTTTTCCTCCTTCAGCACGACGGACTTGCGCTCGAAGATCAGATCCTGCTCGTCGTCCCAGGCTTGCTGCCCGTGTTCGGGGGTGAAGAAGTCGAAGTCGGTCTTGCCGAGCAACTGGCTCGCCTCGCTGCACCCGAAGCAAGCCATTTGCGACCGGTTGACCAGCGTGAATCGGCTTTCCCGGTCCTTGAAGTAGATGTGATCCGGCAGATTGTCCATCAATTGATGGAGAAGATGTCTCTCCGCATCGAGGCTCGCTTGGAGCTTCCTGCCCGCGGTCACATCCCGGAAACCCCAGACCCTCCCGATGTTTTTCCCGCGCAGGACCTCCGGCTCCGAATGGCGTTCGAAGATACGCCCGTCTTTCAGCTCGACCGTGTCGTCCGTGTGGGCCTCCGGGTCGGCGTTTATTTCATGCACCCGCTGGAGAAAACACTCGGGATCGCGGAGCTGCGGCAGAACCTCCTTCAGCAGGCTGCCGTCTTCGCGCGAATCGAAGGCGCGTTTTGGGATGCCCCACATCTCCCGAAACTTGCCGTTCCACGCCACCACCATTCCAGCCGAGTCAACCACCAGAATTCCGTCGGCGGTCGATTCCAGGGTGGCACGGAGTGCTTCCGTTCGAGCGCCTACCTGGCGGCGCAGCACAGACACCCAGGCGGCGCCGAACAGAATGATCCCGAAACAAACGCCCACTACGATCAAGGTCCTCGGGCCGGTCCACCACGAGGGCTGCTCGAGAACGGCGATATCGTCCAACGAGCGCAGCAGAATCCGCACTGCTTTCGGCGTCTTGTCGGGCAGGACTTCCACCGAGCAGATTCCGGTCAGCTCCAGGGTGCTCCCATCAGTCAGCGCGGTCATCGATTTCTCGGAGGCCGAAGCTCGAAGCACAGCCGCAAAGGCCCGCCCGTCCGCCGACAGCAGCAAGGTCCGTTCGTCCGGCGTCACCGTCTGGCCCAGCAGCCGTCCCCGGATTCGCACCAACTCGGAGTCAGGGTCCCCCTTGAACGCCTCTTCCGCACTGATCAGCCGAGGCGACGGCGGTGCCTGCGCTCCGATTCGGCGGCACTCCGCATCCTCCAGCGTCGCGGTGTAGCCGTTGATCCCCGGAAAACCGACGACATCAATCAGATCGCCAATCGCAAGATGGCTGGCGTTGGGACTCTCAAGGACCATGCCGTGACCATGGTCCATGATGGAAATCCATCGCCCGCCCCAACGGGACGTGACGACTCCTCTTACCCGAATGCGGTGGCCAGGTGCGGCATGCGGCGCGTACTGCATCGCCGTTTCCACCCCCCGAACTGGAAGAGAGAACGGATCCGCGGAGCCACGCCGCACCACGTGCATTTCGGTAAGGCTCGGCGTAAACAAATGCACACCAATGAGCTGCCGGTTCTTGTTGAAACGCGGGCCACAAACGCCGCGCACCACCACGTCACTATCCACCAGGTTGCGGTAGTCGACACCGCCGGATTCGACAGTGATCACGTCCAGACGGCCAACGCCGGTCGCAATGGTTACCAGGATGTTCCCCTTGCCGGAAGCCCCTTGATCGGCATACGCGGTGAGATGGTCCGATTCCACAACAGCCCGGACGATGCCCTCGAGTTCCACCCACACCGTGTCTGCCTGCCCTGTCAGCAGGTAGTCCAGACTGACTCTTGGAGCGGCGGGTAGTTGCCGGTGGCCAACGATCCGGATAGCCGGCTGGCGTACGACCGGCGCAAAACCGCCCGCGCCGCTGACTCCGCTAATTTCCAGAAGGTCGCCGGCGTGCAAGCCGAGCTGCCGCTGGCCCCGTACGTCTACGTAAACGCTTCCGCTGGAATCGTTGACAAACAGATTGCCGATGTCGGGGTTGTAGTAGAGTACGCATACATTACTCAGGCGTACCGGGTAGCTGCGGGCGGCCTCTGAGTTGGTCATGCCGTGGACCGCGCTCGCCGAGGTGAGAGTCGGCAGCGAGACTGCCGCTTCAGTCGAAAGGCCTGCCGCCACTATGGCGAACACCAACCCGCCGAGCGTGCGAGCACGGCGTGCCGTCGTTGCCCGGCGCAAGTGAGCCGACTCGTGTGGCATTCTTCCCCCAAGTGGGGTCAGGCCCCATTAACTCACATATCGGTGGTAACCAAGGTCAATTTGAGCATATCTCGCAGCTTCCGAGGGTCAAGCTAATCCGATTGGGTGCGGGACATGAAAGTTGGGGCATCGCTGGATCCCCGAAAAACAGCGAGTTCCCGAGCGTACCAAGTACGCCCAGTGCGCGAGCGCGAAGGTTCCATCTTAACTCCAGGCAGGGGAAATGCCCGGCGATGTTGCGGTACGCGAGGCGTTGCGCAGTAACGGGTTTTCGATTTCGAAGAGACCCTTGTTGAGGAGGTAGTGGACCTCCCCGGACGAGCGTTCTTTCGATTGCACTACTGGTTGACCTTGAACTCCGCGTGCAAGGGGGCCTTCGAGTCTCCACCCACCCAAACGTCGAACTCTTCCGGTTCGACAACCCAGGCCCGGGCTTGCGGGCTCCAGAATTTCAGCTCATTCGGGCCGAGCGAAAAGTGCACGGTCTTCTTCTCTCCAGGAGCCAGGGTCACGCGCTCAAACCCTTTGAGCTCGCGTACGGGCCGCGATGCGCTGCCGGCCCGCTGGTGGATGTAGAGCTGTACAACCTCGTCTCCGGCCACGCGGCCCTGGTTCTCGACGTCGACGGAAACGGGCAAGGAGTCCGACGCGCCGATTGACTTCCTGTCCAGCGTAAGGTTCGAGAATCCGAACGTGGTGTAGCTGAGCCCATATCCGAACGGATACAGAGGCGCGGTGACGAAGTCCCCGTAGCGCGAGGTGAATTGCGGATCGTCTTCGTGGGCCTGCGTTAGGTTGTGGTTGTAGTAAGTGGGCACCTGACCGGTGGTGCGCGGCCAGGAGACCGGAAGCCTGGCTCCTGGGTTGACATCGCCAAAGAGCACATCGGCGATGGCATTGCCGCCTTCGGTGCCAGGGTACCAGGCTTCCAAAATGGCGGGCACATGCCCGGCGGCCCAGGCGATGTCGAGCGGCCGGCCATTGAGAAGCACCAGCACCACGGGCTTACCGGTGGCCACCACCGCTTCCAGCAGTTGCTGCTGGTTCCCGGGAAGAGTCAGCGACGCGCGCGAGGCGGCTTCGCCACTCATGGAGGTGCGTTCGCCGAGCACCAGCACGGCGGTATCGGCGCGTTTGGCGGCATCCACCGCCTTCTCCAGTTCCTGCTTCATTTCCGCCTCGGGCATCAGCGGGGTAGCTTTCTTTCCTTCCATCGCGTCCCATGGCAGAGGGAAGAGCCTCTGCATGTCGCCGCCGCGCACGAACTCGATCCTGGCGTTCGGCAGTTTGTTGCGCAGCCCCTCCAGCACCGAGATTGCCGCGCCACCCTCGACTGTCCAGGATCCCTTGATCTCTTCAGTTGAATCGGCAAGCGGCCCGATCAGCGCGATCGAGCCAAGGGTCTTCTTCAGGGGCAGCGCGCCGTTCTCGTTGCGGAGAAGAACCATGGAGCGTTGCGCCGCCACGCGCGTGGCAGCGCGGTGGGCAGGATCGTTCAAAACCTTGTCTTTGGCAGCCGGATCGCCGTAGGGATTCTCGAAAAGCCCCATGCGAATCTTGATGGCGAGAACCTCGCGTACCATCTGGTCCACCACGGCGACAGGTAGTTTGCCGGATCCGACGAGCGCAGCGACGTTCTTCAGATACGTTTGGCTGCCCATGTCCATGTTGACCCCGGCCGTGAGGCCGTGAAATGCGGCATCTGCCGGATCGCGCGCGTAGCCGTGCGCGGTGAGGGAGGCGACCGCCCACGCATCGCTGATGACAAAGCCGCGAAAGCCCAGATCGCGGCGCAGCACGTCCTCGAGCAGCCACCGATTGCCGCTGGCAGGAACGTCGTTGAGGTCCATGTACGCGCTCATCACCGTGCCGACACCGGCATCGATGGCAGCCGCGAAGGGGCGCAGGTAAACGTTGCGGAAGAGTACCTCGGGAATGTAGCAGGCATCGTAGTCGCGTCCGCCTTCAGCCGCGCCGTAGCCGGCAAAATGCTTCACGCTGCCCAGCACCCGATTGGGCGTGCCGAGCCGGGGCCCCTGGAAACCGAGGACCTGCGCGCGGGCCATCGCGGCGCCCAGAAAGGGGTCTTCGCCCGCGCCTTCCACGATGCGTCCCCAGCGGGGATCGCGCGCGATATCGACCATCGGGCCAAACGTCCAGTTGATGCCCGAGACGGATGCTTCGTGCGCGGCTATCGCCTGGGATCTCTCCACCATTGCGGGGTCCCAACTGGAAGCCATGCCGATCGGCACGGGGAAGACATTCTTGTAGCCGTGAATCACATCGAAACCGAACAGGAGGGGGATCTTCAGCCGGCTGTTCTTGACGGCGATCTCCTGCAGTTTCTGGATCTGGGCGGAATCGATGGTCCACAGCACCGATCCAGCCTCTCCCTCGCGGATGAGCTCCTCCGGTTGCGGTTCCCCGGGGCCGGCAGCCCCTGGACCAATCTGGGTGAGCTGCCCGATCTTTTCTTCGAGGCTCATCCGCCCCAGCAGGGCGTCGACGCGAGCCGCGACCTCGGCCTCCGATGGGACAGGCGGCGCCACCTGCGCCGTCGCCGCAGTGATCGCACCCACCACCATCCCCAATGCGCCGGCCACCGCTAACCGCATGACACACATAACCAATCCTCCCCGTGACTCCGGGCTCCGATCACGAGAGCGGATCTGCCTCACGCGAGCCGGCCGTCCCTCGGCCGGGACGACGTCAATGACACCTGCCATCGTAATGGCACTCAGTGCCATTGTCAACCCCCTGTGCTACAATCCGCCCAATGAGTCACGCAGGCTCGAAACGGCCGGAGCGAAAAGCCAAGCCGTTTGCCGAGGCGGTGCCGTCCGCGCCGCAGAGTCTCCAGGTGCACAAGCGGCAGGTGGTGCGGGCCGCCCTGAGCGCCGCCGCCGAGGAGCTGTTCCTCTCGCGCGGCTTCGAAAAGACCACTGTCGAGCGGATCGCCCGGACCGCGGGCGTCTCCCGCCGGACATTTTTCCGTTACTACGAGTCTAAGGAAGACGTGATGGTGGAGCGCTCCGACCGGTTTGGGGAGTTGCTGCTCGCCGAGTTGGCCGCGCGCCCCCGCGACGAACCGCCGCTCGTCGCGATCCGCAATGCCCTCGTACCAGCCGTTGAGGCCGGCCTCGCGGAACGAGACCTTCTCCGCTACATCATACGCCTGCTGCGCGAGACGACCGCCCTCAGGCGCGCCATGATGGAGCATCGCAACCGTCTCGAGGAGCGGATCGCCGCGTTAATGGCCCGGCGGCTGGGCGCCGCCCGCGGCGACAACACGCCGATGCTCCTCGCCTTTGTCGCGCGCGCGCTTCACGACACGGCGTTTAACGCCTGGTACGACCACGAGACCGACGATATCGCCGGCCTGATCGATGACCTGGTCGGCCGTCTGCGCGCCATCGTCGCGACCGTGCCGGCGCCCCCCGTGCGCCGGCGGAAGCCCGCCCTACGGTGACCATACCGACTCGGAAATCAGCATCGCCGGCCAGCCAACTGATGACTCGGTATTCGCGCGGCCGGCTCGTGTATCGGTTAGGCTCGCAGGCGGGTTCTCAAGTAGCGGCCAGTGTGGGACGCTTTACATGCCGCCACTTCTTCAGGCGCTCCCATCACCACCACTTCGCCACCGGCGTGACCACCCTCCGGGCCTAAGTCGATCACATAGTCGGCAGTCTTGATCACATCCAGGTGATGCTCAATCACGATGACGGTGTGGCCGGCGTCCACGAGGCGGTTGAGGCATTCGATCAGGCGTTCGACATCGGCAAGATGCAGGCCGGTGGTTGGCTCATCGAGGATATAGACAGTGTGCTTCGACCTCTGTAACTTGGAAAGTTCGGCTGCAATCTTGATGCGCTGCGCTTCACCACCCGAGAGCGTAGTTCCCGATTGTCCTAACGTGAGGTAGCCCAGTCCGAGATCGTTCAGCACCTCGACCTTCTTGCTGATGGCGGGCTCGCTGGCAAAAAAGGCGACGCCCTCTTCCACCGGCATGTTCAAAATGTCGGTGATGGTTTTGCCGCGCAGAGTGACATCGAGCGTTTCGGCGCTGAAGCGGGCGCCCTTGCAGACGGCGCACATCACTTCGACGTCGGGCATGAAGTACAGTTGCGTGGTGATGACGCCTTCGCCCTGGCATTCCTCGCAGCGGCCGCCCTTTACGTTGAAGCTGAACCGGCCCGGAGCATAGCCCCGCTCTACGGCGATCGGAGTGCGAGAGAAGAGCTCGCGAATCGTGTCATAGAACCCGATGTAGGTTGCCGGGTTCGAGCGGCTATTGCGGCCAATGGGGGATTGATCGATGTTGATGACCTTGTGCACGTGATCGGCGCCATCGAGGCCGTCGTGATCGCCCGGCAACGTACGCGTGTCCACGAGCCGCTTCCAGAGAGCCTTGTATAGGATCTCGTTAATCAGTGAGCTCTTCCCGGAACCCGACGCGCCGGTGACGGCGATCAGGCTGCCCAGCGGGAATGTGACGTCGACCGACTTGAGGTTGTTCTCTCGCGCGCCACGCACTGTCAACGTCTGGCCCGTGCCTTTGCGGCGGCGGGACGGTGTTTCGATGCTCCGTTTGCCAGAGAGGAACTGGCCGGTCGGCGACGCTTTGCAGGTGAGGATATCCTCGATTGTGCCTTGGGCAACGACCTCGCCTCCATGAATGCCAGGTCCGGGCCCCATCTCGACTATGTAGTCCGCGGCACGGATGGTGTCCTCGTCGTGCTCGACGACGATCACGGTGTTGCCGATGTCCCGCAGGCTCTCGAGCGTCGCGATCATCTTGACGTTGTCTTTGGGATGCAGGCCGATGCTGGGTTCGTCAAGCACATAGAGCATGCCCATCAGGCCCGATCCGATTTGGGTGGAGAGGCGGATGCGCTGTGATTCGCCACCGGAGAGCGTACCGGAACGCCGGTTGAGGTTTAAGTAATCGAGGCCGATACCGAGCAGTAGTTCCACCCGGCGGCGGATTTCGGTCAGCACCTGACGCCCTGCATCCGCGCCGCGCCCGGCCGGCTTGACGCTGCCGAGGAACGTATAAAGCTCGTCGAAGTTGAGTCCGCCCACGTCGTGGATGGTTTTGTCCGCGATGGTGAAAAGCAGACGCGTGGCGCGCAGGCGCGCTCCGCCGCAATCGGGGCAAGTGCGCTCCACCATCACTTTGTCGAGCCACTCCTCCATTCCGCTGCTGGCTTCGCCGCGCTGGCGATAGCGGCGGTACTGGCGCTCGATGCGGCGCGCGATTCCACCGAAGCCGACCTCGTGCTTGTCCCAGTCATTGCGCTTGACCTTCGATTCGGGCGGCGATGTGGTTCGCAGTTTCCGGCCGTCCAGACCGTAGAGGATCGAGTGGCGGACCATCTCCGGCAGTTTCTCCCACGGGGTGTCGAGCGAGAACTTCAGCACCGTGGAGAGCGCGTACATGATGCGGCCGTCCCATGTGTCCGGGTTGTATTTGTACGCCTCCTTCACGAGGCAGCCGCCGCGAATGCTGCGCTTCGGGTCGGGAACCAGCAGCTCCGGATGGGTGATCTTGTATACGCCCAGCCCGCCGCAAGTGCGGCAGGCGCTCTCCGGATTGTTGAACATGAAGTACTCGGGTTCGATGCCGCCGTAGACAAAGTGGTGCGTGGGGCTGCACAGGCTTCTGTAGAAGCGGTCGGCGTCCGTTCTCGATGCGCCTTTCAGCACCTGGATCTGCATCAGTCCATCGCCCACCAACAGTGCCGCCGTAATGGCCGCCTTGATCGCCTTCTCGTGCCTGCGGCCCACGATCACATGATCGACCACCGCATCCATGTCCGTGACCGCCGGATCGTCGAGCGGGAGCTCTTCCGAAAGGTCGAGGCGTTTGCCGTCGATCACCAACTGGCGGCAGCCCTTCTTGCGGACCTCGGTGAAGACGAAGTCCAACTCCTCGCCGTACACCCTGAATACCGGCGCGCGGAGTTCGATTTCGGCGCCTTCGGGCAGCGCCACAACCGCTTCGAGGATCTGATTCGGGGTGCGGCTGGCGACGCGCTCGCCCGTGCGCGGGCAGCGCGGCTCGGCGATAGTGGCGAACAGCAGATTCAGGTAACTGGCGATGTCGGTCATGGTTCCGACTGTCGAACGGGGATTGCTGCCGGTGGTTTTCTGTTCGATGGAGATTACCGGCGAGAGGCCGTAAACGAAGTCCACATCCGGCTTGGTCACCTGCGACACGAAACGCTTGGCGTATGTAGAGAGCGACTCCATGTACCGGCGCTGCCCTTCCGCGTAGATAGTGTCAAAGGCGAGGCTCGATTTGCCCGACCCCGAGAGTCCCGTAACCACGATCAGACGGTCGCGGGGTAATTCGAGGGACACGTTCTTGAGGTTGTGAACACGGGCGCCCTCGACCGCGATGGTGGTGCGCGCGGTGGGCTTCGCCGCGGCCCGTTTGGGGCTACCGGCCATGGGCCACCTTCGTTCCGCAGAAGAACGCCACTTCGTCCACATCGATATTGCTCCGTTTGGTCAGGCGTGCGGCGAGCGGCGCTTTGCCGATTAGACCCTGGTCGGCGAGGTATTCACATGCCGTGGTAACGCCTTCGATGCCGAAGTTGCGCTTGAAGTAGTCTTCGATTTCGGTGGCCGAGCGAGCTTCGCCCACTTCCGTGAGATGATCGATGACGGGCGAGAAGATTGTGGGGGCGCGCTTCAGGAGGTATTGATCAATCGCCGAGAGCGCCGATGCGACTGCCGGCCGCGTCTTCTTTGTGTTGAGGAGGTCGGTGTAGATGGCCTTGAAGAACGGCGGATTCAGCTTGAGCGCTTGCGGGAGTACTTCACGGTCGACGAGCATGCCGGCTTCGAGTACTTCGATTTTCGCCACTGCGTTGGCGGAGTGCAGAATCCAGAGCGCCGTGTACTCCAGGTCGCCACGCGTGATCAGCCACTTGTGCGCTTTGTACACCGAGGGCAGAGCGTGGCTCGCCGCGGCGAGCAGTTGCAACTGCATATCCCGCTCGCCAAGTTCCTGCAGTCCTTCGCAGAGTGCCGTAATGCTCTCATCGTGGGTGTAGAGCAGGCGTCCCTTGGCGATCAGCGAGTGGATGAATGAGTTGCGAATGGCGCCTTCCATAGTCTTGCGGAATTCGGCGCGCGGCAAGAGAATGGCGTGGACGTTGATGCCGTCGGCGTAGAGGCACAGACCGTCCTTGCCGGTCTTCTTATCGTCGATGGTTAGCAGGATCAGGTCGATATCGGACTTCGACCAGACGGTATCGTGCGACAAACTGCCGCATAGAATCGCGGCCAAAATGGAGTGATCGCACTTCACCTGTTCGACGAGCGCGGTGAGCGCTCCTTTGAACTTGTCCTCGACGCTAGCCGTTGTCCCAGCAGCCCGCGGCATCTTAGCCATGCATCCCGATTGTCGCGATTATACCAAGCCCTCCCCCGAGGGGAGAAACCGGCGGCTACGAATGCGTCCCAGGTTTGAAAGCGGATGGCGAGAGCGTCCGCTCAGGCGACCGCGGAGACGCCGTAAGCGCGGAAGGAGGGTTTCCGCGGCGGAGATCTCCGGCTCCGCGTGCGAAGAGCAGGCCAGCCATCGTCTTGCCATCGGGAACCGGTCGCTCCGCCTGGGATCGCAGCGCGAAGCCGCAGCGAGCGAACTCGGCGACCACCTCCCCCGCGTCAAGAAACTTCGGATTGAGTTCGGTGCCGAACATACGCATGGTCCCGGGCCGCTCGCGCTGTGGCAGCCGGCCCTCCGGATTGCGCTGAATCACGATGGCCACTCGCTCCGGACGCAAGCGCGCCAGCGACGCCAGGGCCTTTCGCCAATCCACGTGCTCTAGCACCAGCACCACGACAATGAGCGAAAATCCTGGATCGAGGCGCGAATCCTCAATGTCATCGACCGCGGTGGTGCACGCGTGGCGCGATCTCAGTTTCCGCAGAAACGTCGGATTGAGATCGGAGCAGGTAAGGTCGAACGCGTCCCACAGCCCCGCCGGACAATACTCGAACATCTGGCCCGTACCCGCTCCCGCGATCAAGACGCGCGAGCCCGTTTGCGGTTGAGCCGCGGCCACAAGTTCGGCGACCAGCAATGCGTTCGCCTGGGCCTGTCCGATCGCAGCCATGTGTTGTTCGTAGTCATCGGCCACGATGAACTCCGTCCACGCTTCGCGCAGAGTCATGATTCCATCATCGCGCAAGCGCCGCGGTCGCGAGGAGTCTTCCTTACGGCCGCGTCATTTGGAAAGCTGTCGTAGCCTCGGTGTAATCCGCGGTGTAACCCGCGCGCTGCACGGGATGCGTCGCCAGAAGGTCGAAGAGTCCTTCCTTGAGATAAGCGCGATTGATATGTACGCCAACCACTTCTCCGATCGTGAGGTACTGGTCGAGCGTGGAGCCATCGGTGCCATGCAACTGTACAATCTGCACCAGCCTGCATTCCAGGGCCGCGGGGGCCTCTGCCACGCGCGGCGGCATTACCATCTGGCTCGGAGCTGCGTCCAGCCTGGCGAACTCGAATTCGCTAACGCCGCGCGGCAGGGCGGCCGACGTCTGGTTCATCTTCTCCGCGAGCGGACGGGTGACAAGATTGCAGACAAACTCGCCGGTCGTCTTGATATTGGCCACTGTGTCCTTCCACCCCGCCGAGCTGAACATGACCATTGGCGGATGGTCGCACACGGCGTTGAAGAAGCTGTACGGCGCAAGATTCACGCGGCCTTCGGCGTCTCGGGTCGATATCCAGCCGATCGGCCGCGGCGCAACGATCGCCTTGAACGGATCGTGCATGAGGCCGTGACCTTTTGAAGGCTCGTAGAAATGAAATTCCGGCATTGTGTCCATCATATCGACACATCGCAGGCTAAAATGGAGCATGTACCCGTACGACGCTGCGCTGCTCACCGCTGTCCAGGCCACTCCGCAATCGATCGCGGACGTTCTCCAAACTCTGCAAGCCATTGGCGCCACGTGCGCTGACGAAGATGGCCTGCAGTGGTTCAACTGGCTGTACCTGCAGGTGACGCAGGCGGTCGAGGCTCGCGTCGCCGGCGGCGGATTCACCGATCCCGCATGGCTGGCCCAACTCGACGTGCAATTCGCACGCTTCTACTTTTCCGCCCTTAAATCCTCACTCTCCGGCGAGGCAACGCCCACTTGCTGGCAAGTTCTCTTCGATAGCCGCAACCAGGACGCGGTGGCGCGAATCCAATTCGCGCTTGCCGGCATTAATGCCCATATCAATCACGACCTGCCTGAATCCATCGTCGCCACTTGTCGGGTCACCGGCACAACCCCAGATCGCGGCGGAACGCACTATGGCGACTACACCGCGCTCAATTCCACGCTTGACCGCCTCATCGAGTCCGCTAAGGTCACGCTGAATGTCCGTCTCCCCGGCGGGGGGCTCCCACCGATCTCCCGCCTGGAAGATACACTTGCCGCCTGGAGTGTGACCGCGGCTCGGGAGTCGGCGTGGCAAAACGCCGAACATCTTTGGCAGCTAAGCACGAATCCGTCGCTGGCTGCAAGCTTCATGGACATGTTGGACGGTTTGACCACCGTGATCGGCAAGACGCTGCTAGTGCCGGTGCCATGACGGGAACCTGGCAATCCAGCGCTTTGTTCATTTCTTCCGAATTGGCCAGGCATGCGACAGTGCGGATTCGCCGTCTTACTCCGATTTGAGAGACGCCATATCAATGGAGAAGCGGTACTTCACATCGGACTTGAGCAGTCTCTCGTAGGCTTCATTGACTTTCTGGATCGGGACGACTTCCACATCGGCGGTGATGTTGTGTGTCCCGCAGAAGTCGAGCATCTCCTGAGTTTCGGGGATACCGCCGATCGGCGAGCCGGAGAGGCTGCGGCGTCCGAACAGGAGGCCGAAGGCAGCGACCGCGAGGGGCTTCTCAGGCGCGCCGACGAGGGTGAGGTTGCCATCGCGCCGCAGGAGTTGAATGTAAGTGTTGATGTCGTGATCGGCGGAGACGGCATCGAGGATGAAATCGAAGCTGCCGGCGTGCTTTTGCATTTCGTCGGCATTCCGCGAGATGACAACTTCGTCCGCGCCCAGCCGGAGCGCATCTTCCTTCTTCTTAGGTGAGGTAGTGAAGACTACGACGTGCGCTCCGAGCGCATGAGCGAACTTAACACCCATGTGGCCCAGGCCGCCGAGACCCACCACGCCAACCTTCTTGCCTTTGGTGACGCCCCAATGGCGCATGGGTGAATATGTCGTGATTCCGGCGCAGAGGAGCGGTGCGGTTCCGGCAAGAGCGAGATTCGAAGGCACTCGCAAGACAAAATGCTCGTCGACGACCACGCTGTCGGAGTAGCCGCCATAGGTGACGCCTCCCAGGTGCTTATCGGGGAAGTTATAGGTGAGAGTCAGGTTCGGGCAGAATTGCTCGAGGCCGGCTTTGCACTCGGGGCAGGTGCGGTCGGAATCGACGATGCAACCGACTGCGGCAAGGTCGCCGGGCTTGAAGTTCGTAACCGCGGAGCCGACCCTGGTGACACGGCCGACGATCTCATGGCCTGGCACGCACGGATAGACCGTCGGCATGATGCCGCTCCATTCATTGCGGACCTGATGTAGATCCGAGTGGCAGATCCCGCAGAAGAGGATCTCGATCTGTATGTCCCGTTCGGTTGGATCTCGACGCGTGACTGTTGTGGAGGCAAGCGGCGATGTCGCGCTGCCAGCGGAGTAAGCCTTGGCTTTGTACATGAGTTTATGCTCCTATTGGTTCCTTCCCGGCCTTCACTCAGGCCTTGTACTGCTCGTCGCTGACGTGCTCCATCCAGTCGACGACCCTGCCGTCGAGCTTTTCCTGAATCGCGATGTGCATCATGGCCGTGGCCGGTGTAGCTCCATGCCAATGCTTCTCGCCCGGAGCGAACCAGACCACGTCACCGGGCCGAATTTCCTCGACTGGCCCGCCCCAACGCTGCGCCCGGCCGCAGCCGGCCATTACGATCAGGGTCTGGCCCAGTGGATGGGTATGCCACGCCGTCCGGGCGCCGGGCTCGAAGGTGACGCTGGCGCCTTGAACCAGCGCCGGGTCGGGTGCCTGAAAGAGCGGATCGATACGTACCGTGCCAGTGAACCACTCTGCAGGTCCCTTCGCGGAAGGTTGTGAGCCAATTCTCTTGATATCCATTTCTTGAACTCCTTCGCGTGGCCACTTAGCGGCCTGTCATCTGCTCCAGCTTCTCGGGGTACCGGGCGCCTTCGACCGTGATCTTTGCGGCGGCGTTCTCGATGTCGCGGAGATCGCCGGGCGTGAGTTCGACTGAAACTGCCCCGATGTTTTCGTCCAGGCGATCGAGCTTTGTGGTGCCCGGGATCGGCACCATCCACGGCTTCTGGGCTAGCAGCCAGGCGAGTGCGATCTGAGCGGGCGTCGCCTTCTTCCGTTCTCCGATGCTGGCGAGCAAATCGATCAGGGCCTGATTCGCCTTGAGAGCCTTTGGCGTGAAGCGAGGCAAGGTGCTGCGAAAATCGGAGCTGTCGAACTTTGCATTTTCGCCGATCTTGCCGGTGAGGAAGCCCTTGCCCAGGGGGCTGTAGGGGACAAGGCCAATGCCGAGTTCCTCCAGCGTCGGTATGACTTCCTTCTCCGGAGTCCTCGTCCACAGCGAGTATTCGCTCTGCAGAGCCGTGACCGGCTGGACCGCGTGTGCGCGGCGGATGGTCTTCACTCCCGCTTCGGACAGGCCGAAGTGCTTCACCTTGCCTTCCTGAATCAGGTCCTTCACCGCGCCGGCCACGTCTTCGATCGGCACATTCGGGTCAACCCGATGTTGGTAGAGCAGGTCGATTGTCTCGATCTTGAGCCGTTGGAGCGAGCCCTCGGCGGCTTGCTTGATGTGCTCGGGCCGGCTATTCACACCTGCCGCTCCCGGCCGATTGTCGCTGCCACTCAGATCGAAACCGAACTTGGTGGCGATCACCACTCGTCCACGGAAGGGAGCGAGCGCTTCGCCCACGAGTTCTTCGTTTGTGAACGGGCCGTACACTTCGGCGGTATCGAAGAATGTGATGCCGCGTTCCACGGCTGCCCGGATCAGAGTGGTCATCTCCCGCTTGTCTTTGGGCGGACCGTAAGAAAAGCTCATTCCCATACAGCCGAGCCCGAGAGCCGAAACTTCCAGGCCGCTATTTCCAAGTTTGCGTTTCTGCATTTGTTTCTCCTTGGGAACTGTTTCCCTCATCTCCAGGTTAGACTCGGGAGCCGTTAAAGCGGTATCCCGATCCTACCGATTTGTTGCCTATTCCTCTTGCACTGTTGATCAACGCACAGTGCCAGCGGTTATCCTTGGGTAGAGGAGAGCGAAACCGTTACCATGAAAAACCGCGGTGGAGAGGTGTCTCAGTTGCGAGATCGAGCGAACGAATTGCGGGCTGAGCTGGCATGCAAGATTGCCTTGTTCGTGGGTTCGGCAGAGAAACGGGTAATCGACGTTCCACCCGTGACGCTCGTGCGGCGCTCTGCCCCGACCGCGGCGTGCTCGATGACCTACGATGCCAGCGTGACCGTGATCGCCCAAGGGAGGAAGCGGGTAGACCTCGGGCGAACCACTTTCATCTGCGATGCGTCGCGATTCCTGCTGACGTCGGTCGATTTGCCCGTCTTCAGCCGGGTGATCGAGGCCAGTCGAAAGGTGCCGTGCCTGGCCTTGTCGCTCAAACTGGAAATGCCCATGGTCCGGGAAGTTCTCAGCCGGGAGGAGATGCAGGCGGCTGAGCCGCCGTCCGACACTCCTGGCATGGCGACCGGTGAGACCACGGTCGAATTCCTCAGTGCCTGCTGCCGGCTCGTGGACCTGCTCGACACGCCGCGGGACATTCCTTTTCTCAGCGGCCTGATTCAACGCGAGATCGTCTACCGAATCCTTCACAGTGCGGAGGGAGCGCGCCTGCGAGCGATTGCAACGCTGGGAGAGCAGAGCCATCGGACGGCCAAGGCGATCGCCTGGATCGGCGCGAACTATCCGAAGCCGTTACGGGTGGAAGCTCTCGCGGAGATCGCTGGGATGGGCGTGTCCACGCTGCACCATCATTTCCGGGTGCTGACCGCCATGAGTCCGCTTCAGTATCAGAAGCAGCTTCGGTTGCAGGCGGCGCGGGGACGCATGCTCATGGATGGTCTGGACGCCGCCAGTGCGGCCTTCGAGGTCGGATACGAGAGTGCCAGCCAATTCAACCGCGAATACAGCCGTTTCTTCGGGCAACCACCGATGCGGGATATTCGAACTCTTCGTTCGCCCAGCGCTTCGCCGTTGGAGTCGGCCGGTAATCGGTAAACGCTGTCTGGCCGTCTCCGCGGTTCGCGAGCCAACTCGTGGGACTTCGCGCAGCGGATGGGGGCGCGTCGAGATACTCTAGCTGTGGTGCCTCACCCCGTCCAACCCGTTCCGAAAACCTTCGTCCGGGTGTAGTTACGGCCGCACCTCAAACCGTCTTTATGGCAGACATGGAAATCGGAAGCCGCCAGCCGGAACCATGGTGCCACCGGTGAGCAGCGATTTGTGGCAAATGACGTCGGTCGAGCAGCGGGTCGCCGAGCTCTACACGGCCGCACGTGACGGCGTGTTTCGTTACCTTCTGGCCCTCGGGCTGGACGCGGCGAGGGCCCAGGAGGTAACGCAGGACGCGTTCCTCCGGTTGTATATCGCTCTGCGGGACGGGGCGGCCATCGAGGATGCCAAAGCCTGGGTCTACCGTGTGGCGCGCAATGCCGGCATCGATAGCTTGGAGCGGAACGACAGGGAGTCGCCGTATTCGGCGGCCATTGCCGAAGCGATAGCCAGTTTGGCCAAGGACCCGGAGCAGGAGTTGATCGAAAAGGAATGGCTCGAAGGATTCCAAGACGCGATGGAAAATCTCTCGCCGCAGCAGCGGGCCTGTCTGGAACTCCGCGGGCAGGGTTTGCAGTATTGGCAGATCGCGGAGGTGTTGCAGGTGCGGACGTCGACCGTCGGCGAATTCCTGCGGCGCGGGATCAAGCAAATGAAGAGGTGGAACGAATGCCGGAAATAGAACACCCAACCGAAGAACTGCTGTCGGCCCTTTTCGAAAAGCAATTGCCCGCGGCCGAGGTCGAACATCTTCTCGCGCATCTGGATTCCTGCCGGATCTGCGAACAGCGTCTGGGCATGATGGAACCGGCGTTCGCGCGTTATCAACATTGTCGCGAGCTGATCGCGCCCCGGCTTCCGAAACCGCCGCAGGCCTGGGGAGACATCGTAGCGGAAATGCGGAAGGTGGAGCGAGCGCGGCGGACGGTGCCCACGGTCGGAAGAAGACGCGTCACGATGAGGCGTTGGATCGGCGCTCTCGCCGCCGCGGTTCTGCTGGGTGCGATTCTCTTCTGGCCGCAACGCAGCACGGAGTTGCGGGCCGACACGCTGCTGCTGAAAGCCACCGGCAAAACGCCGCACCGGCCGGCGAACGCGCGGTTGACGGTGCGAACTCCCAGATCCACATTTCTTCGGCCGGCGGTCTTGTCCGATACAGTATCGCAAATCCAGGAAATGGACGCGATCCGAATCCGGTTCGCCGCGGCGCACTATGATTGGAGCGACCCGCTCAGCGCTGGCGCGTACGCAAGCTGGCGAGCGAGAATCGCGCACCGTACCGCGGAGGTAACCGAGCGCTACGGACAGTCCACCATCCGTACCATCGCGGACGAGGGCGCCATTGCGGAAGCCTCGCTCACCCTGGATGCAAGGGATTTGTCGCCGGTGAACGCACGGTTCGTGTTCTCGCCGCAAGACTGGGTTGAGATCTCCGCCGCGCCCGATGCTCCGGTGGACTTGGGGCCGCTTGCAGCAGCGCCGGGCAGCGCACCTATGCCGGAGCCCGAAGCCAAAGCGGAACCAAGCGTCGCCGAAAGGGAGCTCATGGCGCGCGTGGCGATCGACCGCCTTGGCGCCGGAGCAGGCGAGCCAATTGACGTGGATGTGGAACCGGATGGCCGCATTGTCGTCACGCCTTACCGGTTGGGAGAACTGCGGGAGAGCCAGCTTCGCGCCAGTCTGCAAGGAATCGAGCGTGTCACCGTGCGATCTCCGGAGGCGGCGGAACGGCAGGAGGAGTTTCCCGCATCCCTGGCCGGCCCGGACCCGGCCATCGACGCGAGCAACGCGATTGCATCGCGAGCGCACTTGTTGAGCCAGCTCGCGGAGCGATTCCCAACCCAGACGGAGGCCGGGTTGAGCCCGTCATCGCGAAAAGACCTGCGGGAGATGCGAGTGCGCCACGTGCGCGCCCTAGAAAGCGACATCGACACGCTGGCGCGCGTGCTGGCGCAAAGCCAACCTTTGCGGTTGTCGGTATCCGGACTTGCCCGTGGTGACCAGATTCCCAAAGCGCTGCTGGAGTCGGCAGTCGCGGTGAACCGGATGGTGGCCAGCCTCTACGCCGAAAAGACCGGTGAAACGGCCGCGCGGCAGCGGCTGGGCGAGGAGCTCGCGCGCCTGCGATATCTCGCGCACCAGTATTCGCAGGAGGTCGAGCGTTGAGAACCGTTCGAGCCGCAATCCTCGGCCTCGCCTGGTTGACGTGCCTCACGGCCGCGGAACTGGGCCGCTTGGAGGGTACCGTACGCGACGGATCGCAGGCGGTGGTCCCCGGAACGCTAATCTCGGTGATTCAGGACGAGACCGGCTTTCAGTTTGTCGCGGCGGCCAATGGAAGCGGGGAGTATCGCCTCACCTTGCCGGTGGGCCACTACAACATCGTCGCCCGGCGGGTGGGCTTTCGCACCGTATCTCGCCTGAGCGTGGTCCTAACGGCCGGCGCCACACGGAAGGTCGACTTCGAATTGCATCCGGATTCCATTGTCGAGACGATCACCGTCTCCGATTCGATCACGCCCTCCGCACAGGCCGCCGTCCCTGGCGGGGGAATCGTCATTAGACAGGACGATTTCGAGGGACTGCCGACCAGCGATCGCACCGTCACGGGACTACTGCGCGAAGCGCCAGGTCTGCTCCTCACTCCCGCTAACGGCGGCGAACCTGGCCAGGTATCCAGCCTGGGCGCGCGGCCGGACTCAAATAACTACCTGGTGGATGGGCTGAGCGCCAACAACGCGGTGGCCGGCGGCGGATGGCCGAGTTTCCTGCCCGTGGCCTCGCTGCCAACCATGTCCGCGCTGGGCACCACGCATAATCTCGCCGTGAGCGACGCGATCGAAGAAGTCGCCATCGATCCGCAAGGTATCGGTGAGGAGACCAGCCGGGCGGCGGGCGCCGTCATCATGGTCCGCACGAAATCGGGAACCAACCAGTTCCATGGTTCGGCATTTGGCATTTTGCGGCCGGGCGCGTTCGGTGCCAACGACTGGTTTACCAACCGCAACGGCGTGGGTGGCGACGCCAACCTCTTGGCTGAGGGCGGTGCTTCCGTTGGCGGACCATTACTGCGCGGCCGGACTTTCTTCTTCGCCGCTGCGGAGTTCCTGCACCTGCGGCAGGACTACTCATGGATCACCACGGTGCCCTCGATGGTGGAGCGCCTGCTGGCTCCGCCCCCATTACAGCCTTTCCTGGATCAGTTTCCGGTGCCTAACGGTCCCGCGCTGGATTTCGGAATCGCCGAACTGCGAGGCAGCAAGTCGTATCCGGGGGGACTCTCCGCGGGCTCCGTTCGGCTCGATCACAGGTTCCAGGCTCGCACGGCGGCCTTCCTCCGCGCCGCCATCACGCCCTCATGGAACGAACTCGGCTACGACCAGGTGAATCTTTCCCGCTACCGGAACACCGTGGCCGCACTCGGCGTTACTCACGAAGGTTCGCGATGGACGCAGAATTGGCACATCGGATTCAGCCGTGCCGAGGCGGAAACCACGCTGCTCGCCAACCCCGAGACCGCCAATTTCTATTCGGCTTTCCCTAGCATGGCGGCGGATTTCCTCAGTCTCAGCGTAGGCGGCGCCGGCTCCATTTCCCTTGGTCAGAGCGGCGCCAATCGTCAGGACTCCGCCGAGATCTCGCACACTGCCGCGCTGCGGGCGGGGCATCACGAACTCCAGATGGGAGCCGACTACCAGCAGTTGCACCCGTTGCGGAATGGACCGGTGGCGGGGATTACCATCGCATTCAGCACTTACAACGATCCTACTTATGGCCCGGCAGCGCCGGTTTGGGTAACCCAGTCCGAAGTGCCCGTGGACACGCTCCGCCTCAACCAGGCGTCAGGCTTCCTGCGCGATACGTGGAACATCTCTCCGCGCCTCACCGTCGTGTTGGGTGTTCGCGAAAACTGGCTCGGCGCTCCGCCAATTCCCGTTGAGTCGTATCTTCATTCCGTCAACCAAACAAACGCGTCGATCCAACTCACTCCGCTCACGGCAGGCACTCCGCTTTGGCATGGCGCTTTATCGCCGGACCCGAGTGTCTCCCTCGCGTGGCGTCCCCGCATCGGCGGCATCGTACTGCGGGCCTCTTGGAGCCAGATTCACGACAACGGATCGCAAGTTGCCTCCACCTTATTAAACCCGCTGCCCGACTCTGCCTTACAGACGGCGGAGGGCGCCTCGGCCTACTTTTCCCCGATGAACTCCGTTTCGCTGGGCTACGGTTTCTCCTCGGACCTGCGGCTGCCGGTTGCCAACCGTTGGTCGGCTTCCTTGGAACGCGAGTTGCCCCGTCACGGCTTCCTCCAGGTCGCCTACGCAGGGATGTCCTCCGCCAATCTGCTGCGCATTGAAACCGCCATCGATCCATCTCCCGCGCTGGCCAACCTCGCGCAACTCTTGTTTGCCACCAGCCACGGCTCCGCCGTTTATCATGGCCTGAACGCGGTGTATCGCCGGCCCCTCGCCGGTGGAGTGCAAGGGCAGGTCGCATACTCCTGGTCGCACTCGATCGATACGGGATCGTCGGACTCTTCGCTCTTTCTGGTTGCGCCCGGCGTGAGTGTGCGGAACGACCGCGGCGATTCCAGTTTCGACGCGCGCCAGACAGTAACCGCCGCACTCCTATATACCACTCCCGCGCTGCGGCCATTCCGCGCACTGTCGAGGGGCTGGGCCATCGGCACGTTCTTCTATGCGCGGACCGCTTTCCCTGTGGACATACTTGACTCGGAATCTCTCGAGGGTTTCGCCATCGCAAACCTGCGGCCCAACCTGGTGCCGGGTCTTCCTTTGTGGATTTCTCAGCCCGACGTCGCCGGCGGACGGCAGTTGAATCCTGCGGCATTCGCGGCTGCTTCAGTTATCCCAGGCACTCTCGGCAGGGACGCCGTGCGCGGGTTCGGCATGTGGCAGTCCGACTGCTCCGCCGGCCGCTCCTTCGCGTTGCGCGATAAGCTGCGTCTCGCCATCCGCGCGGAAGCCTACAACGTTTTTAACCATCCTCAGTTCGCGGACCCGATGCCGTATCTGAGTAACCCCATGTTCGGGCAATCGGGATCTTCGTTGAACCTGATGATGGGAAGCGGCAGCCCAACCAGCGGCCAATCCCCCGCATTTCAGATGGGCGGGCCAAGATCTTTACAACTGTCCCTGCGCCTGGGTTTTTAAAGACAGGCGATGTTACTGCTACCGATGAGGTGACCTTTATGACGCATAAAATGAACATCATACGCGCGCTCATCTTAGGCCTGGCTATCGCCGGGACCGCAATGAGCCAACCTTCTTTTACCATTACACAGCTTCCGAATACGCTTCACCCAAGTGACGCCATCGTTTGGGTCGGCGCCAATGGAGCGATGCTGGGCGACACCACCGATCCGGTAACCGGCATCACTCAGTGCGCCAAGTACCAAAACGGGACTTGGAGCGTGTTCTCGACTCCGGGTTACTCCTGTTATATATATGGAGCCAACAAGAGCGGCCAGTTCGCCGGCAGTTTGATACCGCCGATCAATAGCAACGGTACGGTTACTACTTATCCCTTTGCCAACCTGGATGGCAGCTTTTTTATTCCGCAGCCTCCGGGCGAGACGTACGCCTCAGGGTCCAGCGGTAGTTCCAGCGCCTACACGAGCATGGGCTCCGCACTAACCGTCAACGACAGCGGCGCCGTGCTGGGAGAGTCGTTGGCCGCGAATAGTTCCGAGCCGGCCCAATTCGTGGGCTGGATCTACTCAGGACTCCTCCAATACCGCACGCTCAACACCGCCGACATCCCGTATACCGATGCAATCGCCTTCAACAACAGCGGAGTGGTCGCGGGCGCGGCGACCTTCGGCGCCAGCGGGGGCGCATCGAACATGCATCCGGCGATTTTCGCTACCGATGGCAGCGTCAAAGACCTCGGCACGTTTGGCGGAGACGAGGGCTGGGCGTATGCCATCAATTCCAGCGGCCAAGTTACCGGGTGCGCGCAGAACACGACCACGTATACACTCTTCTACGGCGTAACTCAGGGTTGCCAGGCCTTCCTCTACGACGGCGCCTCGATGCAACAGATCCCGGTCCCCGGCACGAATTATATGAGTCAAGGCCTTTGGATCGACGACGCGGGCGACGTCGTCGGCAATTACTACAAGCAGTTCAATAACTGGGGTGTAGCGGACGGATACTTTTATTACAGCAAGGGCGTCCTGTACTGGCTTGACAGCACGACCATCCCGAGTCTGCCTGCCGGAGCGAAGGTCGTCTCCGCGTCCTTTGTGAATGGCACCAACCAGATTCTCGCCGCGCTGTTGCTAGCCAATCAGGACACCGCGTGGTATCTGCTGACTCCGGCCACTGACAACGCGCAACCGGCCATCACCGCGGTCGTCAACGGCGCCAGCTTCCAGGCGCCGATTTCGGGCGGGAGTTGGATCACCATCGCGGGAGCGAATCTGTCCACCATCACCCGGCCGTGGAACGCCTCCGATTTCGTGGGCACTCAGTTGCCGACCGAGCTCGATGGGGTCTCGGTAACGGTCAACGGCCTCGCGGCATATCCGTATTACATCAGCTCCACCCAGCTCAACGTGCTGGCTCCCGACGGTCTCACCGCCGGCCCGGTCGAGGTGCAAGTTACAAACCCGCAAGGAACCAGCAATGTCTTCACCGTGAAGGCGAGCTCCGAGACACCGGCGTTCTTCCTCTTCGCCACCAAGTACGCGGCCGCGGAACATGCGAACGGTGCTCCTATCGGACCGGCGGCGCTCGGCGGAAACTTCACCCCCGCTAAACCGGGTGAAACCATCGAGTTGTACGGCACTGGTTTCGGTCCCATGAACCCCTTCAGTCCGTCCGGCCAGATCCTTACCGCGCCGGCGCCGTTGGCAAGCGCGGATACGGTCACCATCACGGTGGGAGGCCAGCCGGCCGTCGTCACCTACGCCGGTGTCATCAGCAACGGTCTGGACCAGTTGAATGTCACCGTGCCGGCCGGTTTGCCGAATGGCGACACGGCTATCGTGGCGACCGTCAACGGCGTCAGCACGCAAGTTGGCTTAGCCATCGCCGTGCAGCAGTAAGGCGATGTGAGGCAGGACTTCACCCTGCCTCACCAACTCAGGGATTCCACTTCGGCCCGACGGGTGGGCAGGCGGAAGCGCCTGCCCCACTCGCCCGCACAGTGGGGCAGGCGCTTCCGCCTGCCCACCGCTTCTTTATATCTCGACGGGCGGCGGGCCGGCCGCCCGTTGCCAACCCCCGCCACACCTCAATGTCCAGTGTCCCGTTGGGCGTTGTAGCCTATTGCGTGGGAGGTCTTTCCGAAGACCCATGATCATCGCCGATCTTGCCGCAACGCCTGGGCAATCATACCCGGCAGGGCGCTATACGCGGAACCTGGTGGGTGGCGCCAGCCCCATCCAGGCCACCAACTTCTCGCTCGGATACGTCACGCTCGAACCCAACGGCGGCCAGGTGCCCTGGCACAACCAGGAGCAGGAGGAGATTTACTTCATCGTGAAGGGTTCCGGCGAAATGTGCCTGGGCGAAGAAAGGATGGCGATCCGCACCGGCCAGGCGGTCTACATTCCGCCGGGCATGTTTCATCAGCTCACCAACACCAGCGCCGAGATCATGCGCATGATTTACTGCTACGGACCGGCCGGCGATGTGGCGCATTGGCGGCAGGAGTTGGATGGGACGCTCGCGCGCGCCGGTGTGGACGCGCCGCCGCTGCCGGCCGGCGCGTGGCCCCAATCGGACGCCAAATAGCCAAGTGTATGAGCGGCCGCACGCAGCACACCATCGGCATCGTGATGAACGGTGTCACCGGGCGCATGGGGTTGAATCAGCACCTGCGCCGCTCCATCCGCGCCATCATCGAGCAGGGCGGCGTGGCGCTGAACGAGCGCGAGAGCATCATGCCGCGCCCGCTGCTGGTCGGCCGTAATCCAGCCAAACTGGAAGCCATCTCCGCGGAGTGCGGCGGCCTGCCTTGGTCGACCAACCTCGATGCCGCGCTGGCCGATCCCGCGTACTCGATTTATTTCGACGCGCAAACCACCGCCCGGCGTGCGCAGGCGGTACGCCAGGCGATCGCCGCGGGGAAGCACGTCTATTGCGAGAAACCGGTGGCGGAATCGCTCGAAACGGCGCTCGAACTTTACCGCTTAGCCGAACACGCCCGGATCAAGCATGGCGTGGTGCAGGATAAGCTGTGGCTGCCGGGCCTGCTGAAACTGGAGAACCTGAAGCGGCAGGGCTTTTTCGGCCGCATCCTTTCGGTGCGCGGCGAATTCGGCTACTGGGTCTTCGAAGGGGACAACGTGGCGGCGCAACGCCCTTCCTGGAACTACCGCAAGGAAGAAGGCGGCGGCATCGTCATGGATATGCTGTGCCACTGGCGCTATGTGCTCGACAATCTTTTTGGGAGCGTGGAGGCGGTCTCGTGCCTGGGCGTCACCCACATCCCGCGGCGATGGGACGAAGCCGGCCAGCCGTACGTCGCCACCGCCGAGGATGCCGCCTACGCCACCTTTGAACTGGCCGGCGGCATCGTCGCCCACTTCAATTCCTCCTGGTGCGTGCGGGTGCGGCGCGACGACCTGCTGACGCTGCAGGTGGATGGCACGCTCGGGAGCGCTGTCGCCGGGTTGCGCGATTGTTGGATACAACCTTGCAGCGCCACGCCGCGGCCGGTCTGGAACCCCGACGTCGAAAGCCCGCTCGATTATTTCGAGGGCTGGCAGAAGCTACCTGAGCAGGACGCCTTCGACAACGCCTTCAAGCGCCAATGGGAGCTGTTCCTGCGCCACGTGGTGAAGGACGAGCCGTTCCGTTGGGACCTGCTCGAAGGCGCCAAGGGCGTTCAGCTTGCCGAGTTGGGTCTGGAATCCTGGCGCAAGCGCGCGTGGGTGAAAGTGCCGGAACTGGGCGGCTAAACAGTTGGCAGGCGAAAGCGCCTGCCCCACAGCGCGTCTGGGAGATATACTGTGACCAGACCAATCGGATTCGATTGCCCGAAATCGCGCAGGGCGTGGTGGCTGTGCGGTTCACACCCGACCGAAGGAGTTGGCGTCAATGCAGCGTCCACGCTTTTCCGCGGCACCCTCGCTGGTGGGAAGCTTTCCGCATTCCGATCCGCGGCCCCTGGTCGATCGCATCCTCAGCCGTTTCACGGCGCTGCCCGCATGGCCGCAGTTGCCGGTGCGGGACTGGCTGGAGAGTATGTACGTGCAGTACTCCGAAGGCCTGCCGGGAGCCGTGGTGGACCGCGCCGCTGGGAAAATCCATTTCAGCACGGGCGACGGGTTTGAAGGCCAGTTGGAGGCGTTCTACCAGGCGGTGGTCGAAGAGGACGTCGAACGCTTCGCCATCGGCCGGGATTACGCAGCGGGATTGCACCTCTTCCTCGAAACCCTTCCTCGCCTGGGCGCCGGCCGGCCGCGCTGGGTGAAAGGGCAGGTGACCGGGCCATTCAGCTTCGCGATGACCGTCACCGACGAGAACAAACGCGCGCTCGCCTACACTCCCGAACTCCACGAAGTTGCTGTGCAGGGCATGGCGATGAAGGCGCGCTGGATGGCCCGCCAGCTTCGGCGGGCGGCGGATGGCGCGCTGGTAGTGCTCGACGAACCATACCTCTGCTCGTTCGGTTCCGCCTTCGTAAACGTGTCGCGGCAGGACGTTGTCGCGGCCCTCAGCGGCGCGGTGGACGCTATTCACCAGGAAGACGCACTGGCCGGGCTGCATTGTTGCGGCAACACGGATTGGTCCCTGGTGCTGAGCGTGGCCCTGGACGTAATCAATTTCGACGCGTACGAATTCTTCCAGGGCCTTTCGCTCTACCCTGCCGAGTTGGATGCGTTTCTGCTGAGAGGCGGCACGCTGAGCTGGGGTATCGTGCCCCCGTCGCGGTCCGGCGTGGAGCTGGACGCTCGCGCGTTGCTGGCCGCGCTGGACGATCGCATCGGACAGCTCGTATCGAAGGGCGTCGACCGCACGATGCTCTACCGGCGGGCGCTGCTCACGCCCTCCTGCGGCCTGGCGACCGAGACCATCGAAAGGGCGGAACGGACGCTCGATACGCTGGTCGAATTGTCGCGCCTGGTTGGCGAACGGGAAGGGTTCGCATGATCGTTGCCGTGGTTGGCAAGGGGGGCGTCGGCAAAACCACCATCGCGGCGCTGATCCTGCGGCGTCTGATCGAGTGCGGAGAGACTCCCGTTCTGGCTATCGACGCCGATCCCTCTAACTGCCTGGGCCACGCGCTCGCCATCGCGCCCGGGCCGACACTTGCCGATATGCGCGAGGAATTGCGCAATGGCACGGGCCGGCCGCCCTCGATGTCCTCTTCCGAATGGTTCGCTCTGCAAGCTGAAGAGGCCATGGTGGAAAATGCCGGCTTCGACCTGCTGACTATGGGGCGTCCCGAAGGCAAGGGTTGCTACTGCTACGTCAACAACCTGATTCGCGATCATCTGGACCGCCTGGCGCGCTCCTACCGCCATGTTCTGGTGGATTGCGAAGCCGGCCTGGAGCACCTTTCGCGGCGTACCAGCGGCCGCGCGGATGTACTGGTGTGCGTGGCCAACCGTTCGCGCATGGCGGCGGAGACCGTGCGGCGGTCGCTCGATCTCTATCGCGATATCCACGATGGGCCTCCGCCCAGGGCCGACCTGGTGCTCAACCAGTGCGAAGCCGGGCAGAACGGCATTGAGCGCACGCCTTTTCGGCAGGTCCTCGAGGTTCCCCAGGATCCGCAAATCGGAGAATGCGATTCCACCGGAGCGTCGCTGCTGAGCCTGGGCCCAACTTCTCGAGCGGTCGCGGCGCTGGCCGCCTGGGAGGTCCGCGTATGACGTGGCGCACGCACTCTTGCGTGCCGCGTCGGCACTCCTGCCGACGCCCGGCGACTCGGGGCGAAGAAGCGTCGAGACGAGTCTCGACGCTGCACGCAAGAGTGCGTGCGCCACGTCCGGAGGTTCGCCCATGAAAGTGGCTTTGGCCGGCAAGGGTGGAGTCGGGAAAACTACCGTGGCGGCGGCGCTGGCCCGCTGCTGGAGGGAGCTTGGGTACCGCGTGATCGCGGTGGATGCGGACCCCGACGCCAACCTGGCGGGGACGCTCGGTTACCGCGGCCCGGCCATCACGCCGCTGGTCGAATTGAAATCAATGATTGAAGAGCGCGTCGGCGGCGGCGAGGGATGGGGTGGTTTCCTGCGCATGAACCCGCGCGTGGATGACATTCCCGATCGGTTCGGTACCGAAGTGGACGGCGTGCGCGTGCTGGTGATGGGCACCATCGAGCGCGGCAAGCGCGGCTGCGCCTGTCCCGAGAACATCCTGCTCCGCGAGGTGCTGAATCACCTGCTGCTCAACAGCCATGAGCGCGTGGTGGTGGATATGGAAGCCGGCATCGAGCACCTGGGCCGGGGCACGGCCGAAGGCGTGGACGCCATGCTGGTGGTGGTGGAACCGGGATGGGCCAGCCTGGAAACCGCGGCGCGCGTGGTTGCGCTGGCGCGCGACCTGGGAATCCGGCGGACCTGCGCCATCGCCAACAAAATTGCGCGCGAAGCCGATTTGGATTTCGTGCGCGCCCATCTGGCGGCGATTGAGATCCTGGGCGTGCTTCCCGCCGACCGCGATCTGGAACTGGAGGCCCGCACCGGCGAGATCGACCGCTGCCGGCCGTTTCACAAGGAAATGCTGCGCATTGCCGGGCTGCTGGGAGAGTAAAGATAATGCCGAATCCGCAAAACCGCTCCGCCGATCCCGCCGCGCGGGAGATGCTGGTCCTCGCGGAGGAGATGGGCGCCAAGACCGTTTGGGACCGTCACGACGACCTGAAGCCGCTCTGCGGATTCGGCGAGCTTGGCCTCTGTTGCGACGTCTGCTACATGGGGCCGTGCCGCATCGATCCGTTCGGCGAGCGGGCGCAGGTGGGCGCGTGCGGCGCCGATGCGCACCTGATCGTGGCCCGCAACCTGGCGCGCGCGGTGGCGTGCGGCGCGGCGGCGCATAGCGATCATGGGCGCGAAGTGGTGGAAGTTTTTCGCGGCGCGGCAGAGGCCGGTTCCTCTTCGGGCTACGCGATCTCCAACCACGAGCGGTTGATGGCACTGGCGGCCGAATGGGGCGTCGAATCGGCCAACCGTCCGCAGCGCCACGTGGCGGCCGACTTGGCCGCTCGCATGGCTTCGCAATTCGGCTTGCAGGATGGCCCGCTGGTTCCGCTCGCGCGCGCTCCCGAAGAGCAGCGCCGGCGGTGGGCGAAGATGGGGATCGCGCCGCGCGGCATCGATCGCGAAATCGTCGAACTGTTGCATCGCACTCATCACGGCGTGGAATCGGACCCGGTGGCGCTGCTGCGCGCCGCCATGCGCACCGCGCTGGCCGATGGCTGGGGCGGCTCCATGATCGCCACCGACGTGCAGGACACGCTCTTCGGCGGGCCGCTTGCCATCCGCTCGCGCGCCAACCTGGGCGTGCTCGAAGAGAAGCAGGTCAACATCCTGGTGCACGGCCATGAGCCAGTGCTGAGCGAGATGCTGGTGGCTGCCAGCCGCGAGGGCGACCTGCTCGCGCTGGCACGCCAGGCTGGCGCCGAAGGCATCAACATCGCGGGCATCTGCTGTTCCGCCAATGAAATCCTGATGCGGCAGGGCATGCCGGTCGCCGGCAATTATCTTCACCAGGAACTGGCGCTGCTCACCGGCGCGGTGGATCTGATGGTGGTGGATGTGCAATGCGTGATGCCTTCCCTTCCGCAAGTTGCCGCCTGCCATCACACCAGGCTGGTCACCACTTCGTCGAAGGCGCACATCCCCGGCGCGGAGCATATCGAGTTCGATGCGCATGACGCCAGGCGGACCGCCCGGGAGATCATCGCTCGGGCCGTGGAAGCGTTCGTGCACCGCGATCCGGCGCGCGTCCACATTCCACGCCACAGCATGGACCTGGTGGCCGGCTTCACCAATGAGAATCTGCCGCACTATCTGGGCGGCCGCTTCCGCGCCGGCTACCGGCCGCTGATTGACGCTATCGCCGCGGGCCGCATCCGCGGCGTGGTGGCCGTGGTGGGCTGCAACACGCCGCGCATCTGTCAGGACAGCTCTCACCTGGCCCTGGTGCGGCGCCTTTTGTCGCAGGATGTCCTGGTGGTGCAGACCGGGTGCAGCGCGATCGCCAGCGCCAAGGCCGGCCTGCTACGGCCGGAAGCGGCTTTGGAATGCGCCGGCCCGGGCCTGCGGGAAGTGTGCGCGGCGGTGGGCGTGCCGCCGGTGCTGCACGTGGGCAGTTGCGTGGATAACTCGCGCATCCTTTTGATCTGTTCGGCGCTGGTGGCAGAGGGCGGCATCGGCGCCGATCTTTCGGAGCTGCCGATTGCTGCGGCCGCGCCCGAAGCCATGAGCGAAAAGGCCATCACCATCGGGCTCTACGCC
>JBELAO010000069.1:0-12206 GCA_049508735.1 Bryobacteraceae bacterium | reverse complement strand
CAGCCTCCTCCTGATCGCGCTTGGCGCAGGATTGTGGACTTTGAAGGTGCCCAAAGGGGAAGATCTGATTCCGTTCGCCTTGGGCGTACTCGCCAGAAGTATGATCGGCTCAACGCAAAACCAGCCATGAGGGGGCATAAAGCAACTCCAACCGCTCGGATGCGCAACTGAGAGGAGACAGTCCTTCGCCTTCCGAGTCTCGGCTTCGCGCAAACTATGGCCAAGTGTATAGAGCATAGGTTATACCGATCTTTTGAAACATAGGCAAATTAACACAGTGCATGATTTCCCAACGGCGGGCGCCCCGCCATGGGTTCTTGAGGGGAAATTCAGACGCCTCTTCCATTCGATCTTCGCGACCACGGATAGCCATCCGTCTCATTTAAGATCGCCGGAAACAGTCCGTATGACCTCAGGAATCGACTTGTCCCTCCAGATACGAAGATAGTTATCCTGCGTTGCGAATGAGCGCGGGTTCATCCTGTCGATGTAAAGGACGCCGCTCAGATGGTCGATCTCGTGCTGCAGGATTCTGGCGTACCAGCCTTCAGCATCGATGATCACCGGCTCCGCGTTCTGGTTGAGCGCTTCCACGTGGACCTTATTTGCGCGCGGAACGATCGCGGTATAGCCGGCCACGCTCAGGCAACCTTCGAAAAACTCGGCTGCGCCTTCCGCCCTTGTGAGGATTGGATTGATCAGAACCTGAAGCGGCACGGGCCGCCGCTCCCGTTCAGCAGCCTGTTCCGGTGAAAGACGCTGAATGGCTTCAAGAGTGTCTTCAATGACCACAAGTTGCAGCGGTACGCCGACTTGCGGGGCTGCCAATCCTACGCCAGGAGCGTCATACATCGTCTCACGCATGGACTCGATGAGATTCCGCACGGACCGGCTGGCAATCTCCTCGAATGATAAAGGGCGGCTCTTCTGCCGCAGCACCAACTCGCCAACCTGCCGGATTTTCAGGATCATGGGCTTCTAAAAGAATAGGCCGAAATCGCCATTTCCGTCGAGTTGCGATAGAATCATCTATTATCCTATCGAAATAGTCTAGTTTATTCGAAATGCTGTGTCAGGCAATAAAACTCCGCTCTCGCTCCACCCTCGCCCTGGTTGTATTGGCTTTTTCCGGGTGCAGCCCGGCATCGAAAAACCCGACCGAAACGCTGCGGATCGGCTATCAAAAATGGGGCACATTTTCGATTCTCAAGGCTTCGGGAAAGCTGTCTCAGGCGTTCGAGTCGAAAGGCGTCCGATTCGTCTGGACGGAATTCCCATCCGGTCCTCCGCTGTTGGAAGCACTGAACGCTGGGAGCATCGATATTGGACACACAGGTGATTCGCCGCCGCTGTTTGCGCAAGCTGCGGGTATCCCTTTCGTCTACTTCGCGGTTTCCTCGGCTAGCCCGGAAAGTTCCGGCATTCTGGTGAAACGGGAGTCGGCGATCCGTCAGGCTTCGGATTTGCGGGGACGACGGGTCGGGTTTGCCAAGGGCACCAGCGCGCACACGATGGTGCTGCGCTATCTGGAGAAGAACGGGCTGTCACTCGCCGATATCACGCCGATGTACCTCGCTCCGCCGGATGGCCGCGGAGCCTTGGAGACCGGCGCGATTGACGCTTGGGCGATCTGGGATCCGTACCTGGCGGCGGCGGAAGAGCGAGGCCTTTATCGCTCCCTCGCCACCGGAAAAGGCTTCGTGGACGGCCGCGAATACTATCTGGCCAGCCGGCACATTGCGGAGCAGGAACCGCGGCGCTTGAAGGAATTTCTGAGCGAATTGGAAGGCATCAAGACGTGGGCGAAAGATCATCGCGACGAAGTGAATCGCTTCCTGTCCACGGAGACGGGCATCCCGCTCAATGCCGTCGCCCTGGCCGAGCAACGTCGCAACCGCTATGACACAGAGACTGTCGGTGCCGAGCTGATTGCTTCTCAACAGGCGCTGGCGGATCGATATCTGCAACTCGGTCTGTTGCCCAGGAGCATTGACGTAAGAGCAGCCGTGCTGGTTCTCGGCCCCTAAAGGAGAGCAATGACACTTTCCATTTTCTGGTTTATTCCCACCCAGGGTGATGGACGATTCCTGGGGACTACCAAGGGCGGACGAGCCGCCACCTTCGACTATTTCTCCCAGGTGGCGCGCGCCGCCGATGTTCTGGGCTACGAAGGCGTCTTACTGCCGACGGGGCGCGGCTGCGAAGACGCCTGGATGACTGCGGCGGCACTGGGGTCCGTCACAGAGCGGCTTAAGTTTCTGGTTGCGGTGCGCCCGGGGCTGATCAGCCCGACCCTGGCTTACCGCATGGCTACGACGCTGGACCGGCAAACGCGCGGCCGTGTTCTGATCAACGTCGTCACCGGCGGCGATACGGACGAATTGCGCGGAGACGGGGTCTGGCTCTCGCACGACGAGCGATATGAGCAGACCGATGAATTTCTTTCCATTTGGCGCGCGCTCGACCGCGGCGAAACGGTGGAACACAGCGGCAAGCACTATCGCGTGAGCGGCGCGAGAAACCTGATTCCCGGCGCCCAATCCCACATCCCGCTTTACTTCGGTGGATCGTCGCCCGCGGCGATGGAGGTCGCGGCCCGGCACATCGACATGTACCTTACCTGGGGAGAACCGCCGCAGCACGTGGCCGGGAAGATCGCACGCGCACGGGAACTGGCGGCCGCCGAAGGGCGCGAGTTACGCTTCGGGATCCGGCTGCACGTGATCGTGCGCGATACGGTGGCGGAAGCGCGACGCGATGCCGAAAAGCTGGTGGAACATATCACGCCCGAGATCGCCGCTGAAGGGCAGAAAGTGCTCGCGAAATACGAATCGGAAGGACAGAAGCGAATGCTCGAGCTACAGCGCAATGGGGGCGACGGTTTGTGGCTGCAGCCCGATCTTTGGGCCGGCGTCGGCCTGGTTCGTGGCGGTGCGGGAACCGCGATGGTAGGGGATGGCGCAACGGTGGCAGCGCTGATAGAGCAATACGCCAGCCTGGGCATCGATACCTTCATCCTCTCCGGCTACCCGCATCTGGAAGAGGCTTATCATTTTGCGGAGCACGTTTTCCCGCGGTTATCGCTGACGCGCCCGGCTGCGGATGGCCGGCGGGGCGAAGTAGTCGCTAACGGAGCGGTCCGCATACCCGGCAGTGCGAACGCGGTGCCAAAGGTCGCTGGATAACTTACCTGGTCGCGGCGAGGTCCGAATGGAGAAACGGATAGTCTGTATAGCCCGCGTCGCCGCCTCCGTAAAACGTGGAACGGTCCGGTTGATTTAACGGAGCCCCGTGCCGAAAGCGATCCGGCAGATCCGGATTGGCGAGAAACGGCGCTCCGAACGCCACGGCATCGGCGCCTCCGCTAGCCAGCAGAGCGTTCGCACGGGCCCGGTCGTACCCCTTGTTGGCAATCAGCACCTGCCGCCAGGAGGAACGGAAATGCGCCGCATTCAGAACCAGGCCGCCATCCGCCTCGCCCTCAACGAGATCAAGGAAGGCCAGACCGAGTTGGCTAAGCTGATCTACGGCGTACCCGAAGGTTTCGGCCGGCGTGCCGTCGGCGATATCGTTGAACGGGTTGAGCGGCGAAAGACGCACTCCGACGCGTTCGGCGCCCCACACCGCCACCAGCGTCTCTGCAATCTCGATCAGGAGGCGTGCGCGATTCGCAATCGAGCCGCCATACGCGTCGGTGCGGCGATTGGTCTTGTCGCGCAGAAACTGATCGATTAAATAACCATTCGCGCCATGAATCTCAACACCGTCGAATCCCGCGGTTTTGGCGTTGGTTGCCGCGGCGCCATACTGCTCCACGACTTGCGCAATCTCGCCGAGCTCGAGCGCGCGCGGCGTCACAAATGGTCGCATGCCTTCAGGAGTCGGAGCTTGTCCCTCGGGCTGAACCGCCGAAGGCGCCACCGGCAGCACGCCGTCCGGCTGAAGTGACGGATGGGAGATGCGTCCGACATGCCAGAGCTGCAGGAAAATGTGGCCGCCAGCGGCATGAACGGCATTCGTGACCAGCTTCCATCCCTCCACCTGCTCAGCCGAATGGATGCCCGGGGTATTCGGATATCCGACACCTTGCAGCGAGATTTGCGTCGCCTCCGTGACGATCAGACCGGCACTCGCACGTTGCTCGTAGTACGTAGCATTCATGGCTCCGGGCACATTTCCGTTGCCCGCGCGGCAACGCGTCATCGGCGACATGATCAGCCGATTGGGTAACTGATACGGCCCAATTTGAATGGGCGAGAGAATATCTACCATGGTTCAGATCCTTCCTAAAATTCGCGCGAGAATCTCACCTTCAATTTCGCTCAGTGCCGCATCGCCCCGAATCCGCGGACGCGCCTGCTCGATTCTGCGAATCATCGGGACAAGACCATCTTCTACCACCACGACCCTGTCCGCGAGCGTAACCGCTTCGCTGACGTCGTGCGTGACCAGGACCGCCGTGAAAGCTTGCCGCCCCCAGACTTCCTCGATCAAGCGCTGCATTTCCAAGCGAGTCAAGGCGTCGAGCGCGCCCAGCGGCTCGTCGAGCAGCAACAGCTTCGGATGCGAAACCATCGCACGGGCCAGTGCGACTCGCTGACGCTGTCCGCCGGAAAGAACGGCTGGCCAATCCTGCGCTCTGGAAGCGAGCCCCACCTGATCGAGCGCCTCCATCGCCGCCGGCTTCCAATCGCCGCGCTGGCCTATCCCCACGTTGTCGAGCACCCGGCGCCAGGGCAGGAGGCGCGTGTCCTGGAACAAGATGCGTGTGTCCGCGACCTGGCGCGTCACGGGATGGCCACCTACTTCGATACGGCCCTCGCTCGCGGTAGCCAGGCCGGCAATCATCCGGAGTAGCGTGCTTTTTCCGCAACCGCTGCGTCCCACAATGGCCACGAACTCGCCGGGAGCGATCTCCAAATTGACATCCGTTAAAACCTGATGGCTGCCGAATCGCTTGCCCACGCCTGTGATGCTGACCTCGAGGCCAACACGCGACAAGCGATCCGGTAAACGCTGCGTTTCCGCGACCGTCATAGCGATTGCGCTCCAGCATCGGCAAATGCCGTGTGCCACGCGAGGCACCGCTTCTCCAGCCATCGCGTGGCCGAGTCCGCCAGTTTCCCCAACACGGCATAGATCAAGATTCCCAATACCACCACGTCTGTTTGCAGGAATTCGCGCGCATTCATGGTCATATAGCCGATGCCCGACGAGGCCGCGATTGTCTCCGCCACCACCAGAGTCAGCCAGGTGATTCCCAGTGCGAAGCGCACTCCAACCAGGATCGAGGGCAAGGCGCCGGGAAAGATCACCTGCCGAAAAAGCTCTGCGCGCGTCAGGCCATAGACGCGCCCCATCTCGATCAGACCGGCATCCACCGTGCGCACGCCGTGATAAGTATTCAGGTACATCGGGAAAAATACCCCGAGCGCCACCAGATACACCTTGACCCTTTCGTCGATCCCAAACCACATGATGAAGAGAGGAATCAGAGCCAGGTGCGGCACATTCCGAATCATCTGAATGGTGCTGTCGAACAGCCGCGCCGCGGTATCCCACACGCCGTTGATCAGCCCAAAGATCAGGCCGAGTGCGCCGCCGATGACAAATCCAACGGCTGCGCGCGCCGTGCTCACTCCGACATGGCGAAGTAAATCCCCGCTGGCCGCAGTCCTGATGCCCGCACGCAGAACGTCACCGGGCGACGGGACTGCGCGCGAAGAGATCCACTGAAAGTAGGAGGCCGCCTGCCAAAGAAGAAGCGCGGCGACAGGGACGGCCCACGGGAGAGCGCTGCGCACAAATCGGCGCGAGGGTGAGCTCATCGATTTAATATACCATCCCGATAGAGTTTGGGGTGTTCAGCCGTCATTGAGCGGGCGCCGCACTGGCGGGAACGCTCAGCAACTGCCGGATCTGAGCGACCGCGGCATTCACCTTCATCTGCGAAATGACCTTGCCGATTTCGGGTGAGGACTTGCGCGCATCGCCGCTGATGCCGTTCTTGTGGCCCGCATCGCTGACCGCATTGGCGATTTGATCCCGGCGAATCCAACCTTTGTCGCCGCCGAGATACCAGAGCTCGGAAGTGTCCTTAATGGACGCGTGCGATCCGACCGGCAGATCGTGATCCTTCAGCCACTGGTCGAAATCGGCCCCGGCTTTAACATAGACATCAGCGCAGTACACCACTCGCACTCCCTGCGGGGAATGCCTCGCGTCCAGTTTCTTGGCCACATCCGCCAACTGCTGCTGGCCGCCGCCGTGATCGCCCATCAGCACGACATTCTTAAAGCCATTGCGGATCAGCTGTTCGGCCACCTCTTCGTTGACGCCGGCGAACAGCGCGGAACTGATGCCAATGGTGCCAGGCAACTCTACGCTGGCGCCATTATTGACCGAAAACGGGATGGTGGGAGCCACAATCGCGTTCCCCAGCTTTTCGGCGATCTCCAAGGCGAGCGCATGCGCCACGAAGTTGTGCGCTCCGCTGACGCCCTGGGGTCCGCGCTGTTCCACTCCGCCATTGAAGAGAAGGGCCGTCGTCTTTCCCTGCGCGATGGCCTGTTTCAGTTCCGGCCACGTCAGCAGTTCGAAATCCAGGCTCTTGGTTTGTGCGTGTCCGGCCGCGGCGCTCATTGCGAGCAGGCCCGTTGTCCAAATTACGTTTCGTATCATCGATTCCTCTCTATTTCGCCGGTGCGACTGCGCCCCGGCCCTGCTTCGGCGCTCCGGCCACCGGTACCTCGGGCGCCGGCGCGCCCAGACTCTCCAGCAGCGCGATGGTATCCGGATGCTCCATCGGCAGGTGCGCGTTCACCATGGGGCCATTCGCCATGTCCGTGACCGTCTGGCCGCGCTTGCTCCGTACGTCCAGTTGGGCGCCCTTCTGCACCAGGAACTTCACCACTTCGTTGTCGCCGCGATAGGCGGCGCCATGCAGCGCGGTGTAGCTGTAGGCGTCTTTCGCATTCACGTCGGCGCCGAGTTCCACGCAATACTGCACCGCCGCCAGCCAGGAGTCCGGGACGTTGCGAGTAGCGTTCGCGCCCCAGCCCAATCCGGCCGCCACCATCAGCGGAGTGACCCCCTCATCGGTGGCGAGATTCGGATCGGCCCCGCCGGCCTTCAGCAGACGCATGGCGGCGACGTCGCTCGATTGCGCCGCCCGCCATAAGGCTGTCGCGCCTTTCTTGTCCACCCATTCCTGATTGTGCGAAGTGGGCCGGAACCAGAGCGGTTTGATGAGCCGGGCGTTGGGATTCGCACCATGTTCCAGAAGTGCTTTCATCAAATCCAGATACGTGACGCGTTCCTGGAACGTGATCGGATTCGGCCCCCAACCGACTTCCGCCCATTCGGTGTCCTCGGCATCGTAGAGCGGCGTCAGACCGTCGACCGTCGCGAGATTCGCGTCGGCCCCGTGGTCCAGGAGAAACTTCGCCAGATCGTAATGGCCGTTGGTGATGGCGATGACGAGCGGGCTGGTTTTATCGGACTCGCTGGCTTGATTGATGTTGGCGCCCCCAGCAAACAGCGCACGCGCGGACTCAAGATTCCCCTCACGCGCCGCCAGCAGCAGCGCTGTCATCCCGCCCATGATTGTGGCGGATGCGCCGCGCGCCTGCCCGCCCAAACCACCGCCCGAACGTCCTCCGCCGGCTTGCGCGCCCCGGCCGGCGCCGCCCGCGGGCGCCGCTGGAATCGGATTACCATCTTCGTCGACCCGCGAACGCTCTAACTTCTCAACCGTGCTTGTCGCCGCTGCATCGGCGCCATTCTTGAGCAGCAGTTCGACAGCGGCCGCGCGATTCTTCGCTGCCGCGAACATTAGCGCCGTATGCCCATGCGCGGACTCCTTCGCATTTACGTCCGCGTCGCGATCGATCAGCAGCTTCAGCGCGTCGACGCTCCCCGAGGCCGCTGCCAGCATAAGCGGTGTGGCGCCGTCGCTGGTAGGTGCCTTCACGTCCGCGCCGGCCTTCAGAAGCAGTTCGATCACTGCCACGTCGCCATTCGTGCAGGCGAGAGAAAGAGGGGTAATCGCGCCCACTCGCGTAGTCGCCTTCACGTCCGCACCGCTGGCGATCAACGATCGGACTGCCGACGCATCGTCGCGGTAGACAGCCCAGTGCAATGGCGTCATCCCATCGCCATCGGCAGCCAGGGCGCAGCCCGCCAGAGCTAAGATGCAGAGGATTCTCATATCGCCACCACTCCGTTGCTGTCTCCGATTCGTTCCACGTCATTGACGCCCAACTTCTGTAGCACCGTGAGCAGGACATTCGCCATGGGAGTCTCCAACGCGGCCCGATAATGCAAGTTCCCTTTGAGATTGCCGTTCGCGTGGCCAGCCAGGAACAGCGGCAGGTGTTTATGGTCGTGAATGTTCGAATCCCCCATGGGGCTGCCGTACAGCACCATCGAGTGGTCGAGTAAGTTGCCATCGCCATCCGGCGTGTTCCGCAATCGATCCAGAAAGTAGGCCACTTTACTCACGTGATAACGGTTGAGGCGCGCAAATTCGGCGATTTTTTCCGGATTCTCTCCATGATGTGACAGCGCGTGGAAGGGTGTTTTCACGCCGCTCTCGGGATACACGCGACTGCTCACATCGCGCCCCATCTTGAACGCGGAGACGCGCGTCACATCGGCGGCGAACGCCAGAACCTGCAGGTCGAACATCAGTTTGGAGTGCTCCTCGAAGGAATCCGGCACTCCCACCGGTGCTTCCGGCAGTTCGCGCGCTTCGCCGCTAGAGTTGTACTGCTCGATTTTCTGAATGCGCCTCTCGATCTCGCGCACATCGTCGAGATAGTCGTGTAGACGACGCCGGTCGCTCGGCCCCAGACCCGCCTGCAATCGCGCCACTTCGGCCGTGATGGTGTCCAGGATGCTGCGGTCCGCCTGTCTGCGGGCGGCCCGTTCCGCGTTGGTGCCGCCGTCGCCGAACAAGCGTTCGAATGCCACCCGCGGGTCGATTTCCATTGGCAGCGGCGCCGTGGGCGAGGCCCAACTGATGGTGTTGGCATAGACGCAGCTATATCCATACCCGCACGCGCCGGAGAGCGAACCCACGTTCTCCAGGCAGAGCTGGATCGAGGGCAGGGGGGTGTCCTGACCGAACTTCCGAGCGTAAATCTGATCGATGGAAGGGCCCAGAAAAATGTCGGCGCCTTCCGTCATCTTGGGATGGGCCGCCGTCAGGAACACGGCCGAGGAGCGGGTATGGTCCGCACCCTCTTCGGAAGGCGAGAGCGCCGCGGCATTATTCAGATCGGTGTCGCTGATTACCGTCAGATACTCGCGGAACGGCTCGAGAGGACTCAAACTGGAGGTGAATTCGAAATCGGCGCCGGTCTTTTCGGGCGACCAGTAATGTTTGGCGGCGCCATCCATGGTACTGCCGGCAGCACCGTGCACCATTTCGATAGCTGCGAACCGGGTGCGCGGACTCGCGGCGGTCTGGTGAATGGGCGTTTGCGCCGGCGCCATCGAGTCCAGCAAGGGCAGGCTGATGGCAGCCCCGATACCGCGCAAAACCGTCCGGCGCGAAAGATGTTTTCTGGTCAGAAACATATTACTGGTCTCCTCGATTGAGCGGCGTGGATTCATCCGCGGACGGTTCTTCCGCGCGCCGCATTTGAAACGGTGTACTTTTGACGATTCCCACCACGAAGGACGAGAAGCGATCGCCGTTGCGGGCGGCCTCGCGATCGATGGCACGGACCGCCGGCTTATCGTAGTATTCGATTCCACGGCCCAACGCGTAAGTCAGCAGCTTCTCGGTGAAGTTGCGAATGAACGCTTCGGAGTGACCTTCGAGTGCGCGCCGTAAACTGGCCGGACCATCCACTTTGGTGCCATCCACCAACTGACCGGTGGCGTCCACCGGGAAGCCGCTGTCGTTCCAACGCCACGCGCCGAGGGCGTCGAAATTCTCCAGCGAGAAGCCGATCGGGTCCATCATTTTGTGGCACGCGGCGCACACCGCATTGCTGCGATGTTCCTCCAGCCGTGCACGCACCGGAAGCGGCTTTGCTCCGGCCGTATTCTCCTTGAGCGGCGGCACATTCGCCGGCGGTTTGGGAGGCGGCGCGCCCAGCAGCGTATCCATCACCCACTTTCCGCGCACCACCGGCGACGTTCGATTGGCGAACGATGTGACGGTCAGAATGCTTGCCTGTCCCAGCAGGCCGCGGCGGTTTTCGTCCGTCACCGTGACACGGCGGAAACGGTCGCCTTCTACATTCGGAATGCCGTACAACTTAGCCAGCGACTCATCGACATATGTGTAGTTGGCAGAGAGCAGGTCGGTGACACCGCGGTCCTCCCGAACGATACTTTCGAAGAACAGCTCTGTCTCGCGGCGCATGGATTGCAGCAGATTGCGGCTGAAGTTCGGATACAGAAACAGATCGGGCTGCGCATCGTCCAGGTTGCGCAGTGCGAGCCACTGGCCGGCAAAACTGGTGGCCAGTGCGTCGGCGCGCTTGTCGGCGAGCATACGTTTCACCTGCGCCTCGATGACCTCCGGTTTCCGCAACTGCCGGCGGCTCGCCAGGTCGAGAAGTTTCCGGTCGGGCGCACTGCTCCACAGAAAATACGACAGCCGAGACGCGAGTTCCAGGTCGCTGATGGAGTAATTCGCCCCTGGCGCAACGTTTTTGGGGGTGCGCTCAAAGCGAAAGACGAACTGCGGGTTCGCCAATATAAGCTGGAGTCCCTGCCGGATGCCCGTTTCGAAGCTGCCACCATTCCGGCCGGCCTGGTAAGCGCTCAGCAGATCCTCCAGATCGATATCGTCCACTGGTCTCCGGTAGGCTTGCATCGACAGCGCCGAGAGGATGCGCTTCGCGCACGGCAGTTCATCGGACGCGAGTTCCTGGGAGGCGTTCGCGGGCCGGCAAACCAGGATCCGCTGGCGGCTGGGGGTATCGCTGACGCCGCTGACACGATACGGACCGTCGATGCCCAGATCGCGCACGTGCGGCAGTGCGGTGATCCCTTGGGTGCGGCCGGCAAAAAGGTCGCCCAGGCTGTGCTCGTAAGGCGCCAGAAGGTCGTCCACAGGCCCCGAGGCCTTCTGAATAAAAGCCGCGGAAATGGTTTGCGGTCCGGCTTTCACCTTGATGGGAGGTGTACGCAGATCGTCATCCACTTTCATCGCCGGATTGAAATTCAAGAGCGCGACGCGTTCTCCATTCACTGCTACTTCGATCTGCTCACCTTTCTGAAAGGTGCCGAACACGAGCGTGTTGGTGGTGAAGTAAAGCGAGATGCGGAAGCTGTACTCGGCATCGGCCGGAAAGATATGCCGCACGACGATGCCGCCGCGTGTACCGAAAGGCGCGCCTTCCAGGTGCCGGGTCTGCGACAGCGTGGATGGAACGTGATACGTCTCGACGATCGGCTTCATCCCCGGGTCGCCCAACGCCATGCGGCTGATCTTCCCCGCGGCACGCACATAGCCCTCCATCAATGTGGGCGAGACGTTGAGGACTTCGGCCATATTGTCGAAGCCATGGCTCATGTCGTCGGCAGGGAGATAAGCCGCCGGATCGATCTGGAGATCGAGCAGATCGCGCACCGAGTTGGCGTACTCGAAACGGTTCAAGCGATGTAGAGCCGGCCGGCCAGGGTTGGGCTGAGCGGCGGATGCGCTGTCGAGCGCCTTTTCCAAGGACGCCGCGAAGGTGTCGATGGCGGCGGCGCCCGGCCGCGGCATCCCGGAAGGCGGCATCATACCGGCGCGAAGTTTTACGATCACCTTTTCCCATTCGGCGGGATTGCGCTCCGGATGTGCGGGATCGAGGCGGGCTATCGACAGGCCGCCCGATTTTAGCTGGTCATTATGGCAGGCCACACAATATTGTGCGGTGAGCGCGGCTTGTCCAAACGCCAGCGAGGTCCATGACAATGCAATGAGCAGGCGAGTCATGGAGTGCCCTAAAAGTGGACGCGCAACCCAAACTCCATCTGCCGCGGAGTGTTGGCCTGGCCGCTAATCACGCCCCAGGTCTGCGGGCTGTCGATGTTCAGACTCGGGTTGGAAGGCTGAAAATGGTTCAGCACGTTGGTGAACTGAAAGATCAACGTGGCGCCGATGCCTTCTCGAACGCGAATGTCCTTCGACAGTGTGGCGTCGAGATTCCATGTGGGGAGGCCGCGGAGCACGCCGGCGCCGCCGCCCGTAGTGTCCT
>JBELAO010000068.1:0-12462 GCA_049508735.1 Bryobacteraceae bacterium | reverse complement strand
AGCGGCCAACCTCACCAAAGCTCAAGTGTTGCAGCAAGCTTCCGTTGCGGCCATGGCGCAGGCCAACGCAGCTCCGCAAGCAGTTCTCAAGCTCCTCCAGTAGGGGCGAGGGCAACTCTCCGACAGTAGTAGGTGAAAACCGTGGGCCGGATCCGTAAGGGTTCGGCCCACATATTGCATGAAGGTTACTTATGGGTTCGTCCACAAGTTCCATCACCGCGCCGACGTTTACCGGCTCCAGCACGTTTGCGAGCTCCTTCCAACAGGTGCTGACCAAAGCGGTGAGCCTCGCCGATCTACCGATACAGGAGATCCAGGCCAACGTCAACACGGAGACGAACGAGCAGAGTGCGCTGAATTCACTCGAAACCAGTTTCCAATCGCTCAGCAGCGACTTGCAGGCGATCGGCACAGCCGCTTCCGGCAGCTACTCCGCGACTTCCTCCGTTCCCACCGAGGCGAGCGCCACCGCGACTTCTTCCGCCCTTCCCGGAACCTATTCGATTCAGGTAAATTCGCCGGGCTCCTATTCCACCGCCATGAGCGGGTCCGGATCCCCTGTGGTCACCGACCCCACCACCCAGAGCATCAGCTCGGCAACGTCTTTTACCCTCACGGTGAACGGCACCACCACCACCATCACGCCAACAGATAGCTCTTTGGAAGGGCTCGCCAACGCCATCAACGACTCCTCGGCGGGCGCACAGGCCACTATCGTTAACATCGGTTCCAGCAGCAGCCCCAATTACCAACTGGTGGTCACCAGCACTTCTTTGAACAACGATACCGTCGAGCTCTCGGATAGCTCCGGCGACCTGCTGGGCACCCCTACGCTGGGCGCCGCGGCCAGCTATCAGGTGAACGGCTCCAGCACGGTGTTGTCTAGCGATTCGTCCCAGGTGACGCTTGCCCCGGGGCTGACTGTCACCATGCTGGCCGCCAGCTCGACACCCGCCACAATTACCGTCGCCGCGGACTCCACCACGCTGCAGAACGCTCTCTCGACTTTCGCTAATGACTACAACTCGACCTTTAGCGCCGTTCAGCAGCAGATGGGACAAAGCGGAGGAGCGCTAGCGGGCCAAGACATTATCTATACCATGCAGAACGCGCTGGAGAGCCTGGTTCAGTATTCGTCCGGATCGGGTGCGGTGTCCGATCTGAATGACCTGGGGCTGTCGGTGGACGATTCAGGAGTCATGACGTTCAGCGCTTCGACGTTCAGCGCGCTGAACGCCGCGGATGTCACGCAGTTCCTCGGATCCGCAACCACCGGCGGTTTCATGCAGGCCGCCACCAACGATCTGTCCACCATCGACGATTCGACTACCGGCGACATCCAATCCGAAAACACTACACTGCAGAGCGAGATCACCACCGAAAACTCACAGATCACGGATAAGACGAGCCAACTCAGCATTATGGAAACTAACCTGGAGCAAGAGCTCACGACGGCCGACGCGACGATCGCCGACTTGCAGGAGCAAAAGAGCTACTACACCGAGCTCTTCCAGGCCGAATACCCAGCCTCATCGAGCTAATCTCATCGAGCTAATGACGATGGCATCGCATTTGGAACAACTGGAAAAGCAACTCCGCCACGCCGCGGCCTCCAGGCGGTACAAAGACGTATCGCGGCTGGCCGCGGAGTGCGGCGAGGCGGTGCAGGCATTTGTGCGTGCTCTCCCAAAAGGCGATCCGCGCGCCGGGGAAGCCGGACGCAAACTGCTGGACCTCCTCTCCTGGGCGTTGGTAATGACGCAAGCCGCGCGCGCCACCTGCCTCGCCGACCTCCGCCGGGTCGCCACGGCGAACCGCTATTCGCGGCGCTGCGGCGAGCCCGGCAGGGTGTCCGTGCAACTGGACGCGTAATCCTACCCGCGGCGCCGTCAATTCGCTGACACGTCACTTCGATTGACAATCTTCTCCGGCGCCATTCCGCTGAATCTGCTTGCGTGGCAATGGAACGCCAGTTGCCTGAACCAAAGCGCTGTGATCGATAGTCTTACCGATAGCCTCGAGCAGTACATGAACGTGGTCAGCTTGCGGCAGAAGCTGGTCGTGTCCAACATCGCCAACGCCGATACACCCGGCTATAAGACGCAGGACCTGGATTTTCAGTCGAGCCTGCAGGAGGCGCTGGGCGGCGGCTCGCCGCAGCCCAACGAAGTCACCAGCCTTCCCACCAAGAGCGACGGCAACAACGTCGACCTGGACCGCGAGGCTCGCCTGCTGGCGGAGAATGCCATGCGTTTCAGCGTGGCATCCAATCTGATGAAAACGCACCTGAACACCATCAAAGAGGCGATTCAGGGAGGTAAGAGCTGATGAGCCTGTTTTCCGCTCTTTCTGTCAGTGCTTCCGGCATGGCGGCCCAGCGCGCCCGCGCGACCCTGCTGGTGGAAAACATCGCCAACTCGGAAACCACCCGCACCCCGGAAGGCGGTCCCTATCGCCGCAAGGATGCGATCTTCTCGAGCGATGAGACCGGCTCGGCGTTCGCTTCGGAGTTGGATTCGCAACTGAGCGGACAGCAGCTTACCGGCGTCAAGGTGGCGGGCATCAGCGTGGATAACAGCGCTCCCGAAAAACAATACATGCCGGGGCATCCCGATGCCGACGCCGAGGGTTACGTTTCCATGCCGAAGGTCAACCCGTCTGAAGATATGGTGGACCTGATAGGCGCGAACCGCAGCTACCAGGCCAACGTCGCGGCAATGTCCGCCGTGAAGGACATGATTCAGAAATCGATCGATCTATTGCGATAGGAGAACTCCGTGACCCCATCCATCTCAGGCATCGCTCCCATCGGAATGCCGCAGGTGACCACGGTTGCTAGCGCCGCGGGCCAGCCCGGCGAGTTTCAAAGCGCGCTTTCCAGTGCCATCCACGCGATCGACGCGTCGCAGAAAAGTGCAGCCACCTCGGTGCAGCAGTTTCTCACGGGAGAGAACGAAGAGCTGCACACCACCATTCTCGCTACTCAAAAAGCGGAACTCGCGTTCGAACTGGGACTGCAAGTGCGCAACAAGGTGGTGGACGCTTACCAGGAAATCATGAAGATGCAGATGTAGCCAAGCGGAAGTCGCTATGGACCAATTCAGGAACCTCTTAGCCGGGCTTACTCTCAAACAGCGCATTTCGATCGTCGCCGTGGCGATCGCGGTGGTGGCCGGCATGATCGGCTTCGTCCACTGGAAACACGAAAGCGATTTTCGTCCGCTGTACACATCCATGGCCGCGGAAGATGCGGCTGGCGTGGTGCAGAAGCTGAGAGAGACCGGAGTCGAATACCGGCTGGCGGATAATGGCGCGGCCGTGCTGGTTCCCTCGGTAAAGCTGGCGGAATCGCGGCTGACGCTGGCCGCCGCGGGCCTGCCGAAGACGGGCAGGATCGGCTTCGAGCTTTTCGACAAGACCAATTTCGGCGCAACCGAGTTCGTCGAGCATATCAATTACAAGCGCGCACTCGAGGGTGAACTCGAACGCTCCGTCATGAGCCTGGCGGAGGTGGAGGAAGCCCGCGTCCATCTTACGCTTCCCAAGGAATCGGTATTTCTCGACCAGCAGCAGCCGGCCAAGGCCAGCGTGATGGTGAAATTGCGCCCGGGCGCAGCGATCTCCGCCCAGAACGTGCTCGCCGTTACCAACCTGGTGGCTAGCGCCGTGGAAGGACTGACGCCCGACGCCGTCTCGCTGGTGGACATGGACGGCACGCTTCTCAGCCGTCCCAAGCGAGCAACAACGGGCGATGGCACGGAGTTGACCAGCGACTCGCTCGAAGTGCGCCAGCAAATAGAGAAGAACCTGGTGGCAAAGATCGACGCAACGCTGGAGCCGCTCCTCGGCGCTCAGGGTTTTCGCGCCGGCGCATCGGTGGACGTCGATCTGACCAGCGGTGAGCAGCAGGAGGAAACGCTGGACCCGGAGCACTCCGTGATGGTCAGCTCGCAGAAGAGCGAGGACGTCAGCGAGCGCGCCGGGTCCTCCGGAATTCCGGGCACGGCCTCGAATCTGCCGCAGCAGGCGAATTCGACGGCGAAGGGCGCCAACGGCATTTCACGCCGTACCGAGAACGTTACGTACCAGACCAGCCGTCTCATCCGCCATACCAAGATTCCCCAGGGCGTAGTGCGTCGCATGTCCCTGGCGGTCCTGGTGGATCAGAGCGTGCGTTGGGAAGGGGCCGGAACGTCCCTGCACCGCGTGCTGGACCCGCCAACTCCGGACACGCTCAAGACGATTAAAGACCTGGTGGCCGCCGTCACCGGACTGGACGAGAAACGCGGCGATCAGCTCATCGTGGAAACCCTGCCCTTCGAATCCAGCCTCAACGCGGTGCCCCCGAAACCGCAGAAGCCCGGCCCTAAGCCGGTCACGCCTCCCGCATGGCTCGAGTTCGTATCGAAGTATCGCGACCTGTGGGCGCCGGTCAGTCTTGGGCTGGCGATTCTCCTGTTTCTGGCGCGCGGAATTTTCGGCGTTGGGCGGAGCGCCGGGCGCGCCCCCGTGAGAGAAGTCGGGATGCCGCCGGAATTGGAGGCGCCCGCCGCCCTGCCTGAGCTCAGTCCGGCGGCCGCGGAAATCGCCGCGGGAAGGGCGGCCCCGCGTGGGGTCGAGGAGAACAACGATCGCAACGATCTCGCCGAACGCGTGCGTCAGCTTGCCAAACGCGATCCGGCCTTGACGGTTAATGTAGTGCGCACGTGGCTCCAGGAGAGCTCAACCAGATCATCGTGACCCAGCCAGTGAGTGCCATGGTCCGGCAATTCGAACAGAACGGCAGCATTGTGATGAGCCGCGGGGGCGGCGACGAGTATGTTGTCTAAAGTCCTCAAGGATACCGAGCTGAAACTGTCTCCGGTATACTGGCGCCGCCATGCAATTTCCTCGGCGCCTCCGGGCAACGCCGAAGTCGCGGAGCTTCGGGCAAGAATCGCCGAACTGGAAGCTCTGATGGAAACGAAATCGCGCCAGGCCCACGCGGCAGGCGTGCGCGCTGGAGAGGAATCGGCGCGCCACAGCCTCGAAACCGGCGTTCGCGAAACCATCCGCCAACTCACCACGACCATCGCGGGGCTGGCGGATACACGCACGGAAACCATCCGGCGCGCCGAAGCCGACACCGTCCGGCTTTCGATCGAGATCGCACGGCGCGTGCTGCACCGCGAGATCTCCGTCGACAGTTCCGCGCTCGAGGCTCTCGTCAAGGCGGCCATGGAAAAGCTGCAATCTCTGGAAGTTCACCGCGTACGCGTTCATCCCGACCAGGAGAAGCTTGTGCAGACCTGCCTGGATGAGATCGGGCGCGGTCAATCCATCCAGGTGGTCGTAGATCCCGTGCAACCCAAGGGCGGAGTTGTTTTTGAGCTCAGTAGCGGCTTACTCGATGCTTCCGTGGATACCCAGCTTGCGGAAATCGAGCGCGGCCTTACCGAGCAACTGGAGGCTCACGCATGACGGCGCCACAACTGATCGACTTGAATCCTTACATCGCGGGCGTACGCAGTTTCGAACTGCTGCCCTGGAGCGGCGAAGTCGTCGAACTGGTCGGCTTGCTCATCGCTTCGCGCGGGCCGGCCGTGGCCGTGGGAGATTTTTGCGAGGTGGTCACATCGAGCGGCCGCCGCATTCGCACCCAGGTAATCGGGTTTCGGGACGACCATGTGTTGTCGATGCCACTCGAGGAGATCGACGGAATCCAACTGCACGACCGCATCGTCGCCCGGCACGGCGACGCTCAGGTAGCCGTCGGACCCGACCTGGTCGGCCGTATCCTCGACGGTTTCGGCAAGCCACTCGACCGCGGGGTCCCGATTCGGCACGCCGAATCCTATCGTCTGTATCAGGCGCCCGGCAGCCCGCTCGACCGCGAACACATCGTGGATCCTATTGCTACCGGTATCCGCGCGATCGACACTTTGCTCCCCGTCGGCACCGGCCAGCGCATGGGGATTTTCGGCGGCAGCGGCGTCGGGAAGAGTACCCTGCTGGGATCGATGGCGCGCCATAACTCGGCCGATATCACTGTGATCGCCCTGATTGGGGAGCGCAATCGCGAAGTACGCGCCTTCCTCGATCATGAACTCGGTCCCGAGGGCCGCAAGCGCTCGGTCGTGGTGTGTTCCACATCCGACCGGCCAGCGCCATTGCGAGTCCGGGCGTGCTTCGTGGCGCTCGCCATCGCCGAGTACTTCCGCGACCAGGGCGCCAACGTACTGTTGATCATGGATTCAGTCACGCGTCTGGCTATGGCTCAGCGCGAAATCGGGCTGGCCGGGGGCGAGCCGCCCAGCCAGAAGGGATACACTCCCTCGGTCTTCAACCTGCTGCCGAGGATCCTCGAGCGCGCCGGCAACTTCCAGAAGGGCTCCATCACCGGTTTTTTCACGGTTCTGGTCGAAGGCGACGACTTCAACGAGCCGATATGCGACGCGGTCCGCGCCATTCTCGACGGCCACATCATCCTGTCGCGGCGCCTCGCGGCTGCCGGTCACTATCCCGCAATCAACGTGATGGAATCGGTGAGCCGGCTGGCCCCCAAGCTCTGCACTCCGGAACATATGAGCGCGAACCGCAAACTGCGCGAGGCGATGGCCGTTTACGCCGAATCGAAAGATCTGATCGAACTCGGCGCTTACACGCCCGGAACCAATCCGGCGCTCGATGCGGCGGTTCGCATGCAGCCCGAGATCACTGCGTTTCTGCGGCAGGATACGCAGGTGTGTGCGCCCTTCCCCGACGCGCTCGACCGCCTCAAGGCGATTGCCGAGAAGCTGTAGCTTCCGATGAAGCCGTTTCAGTTCCGGCTCGAGCGCGTGCTCGGCTGGCGCCGTAAGAAGTGCCAGATGGAGGAGAACCGCCTGGCCGTTTGCCATGGCCTGGTACACGCTACCGAGCGGCAGATCGAGCATTTGCGGACGGAACGGGCGTCCATTGACCGGGAACTGCTCGATCGCTCGGCAATTCCCGCGGCGGATTTTTTGAACCTGGGCTCCTACCGCCTGGGCGCAAGCCAACGAGCAGCCGAGCTAGCCAACGAACTTCAGCAGCGCGTGGTGTCAGCATCCGAACAGCGCGCGCGGGTCCAGCGAGCCCAGCAGGGCGTCAAGCTGCTGGAGAAGATGCGGGAGCGGCGGCTCGAAGAGCATAGTTCGCTCGCCGGACGCGAACTGGAACAAGTGGCGGCCGAGGCTTACCTTTCCCGCTGGTCGCAAGTGCACCGCGCGGGTTGATGCCGGTAACACCGGAATTCGGCGCGCGAGCGGCGGTTGTTTCGCCTGCAATGCCTCACACGCCGTTGGCGGCAACCCGTGACATTAGCATTCGCCGCACGGCTGCATGGATCCGCTCGACAGCGGGCCGCCGGTACGCCCATTTCTCCTCCGGTTCCGCTGGGTTGACCACCATGGTGGCATTGGCCTCGAAGAGCAGAATCTCGCCGTTTGCGCCGAGGCCGAAGTCGATGCCCGCGTAGTCGAGGCCGAGGCGGGCTTGAATCTCGGCGAGAGCCATCATGGCACGCGGTCCCAGCACGCCCGGCATGTTTTCGAGGAACTCCGCGTCTTCGGCGCGATGCTCGGGTTTGTCAGCCATGTCCGCCGTGAAGTAGTGAATCTTCCAATGGCTCGAGACGGCAACGTGCAGTGGGTACAATCCGCCATCGAGCATCATCACGCGATACTTACGCACCTTGCCATCTCGTCCGCGCGCCTCGAGGTAGCTCAGCACCGTCAGATCGTCGCCGGGAAGTTCCGCCAGCGCCGCGGACAAATCCTCGATCGCCTCGACCCGAAGAAAATGACGCCCGGTGTGAAAGCCGGGAGTTCGGATCAGCAGGGGAAAGCCGAAACCGTGGCGGGCGAGCACCGTGGCAGCGTCCGGGCCGGCCAGCAGCGCACGGGGCAGCGTCACTGTCCGCGGCACGATCACCCCAGGGATGCCGGATAAGCGCACTGCGTTGTCGCCACGTCCGGTGGCGGCGACAGCGGCCGGCGCATTAATCACCGGCGCGCCAGTCAGGGCCAGCACGGACTGGGCGGCGGCGAGCGCCGGGGACGCCAGATCCGCGTCGCCGATCGCGTTGAACACGATCCGGTGCGGCGGTAGCGGAGTGGCGGGATCGTAGAACTCGACGAAAACAATGAAGGTCTGAAAGATCCGTTGGTCGAGAAAATGGCGCATCGGAATGTTGCCGCCGGCGGAGGCAGCCAGCAGCAGCACCGAAACCGGCGGGCCCTCGCCACGAAAAGGCAAAGCCACCACCGGCCTTCGGCCGAATCCCATCTGCCGGTGGCGGTTGGCGCCAGGTTGATCGCCGGATTCCGCGAGGATCAGCGCCAGACCCTGGTGTGCCTCGGCATGATCCGGCTCCAGGCGCAGGGCCGCTTCATAATGTTCGCGTGCCTCCGCCAGGCTGCCGCTCTCCCGCAATACATTCGCCAGGTTGACGTGACTCATCGGGTCGGCGGGATGCCTTGCCACGGCTTCTGCGTAGGCGGTGCGCGCGGCTGAACGGTATCCCGTTTCATAGAGCAGCGTGCCGAGGTTGTTCAATGCCGCACGGTGCGACGGGTCGCGCGACAACAAGTCGAGATAGGCGTCTCGGGCGGAGGCGGTGCGGCCGGTTTCGGCCAGCAAACAGGCGCGCTCATACCGCACCGGGATGGCGGCGGAATCGGATGCGAATTGCGCCTCCAGTTCCCGCAGCCTGGCTTCTCTCAGCTTGCGCGGCATCCAATCCTCAGCGCCCGCGGACTGGCCCTGTTGGCTCCGCAGAGCGCTGCCTTCGATGTTGCGGCCCGCTTCGACGGCCTTTTCGATCAATGTATCGATTTCGGCATGGCTGGTGCGGTGATTCACGATGGCGGCGCGAATTGCCAGTTGCCCGTCGATCACGGTAGTCGACGGCGCGACAGCTCCGGCTTCCTGGAGGTCTACTACAATCCTCGCGTTGACGAGATGCGAATCGTGGCTGGCTCGATACCGGAAACAGACGATGTTCAACGGCACCGGCGCCAGCAGTTCGAGCTCCGGCGTCTGCCGAACCCGGCTCTCCAGATAGCGCGCCAGGGCACAAGTGCGTGAAATCGCCGCTCCCAGCGCATCGGCACCATAGACCTTGATGGTGAACCACGTCTTCAGCGCGCGAAAGCCGCGCGAGAGGTCGGGGCCAAAGTCAACCGGCCAAAAAGAGCCGCCCGCCAGTCCCCGCTCCTCGCGCCGCAGATAGGCGGCGGAGGTGGCGAATGAATTGCGATGGAGCAGGCTGTCGCGCACCAGGATGAAACCCGCATCGTATGGGACTTGGCCCCACTTGTGAAAGTCGAAGGCAAGCGAATCGGCGCGCTCGATTCCGCTCAAACGGGGAGCCAGATCGGGCGCCAGTACGGCCAGCGCCCCGCAGGCGCCGTCGATGTGAAACCAGAGGCGCTCACGGCGCGAAAGATCGGCGAGCGCGTCGAGATCGTCAATGGCGCCGGTATCCACGGTGCCAGCCGTCCCCACCAGCAGAAACGGCGTAAACCCGGCGCGGCGGTCCGCCTCGATCGCCTTTCCGAGTTCCGCCAGATCCATCCCACGACCGGGAGGGGCAGGAATCAGGCGGAGCGCGTCGCTGCCGATCCCGCAGAAATCCATCGCCCGGGCGATACAGATATGAGCGGCCGCCGAGGCGTAGGCGGTCAACCTGCGGGGACTTGCCGCGACGCCTCCGCAACGCACCTCGAAGCCCAAGGAGACGTTGCGAGCGATCAGCACTCCAATCAGATTCGCCATCGAAGTGCCAGTAACAAACAAACCGGAGGCGCTCTCCGGAAAGCCGAAGATCGTCTGCATCCAACCGACAATCTGTCGCTCCACTTCGATCGGGATATGGTCGCGGCCGCCGAGATTCGCGTTGAGACTGGCGGCGAGCATCTCGGCCAGCATTCCTACCGGAGTTCCGCCGCCATGCACCCATCCCATGAAACCGGGGTGGGTGTTACCGGTCGAGTACGGCTGTATGTCGTTCAGGAAACTATTGTGAACCTCGGCAAGACCGGAAGGCGCACGGGGGAGAGGATCGTGGAAGCGAGCCCGAACTTCATTGGGGATTGGTTTCCAGACGGGACGCTGGCGGATGTGTTCGATATAGCCAAGGGCGTCGTCCAGCATCTTATGAGCCTGAATCCGGAATCCGGGCCAGTCGCCGGGGTCGAGGGATTCGCCTGCTGGAATGGGGGGATCGGTTGCCATACTGTCCTTATTCAAGCAGAATTCGCGCCGGGAAACGTTTTATGATCGGAACAGAAATGCCGTACCGGCCGAATACGCTGAGCCTTTGCATGATTGTGAAGAACGAAGAGCGCAACCTCCCTCGGTGTCTTGAGTCGGTGCGAGATCTGGCCGGCGAGTTCATTGTCGTCGACACCGGTTCGACCGATCAAACGTCGTCGATCGCGGCCCGCTACGGAGCGGCGGTTATCCCGTTCGATTTCTCGATCGTCGATTTTGCGGCCGCCCGCAATCGCGCTATCGAACGCGCGACTGGCCGTTGGATTCTGATGCTGGATGCGGATGAGACGCTGGATCGGGCGAGCGCGCCGGAGATCGAGAGGCTCGTCGGCCTCGACGAAAACGCCGGATATTACCTGGAGCGGCACAATCACGCGTCGGATTCGTCGAATCCCACCACGGATTACGTCGTGCGGCTCTTTCCCAACCGGCCGAACCTCCGGTACCGCGGCCGCGTTCATGAAACCATCGATGCTTCGATCCTTTCCGGAGGAGGCCGTTTGCGCAAGAGCGGCATCCGCATCGATCACAGTTTTGCCGCAGACCGGGAAGCCCGGCGCCGCAAGAATTTCTGGTATGTCGCGATCCTGAAGGAAGAGATCGCCGCCGACCCAAGCGATGACTCGCGGCTGGATTTCTTAGCGGCTGAATATCATCAGTTGGAAATGTTCGATGAAGCCACCGAGATTGCGGAGCGGATCGTCCAGATGAGGCCCTCGGACGCCAGGGCCCATTTGTTCGCGGGCACTTATCACTTGCTACACAAGCCCGACCTGGCGCGGGCGCGAGCCGATTTTAAGCAGGCCCTTAAGCTCCGCCCTGGCTACGCCGAAGCGGAATCTTTCCTTCAACTCATCGATCAGCAGGAACGTGCCCAGTTCCGGGCGTAGCCAGCGTCCGAGCGGCTTCGGAACGGCGCTCGCCTGAACCGCCCCTGTTCCGCTGCTCCGCGGCGGGACGCCGTCACGCATCCATCAATCCGTCAAGGATTTGACAGAGCAGCGGCTGAAACTCCGCGCCTTGATCCCGATGGAATGCTAACTTTGGTTCTTAGAAACGCAATCGAGTGGTAGTCAACATGCTGTAGGAAGGGCATGGGTTTCCTGATCAGCGGCATTTCCAAGAGCTATTTGGAGTCGATGCTCGGCACGGTATTGCAGAGCGGCGGGAGTGCGTCAAATGCGTCCCGGAGCTCGAGTTCCACGAGTCCCACTTCGGCCTCGCAGACGCAGCAGGGCAACCAGACCTCACCTTTTGCGGTCATGCTAGACGCCTTGCAGCAACTGCAGCAATCGAACCCGACCGAGTACAGTCAAGTCACCCAGCAAATATCGACCAAGCTCACCAGCGCGGCGCACGCCGCCCAATCGGCCGGTAACACCAGTGCCGCCAGCGCGCTCAGCCAACTGGCCAGCGACTTCAGCAGCGCGGCGCAGAGTAACCAGCTTCCGAGTATCCAGGATTTGGCGCAGGCGGTCCACCAGCATCGCCATCATTCCCAACTCTCGTCCTCTAGCTCGGGCAGCACCGTCACGGCGGCCGGAATAGGAGGCTCCGGTGGCTGATTTTTGCCCGGCGCCGGAGGCGCGGGGAGTTGGCGGGCTGCACCTTGCCCAAGCCGTGTGTGAAGTTCGCGACGACATGGGGATTCAATACCTGCTGGCTCTCGATCTGGTGCGTGAAGCGCAGCGCGAGCTCAACCAGGCCGTTACCGTGACGAACATGGAGTGCGCCTTGACAAAGCTGCGCCGCGTCGAGGAGTATCGGCGCGATATGCTTCGGGAATTGCGGGAGCATTGCGAAAGCCACGGGTGCTTCACGCCGGAGACGGAAGAGATTTGTCAAGTTGTTCCAGTCCAGTGTGCATGTTAGTGGTTGTCCCCTGCGACTTTCATCCGGACGGTGGAGCTTCGGGCGGCTATGCTACGCGTCAAAGATCCGACAACTGCTTTTCGCTGTCAAAACGGCGACACTCCGGCTTGGTCCCATCCAATTGAAAAGAATACACCCCACGTGGCCGACGATCTGCACTTCCTCGGGCGCATGACCTTGCCACAAACAGTATCCAAGGAGCACTTATGGCATTGAACATCGATCACGTAGCGAGCTCCCCGCTGACGGCGACGCTGGTCGCCCGGCGGCCGGCCAGCGTTGCGGCGGCACAGGCGGCCGCCCAGGGAACCACAG
>JBELAO010000067.1:0-13722 GCA_049508735.1 Bryobacteraceae bacterium | reverse complement strand
TTGATGTAAACTCGGTCATGCGTCCCTCCTCGTACCAGAGTGTTTTTGGATAATTCACAATGATACGCTCTCGAGGGACGCTTCACCTTTGGTTGCGGCCACAGGCCGCGCTAAGTTCATCCGTGGCTCGAAATGAATTCTTCACGGCTCGTGTCGGACGCGGCGAGTGGCGCGCCCGCGTCAGTTTCTCAGCGCTCGATCACTTGGGGCACCTTGAAATACCCGGCTCCGGGGTCTGGCGCATTGGCCAGGGCCGCCTGGTTGCCGAGCGGCGGCACGGGCTCATCGGGCCGCAGTGTGGCCGTATCCTCCGCCTCGAAGAGCACCTGAGACATGGGTGCCGCGCTGCCTGTATCGAGCTCGTTCAGCTTGTCCATGTGTCCGAGAATCTGGTCGAGGTCCCCCTGGAAACGGGCGACTTCGGCGTCGCTCAGATTGAGGTTGGCCAGTCCGGCCACGTAACGGACTTCCTGTTCGGTGATCTTCACGCCCGCGCCCTTGTCCTCGAAGCTTTGTAGAGGCCGCGCAGCACCGGATCGGCGATTGCATCCGCTTCGTCGGCCGCCAGCGCCGGGGCGGATTGGGCCGCCCGCTGCGGCTCTCTCCGCCGCGGCACCACGCGGAATTCCAGATCCTCTACCACGTCCGGACCGAGTTGCCGCTCCAGATTGCGCACAATGTGATAGCCCAGCACGAAAAGCTGCCGCTGCCAGATTTGATCTTCCACTTCCACCACCAGCCGCCGCCTCACCAACTTGGCGGCGCGGGTGTGGGCCGCGATGCGTTTGCCCACCGCTTGCGGCCATGCCGCGCAGGCCAGATCGCTCTCCGTGATCATGTCGCCGGGCAGTCTCAAACCGCGGATGAGCTTGCTCAAGCGTTCCATTTTTCTCGACCGGTTTGGTTATTGTAGCATGTGCCCGCGGTAGCCCACCGCGACAGTTCTGTTGGTCAGTGCGAAGTAGCCGCGTAACGCACACCGGCCGCGCGATGGCGGCTAATTACCCATGTTGAGAACTTCGAAATGGAAGCGGTGCGGCGGAAGCAGCATAAGGGCTTCGGGAACCAGGTGCGACCAGGTCCGGTAGGCCGTGTCGGCGACGGTGGAATTCAAGTACAGCAGAAACTGGTTGGAGCAGCAATCGATGGGCGGCGGCTGGCGGAAGGTGAGCCGCAGACCCACTGCGCGCTCCAGCGGTACGCCCGCCGTGGCGACCCGTTTTTCCTCGAGCAAGGTCACGAAACTGGAGCGGCTGGCATGCGGCCACACATCGGGATGCAGCAACTGGCGCAGCCCATCGGCGCCCTCGAAGGTGATCTCGCACTGCCGGATCCATTCCAGAATGGAATCGCCCCACTGCCATTGCGTGCGCAGCCCCTTGTACCGTTCGGTCAACTGCACGGCGAGTTCGAACTTGCGGTGCTCCAGGACCTCCTCGGTGGCATCGCTCGCGGCCAGCATATCTTCGGCCTCGGGCATCACCGAAGCCAGGTCCGGCGCTTCCTGGGCGGGCATGCGGTTCGCCGGCGAATTGAGCAACAGCGGCGGAAGCTCGTGAGTTCCGTTGCCGGGGATGTCGATATAACGCGCGTCGCTCATCGCTTACCCTTCCTACTACATATCGACGTAAAACCAGGGTGTTCTTGTTTCATTTTGGATGCAAGCCGGTCGAAAGTGAACTAAAAAGACTTGATGCGGGTTATGGCCCTGGGTGATGAGACACGCGCCGCCTGCTAGCTGGGTCGTAGAGCGCGGCTCACGAATTGCCCGAGCCGGACGAAGAGCCTTCTGAAAGGTAGTGCCGTTGACCAAGAGCGCGGGACCAGGAGTTGCGCGTCCGACCGTTCCAGTGATCGGCGTCGATGCGAGCGAACTGCGCTGGGTGCGGGCGCTGATTGCGCTGCTCCGCCACCCGGACCCGGTCGTGGCGGAGCTAACCCGCCATGCGCTCGATTACTTGAGGGATTCAGCCGCGTCGAGGAAAGCCGAAGCGCCGAGACTGGACGGCACGGGCTGAGCCGCCCCCCGGGTAGCGCCGGTGGTCTTTGCCGCCGGCTGTCTTGCGGAGGTGCGGGAGGCGCTGGCAATACAGGAGGGAATGAGGCGGTCCGATTGAGCAGGAAGGAAAAGAACCGGCGGCAAGAGACCGCGGGCGTTACCGCTGTCGCGGGCGCAGCGACTCCCCGCGTCACGCACCATCCTCACACCTTGCGGAAAAATGGGATATCGCCGCGCGGTTCGGCTTCCGTCACGCGGTCGCCGATGACGACGCGGTGTCCCAGCACGCGCACGGTTACACGGCCGCCCTCATCGAGCGCCACAATCGCCGTCTGGTAAGGAACGTCCGCGGCGAATGCCTCCGGCGCCGACCAGATGACGGTCTCTGTGTAAACGGTTCCGCTTCTCATGCCGCCCCCAGGATTGTGACTACGCAGGTGGCGCCCGATCCGCCCAGGTTTTCCGCCAGCCCGAGCGAATGCCGCTCGATCTGCCGCTCTCCGGCTTCGCCGCGAATCTGCAACACCAGGTCGCAGATCTGCGCCACGCCGGTCGCGCCCACCGGATGGCCCTTCGATTTCAGGCCGCCGCTGGTGTTCACCGGCCGTTCTCCCCGTAGCGCCGTGCAGCCTGCAAATGCGTATGGCCCGCCCTGGCCTTTTTCGACGAACCCCAGGTCTTCGGTGGCGACGATCTCGGCGATAGTGAAGCAGTCGTGCAGCTCGGCGAACTCGATCTCGCGCGGCGTCACGCCCGCCATCCGGTAAACTTGCTCGGCCGCACGGCGGACGGCCGGGAAGGTGGTGATACCCGACTTCTGGTCCAGCGCCACGTAATCCGAGCATTGCGCGACGCCCAGCACGCGCACCGGTTTGGCTGTGAATTCGCGGGCGCGCTCGAGCGGCGCCAGCAGCACCGCCGCGGCGCCATCGGAAACCAGCGAGCAATCGTACAGGTTGAGCGGCTCGGCGATCGGCTTCGCGTTCATCGCCTGTTCGAGCGTGATTACCTTGCGCATGTGCGCATCCGGGTTGAGCGCACCCGCCGCGTGGTTCTTCACCGCGACCATCGACAAGTGCTCCTTCCTGGTGCCGAACTCGTACATGTGGCGCCGTGCAATCATGGCGAACAGCGAGGCGAAGGTCGATCCCACTTTCATTTCGCCCGAGCAGTCTCCCGCCCCGGCCAGGATCTGGCTGACGCGCGCGGTGGGCTGCGAGGTCATCTTCTCCACGCCCACCACCATCACCAGGTCGTATACGCCAGCCGCCACTTCCGTCCAGGCGTGGAAGAAAGCCGAGCCGCTGGAGGCGCAGGCCGCCTCGATCCGCGTCGACGGCACGCCCGTGATCCCCAGCGCGGTGGAGACATACGGCGCTAGATGATTCTGACCCACGAACGATGGCCCGGCGAAATTCCCCAGGTAGAAGGACTCCACTTGCGAGGGTTCGGCGTGGGCATTGCGCAGGCACTTCTCGCCGGCCTCCACCGCCAGGGTGCGCAAGTCTCTGTCGGCGAAGGCGCCAAACGCCGTCTTGCCGATCCCCACTACCGCAACCGGTCTCATCTCAATCACAAGCTTACAACCATTGGTGGGGCGGACGCCCCCGTCCCCAGCCGGCCCCCTGGCCGGCATCCGCGGAGCTTGCAACAGGACGATGAGGGCGTCGTCCGCTGAGCAGGGGGTCCGCCCCACCAAGGTAGAATGAATGAATGTAGCGTTAACTACGCTTTTCGTTTCCACGTTTTCCGGGTTCCGGCGTCATCTCTGTTAGGAACCCGTGACGACTGTAGTTTACAGCCAGATGAGCGAAGTCATCGAACCGGGACTGGAGCTGCTCGAGCGGCAAAACCGCTTTGTTAATGAGCACTTACGGCGGATCTTCGTGCAGATTTATCGGATCGTCCGCAACCGCGCCGACGCGCAGGACCTGACCCAGGAAACGTTCATCAAGGCGCTGCAACGGCAGGAGCAGCTCAAGGACGATCAAAAGGCCGCTCACTGGCTATCGAGAATCGCCACCAACACCGCCATCGATTTCATGCGGCGCAGCGGGCGCGCCTCGTTCTGTGACATCGAAATGGCCCCGCCGAGCCTGGCGGAGAGCCCGGAGCAGGCGTTGCTGCGGAGCGAGCATCACGACTATCTGGAGGATGGATTGCGCCTTTTGAGCCCACGCGAGCGGGCGGCGCTGATCCTGCGCGACGTGGAGGGTTTGCCGGCCGAAGAAGTCGCCCGGCACTTGAACTGCTCGAAGGCTACGGTGCGTTCGCACATCGCCAATGCGCGCACCAAGTTTCGCAAGTACGTGGAGAGAAGAAAGCGGTAAGTGAGATGAAACATCCCAACCCGGAGACATTGGCGTTGCACGCGGGCGGCGACCTCGGAGCCATGGCGGGATGGCGCACCCGGCGCCACCTGGCGCGTTGCGCGGAGTGCCGGGAAGAAGTTGCCCGGTTCGAGCAGTTCCGTCAGCTCCTGCCCTCGCTCGACGATTCCCAGGACGTCCACTGGGGCCGGCTGGCGGCGGAGATGAAGGCCAACATCCGGCTGGGTCTGGCCGCTGGGGAGTGTGTGCGCGCCGAGGATCCCGCCGGCGCGGGGCCAATCTGGTCGTTCGCGCGGGTTGGCGTGGCGCTGGCCAGCGTGGCAGCGCTGCTGGCTATGGGCGTGGTGCTCGACCGGCCCGCACCTACCGTGGCCCGCGAAACCGGAGTGGTGGTGCAGGCCACCGCCGATGGCGTCCAGGTGCGGGAAGGCGGCCAGTCGATGGGCTTGATGCATTCCGGAACCAGCAGGGACGCCGTCACTTACCAGGTTGGCGCTCAAGGTTCGGTGGAGGCCCGCTACGTGGATTCGGAAACCGGCTACGTCACGGTGAATAAAGTCGATGTCGAATAAGGGGCAAATCGCGCTGCTGGCGCTGCTGGGCGCCGGCGCCGCATTGGCGCAGGACGTTCCGCTGGAGGGGCGCGTCAGCATCAACCTGGGCAAGGATTCGCCGGTCGCCCTGGTCGGCATGTCCACCGGCGATTCGCACTCGAGTTCGCGCGGCGCCGCCCTGGTGCTCGATCTCCACATGGCGCTCACCCTGCGCAACACCGGCTCCAGCCGCATCCACGGCGTGGCTCTGCGCGTGGTTTCGCAGGAGGTCACCGTCGGTGGCAAAGGCTCGGTTTCCATCCCCAGCCTCAATATCGGCCCCGGCGAATCCTTCCCGGTGCGCATCGATATGCAGTTGATGCGTCCCACGCAGGTGGCCGGCGGCCCGCTGGTGGACGTCAATTTGGATGGCGTGCTGTTCGAGGATCTCTCCTGCGCCGGTCAGGACCGGCTGAATTCCTGCCGCACGCTCACCGCCTGGGACCTGGAAGCGCAACGCGACCGCGAACACTTCAAGCGCATTCTGGCGCAGGCCGGCCCCAATGGCCTGCGGCAGGCCATGCTCGAAAGCATCGGCCGCCAGTCGGCAAGGCCGCAACTGGACGTGCGGGTGACGCGCGCGCCCGCCGTGACTTCCGCCGCATTCGGCCCTGTCCATGCCGAGCAGTTCGCTTTTCTCGATTTTCCCGATTCGCCTTTGCAGCCGTCCAAGGGCTCGGCGCAGATTGCCGGGAATGAAGCGCGCGAGCCTCACATTGAAGTGCTCAACCGCTCGGCGCGCGCCATCAAGTACGTGGAGCTCGGCTGGCTGGTGAGCGATCCCAGCGGCCAGCAATACATGGCGGCGTCGCTTCCCGCATCCGATCCCGCGCTGTACCTGCCCGCCGGCAAGACCGCCATCGTCGAACAGGATACCGCTCTGCGATTCACCCGCCGCGGCCAGCCCGTCAACATTCAGGGCGCGGTGGGATTCGTCAGCCGCGTGCAGTTCGCCGATGGCAAGCTGTGGGTGCCCAGCCGCGCCGATCTCGAACGGGGTTCGCTGGTCAAAGTGCTACCCGCTTCGGCCGAGGAACAGCGCCTGAACGATCTGTACCTGAAGCGCGGCCTCGACGCGCTGGTGCAGGAACTCAAGAAGTACTAACCGTGATCGCCTTCCTCCGCCGCATCTGGCCGTTGCTCACCGTCGTGGTGGTGATCGGTGCGGCGTACGATGCCTGGATCTTTTACGACCGTTGGCAGGCGAACCGCGACGCCGAGCACGCCCGCGCCGATGCGGAAGCGGAACGCGCGCGCAAAGTCATCGCCGCAATCGGCGGCGGCGATTTTGGCATCCGCAACTTCTACGTCTCCCCGCCTGTGATTCACCGCGGCGAAGCGGCCTCCCTCTGTTACAGCGTGTTCGGCGCTAAAACGCTTCGCCTAGATCCGCCGGTCGCCGAGGTCTACCCCACGTTCAACCATTGCGTCCAAGCCTCTCCGCGGCAAGACACGGAGTTCACCCTGACTGCCACGGACGCCGCCGGCCACACCGCAACCGCCAAGGTCGTGCTCAAAGTGGCGCGATAAGCGGCCGTCAAGATTCTCAACATGACCCCCGACACGACCCCGGCATGACCGCTCCCTTTGGTCGCGGCTCCGTTAGAGTCGCGCGGCCACACGCAAGGAGTACTGAAGCGCTCGGACAGGCTGCCGGTTTCCGCAAGGTGTAAGATCGACTCATACATGGCTCGCGCGCGCCCTCGGATCCGTCCGGTCTATTTTCTGCTGTGCGCATCGCTCGATCTCGCTCAATCCCAAGCGCCGCTATTTAGGACCGACGTCAACCTGCAATCGATTGCCGTCCAAGTGACCGATAAGGAAGGCCGCGACGTGCGCGGACTCTCCGCCGCGGATTTCACCATATTGGAAGATGGGCACGCGCAGAAGATCTCGTTCTTCGCGGCGGAAGATCAACCCATCAGCCTGGTGGTGCTGCTCGATTCCAGCCGCAGCATGGAATCGAGCCGGAAGCTCGCCGGAGCGAGCACTCTGCTGCGCCCGCTCCTGCGCGGTAATCGGCCGGAGGATGAGGTCTTTCTGGCTCCGTTCACAGACCGGGTGGGGGCCTTCCAGCAGATTACCGCCGACCAGCGCGTGAATCCTCCGGCTGCCGGTCCGCTGTCGCTGGGAGGAGGCGGGACCGCACTCTACGACGCCATCGCCACCGGGCTCTGCCACTTGCGAACCGCCGTGAACGTGAGGCAAGCCGTGGTCGTGATCACCGACGGAGCCGATCAGCACAGCCGCTTGCGGTTGGAGCAGTTGATTCACCTGGCGCAATCCTCCAAGCCACAGATCTTCATGATCGGCTTCTTCGACCAATCGGAATACTCGAGCTACCGCGGCAGCGCGAAGACGATCACCCTGATCAGCGGACACGAAATCGACAACCCGCTCGATGTCTTCGAGCGTATCGCCAAGGAGACCGGAGCCGAATCGTTTTTCCCTTCATCCGAGCGGGATTTGCAGAAGGTGATCGATCATATTCTCGGCATCTTACAAGCGCAATATACCCTCGCTTACTATCCGCTGGACACCGGCAAATTCCGCCGCATTCAGGTGAAAGTCAACCGCGTCGGGGTCAATGTGGCGGCGCGCCGCTCAGTCGGCTGCGAAGGAACGGATGAGGTGCCCGTTCACTTTTCGGCGACCTCGTGCGAGGTGTCGCCGACGGAACATCCCTATCCCTGGGAGCCGCATGTGACCGAGGGCCCCGCCCACACCACGATCTACCAGGATGATTTTTCCGATCCGCGCAGCGGGTGGCCCAACCGTGCAGGCTCGCGGTACGTGCAGGGAGGGTACGAACTCTCCGGGGCCGCCAACGCACGGAAGCCTTCGAGTTCCGATGGCGCTCGAACGCGCGGGGCAGTGCCGCCCACTAACCAGGCGGTGCCGCAATCCGGCCCGGGCGGTACCGGCGAGGGTCTTTTCGCGGCCTATGGCCCGGTGTGGCAGAACTTCCGCGCGTCGGTATCGATAGAAGGCTCCCGCCGTTCGGCCGTGGGCATGGTCTTTCGTCTCAGTTACGAAGGCTGCTATGTGCTGCTGCTTCAGGGCGCCGAGAAAGGCAAGGGCATCTCATTGAAGCTGATGAAAAGGAACTTTCCGAGCGATTGGGAAGAGCCGCTGATTCCCTGGACGCACGTTACCGGGCCGGCCTTGGCGGCATTGCGCCCAGCCGGAAGAGAAAACCGGATTACCATCGAGTGCAACCGCTTCGAGATTAAGATTCTGCTGAACGGTGTGCCGGTAACGGAGATCGACGATTCGAGTTTCGCGGACGGCTATGTGGGATTGGCGCACTACGGCAACGGCCGCACTCTGTTTCGCGATTTGCGAGTGGAAGGTCTGCCGTCGCCCGGCGGTCTGGAACTCTCGCCGGGCGCAGGGCGTTAGAGGAGAGAAAAAATGAGAATCCGGGTGCTTCTGGAGTTTTCGATTTCAGGCTCGATTGGGCCGTGGACGAGGAACACGAAGCGGCCGGTATCCCCTCGATTCGTGTCGCACTCGAGGAGAAGCTTGGACTCAAGCTCGAACCGCGCAAACTACCGGTGGAGATGCTGGTCATCGATCATTTAGAAAAGAAGCCCAGCGAGAATTAATCGCTGGCTGGACCAGGAGATTTGCAGATTATGTGGCAGAAACTTCTCAAAACACGCGACAGCTTTCCCCTCGCGATCATACGGCTGATGTTGGGCCTGGTGATGTTTCCGCATGGCGCGCAGAAAATGCTCGGCTGGTTTGGCGGCCATGGCTTCAGCGGAACCATGGGATTTTTCACCCACCAGGGAATCCCGGCGCCGCTTGCTTTTCTGGCGATAGCCGCCGAGTTCCTTGGCGGCCTGGGCCTGATTCTCGGGTTTCTCAGCCGCATTGCGGCGTTTGGCGTATTATGCAACATGGTGGTTGCGGTGCTCACCGTGCACCTCCACAACGGTTTCTTCATGAACTGGGCCGGCACGAACAAGGGCGAGGGCTTCGAATACCACTTGCTGGCGATTGCCATGGCCTTGGCAGTGATGATCGGGGGCGCCGGCGCACCGTCCGTGGACCGGGCCTTGAGTGGGAGCGGCCCGGCGGCGGACCGCACGCTGCCATGAACAGCGCTCGGCGCTCTCGCGCTTACCTCAGCCGATGAGCGCTTCCAGATACCGCTTCGCCGCCAGGATGTCGGCGGTCTGCTGCGGGCCGGAGATCTCGCGCTCAATCGTGATCGGGCCGCTGTAACCAACTTCCTTGAGCCGCTTGAGGAAACCGGGGAAATCCACTCGTCCCTGGCCGATCGGCGTTTCTTCCCCCAGTTTCTCCGGATCGGCCGGGTAACGGCCGTCTTTGGCATGCACGCCCATCACCAGCGGCCCCAGCGTGTCGAGCGCGTCCACCGGGTTGCTCTTGCCATAGAGAATCAGATTGGCGGTATCCAGGTTCACCCCGATGTTGTCGTATCCGGCCGCGCGAATCACCCGCAGCAGCGCGATCGGAGTTTCCTGGCCCGTCTCACAACGGAAGGTCTGCCCGTTGCGCTTGCAGTAGTCGGCGATGTGCCACGTGAAGTCCACGCACTGGTTGAAGATCGGGTCGTCCGGCTCCTCGGGGAGGAAGCCGAGATGACGCTGCACGGCGGGAATGCCGGCCGCTTTGGCGAAATCGGAGGCCTTGCGAAGGGCCGTCATGCGTTCCGCGCGAGTCTTCGGCGGGACCAGGCCGACGGTGTGCGGCCCATCCTTAAACGTATAAGTCTCCTGCCCGGGGCCGGTCACAATCAGCGAAGTGCCCTCGATGCCATGCCGGTCCAAGGCGGCTCGCAGGCTCTTCGCGGTATTCGAATCGTATGATGCCACGGTGACTTGGCAGGTGGGGAAACCGAGCTCCTGCACGCGCCGGATTCCCGCGTCCGGGTTTTCGCAGTTTGCGACAACACCCAGGCGCATCGGCTTGGCAGCCTGTTGGGCGCGCGCGGCAACAACGGCCGCGGCCGCCAATTGCAAGAATTTCCTACGTCCGGGAGCAACCACCGGAAAACCGCGCCCGGTTTCTCCGCCTGTTACCATAAGTTTCAACTCCCTGAACAGCATTCTATGCCGGAAAAGCCTTACGACCACGCCCAAATCGAACTTAAATGGTACCAGCGTTGGCAGGACGCCGATTTCTACCGCGCGGAAGAGAATTCCGCCAAACCTAAGTTCTATGTGTTGGAAATGCTGCCTTATCCGAGCGGCACGCTGCACATAGGCCACATTCGCAACTACTCGATTGGCGACGCGCTGGCGCGCTATAAGTGGATGCGCGGTTTCAATGTGCTGCATCCCATGGGGTGGGACGCGTTTGGATTGCCCGCCGAAAACGCCGCCATCGCCAACCAGCAGCCGCCGCGCCAATGGACGCTCAACAATATCGAGGCGATGAAGAAGACTCACCGCCGCTTTGCCTTCAGCTATGACTGGGACCGCGAAGTCTCTACCTGCGAGCCCGAATACTACCGCTGGAATCAGTGGTTTTTCCTTAAAATGCTGGAGCGCGGCCTGGCCTACCGCAAGAAGGCGCTGGTCAACTGGTGCCCGAAGTGCGCCACCGTGCTGGCCAATGAACAAGTGGTGGAAGGCTGCTGCTGGCGGCACGAAGATACGCCCGTGGAACAGCGCGCGCTGGAGCAGTGGTTCCTCAAAATCACCGCTTACGCCGACCAGTTGCTGGCCGACATGCGGCAGCTTGAAGACGGCTGGCCGGAGCGCGTGCTCATCATGCAGCGCAACTGGATCGGCCGCTCCGAGGGCGCCGAGATCGATTTCACCCTCGCCGGGACGGACCAGAAGATTCGCGTCTTCACCACCCGCGTGGACACCATCTACGGCGCCACCTGCGTGATCCTGGCGCCGGAGCATCCGCTCAATGCGGAACTGCTCGACGCGGCCGGCCAGGCGCGCGCCAAGGCCATGGTGGATGCGCGCGCCGGCCGCGACCCCGGGGACATCGAAAAGGAAGGCTTCTTTAGCGACAGTTACGCGGTCAATCCATTTAGCGGCGAAAATGTTCCGATCTGGATCGGCAACTTCGTGTTGATGGGTTACGGCACCGGCGCCATCATGGCCGTGCCCGCGCACGACGAGCGCGATTTCGAATTCTGCCGTAAGTACGGCATCGCCATCCGCCCGGTGATCCGCCCCGTGGATGGCGAACTGGGCGTCGAGCCGGGCCTGACTTCCGCATTCACCGAGGATGGCATCGTCGAACACACCGGCGATTGGTCCGGCCTGACGAGTGAGGAAGCCCGCGACAAGATGGCCGCTCACGCCAGGGCCAACGGCTTCGGCGACGCCGCCGTTACCTTCCGCATCAAGGACTGGGGCATCTCGCGCCAGCGCTACTGGGGCACGCCCATTCCGGTGATCTACTGCCCCGCCTGCGGCGCGGTTCCGGTGCCCGAAGACCAGCTCCCCGTGCGGCTGCCGGATCGCGTGGAAATCACCGGCGCCGGCCGGTCGCCGCTCGAAAACGTGCCCGAGTTCGTCAACGTGGCCTGCCCGAAATGCGGCGGCCCGGCGCGGCGCGAGACCGATACCATGGACACCTTCATCGATTCGTCGTGGTATTTCTACCGCTATTGCGACCCGCACAACGACAAGGCTCCCTTCGACCCGGCCAAAATCGCCTATTGGTTCGAGATCGATCAGTACATCGGAGGCGTGGAGCACGCCATTCTGCACCTGATCTATTCGCGCTTCTTCACCAAGATGATGCGCGATATCGGCTTGATCAAAAACAGCGAGCCCGTCCGCCGCCTGTTCACCCAGGGCATGGTGATCGCCGAAGGCGCCAAGATGTCGAAATCCAAAGGCAACGTGGTGGGCGCCGACCTGCTGGCCGAAAAGTATGGCGCCGATACCGCGCGCATGTTCGTGCTCTTCGCGGCGCCGCCCGAAAAGGAAGTCGATTGGCGCTGGGAAGGCGCCGACGGCATTTACCGCTTCCTCGGCCGCGTGTATCGCTTCGCCACGCGCCACATCGGAACCGCGGGGCCCACGGAAGGCGCCGCCGACCGCAAGGTGCTGCGCAAGCTCCATCAGTGCCTGCAGAAGATCACCGAGGATTTCGAATCGCGCTGGCACTTCAATACCTGCATCGCCAGCATCATGGAACTGGTGAACGTGCTGTACGCCGAGGAAGAGAATACAGGCTCGGCGGTAGTGAACGACGCACTGGAGAAGCTGGCGCTGATGCTCGCCCCGTTCGCGCCATACCTGGCGCAGGAGATCTGGGACGAGCTCGGCCACCAAGGCCCGGTTTTCCGCCAAACCTGGCCGGCGTTCGATCCGGAGCTCGCTAAGCCCGAGGAGGCCGAGATCGTGGTCCAGGTCAACGGCAAACTGCGCAGCCGCGTCTACGCCCCGTTCGGTACGCCCAAAGACGAGCTGGAGAAGCTCGCCCTGGCCGATGCGAAAGTGCAGCAGGCCATCGCGGGCAAGCAGGTGGTGCGGATCGTCGCCGTGCCCGACAAGCTGGTGAACATCGTGGTCAAGTGACGCCGGCCGTTTGGGATGGCCGCGGGCGCACGTATCGGGCCGACGCGATTACGGCAGCGTGATCTCGAGCGGTGCCGATTGCGGCCCCTCTTTCCCGGTTGCGCCGACCGCGGCGACGGCATAGCGGTACGTCTTGCCGTGCTCGGCCGCGTGGTCGGAATAGGTGGGGACCGCGCCGCTTTCGGCGATGCGCTCGAAGGCGCCGCCGAGGAGAGCTCGGTAGATGCGGTAACCCTTCACGCCGGATTCGTCGGCGGGCTCCCAGGCCAGCTCGATGGAATTCGGCCCGGCTACCGCGCGCAGTCCGATCGGAGCGGCGGGCACGACTGGCTCCGGCGTCACATCGAGTGGCTCGGAGAGATCGCTTTCGGCCACCCGGTTGTCGCTCTGTGGGACGAAGGTCTGCACCAGGTACCGGTAACTGCTGCCGATCTCCGCGGCCTTGTCGGTCCACTCAGGCACGGTCACCTCGGCGACCAGGTCGTATTTCTCCGCTGTCGACAGTTCGCGCAGCACGCGGAAGTGGCCGCCCTGCGCGCGCCAGGTGAGGTGCAGACCGGCCCGCGTCATTTCCGCGCGCACGTCGGCGGGCTGGTCTGGCGGCGAGATCACGTCTACGTTAGCGAAGTTCGACCATCCGGCGTCTTTCCCGTTGGCTCCCACCACACGCACGGCGATCGAGACGCCCTTGCCCGTCCATTCCGCGCACAGAACGTCATGCCGCACCAGGAGGCCCGTGGCAGTGAACGGCGGAATCCGCTTCGCGTCGTTGGCCCATCCGGTGGCGGTGAACGGAACCGGGCCCGGCCCGATGCGGAGGTCGAACGAGGGCGGCTGCTTGATGGCGACGCCCTCGGTGGTTAGTTGCGGCGAGCTGAACTGAATAATCAGCTTGCCGCCGCGCTGAACCGCCGCGAGGTCGGTGACCCGCGCCGGAATGTTGGCCAACGGCGTCAGCGGCCCAGCCACATACCCGCAGCCGGAGAGAACCGCAGCCAATGCCGTAAGAATGCGACGCATGAAAGGACTAGTGTAGCGTCCTGAGGGCGGGAGCGCGGTGGACGCAAGGGATGCTGGGTGCACGACACAGAAGCGGATCTCACGTTCTGACGATCTGTGCGAGCCGAGCTCCGGAGGAGCGAAAGAAAGTCACTGCTGTCCAAAACAGGACAGGGTTGTGCACGCGGCTGGTGAATACACGGGGCTTTTGACCATGGGGATTGATCCTGTTGGGTGAGGTCTGCTTGCCGAATTTGCATTAGCCTGTCCAAATC
>JBELAO010000066.1:0-13874 GCA_049508735.1 Bryobacteraceae bacterium | reverse complement strand
TCCTGGGGGTGTAGAAGCTCCCAAGGGTTAGGCTGTTCGCCTATTAAAGCGGTACGTGAGCTGGGTTCAGAACGTCGCGAGACAGTTCGGTCCCTATCTGTGGTGGGCGTAGGAGATTTGAGGGGGCCTGCCCTTAGTACGAGAGGACCGGGGTGGACGAACCTCTTGTGATCCAGTTGTCCCGCCAGGGGCATCGCTGGGTAGCGAAGTTCGGTCAGGATAAACGCTGAATGCATATAAGCGTGAAACCTTCCCCAAGATGAGATCTCCCAAGCGTAAGCTTTGAAGGGCACAGGTAGACTACCTGTTTGATAGGACGGATGTGTAAGCTGGGTGACCAGTTGAGCTTACCGTTACTAATCGCCCGTTCGGCTTGACCATAAAATTTACTGCGCACACACGGCAGCAAGGTGCAAAGACTTGCTCCCGTTAGCGCTGCTTTTTCCGCTAGCCCGTCAATATTCAATGAAAAGAAGGCAGGAGACAGAAGTCAGGAGTCAGAATAGAAACCGCCGTTTCCCGGCGATCGAAATCTGAATCCTGTCTTCTGGCTCCTGACTTCTATGACTTCTGGGTGACCTTAGCGAGAGGGACCCACCCGTTCCCATCCCGAACACGGCAGTTAAGCCTCTCAGCCCCGATGGTACTGCACGCGCAAGTGTGTGGGAGAGTAGGAAGTCGCCCGGTTTAAATCAAAAGCCTCCGTTAACCACGGAGGCTTTTTTCGTTATTGAGGCTGCGCGGCGGCGATGCCGGGGTGGCTCGTATAGGTAAGAGTGATGGCGCGTTCTAAGGCCCCTCAACAGAAGAAGCGGGAGTCCTACGCGCACGACAGGGTCCCGGGCGGCGAGTATCCGCACGCCGACCGAAAAAACCGCCCGCTCGTAAAAGCGATCCGGAAGCGGAAGCTGCGGCGGACGTCGAATCAGATGCTCTCGAGCGTGCCGGAAGATATCCTGCAACTGCCGAAGCGTCCGCGGAGGACCTGGCAGAAGACCAGCATGAGCCTGCCGGAGTACATACGCTCCGTCGAACAGAACCGCGTCGAACGCACGGCGCACAACCTGTTCCGTCGCGGCTACAACCCGGCGACCCACGCGCGCTTCCATCGCGTGATCGAATCCTGGATGGAGGGCGATTCAGCGAAGTCGGCGGCGCTTGCCGCTTTCCATTGTGGAGTGCTGAACGGGTTTCCCGACGAGTTTGGGCGCTTGCGATTCCACGGGGGGCTGCCCGAACGGCGCTATTCCGCATCCAGCACGCACACGTCGTCCAAGTTCCTGTACTTCTCGGCGTAGTCCAGGCCATATCCCACCACGAAACGGTCGGGGATCTGGAAGCCGGAGTAATGCACGTGGACCGGACGCAAACGCCGCTCGGGCTTGTCGAGCAGCGCGGCGATCCGTATCGAGTGCGGCTTGCGCTGATCGAGCACGTGCATCAGGTAGTTCAGCGTCACGCCGCTATCCACGATGTCTTCCACGATGATCACGTTGCTGCCCTCGATCGAGATATCGAGGTCCTTGGTCACCCGGACCTCGCCGGAGCTGGTCTTCCCCTTGCCATAAGTCGAGATGCCCATGAAGTCCACCGACACGTCGCGCTTCATAGCGCGCGCCAGGTCGGTGAGGAAAAAGCACGCTCCTTTCAGGATGCAGACGAAATAGAGGTCGCCCTGCGGATAGTCGGCGGAGATCTGTGCGCCTAACTCGCGAATCCGGGCCTGGATCTTCTCGGCGGAGATCAGTACTGGCAGCTTGGGGTCGGTCATAATAGGGAAGCCGGTTCGCCAATTTTTTTGTCTGGCGGCCGGTCCTTACATTATCACGGAATCCCGGCGCGGCTGAAGCACCCGCCCCGCGTCACAACAACCAGGCGCCACGGTCCCACCTGCTATGATGACGGTGTAGACGCGTGCCCCGCGGGCCCGTAGCTCAGGTGGATAGAGCACCTGCCTTCTAAGCAGGTGGTCGCTGGTTCGAGTCCAGCCGGGCCTACCAATTACCTTCCCAATTTCCGGCCCCTCCTCGCCACCGAGAACCGGATTGGGCCGGTGGCCCGGCGCCGTTAGCAACTTCCGGGGCGGTCTTCCCACTCCAACGTATCCCTCCCCCGCGGATAATGCTGCGCTGCTTCGGAAGCGTGGCTGGCCGAGGGAAGATGAGAACCAAGAAAAGCCGAGATGACTCTCGGCTCTTGGAGGCCGGACGGCCCCGGAAGGTGCACGGGCAAGCCGCGCTAAGGGGCTATGCGCTATGGCCGGGCGGTCCCAGCACGGCGCGGACCTTTTTGGCCAATTGGTCCGGGCTGAACGGCTTCTCGATGAAATGGAGATGTTCGTCCAGCGCGCCATTGATAGAAATGGCGTTGTCGGTATAGCCGGACATGAGCAGCACCTCGATACCCGGGCGGCGTTCCTTGAGGCGGACGGCCAGTTCCGGACCGCCCACGTTCGGCATCACTACGTCAGTCAATACCAGGTGGATGCGGCCAGCCTCCCGCTCGCAGACCAGCAGCGCTTCGCCAGCGTTTTCCGCCTGGATCACGCGATAGCCGTATGCCTTGAGCGCCGTGACCGTGTAGTCGCGAACTTCAGCCATGTCCTCCACTACCAGGACGGTTTCGTTCCCTCCCAACGCCGCAACGCCCGCCGGTACGCCCATTTCCGCCGCCAGACCGGCAACTGCGGGCAGGTAGATCTTGAACGTGGTCCCCCGGCCCGGTTCGCTGTCGACGCTGATGTGGCCGCCGCTTTGCGCCACAATTCCCTGGACCGTCGACAGCCCGAGCCCGGTTCCTTTGCCGACCGGCTTGGTGGTAAAAAACGGCTCGAAGATCCGCCGCCGCGTCTGTTCATCCATCCCCAGGCCGCTGTCGCTCACCGCCAGCATGACATAGTGGCCCTCGTTCACTTCGGGATGCAGCCCGGCATAGCTTCCATCCAGTTCCACGGCAGCCGTTTCGATCAGCAGCCTGCCGCCGGCCGGCATGGCGTCCCGGGCGTTCACCGCGAGGTTCATAACGACCTGTTCCATGTGATGCGGGTCGGCGCGAACCGTTCCGCGCAACGCGTCGAGCGCGACGCGCACCTCGACGTCCTCACCCATCAGACGCTCCAGCATGGGCCGCAAATCCGACACCACGCGGTTGAGATCCAGCACGCGCGGTTGCAGAATCTGCTTGCGGCTGAAGGCCAGCAGCTGCCGGGTCAATCCCACGGCGCGTTCCCCCGCCTTGCAGATCTCCTCCATCGAGCTCCAGAGCGGATCTTCGGGTGTCAACTCGGATAGCGCCAGTTGGCTGTAGCCATTGATCACCGTCAGCAGATTATTGAAGTCATGCGCCACGCCCCCGGCCAAACGGCCGATGGACTCCATCTTCTGCGCTTGAAACAGTTGCTCCTCCAACTTCGCTTTCTCCGCCTCGGCCCGCTTCCTCTCCGCAATGTCGCGTGCAAATGCGGCGATATAGAGCGGGGCGCCGTTGCCGTCGCGGATCTGAAACAGGGTGCCTTCGATGTCGATCGGCTGGCCCGTTCGCAGGTTCCGTATACGCGCTTCACCGGACCAGTATCCGCGGTTCAGGGCTGCGTCCAGGTCAGCACGGGCTTGCTCCCGATCGCTCTCTGCAACCAGGTCGAAAAGCGTCCTCAGGCAAGCCTCCTCGATGGAAGCCACGCCAAACAAAGTCATGGCGGCGTGGTTCAGGTAAACCAGGCGGCCTTCCATGGTCATGATACCGATGGCATCGCGGTTCATGGCCACCAGGGTTGCCAGTTTCTTCTGCTCTTCCTCGGCCTGCCTTTGCTCAGTAATATCCCTGACGGCGCCAATGGTTCGAGCCGGCCGCCGCTCGGCGCCCTCGCCGTCGAAGAAGGTCTGAGACCGGATGCTGGTCCAACGGATGGATCCGTCAGGGAACTCAACCCGATGCTCGACGTCGAACAGGCCGTCTCCTGCCGGGTTATGGGCGCGCTTGACGCCGGCGGCGATTCTCTCCATGTCGGCGCGGTAGACGCATTTGAGGTACGCCTGCAACGTGACAGGTTCCTCGGGGCCCCAGCCGTAGATCGCCCGCATTTCCGGCGACCAATAGACGGTATCTGTGACATGGTCGTGATCGAAAATGCCGATATGGGAAACGCGGACCGCCTGCCGTAACCTCTCCTCGCTCTCGCCTAAGGCTGCTTCCACGCGCTTCCGTTCGGTGACATCCACCACCGCGCCGTACATCCGGTATGGCTCGCCGCAGTCGGTATAGAGAAACCCGCCCCTGCCGAAGAGCCAATGCTGGCTTCCGTCCGGCCAGATAACGCGGAACTCGTGGGAAAAGACGCCATGAGAGTCGCGCGCCGTGTCCATGTCCCGAGTCACTTTGGGTAAATCGTCCGGGTGGACGCGTTTGGCAAAGGCCTCATATGTCCCGTCGAAACCTCCGGGCTCGAATCCGTACATGCGCTCGGAGAACTCGCTCCAGACCCTCTTTCCGGTCCGGAGATCGAAATCGAACGAACCGAGCGCCGCAGCCTCCATTGCCAATTGCAAACGGCGTTCGCTGGCGAAGAGCGCCGCTTCCGCGCGGCGCCGCTGCTCCACCCCTTCGAGGTGCTCAATGCCAAATGCCACGTCAAGCGTAACTCCCTCAAGCAGCTCCACCTGGTCCGGACCGAACGCACCAGGTTCGAGCGAATAGACGGAGAGCAGACCGCGCGGCGACCCGCCGATGAGGATGGGGAAGGCGGCCGAAGCGCGCCAAGCGGACTCCGACGCGTCCTCTCGCCAGCGCATCGTGTGGGGATCGTTCAGAAAGTCGTTGCAGACATAGGGCTTGGCCAAACGGAAAGCAGTCCCCGAGGGGCCCTGACCCTCCGGCCTATCGTCGCCGAACACCCGGATGCGGTCGGTATAGCCTTTCGGATCCCCGAACCGGGCCACCGGGACCAGTTGGTGAGTAGCGGGGTCATGCCAGGCAACCACCGCCATGGCGAACCTCCCGGCTTCCACCAGTATGCGCACCACCCGGTCCAGCAGTTCCTGCTGCGACCCGCTGCGCACCACAGCGTGGCTGACCTGGCTGGACGCCACGTAGAGCCTGCCGAACCGTTCGATCTCAGTCTGGAGGGCCGCCTCGTTCATGGGTGGATCGAAATTCCCCTTAGTGCGAAGTATGCACCACGAAACTCTTTGCAGCAAGCCCCAGGATTTAGATTTCGCGGGAATTAACTATTTTCGGCTCTGAAAAGACCCGTAACGCATGGCCGCCCGCGGGTGTATACTTACACAACCGGAGTCCAAGGGGAAAACTCCGGCCAACACAAAGTCTATCAGTCTATGATCGGCACCACGGTCACCCATTACCGCATCGTCTCCAAGCTAGGCGAAGGCGGGATGGGCGTGGTCTATGAAGCCGAGGATCTCACACTAGGACGCCGCGTGGCGCTGAAGTTCTGTTTGAGCGGCCGCGACGATGCGAAACTGCGCGCCAACCTGCTCAAGGAAGCGCGCGCCGCCTCCTCGCTCTCGCACCCCAACATCGCGCACATCTACGAATACGTCGAAGACCCTGAAGGCGACGCGTTCATCTCCATGGAGCTGGTGTCCGGCGCCAGTTTAGCGCGCACCCTCAGCCAGCGGCGCTTGAGCATCGAGGAGACGATGAAGGTGGCCACCGGAGTGGCGTCGGCGCTGGCGGAGGCGCACCGCCATGGCGTCATCCACCGCGACATCAAGCCCGGCAACATCCAGATCACGGCCGAGGGAGAGGTGAAGGTGCTCGACTTCGGCATCGCACGGCCAGCCTCGCTGCCAGCGTCGGGCGAGGCCTCGACGGACATCACGCGAACCATCGAAGGCTTTTCCGGGACGCTGCTCTACATGTCGCCCGAACAGGCTACGGCCGAAACTCTGGATGCCCGCTCGGACCTGTTCTCGCTCGGCGTGGTGCTATATGAGTGCTTGACCGGCAAGGCGCCGTTCGCCGCGGACGCCCTTCCGTCGGTTCTGGCGCGATTGCTGACGTGGGCGCCGCCGCCGCCTTCGCGGGTGAACCCGCAGTCGCCCGCGCAGCTCGACAGCATCGTCCTCAAGCTGCTCGAAAAGGACCGCGAGAAACGCTACGCATCGGCCGGCGAATTGTTGGCCGATCTGCAGACCCCGGGACGTGTCCATTCGCGCCGCCGGGCGGTAGCTGCGCTGGCGGGAGGCATCGTCTGCGCAGGAGGCGGCGCGGCGGCGTGGTTGTGGAACACGAAGCGCCATCGCGACCCGGCGCCGGCCGCGGTGGGCTGGTATCGCGACGGCCTGGCCGCGCTGCGCTATGGGAGCTATCACCGGGCGAGCAAGCTGCTGGCGCGGGCGGCGGAAATCGACCCATCCTACGCGATGGCGCACGCCTACCTGGCGGAAGCCTGGTATGAACTCGACTACCTGGAACGCGCCAAGGACGAATTGCTGAAAGCGATGGCGTCGGTCGGTTCGCTGCCGGCGGCCGAAAAACTCCATCTCGACGCGATTCATCAGACCGTCGTCGGCGAGTTTAAGGCCGCGGCGGGAATCTACCGGGAAATCTCTCGCGTGGTGGGGCCGGAGGAGCGCGGCAGCGCACTGCTCGAACTGGGCCGCGCGCAGGAACGCAGCCAGGAAACCAAGCCGGCCATGGCGACGTATTCCGAGGCGATTCGCCTGAACGGGCAGGACGCCGGGCAGAACGCCGCCGCCTGGCTGCGCCTGGGAGCGCTCCAGGCCCGGACCGGCGCGCGGGAAGAGTCCGGCCGCTCGCTCGAGCGGGCGGAGAACCTGTTCCAGGCGGCTTCCAACCTGGAGGGCGCGACGGAATGCCTCTATGTTCGCGCCCGGTATGCCGCCACTCCCACCGAAGCACGCGACCTGATTGGCAAGGCGCTGTCGGCGGCCAACGTCGCGGGCAATGACCAGCAACAGATCAAGCTGCTGCTCTTATCGAGCAACGTCTACCTCGAAGCCGGCCAGGACGCCGAAGCGCTGGACGACGCCAACCGAGCCATCGCCATCGCACGCGCAGACGGCATCGAAAACCTGGTATCGCGGGGGTTGATCGACCTGGGCAATGCGCTGTTCGTCAAAGGCCGCACCGACGAGGCCTTGCGCACCATTCAGCAAGCGCTCGACATCGCACGGCGCAACGGCGAGAAGCGGAGCGAAGCGCGCGCGCTGGTGAATCTCGGCAGCATCCGCATCCAAACGGGAGACATGGCGCAAGGCTGGCAGGACGTGCAGGCCGCGCTCAGCTATTACCGGCAGGGCAGCTTCCGGACGGAGGCCGCGCTGGCGCTGATCCTGTTGGGCCGTGCCGCGCGCGAGAAGGGCGACTACCAGGGCGCGCACCGCGCCTTCGTCGAGACACTGGGCACGCTGAAGCCGGCCGAGCCATCGCTGCCGCGGGCGTTGGCGCAGGAAGGGCTGGCCTCGCTCGAAGTGCTACAGGGCCAATGGCCGCAGGCGCGGCGCATGTTCGACGAGACGCGCCGCCTTTTCGAGGTCATCGGCAACTCCGCCGGCGTGGCTACCAATCAGCTCAACGTGGCCCTGATCGACGCCATGCTCGGCCACCAGGGCGACTCGACGGTGCTGCCGAAGCAGGCCGCGGAATCCGATCCCGTGAACGCTCTCCAGATCGTTTTGCTCCAGGAACACTTCGGCGAGGCCCGCGCTAAAGCCGAGGCTCTGCTCCGCGGCGCGGATGCGAGCGACCCGTATACGCGGTGCGAGGCCAGCCTGGTGCTGGGCCTCGCGCTGGCCCGCTCCGGCTCCGGAGCACGCGGCCTGGAGGCGTGCCGCCAGGCGTTCGAGCTGGCCAAAACTACCGGCAGGCCCGCCGAGGAGGCCGATGCGCTGCTGGCCTCGGCGGAAGCGGCGCTGGCTGCCGGCGACCGGGCGCGGGCGGCCGAGAGCGCGGACGGGGCGCGGGCCTTGCTCGAATCGGCCCAGCGGCCGGAATCGCTCTGGCGCGCCTGCGTGTGGCTGCTTGAATCCGGCAAGCCGGACAGCGCCGCCGACGAGGCCGCCGCCGCGCTCGGCGAGCTGAAGGCCTCCTGGCCCGCCGAGGATTTCCGATCTTACCTGAACCGTCCGGCCATCCGGCGCCTGCATGCGGAACTGCTGCGCGTCAACCCGGCGGCGCCTAAAATCGACTGATGGAAAGGAACGCAACATGCAAATCACACGGATCGTACTCGCAACTGCTCTCACTCTCGCGGTTCTGCTGCTGTGCGGCAGCCCATCGCAAATACAGGCTCAAAGCGACACCAAGATCGTGATTGGCGACGGAGGCTCCCTTCTGCTGCGCCCGGACGGTTTGGATGGAAACCAGACCTGGAACTCCAGCGCAACCGAAATCAAGCACCAGAACCTAAACGGTGTGCTGACCGGATTGCAGATCACCGATGGAGGCACCAACCGCTGCGGCAGCTCGGCGACGTGCGGCATCGACCCAACCCAGTCCTGGTGGATCCGGTTGACCTACGGCAAGGGATCGCTTACTATTTCGTCCCTCTCCGCCAACAAGGGCGTGCATATCACGGAGAAGAAACTGCCCTTTAACACCTGGAAGAGCACTGGGAATCCGGACGAACGCGAGTTCGGCCACGGCGATGGCAATCACATCTCCAGCATCAAGGTAACTGGCAACGGCAACAACCTGTGCTCCGGCCACGGCTGCCAAATCACCGTGACCTACTCGCCCAAGTAGGACCGCGCGCAAGGCCCTCGAGCTTCTACATTTTCGCGGCGGTGAGGTAACGCCCGTGTCGCATGATCGTTTGTTCGAAAGGCACCGGCGGCAAAGACCGCCGGCAGGGAGCAGCCGGGCGGTGGCCGGTGTTTCCCGGTAACGCCGGCGGTCTTGCCGCCGGTGTCTTGCCAGGCTCGATCTTCCGCCAACGGGCGTACTTAGCGCGCAGGTGCCACGTTGAATCCGCCTACTACGATGGCGGGGCGCTCGCCGCGCGTATCGGCATCATTCAGCCGGGTGGCGATGCGGCGCGTTTCGCCGGGCATCAGCGCAACGTAGTTGTCGCTATAAAGTGCCGGCAGAATGCGGTCGCCGGTCTTCTCGCGCACCGCCTTCACGGTGACCATCAGGGCCGGCTGCGTCGACACGTTTTCCAAATCGGTCCACAGCACCCATTCACCGCCCTCCCGCTCCACGCGGGTTGTGGCTTTCACGGTGGCCTTGGGCAAACTGCGGATAGCGCGAAAGTCGTTTTCTTCAGTGCCGCGCAAATAGAAGTTATCCGAGAGCGTTGCATCGCCGCGGAGCAGCTTCAAGCGGATGAAATGCACCGGGGTCAGCGCGGCGGGAAACTCAAGGTGAATCGGAGTGACCACGCTATCCTCGGAGCTATCCACGTGAACCGACTTACTCCACGCAGTCTTGCCATCCATATTGAGCAACTCGGCGGAGGCCGTCAGGCCCTTGGCGTTGCCGCCGCTGTAATTGACCACTTCGACGTTGTCGGTGAGCGGGTTCCACTGGACATGCAGCGGCTCGGAGCCTTTCTTCGCGCCGAAGTAGCCGGCTGTCGGGTCGAAATAGTAATCGTAAGTTTGCCAGACGAAGGAGGGCCAGCAGGGGTGGCTCATCCACAGCAGCATGCCCATGCGGTTCTTGCCCTGCGCTTCGAACATGGCGCGGTACCCATCGTAATTGATGAACTGCGCCAGCTCGATCCAATCTTCGACGTTGGAAGCGCCGCCGTAACTCTTGTCGATCATTTCGCGGAACGACGCTCCACGCTGCGCGCCGCCGAGGCTGAAATCGTGCATCCCCCACACGTCGCCCTGCGGCCAGCGTGCCTCCTCGGGCATCATCTGGCGCAAGCTATCCATAGTGACGATGTTGGGCATGCCAAGCTCGCTCGAGAGCTGGGTGGTGGCTCTCTGCGCGAAGTAAAAACGGGGCGGCATGGCCCAATACGGGCCGTGGCCGGTCACCACGTCGTCGGCTGAGCTGGGAATGTAATGGATGGCGGGGTCGAGTTCGGCCAGGATGCCGCGTAGCCCGCGCTCAATCGGCTCCGGCGGATACCCTTCATTGCGGCCCACATAGAGGCCGATGGAAGGGTGGTGGCGCATGCGCAGGACGTAATCGCGCGCGTTGGCCAGGAACATCGCGTTATCGTCGGGATCCGGCCCGTCCCAGGGATTGGCCAGCCAGAAATCCTGCCAGACCACAATCCCGTAACGGTCGCAGGCATCGTAAAAGGCTTCGTCACCCGTCTGCCCCACCCAGTTGCGGATCATGGTGAAATTCATGTCGCGGTGATAGCGCACCGCCGCGTCGTACTCGCGCGCGCGATAGCGCAGCATGGATTCCGGGAAGCCCCAATTGCCGCCGCGCGCCACGAAGCGGCGCCCGTTGACGAAGATACGCAGTGCTCCACCCTCCTCGCTGTAAGTGAAGCGGCGCACGCCGGCGTTGAATGATTTCGAATCCGAGACCGCGCCGCCCGCGGCAAACTCCAGTTCCACGCGATACAGATTGAGATCGCCGTATCCGTTCGGCCACCACAGTTTGGGATTGCGCAAGCGCAGCGCGGGCTCCGCGGCGGGATCGAACTTCACGGTTTTGGATGCGTTGGCGGCAATCGTGACAGCCTGTTCAAAAGAAGCCTCGCCGAAACGCCCGCGCAGCTTGCCGCTAACCGGCGCGCCCGAGTGATTGGTGAGCGTGGCTTCCAGCGCAACCTCCGCCGACGATCCATCGGCCGCGATCGAAATCGTATCCGCCTGCGGATTCTCGATGCTCACGGCGCCGGCCGTGCTCAAGAACACATCGCCCCAGATGCCGGTGTTGCGGCCGCGGATGGTGGGAATCCAGTCCCAGCCGACCGAAGCGTGCATGGTGGGGTTATCCGCTCCCAACGCTCCGCCGTTCTTGCCGGGGCTTTGAAAGTCTTTTTCCGTGACGCTGCCCGGGTTGGCGTTCTTGACGATACGCACTGCCAGCGCATTGGGCTTACCCGTGCGCAGCAGCGCCGTCACGTCGAAACGTCCGGTCATGAATCCGCCGTCGATGCGGCCCAGCCGCTGGCCATTGAGAAACACTTCCGCCTTCCAGTTCACGCCATCGAAATTGAGAAAGACGTGGCGGCCGGCCGCCGGCGGCGGAGCGGTGAATTCGGTGCGATACCAGAAGTCGGAGTAGAAGAAAGAATCCGAAATAGCGTTCTGGTTGTCGCCATAATTCGGATCGGGGATGGCGCCGTCGTTGAAGTAGCTTGAAAGTACCGTAGCGGGGACGGTGGCGATCATCCAATCGGCGTCGTGGAAGCCGGCGGTCGAAAGCGCGCCGCCGGCCGAATGGACCTGCGAAGCGCGCTCGACGCGCCAGGCGCCGCCAGCGAGTGGCAGGCGTCCATCGGCGGTTGCGGTCGCCGCTGGTTTTGCGTGTGGCACGGGACCGCCCTTGCCGTACACTTCGAGCTCGCTCAGAATGTAGGGCTCGTCGGTTTGCCCCTTGGTCAGCATCACGCGCACCCAACGGCCATTCGCGGCGCTGGCGAGGTGGATATCGTCGACGGCGCCAGTGGCGGCGGGCAGGGCTTCGAGCGTGTGCCAATCGCGGCCGTCATCGGAGACTTGAATGACGCCTTCGGCGGCGCGGCGAATCCAGTAGAGCGCGATCCGATCGAAGCTGCACGGCGCACCCAGATCCACCGACACCCACTGATCGCCCGCGGCGGCGCTCATCCACGCGCTCGAGAACTCGTACGGACCGCCGGCATGCACGCGAGTATTGCCATGGCTGAACGAGAGTTCGGCAATCCGCCAGTTGAGCGGCCGCCCGGTTTCGAAATCGATGCGATAGAAACGGCTGCGGCTGGCCTTCTGGAGCGCGATAGAGGGTTTGATCTCAACGCCGGGGTGGGCCATGCCCCACGCGCGGCCCAACTCCTTCCACGCCTGGCCATCCGCCGACGCCGAGAGAATGCACGTCCATTCCTGATTGTCGCCTCCCGCCGTCATGCTGGCCAGCCCATCCAGGCGGTCGATTTCCGGTGGCGCACCGCCAAATTCCATCTGGACCCAGACGTGGCGGCCGGGCATGGCGATTACCGTCGCCCAGTTGCCATCGAACAGCAGCTCACGCTGATTCTTCGGCAACACGCCTTTGTCGCTGGTGGTGACCCGGAAATAGCGTGGCGGCGCGGTTTCCCGGATGCCGTCGGTGATCAGTTGCGCGGTGAGGTTGTAGTCGTAGCTGCTGGACTGGTAGGCCGGCCGATGGAGCGCCAGGTTGCGATAGGTAGTCGAATCGATTTCGGCGGTTGGCGACCAATCCTGCCGCGGATCTCCCGGATACACGCCGACGCCGCGCGTGTAGGGCTGCGCGCCCAGAGCTTCGAGTGCCATAAGGGCGGTGAAAACCTTCAGAGGGAATGCCATGTAACGCTAATTGTATTGGAAATCGCCGGGCGCGAACACGCCGGTGGCTCGCTTATCCGCGTTCATCTGTGGCTGTAGAATCCCTTATTCACTTTTTCAGCTACTCGCGGCGAAGCTTGGCGGCGATCGAGGCGCCGCGGGCGAACTCTTCCTGGAGTTGGCGCGTGCGCAGGTTTTCGCGCAGATGTTCCAGCTTCTGAATGTAGAAGCCGAGGGCGCGCTCGATGTGGTCGGTGTTGGTGGCCAGGATGTCGCGCCACAGGTCGTAAGAGCTGAGCGCCAACCGCGTCATGTCGAGCAGGCCGGGACCGGCAACCTCGAGTTTCGCGCCGGCGGGGAGGCGGTCGGAGAGCGTGGCGGCGAGCGCGGTGGAAGCAAGCTGCGGCACATGCGAGGTGAGCGCCACCAGGCGGTCATGCTGGTCGCAATCGAGCGTCACCAGATGCGCGCCCAAGCGGTCCAGCCAAGCCGTGAAGTCGCGCGCGGCTGGGGTTTCGAGCTCGGCCGGATCGTCCGGCGTGAGCACCCAGGTGTGGCCGCGGAAGAGGGCGGCTTCGGCCGCGGCGGCGCCGCGCTTTTCCTTGCCGGCCATCGGGTGTCCGCCGAGGAACTGGCCGCGGGTGATGGTCTGCCGCGCCAGATCGACGATCTCGCACTTGGTGCTGCCGGCATCGGTCACCAGCGCGCCCGGTTGCAGCAACGGATCGAGATGGCGAATGGTGTCCAGGATACGGCCGATAGCTTGCGAGAGGAAGACGAGGTCGGCCTCCGCGACGGCGTCGGCCAACGGTGCGCCGCGGTCGATGGCGCCGGCTGCGACGGCATCGGCAATCGCACCCGGCGAACTGACGCCCACGATGGGGCCGTCAAACCCAGCCTCGCGCAGGGCCAGGCCGAACGATGCGCCGATCAGGCCGGTTCCGACAATGGCTACATGCTTCATGAAATGTTTAGTGTAGCGCCGGATCGGGAGGAGGAAAGTCCGACGGCCGGCCGCGCGTTCACTTGCAGGAAGATGGCGGGGCCTCGGGTTCTTGGGAAAACCCGCTCGATCCGACGTTGGCTAGCGAAAGCGGAGGACGGTGGCCAAATCCCTGAGCGCAGGGGCTTGCAGCATGCGGAAGGTAGGCAGCCCGCCCGCAAGCGGCTCCGTCGAGGCCCCTGGCGGGGACGCAACGGCTAACTCCCGCTTTGCCAGAGCCATACCGGCATTTTGCGGGTCAACGCCGAAGTGTCACCCAAACTTGACCGGACGGGTGCAATCGGTTATTCTGAGCGGCATCTGCGAACGTCACAATTCCCATAATTTTATCCGGGAGGATGAATGACTCCGAAAGAAGTTTTGGAATTTGCCAAAAAGAACGATGCCAAGCAACTGGATCTGCGGTTCACCGATATTCCGAGCTTGCAGCATCACGTTTCCTATCCGCTGAGCGAGCTCGACGAGAGCAG
>JBELAO010000065.1:0-14046 GCA_049508735.1 Bryobacteraceae bacterium | reverse complement strand
CCTTTTTCGTGACCGAACAGCTCGCTTTCGAGCAGCGTCTCGGTGAGCGCGCCGCAATGGATGGTGACCATCGGCATGTAGCGCCGCGGGCTGGCGGCGTGAATCGAGCGCGCCACCACTTCCTTGCCGGTGCCGCTTTCGCCGGTGATCAGCACGCTCGCCTCGGTGGGCGCCACCATTTCGATCAGCTCGACCACCTTTTTCATGGCGGGGCTCTTGCCGATCAGCTCGGTGCCGGGCGAGACTTCCTGCAGGTTTTCGCGCAGCCGCACCACCTCGCGCCGCGTGCGCCGGTGCTCCAGCGCCTTTTCCACCAGGTGCGAAAGCTCATCGGGATCGACAGGCTTGGTGATGTAATCGTAAGCGCCGTTCTTCAAAGCCTGCACGGCGGTATCCACCGAGGCGTAGCCGGTCATGACGATCACGGAAAGCTCCGGGTCGGCTTCGTGCAGACGGCCCTGCAGCTCCATGCCGTCCATGCCGGGCATTTTGATGTCGAGCAGCGCGACATCGAACTCCGCCTGCTGGATGGTCTCGAGCGCCTCCCGCCCGCTGCCCACCGGCCGCGCGGTGTAGCCTTCACTGGTGAACCACTTCCCCAGCGAGTCGCGCACCACCAGCTCGTCGTCCACGATCAGGATGCGGCCCTTGGTTTTCACCGACACCGTGCTGTCCACTGCCGTTGCCATTGCTTCCTCCTGTAACTCCCCGCTCTTCGGAAGTCCTTTTGGCCGCTCCCTTTGGTCGCGGCTCTGTTAACTGCGCGTAAACAAGCGGTCAAGACACTTCAGAAACGTCACACTAGCTGCCTGCTTGACCGCTCCCTTTGGTCGCGGCTCTGTTCGACCGCTGCCGCGCTCAGCGGCAGGGCCACGCGAAATTCCGTTCCCTTCCCCGGCGTCGAATCCACTTTGATCTCGCCGCCATGCTGTTCCACAATGCTGTGCGCCACCGCGAGCCCCAGGCCGGTGCGGTTCTGATCTTCCTTGGTGGTGAAGAAGGGGTCGAAGATGCGCGGCAACACGTCCTCCGGAATGCCGCAGCCCGAGTCCTTCACGCGCAGCGCCGCTTCGCCGGTCGAGCCATCCAGCTCGGTGATCACCTCCAGGCGGCCGCCCGAAGGCATCGCTTCCGATGCGTTCATCATCAGCACCAGCGCCACTTGCTGGATCTGATTGGCGTCGCAATCGATCGGCGGCAGCCCTTCGGCCAGCCTTTCCACCAGCTCGATGTTCTGCATTTCCAGCTTGTGCTTTACCAGCAAAACGGCGTGATCGACGATGGTGTTCAAATCGTTGGGCTCGCGCTCGCTGGGCTTCTGCCGCGAGAAGGTCAGCAGGTTCTTCACCAGCTCGCCGCAGCGCTTGCTTTCGCGCTCGATGGTTCGCAACTGCTCGGCCATCTCGTCGCGATTTGCGATCTCGCTCTTGCGCACGCCGCGCTCCACCAGCCGCGCGTAGGTCAGGATGCCGAACAGCGGATTGTTGATCTCATGCGCCACCGTGGCCGCCAGCTTGCCGATCGAGGCCATCTTCTCCGAGCTCAGCAGCGTGCGATGGATGCGCTCCAGCTCGGCTGTCTTGCGCTGCACCTGCTCCTCGATCTTGGCCTGCACTCCTGCCACTTCCGTCGTCATTTTATTGAAGCTGGCAGCCAGGTAGCCCAGTTCGTCGTCCGACCGCACCGGCAAGCGGTAATCCAGATCGCCCTCGCGCACGCGGTGCGTGCCGTCGATCAATTCCTTTACCGGCCGGTAGACCACCAGCCAGATAAACGCCACCGCCAGGCCGGAGCCAAGCAAAATCCCGCCCAGCAGAAACCAGCCGAGCGAGGCCTGGTTGTGCGCGATTTGCGCGTCCACCGGAGCCAGCGACAACTGCGCGTCCACCACCCCCAGCACCCGTTGGCCGGCGTCGTGAACGTGGCATGCCGCGCTCGAGCATTCCGGCGCGTTGGCAATGGGGCGGATCACGGCGATCAGGTGATGGCCCTGCTTGTCCCAGAACGGACGCGCACGGTCCGGCCGGTTCAGCTTGGCCAGTGGTTGCGATTGCGCGTGGCAGCCGTAGCAGGCTTCGGCCGATTTATCCACCGCCGTGTCGATTTCCCGCGCTTCGGTGGAAAACATGATCCGCCCGTCGCGATTGAAGATGCGGATGCGCTGGATGCCCGGCTCGCTGCCCACCTCTTGCAGCACGTTGTAAAGCGCGTCGCGGTCGTGGCGCATCATGTCGTAGCGCGTGCTGCGCAGGATGATGTCCGCCACGCGGTCGGCCGATTGCACCATCAGACCCTCCGATTGCCGGCGCTCCACGCGGAGGTTGATGAACCCGAACAGAGTGAAGAACACAGCCGTACTGACGATCACCGCGACCGTCAGTTTGGCGGCCACTCCCAGCCGGATTGAGCGGAGGAAGGTCATCCTACGGCGAGTGGGTCTACCTCCCGTTCTTCCCGTTCCAAAAGCCCTGCCTGCGGCGAGTGAGCTTCAAAAACGGGGAAGTATTGGCCGATCACGCGGAAGATCGCAAAACCGACGGCTACCAGCGAGAGCGTCACGGCGACCTCGCTCCACTTCGGGATGTAGTGCGTGCCGCTTCCCGCTTCGAGGCCGGTGATGCCCACGTTGAGCCGGTTGGCGATGAAGCTGAACACGACCATCACCGAGCAGAAGTACAGCGCGGCCGGATTGCGCCGGATGCGCGACTGGTAGAGCAGCGCGGTGGGAACCACGGCCAGTGCGATCTCGAGCAGGAACAGCCAGGTCTCGGTCCGGTTCCGCAGCAGCAGGCCGAAGGCGCCGCGATGCAGCAGATCGAGGAAGCGGATCCACAGGTACACGCTCATCGCCACCGCCAGCACGCGCCCGATGCTGGCCAGCAGCGGCAGCTCCAGCGCGCGGCCGAAGGCGCGGGCGCTGTGCCAGGATTCGAAAATCGTCATCGCCAGGCCCACCGCAATCGCCGAAACGAAGAACAGCAGCGGCAGAACCGGCGTATACCAAAGCGGATACAGCTTCTCCGGCACGATCAGAAACAGCGTCCCAAGCGAACTTTGGTGCAGCGTGGAGAGCAGCACGCCCAGGATCATCATCGGCACCGAGATGCGGTGGATCCACTCGAGCGGCTTGTCGAGGCCGAAGCGCTCGAAGACCATCGGGAGGAATTCCAGGAAGAGCACGGTGCTATAGAGCGTCACGCACCAAGCCACCTCGAACATCACCGAATGCGGATTCCACATCACCAGCGGATGCCACATGCGGTCGGGACGACCCACATCGTAAAGCAGCCCCACCGTCACCAGCAGATAACCCAGGAAGGCGGTCAGAATGGCGGGACGCAACACCGGGCGGTATTGCTTGATGTTGAAAATGTGGACCATCGCCACCAGCGTGAAGCCGCCCGCCGCCAAACCCACGCCACACATCACGTCGAAGCCGATCCAAAGGCCCCAGGGGAATTTGTCGCTTAAATTGGTCGAGCCACCCAGGCCATGGAAAACGCGGAGATAGGTTGCATACGCGCCGCTCAGCAGAATGGCGGCAAAAATCACCCGCCACACCGTGATCTTCGGTAGCAGTTTGCGGAGCCAGGCGGTCATTTGCGCGGCCCCTCCTTGCGTGCCACCTCGGCGCGCCGGTTGGTGATCCACCAAATGCCGCCCAACAGAACGGAGCCCGTCGACACCACGTCCGGCAGCAATTCCAACACCCGCCAGGTCAGCATCGGCAGCGGCTCCTGCGGCACGTTCGTGCGCAAGCCAATCTGCTCAAACGGCACCGCCGAAAGGAAGAACACCGAGGTTCCCCCGACCTCGGACAGGCCGTAGATCTTCTGGTAATACTGATCCGGCTTGGCCGCCAGCCGCTGGCGGGCCTCGGCGATCAACGCATCGCGCTCGCCATTGAAGGTGGCGCCAGTGGGGCAGATCTCCGCGCATGCGGTGAGCTTCCCTGCGCTCTGGCGGGCATAACACATGTCGCACTTGCGCATACGCGGCATCCGGCTCGACCATTCGTAGGTCGGCACCTGGAACGGGCAGGCCTGCATGCAATACCGGCAACCGATGCATTTCGCGGCATCGTAGGTCACCGGACCCAGCGCGGTTTTCGACAATGCTCCGACCGGGCAGACCGAGGCGCACGCTGGCTGTAGGCAATTCATACATAGACGGCGGCAAAAATGGTCGCCATGCGTCACTATCGTAGTGAGTTTATGCGCCGAGATCGTTTCTTCGGCAGCGATCTTGTCGTTGTAAGGGAGGCCCCAACGTTCCGCGCACGCACCCTCGCAGGCCCTACACCCGATGCAGAGAGTGCTGTCATAGAGGATTGCCTTAGGCATATCAAGACCTCTAACTCTGTTTTAGCAGAAATTGACCTCAAAGTGTAGAAAAAAATGACAGTCCGGGTTATTGAAATAACCGGAGATAATGAAATCAGAGGGAATTCTGGGCGGAGGGACCAATCGGGCGTGGATTTTTGCAACCGGCGCAGTGGGGCGGGCGCCCTCGCCCGCGTCGGACCCCCTTGGGTCCGACACCGAGCCGTCAGGCTCGGCGCCGGCCCTGGCAGGTCGTGGACCTGCCCTACTTTACGTCAGGAAGAACTCGCTGGTGGTCTGTTTCCAGTCGGAACCCGGGACTTCAGCCAGCAGATCCTCGGCGGGACGGCCGCCATCGGCAGCGGCGGCGCCGGCCAGCATCGGCTGGTGGCTATAGAGGCGATCTACGGCCAGACGCATCCACTCATGCACCAACCCCTTGGGTATCAGGTTCCGCGTGGTGCTTTCCTCATCCGGTACATTGACCGTCAGCAGCCAGCCTTTGCCGTACGGGTCGCTACGCACCAGCGCCGGGTTGGCGAGGACTTCCGTATTGACAGCCATGACCTCGCCTTCGGTGGGCGAAACCATTTCCGTCTTCTCGCCGTTGCGATAGAAGGAGAGGACTTTCTGGCCCTGTCGAACCCACTGACCCGGCCTGGGAAGCTCGATCTTCTCGATCCGTCCGGCCAGCGCGGCGGCAAACTCGTCCGCGCCCATGCGCACTACGCTCTTCCGCTCTTGCAGCAGCCAAGTGTGCCCGGGGTGATAGGATACCTGTTCGGGCGTGTGGAAGCCGCTGACGTAGTCCCCGCCGACCTGGGCCGGGGCTGTGGTGCGCTGCGATGCACCAACCGTACTAAGAGCCTTCTTGCGATTCAAGACGTAATCCAATACGATGAATGTCAGGAACGTGACCAGAACCAGAATGACTGCCATGATATTCCATCCTTTCTGATTCTCTATAGGGCACGGCAAGGGCCAAAAAGCGGTGTTTTTTACCTCTTTATCTGTTGTGGAATCAGGCATCTGGATCGGTGATGTATTTAACGGCAATTGTCTATGTAGAGAAATTCGACGGCTGATATGTCGAGAAACACCATGAACTGTAATAGAATTAATAGCTTCCGTGCCGTGTCGCAAAACACGACGGCGCGGTTGCAGAATCCTACAAACTCGAAAGCGCTTCTCCGTGTGATCATGCAATACCGAAGTTCCCTGTTGGCTGCTCTCCTGTTCGCCTTCGCCACCGTTTCGCCTGGCTGCGGACACTCCGCCCCGCCTGCGGCGGATTCCACTGAAAAAAAAGACCTCACACCCGCCGCGCCAGCGCCCGTCCCCGAGAAACGGGATGCGGATGATGTCGCCCGATTCCTGGCGGGAGTCCCAGGCAATCCGGGCAGCCCGTTCGCCGAACTGGAAGGTAGCGAAGCCTGGAAGGCTCATCAGGCGCGCCTCGATGCATGGTGGAAGCGAGCCGAAGGCACGCTGATCGCGGGCCTGAGGAATTTCGGCAAGTCGGAATTCGCCGACCCCGCTTCGCACGACGCGATCGTGTATTACCCGTTTAGCGGCCCCGACGCGCTCTTCCCCACCGTCTGCTTCCCGAACAATTCCACCTATGTCCTGGTGGCGCTAGAGCCTTCCGGCACCCTGCCGAGCCTCGAAAAGCTCAGCCGGAAGCAGGACTTGGCGGGATACCTCGATGCCACGCGCGAAACCATGGACTCGGTACTCGAGCGCAGCTTCTTTATCACCCGCGAAATGGACCGCCAGTTCCGCGGCCAGGTCACCGATGGCCTGCTGCTGCCAATTCTGGAGGTGCTGGTGCGCCGGCACAACACAATTCTGGGCTTTCGCTACACGCGCCTGGACGATGACGGCAAACTGATCGAGCGCGATCTCAGCTACAAGCCGCGCACGCCATACGGCGATAAGGGAGTGCAGATCAAGTACCGTTCCGACGAAGACCAGTCGGTGCACCAGATGTACTACCTGACCATCAACCTGGACGACGAGCACCTCAAGGCCAATCCGCAGTTTGTCAAGTACTCCGCCAGCCTGAAAGGATCCGTCACGCTGCTCAAGGCTACCTCCTATATGACGCACAACGACGAGTTCTCCACCATCCGCGGCCTCATCCTGGCCAACAGCCAGGTGGTGTTGCAGGACGATTCGGGCATCCCGTTCCACTTCTTCAGCCCGGACGCCTGGAAGGTGCAGCTCTTCGGCGAGTACACGCATCCGTTCGGCAGCTTCCGTTACCGGATACAGAAGGACTTGCAGAAGGCTTACCAGGATCCGGGTACGCGTCCCCTGCCCTTCCGCATCGGCTACGGGTACGGCAAAGTCAACTCCAACCTGCAACTGGCCCGCCGCACGGCACCCGCGCCGCAGAGCAACCCGACCAACTGAGCTCGTGCGTGCAGCGTCGTTACGAGTGCGGACGTTGGGGCGAAGAAAGGTCGAGATGACTCTCGACCCTGCACGCATGATTGCGCGCGCCACGGTCGCTAGTGCGGAACGCGCTATAGAGAACCTTGCCTTATCCGAAACCGCTGGTCGGAGGAGTCGGAGGATACCAAGGTCGACCCGCCCCGGACAAGGGCTATACTAGAGAAAAACCGCCGCCATCTTTTTTGTCTGTTACCGGATGCGCGGCCGGCGCATCTGAACTACAAAGAGGGGCTTGGTTAATTCCATGAATTCACACAATGGGTCAAGCGCAGCGGCGGCAAAGGCAGCCGAAGCTCCGGTAGCGGCGCCATCTCCATCGTTCAAAGTCTTCCATCGCGTGGTGGATTGGATTACGAACGACCGCATGCAGCTCATCAACATCACCGACCGGATCAACGACATCGTACGCAAGAGCGGCGTCCGCGACGGCATCGTTCACCTGCAATCGCTGCACACCACGACGGCCGTCTTCCTCAACGAATGGCAGGACGCGCTGCTGGCCGACGTTCGCGCCGTCCTGGAAGAACTGATTCGCCGCGACGGCAACTGGCGGCACAATGACCCGCGCTATAGCGATTGCGACCGCTCAAACGCCGATTCGCACCTGCGCGGCATGCTGCTCGGGCAGGCGCTCTCTTTGCAGGTACGCAACTCCGCCGTACTGCTGGGCACCTGGCAGAGCATCATCCTGGCGGAGTTCGACGGCCCGCGCAGCCGCACCATGTCCGTCCAGGTCTCCGGCATCTGACATGGCGAAGCGCTTCACTCTGACCGAAGCCGAACGGCTGCTGTCGCGAGTGGAGCCGCTTCTGCGGAGCGCCATCGATCTCAAGAACGACCTCGAGCAGGCGCAGGGCGAGTTCATGGAATATCGCGAACGGGTGGCCCTGATGGGCGGCGTGAATCTGGACCGCGGCCGCGTCAGCGCCGTCCGCGCGCGGAGCGAAACGGCGGCCTCGCACCTGCGCGCCGCCATCGAGCAGGTGCAGGACCTGGGCTGCGTGATCAAGGACCTGGACACCGGCCTGGTGGACTTCCCTACCCTGCTGCGCGGCGATGAAGTCTACCTGTGCTGGCGGCTGGGCGAGCCCTGTATCGGCTTCTGGCACGGCGTGGATGAAGGCTTTCGCGGCCGCAAGCCGGTGGACCGCGATTTCCTCGACAACCATCGCGGCGATTCGACTGGCGGCGATTGACAGGCTGAACCGATGCTCCGCGGAACTCAGGAGACCGAAATCAAGCTGGCGGTGCCGGGCGTGGCCGGCGCGCGGAGCCTGCTGCGGAAGGCCGGATTCCGCGTGGCGCGCCGCAGGGTGTTCGAAGCCAACACGGTCTTCGATACGGCGGAACGCCGCCTGCGCCAGGCGAACCTCTTGTTGCGCGTGCGTGAGACCCCCGGCGCGGATACGTTCACCTTCAAGGGCCCACCGTTGGCGGCCAAACACAAGACCCGCGAGGAGCTGGAGCTCACTCTCTCGAGCGCCGCCACGTGCGGTCTGATTCTCCAGCGCCTCGGGTATGTGCCAGCGTTTCGTTACGAAAAGTACCGCACGGAGTTTCGCCTTCCCGGCACTTCCGGCGTGGCGACGCTGGATGAAACGCCGATCGGCATCTACCTGGAGCTGGAAGGCAGCCCGCGCTGGATCGACCGGATGGCCCGCCGCCTGGGATTTCGCGAGCAGGATTACATCACCGCCAGCTACGGCCGCCTCTACCTGGACTGGTGCGCCGCGCGCAAAATCGAGCCGGGCCACATGGTGTTCGGATAAGCCTGAAATCCGAGGTTCGTACACTCGTATCAGGGCACGGCTTGAGCCGTGCCGCATTAGGGGACAAGGAGAGGGCTTGAGCCCCTGTGTTCTCGGCATGCTGATAATGACTTGCACGCCCGGATTGTTCCGCAGGGGCTAAAGCCCAGCAGAAGCATCCGCTCGGCACGGCTGAAGCCGTGCCCTTATACAAGGCGTCCAGCTTCGGGAACTCAGACTGCTGCAAAGCCTTTCCTTCACAGCGCCAGGTTGTGGGATTCGGCTGCGCTAACGCCAACTTCGGATAAAGCGGCTAGGGGATCTCCACCGATCCGCTGGTGGTGGTCATCGCGCCACCCCCGCCGCTGCGCACCACTAGCCGCACCAGGTAGGTGCCCGGGTTCAGGTTGAAGGTCGATTTGAGCGTCTCCGGCGGCCTCTGTTCCAGGCCGGCCAGGGTCTCGTCGCGCAATCTGAGTTTCAGAAGGTACTGCTTGCCTTCCAGGTAATTGCCGTTGCGGTCGAACACCGCCGCCACCACCGTCACGTCATCCGAATTGCGCCCATCAGCCTTGCCAAAGTGCAGTAACTTCAGGTCGATGTTGGCCGTGACCACGAGCTCCGCGACGGTTCCCTGGCCCCGCGACACCGCGGTGCGCATGTCCGACGGCAGGTCGCGTACCTCATCGCGCGAGAAGACGGCCTCGCCGATTTCGCGAGTAGCGGCAGCGGCCGCGTCTTCCTCATGCGCCGGCGCCCAGTAACCTCTGCGCGCCTGCACCGACAGTCCCTTGCCATCCACCAGCATCACCTTGATTTCGTGATACCTCCCGTCCGGCTTGAGATTCCCGGGATAGAAGTCTATGTAATAGACGTATTCTGGCGGGTTGGCCAGACGGTTGAATTCGGCCAGGAAATCGTTCTGGCGGAGGGAGGTGCCGCATGATCTTCATCAGGGTCTCGCGGAATTTCGCCAGGTCATCGGTGAATCCGAGGGCCACCTTGCCGGAGAGCGTGAGTAAGGTGGAACAAACCGGAAAGCCGAACGGCTTTATTCACGCGGGTACGGGACATGAAAGTCGGGGAACCGCTGGTTCCCGAGAAAATAGCGAGTTTCCGAGCGTACCCGCTGCGCGTGATCCGTCAAAGGAGTGGAGCGAGCCAGACGAGCCACCGAGCCCTGCCAGGGGCGACAGACAATGGCCCAGTGCGTGAGCACTGAGAACGCAAACGAATCACGGAGCCCCGGCACGGGGCGGAAGAGAACGGCAGGGCAGGCAAGCGAGCGCGCGATCCGTCTGCCGCCCCGTTCCGGGGCTAGGTGATGTCACACGTGGTCCCAGTGCTCACGCACGGTGCGTGAGCACTGGGCTATTGTCTTTCGCCCTCCGGGCTGGCCGTATTGTGGCCCCGCACCAGCTCTTATGTCGCACACCCTTATTCCCGCCTCGAGATTCCCGCTTCAAGAGCAATCAAGACGCCGGCTGTGGGTACAATGGGGAATTGCGTCTCCCTTTTCTTTCGTTATTCCTTCTGGCCTTTCCCGTTGTTGCCCAGCAGCCTGATGCGCAGCAACCTCCGGCTCAACCTGCGCCTGCGCCGCAGCATGAAACGGTGGTGGTAACGGGCACCTTCGAGCCGCTTTCGCTCGATGAGATGGACCGCGCCATCACGCTGCTCGCAGCGCGTTCGAACGGCCTGGTGCTCAACGCACTGGTGGATCTGCTGCGCACCGACCCCGCGCTGGACCTCCAGGAACGCGCGCCCAACGGCGTGCAGACCGACCTTTCGATACGCGGCGGCACCTTCGCGCAGACGCTGGTGCTGCTCGATGGCCTACGCCTCAGCGACCCGCAAACGGGCCATCACGACATGGATATCCCGGTTCCGCTCGATACCATTCAACAGGTGGAAGTGTTGCGCGGCTCCGGCTCCACGCTGTACGGCTCGGACGCGATCGGCGGCGTGATCAACATCATCACCGCGCCGCCAGAGGACCTGGAGCTGCGGCTGCGCACTTCGGCAGGCAACGACGGAATCAACCAGCAGCGCGCGTCGATCTCGGATGCCTTCGGGCCGGTCAGCGAGCAGCTCAGTTTCTCACGCGATTTCTCTACCGGCTTCATGCCCGACCGCGACTACCGAGCCCTGGACTTCGCTTCCGTCACTCACTTGATCACCGCCTGGGGCCCAGCCGATCTGACCATGGCGTACATGGACAAACCGTTCGGCGCCGCCGATTTTTACGGACCTTACCCTTCCTGGGAAGACACCAAGACCTGGTGGATCGGCGGGCGGCAAATGCTGGGCAAGAAGACTGAGGCGAGCTTCGCCTGGCGACGTCATAGCGATCTGTTCGTCCTGTTTCGCGACGATCCCGAAATCTACACCAACCATCACGCCGATGAGAGCTATCAGGCCGCGTTGCGCCGCAGGGAAACACCGGCGCGTGCGGTCACCATCTCATACGGCCTGGACGCCCTGCACGAATCTATCGTGAGCAACAATCTGGGGATTCACGCGCGCAGCCGCGGCGCGGCCTACCTGGCGGCCGACTTCCGCGCACTGCGGCGGTTCTCGCTCTCCCTGGCGGCGCGGGAGGAGATCTGGCGCAATCTTTCCGCGACGCTCAGCCCGACCATCGCCGGTGGCGCCTGGGTCAATTCGCGATTTAAGTTCCGCGGATCGGCAAGCCGCGCGTTTCGCGTGCCGAGTTATACCGAGCTTTATTACTCCGACCCGAGTGACTTCGGCAATCCCGACCTGCGGCCGGAGAGTGCCTGGACTTACGAAGCCGGCGCCGATTGGCAGCCGAGCTCTCGCGTGCGCGGCGAACTGACCGTATTCAACCGGCAGGTGAGCAATGGCATCGATTATTACCGTACCGATGTCGACGCTCCCTGGGAAGCGTTGAACATAGACCGGCTCAGATTCACCGGCGTCGAAAGTGGCCTGCACTTCGCGCTCAGCCGTTCGCAAACGCTCGACGTGCACTATGACTGGCTGATTGGCACGCAGGACACCATCCCCGGCATTTACACCAAGTACAGCTTCAATTACCCAGCCGATTCCGGCGTAGTAGCGTGGCAGGCGATGATCGGCGGGCGCTGGATGCTGCGCAGCCGCCTGGGCGCGCTCAATCGCCGCGGTCTGTCCCCCTACGCACTCTGGGATGTGTATGCCGCCTATGCCGCCGGCAAAGTCCATCCATTCTTACAAGTCTCCAATCTGACTAATACCAGTTATCAGGAAATCCTAGGAGTGCCGATGCCGGGGCGGACCATCGTCGGCGGCGTGGAATTGCTGGTGCGAAGGAAGTAGCGCGGAGGGTGAGGATCATCGAGTAGACGTTTGGCTGGCGCCCACGTAAACTGGACATATGGCTACCTGGCAGGAGTTCCTCAGCAGTAGTCCACAGGTCTGCGCTGGCGAGATTTGCGCAACCGGAACCCGAATTCCCGTCACGGTGATCCTCGACAGTCTTGCCGAGGGCGCTACCAGGGACGAGATCCTGGCCAGCTATCCATCCCTTCGGGCAGACCACATCAACGCCGCCCTGGCCTACGCGGCTGAACTGGCGCACGAAGAGCGTCTCGTGCCGATCCGGACAGTGTGAAGTTCAAGCTTGACGAGAACCTCCCGATTGAACTCGTGACGGACCTTCGTGGCTTTGGCCACGATGCCGACACGGTTGCCGGCGAAGGACTTCGCGGCGGAATTTGGGTCGAGCCAAGTTGCCCGGGTCAGAGGTAGGATAGACGATCGGTTTGTGTCGTCTGTCAGACGACGCGCCCCTGCCGAGGCGCGACAGACGGCAAAAACCGATCGTCTATCCTACCTGCGCCGCCGATTCCCCGTCGGGTGGGTCAGCTCATTTCCGCAGCGCGCGGAAAACGCCGGACAGCATCGGCAGTCATCAAGAAAAGCCGAGACGACTCTCGGCTCTGCAGGCCGGACGGCCCCGGGTGGTGCACGGGCAAGCCGCGCCACGGCGGCAGTTGCGACAGCGGAGGTCTTTGCCTAATCCCAGTTCTTTACTTGCGGCCAGAGCTCGCTCAGTGGCTGCTTGATGCCGCTGCAATAGAAGACGTCGAAATGATTGTACGGCATGGAGTAGGGGTGATCCACCCTGGCCACTTTCCGGACGATCGTGAACAGCGACTCGAGTCTCTGCTGGCGGTCGGCCATCACGATCATGCTTTCGCCAGTGAAGCCGTGCGGTCCCCAGAGGAAGTAGTTTTGATGGCCGCTAACAGCGGTGCCTTCGGGGATGCCGTACTTCGGCCCGAATAGGTCAATCGCCCCGGCTTGCCCGTAGCTTTGGCCAAAGATCGCGGTCTTGGCGCGCACCGCCGGCGGCAGGCTGTTGTATACGCCGGCAACCGTCGCCGCCATCTCTTCCCAGCCGAACTGATCGGCGAACAATTGGGGCAGCGGTCCGAGCCGGTGATTTTCCAGGCGCGGCTGTTGCAAGTGCGTGGCCGCCGCGTAACGGATGTAGGTCTCGGGCGTCAGCAGCGGAATCAGCGTCGGCGCCAGCACGGCGCCCATCAGAATCATCAGCGTCACATACACCGGTTTGATCCACTGCGCGCGGACTGCTGCCAGCCACCTCTCCCACGCCACGCTGCCGGCCGCGAACAAGATAGGGAACGCGGGAAACAGGTAGTATACGCGGGGGCTGAGTGCCAGAATCACGCCGGTTGTCACAACCCAGGCCCAGCCGAGCACGCGAAACCGCTTCCCCTCGCGATTGAAGAACAGATACCACAGACCTGCCAGCCAGATCGGCAGGCTCAACGGCAACATCGCCAAAATCTCCTGGCCGAAAAACGCGAATAGCGAGAGGCTCACATCCCGCCCGCTGCGGCGGATATTGGCCTGCTCTTCCAGGAAAGGAAAATGGTGCTGGATGTTCCACAGCAGGTTGGGCAGGAAGATCAGAAACGCAATCGCGCCGCCGGCCCAGAACCACGGCGAGCGCAGCCAGCGCCGTTCGCGCGTCAACACCAGTCCCGCCACCAGGCCGAAGCCGAAGATCAGCATCGAATGCTTGTTCTCCAGGCCGATCCCCGCCACGACGCCAAACCACAGCCAGAGCTTCGCGTTCCCGGTCCGCATGATGCGCAGCACCAGGTACGCGCAGCCCATCCAGAATAAGGGCTCGAAGGCATTCATCGAAAGGAAATGATCCAGCGCCAGTGCCCCCGGCGCCAGCAGCAAACACAAAGCCGCCAGGCCCTGCGCAAACCGATTGCCGCCCAATTCGCGAGCGATCATGCCCGTAAGAAGCACCGCGCCCGCGCCGGCCAGAGCTGCCGGAAGCCGGATGGCCGATAGCGAATCGCCCAGCACCGCCCGCGTGATCCATGCGACCGCCGCGATCAGCGGTGGCTGATCCACATCACTCTTGTCCAAGACAGGTTCTTGCAGTCTGAAATAAGGGGAGTGCCCTCCTATAATTGGACGTTGGCGAACGTTTCCTAGCCGGGAGCTTCGCCGAACGCCGCCCACAAGGA
>JBELAO010000064.1:0-15239 GCA_049508735.1 Bryobacteraceae bacterium | reverse complement strand
GAGCAAGGAACGAATCGACCCGACATTGTCCGCCATCCAGCGGGCTCACGTCGACGAAGTTTCTACTCAATCCATCGGGTGGCCGATACGCACGGCGATAAGTCCGACAGCCCGGCCACCCGCAACGTACTCCTATCATTCGCCCAATTCCTCTCGGCCGTACTGCGCGCATCGGACCTCCGCGCATCGGAGCCGCGACCACAGGGAGCGGCCAGTTCGGACCTCCGCGCGCACCGGAGCCGCGGCCATGGGAAGTGACCATTGGGCCCGCAGCCCTCCCGTGGCGCGGGCCGTCCGGCCTGCAGAGCCGAGAGTCATCTCGGCTTTTCTTCCCGATTTTCAACCGAGCGGTCTCAGGCTCAGTCCCCACCGAACGCCCCCTTAGTGCAACGTGAACCACGCTCGCCAAATCGTGTCGACCAGCGCGTGCGTGGTCGCCGAAGCCATCAGGCTTCGGTGCTTCCGGTAAGCCCAGCCATAAAACCATCCCGCTATCGTCGCCAGAATCACGTAACGCCAGTTGGGAGCCGGCCGGTGACGAATGTGGCTGAGTCCGAATAGAAGCGAAGCACAGGCTTGCGCCCAAACGCGCGATCCAAATGCCCCTTCCAGCAGATTCTGCAGCAGGCCGCGAAAGAACAGCTCCTCGGCCATCGCGATAAAAAGAAAAATAGTCAGATAGTCGAATGCGAAAGCCCGTGCGCCCCGCCAGTGCGAGTTCCATGTAATGAAGTGAAGCGCGAAGCCGAGAGGGATCGCGATTGCCGTGAAACCGGCCAGCGAAATCAGAGCGTCGCCGATAATCGTTCGCGAGAATTCGAAGTTATACCCTGAGTTATTCAGTCCGCGAACGATAAGAAACGACCAGGCTCCCACGGCAGTCAGGAATAACCGGGACATGAAGTCCAGATTCACCGGAACGTTCCAGATTCCGCCGATCTTACCAAACAGAACCGGCGTCAATATCCAAAGCAGGATCAACCCATCCTGCCAATTCATGCGCTCCGCATGGCGAACCGGCGCCAGGGCAAACAATCCGAACGGAACCGCCGCGAAAGCCACCAATCTGACGAAAGCCCCCCAGCGAAAATCGCCCGTACCGGCGCAGTAAGTGAGATAGGGAAGTAAAAAGACCGCGATGCTGCCGAACGCGCCCACAGGGCCGTGAACGCGCTCGGATAACCACTCGCGCGACACGGCGAATCCCGGCGCCAGGCCGAGGATCAGCAGCAGCAGCAGGCACGCATAAATGGCGGCAGCCGGCAGAACTCCAATCGGATAACGCGGGAACTGAATGATTTCGTACCAGGCGAAAAACAGCGCCAGCGCGGCGAAGAGCAGCGCGAAGGGTAGCCATCGGCGTGATGCCATGCGTTCGATTCCTCAGCCGAATCATCATGGTAACCCCGCGGCCGGGGATGTGCGCCACGCCTCTGATAGAATCAAGATACCTTCTGGGAGTCATGCAAGCCGCACCGCTGGTCGACGGCTTCGGCCGCATTCACGACAATCTGCGAATCGGCGTCACCGACCGCTGCAACATCCGCTGCTTTTACTGCATGCCGGAAACCGGCGTGGAGTATGTCGAACGGCGCGAGATCCTCAGTTTCGAAGAGATCGAGCGCTTCGCCCGCATCGCGGTGGGGCTGGGTGTGACCAGGCTCCGCGTCACCGGCGGCGAGCCGCTGGTGCGGCGCGGCCTCCCCCTGCTGATCCGGCGTCTGGCGGCGATTTCGGGCGTGCGCGACTTGGCGCTCACCACCAATGGCGTGCTGTTGGAAGCGCTCGCCCGCCCGCTTTACGAGGCCGGCCTGCGGCGTCTCAACGTGCACCTCGATACGCTCGACCGCGGCCGCTTCCGCCAGATCGCGCGGCGAGACGATCTCGACAAGGTCCTGGCCGGCCTGGAGGCCGCTCGCCGCCTCGGCTTCGCCGCCATCAAGTTGAACGTGGTCGCGGTGAAGAACCTGATCGAGCCCGACATCGTGCCGCTGGCGCGTTTTGGCCGCGAGCGCGGCTTCGAGGTGCGCTACATCGAGTTCATGCCGCTCGACGCGCAGAATCTGTGGGACCGCGGCAGAGTGCTGCTCGCCGATGAAATCATCGCCATGCTTTCGCGCGAGATCGCGCCGCTCTTGCCCGTGCCCGATCCCGATCCGCGCGCGCCGGCTACCGAGTATGCCTTCGCCGATGGCATCGGCAAGGTCGGTTTCATCGCCTCCGTCAGCCGTCCGTTCTGCGGCAACTGCAACCGGCTGCGTCTCACCGCCGACGGCAAGCTGCGCTACTGTCTGTTTGCGCTCGAAGAAGACGACGTCAAGACGCTGATGCGATCTGGCGCGGACGATGAGCAAATCGCCGCGCTCGTTCGCCAGAACGTGGCGCGCAAGTGGGCCGGCCACGAAATCAACAATGCCCGGTTCATCCCCCCGCCGCGCCCCATGTACGCCATCGGCGGATAAGGGCTTCGCAATACCGGGCGCCGTGGCGCGGCTTGCCCGTGCACCATCCGGGGCCGCCGGCCTGCAGAGCCGAGAGTCATCCCGGCTTTTCTTCGGTTAGTCGCGAGCACCTTCCGCTTATTCGTCCGTGACACACCCCAGCGACGCGCTCTTCACCAGCCGTATATACTTCGCCAGCGTGCCGCGTTCCGCCTTGTACGGCGGCATCGTCCAGCTCTTACGCCGCGCCGCTAACTCTTCGTCCGAGAGCGCGACGTTGAGTGTGTTTTTCGCCGCGTCAATCGTGATGCGGTCGTTACTCCTGACCAGCGCAATCGGCCCGCCTTCCTGAGCCTCGGGTGTGACATGGCCCACGATAAAACCGTGCGAGCCTCCGGAGAATCGTCCATCCGTAATCAGCGCGACATCCTTACCCAATCCCGCGCCCATGATGGCCGAAGTGGGCGTCAGCATTTCGGGCATTCCCGGGCCGCCTTTGGGTCCTTCGTAGCGAATCACGATCACGTCGCCCTTCTCGATCTCGTTGCGCTCCAGCGCGGCCAGCATCAATTCCTCGGAGTCATACACACGCGCCGGACCGGAGAACTCAAGGCCCTCCTTGCCCGTGATTTTAGCGACTGCGCCCTCCGGCGCCAGATTGCCGCGCAAGATCTGGATGTGGCCGACCGGTTTAATCGGCTTCGAGAGCGGGTGCACGATTTCCTGCCCGGCCGCGAGATCGGGCAGATCCTTCAAATTCTCGGCCACCGTTTTGCCGGTCACCGTCAGACAATCTCCACGCAACGCCCCGCCGGCCAGCAGCATCTTCATCACCGCGGGCAGTCCGCCCACGCTATGCAGATCCTCCATCACATACTTGCCGCTCGGCTTGAAGTCCGATAGCAGCGGCACGCGGTCGCTCACCTTCTGGAAGTCGTCGATCGAGAGCGGCACATCAACCGCCCGCGCCATGGCCAGCAGATGCAGCACGGCGTTGGTGGATCCGCCCAGCGCGGAGACCAGCACCATGGCGTTCTCGAATGCCGCGCGGGTCATGATGTCGCGTGGCTTGATATCCAGCTCCAGCAGGCGCTTGATCGCCGCTCCCGCGGCAAAACACTCGGCCAGTTTCAACGGATCTTCGGCGGGCGTGGAGGCGCTGTAAGGCAGCGTCATCCCGAGCGCTTCGATCGCCGAGGCCATGGTATTGGCCGTGTACATGCCGCCGCACGCGCCGGCTCCGGGGCACGAGTTGCGGACGATCGCCTGCCGCTCGGCATCGTCGATGTTACCGGCCAGATACTCGCCATAACTCTGAAATGCCGAGATGACATCGAGCTTCGCTCCGTTGCGGCAGCCGGCCCGGATGGTCCCGCCATAAACCATCAGCGAGGGACGGTTGAGCCGCGCCATCGCCATGATACAGCCCGGCATATTCTTATCGCAGCCGGGGAGCGAAACGTTCGCGTCGTACCACTGGGCGGCCATCACGGTTTCGATGGAATCCGCGATCAGGTCGCGCGATTGCAGCGAGTAACTCATGCCGTCGGTGCCCATCGAGATGCCGTCGCTGACGCCGATCGTGTTGAACCGCATCCCCACTAGGCCAACGGCGGTGAGGCCCTCCTTGACCTTTTCGGCCAATTGGAGCAGGTGCATGTTGCAGGGGTTGCCTTCATACCAGACGCTCGCGATGCCGACCTGCGGCTTACTCATGTCTTCTTCGCGAAGACCGGTGGCATAGAGCATTGCCTGGGAGGCGCCCTGCGATCGCGGCTGCGTGACTCGGGCGCTGTATTGGTTCAATGGTGTGGACATATTCTTATTATGTGCGAGTCGTCCGTTGGCGGGGGTATCGCGTCGGCTTAGCTTCCGGCCTTGGGCGTTCTTTCGATGCGCACGTATTCCACGTCGGAGGTGGCGATCATGCCGGTGTCCATCATCTCCTCGACCTCGGGAATCAGCCGCGCCAGGTTTTCCTCCGTATCCACGATCGTGACGACAATCGGCTGATCCTTCCGGGTCAGGTGGTGGCGGTGAATTTCCGCCGTCTCGCCGAACCCTTCCAGGCCGCGCAGCACGGTGGCGCCGGCGATCTTCAGTTCCAGGCAGCGATTCACGATCGCCTCGTACAGCGGCTTTCCGTTGTACCGGTCGCTCTCGCCAAAATGGAGGCGCAGCAACTTGGCTTTCTTAACCGTTCGCATGGGAAGACTCCGCTGCCGGGCGGCTGTGAACCAGACGAATCACATCCACGTCGGAAAAAACAATGATGCCGTCCTCCATCATCGACTCGATTTCGGTGGTGGCCTTGGCCAGCTTCTCCTCCGTATCGACAATCGCAATCATCACCGGCAGATCGTGCGAGAACCCCAACCGCCCGGTCTTATGAGTGTGCCGTTTGATTCCGTAGCCGAGAATGCCGCGGTACACGGTCGCGCCCGAAATATCCATCAGGCGCAGGCGCTTGACGATGGCCTCATAAAGCGGTTCGCCCTGCCACTTGTCCGATTCGCCCATGTAGATCCGCATCAACTTCGCGGTGCCCCGCGTTTCCGTGTGTGGCCCCTTCGGTGGCGCTGGGCGTTCCTTGCTGGCGACTTTGACCACCTGCGTGTCCTGGACTTCGATCACGCCGTCGGTGACCATGTCGTAAAGGGTCGGCATCAGCTCATCGACTTTGTCCGGCGTCTCGATGAACTCGATACGAATCGGCAGGTGTTCGGTGAGCACCTCGATCTTCGTCGTGTGCATCACCTGGTGGGCGCCGAACCCGGCCATCGCGCGCGTAGCCGTGGCGCCGGACACTCCTTTGTGCAGTAGGAACGTCAGGATGGAATCGCACAGGGAACCAAAGTGGTGCTGGGTGTCCTCATTGACGAGGATCGTGACCTTCTTGGCGGTGCCCTTCTGCAGCATTCCGACTCCTCACATCCGCTAGCGCCGGGCCAACATAGCCCCGAGCCATACGGCCATGTAGCCTAACGCAACGCTCGAAACGATGTTGAGCATGCCGGCCCACAGCGCGCCGTCCCGCACCGACGTATAGGTCTCCCATTCGAAACTCGAAAACGTGGTGTACCCGCCCAGGAATCCGACCACCAGCAAAAGCCGCCATTGCGGGTCAAGCTGGAAGCGTTCGGTCAGCAGGGTCATCAGGAAGCCGATCAGGAACGAGCCGGTCACATTGATGGCCAGCGTCCCCAGCGGGAATTTCCCGCCGAACCGCGTCATGATGGCCGATGCCGCCACGTACCGCGCCAAGGCTCCGGTGCCGCCGCCAGCCAGCACCAACAGGTACCGCATCAACCGGCGGTCTCCTCGGCCACCGATTTCAGCGCCGCCTCGATCCGCTCCAGGTCCGCGCGGAGTTGCGGCGTCCGTTTCTTGCTGCCGCTGCCCACCAGCCGTTCCACCGTCGCCATCAGTTCATCCAGGCGCCGTTTGGCTTCCTTCTCGACGCTTGCCAGCGGCCCTTTGATGCTCTCTTCCCATTGCGTGGTGAGCCGGCTGAGGTTCTGTTCCACCACATGGGCGATGGTGCTCTCGAAATGGCGGCGGACCACGGACTCAATCGTCCACACCGGCACCACCGGCGACAGCAGTTCCCAGTTCCGGTCGAACACCCGGCCGACCCGGATATTGGGCGCGCCGGGCTCGACGATATCGATTTCGGTTTCCGTCGTCCGTAACGGCACGCCAAATCCGCGCATCGTGCTATCCGACAGCCGGTCTCGAAACTGTTGCAGCGCGCGCAAAATCTGTTTCCGGGCCGAGCGCCAGGGCGCCATGAACGAATCGTGATGGCGCGAGGAAATCGCCGTAAGCTCGGCAAGCAAGAACTCCTCCAGCCACTCCTCGAACGAACGCAGCATTACGGCAAGGCTCTTGGTCCATTTCGGAAACTCGCTCGCAAAGGCCGTTAGCAGCTTTTTTTCCAGATCGGCGTGGTACTCTTCGAGCCGTTTGGCGACGTTGTCCCGCGCTCCATTCGAAGCATCCTGCACCAGCAGCCGGATCACCGACTTCACATCGTCGAGGGCTTCCTTTTCGCTGAGCAGTTGCTCATTGAGCGCCTGCCGCTCCGACTGCTGCATTTCCGCCGATTTGAGACTCAGCGCCAGGTAGTCGTTCAATTCGCGCAGCAGCGTATCCATCTTCCGCAGCAGAATGGATTCGCGCTCTTCGGCATAGCGCTCCAAGGTTCCGCCGGCAAGTTCGGCTTCAAGCGCGTCGCGGAAGCGCTCAAAGCCCGGCTTCGTCGAATACGTGAAGATCTGCGGCGTTCCAGGGAAGTTCCTGGCAAGCTGCTCGCGCACATACTCGGTGACTTCCTGGAGGTCCGGTTCGCTGAGCAGGTCGGCTTTGGTCAGCAGTATGGCGACCTTCGGCGTGTAACGGTAAAGGCTCTTCAGCAGATCGACGTCGCGCTGGGAGAGCGGCGGATCGACGCTGACCGCAACCAGCGCGAGTCCCGCGTGCGGCAGCCACGCCAACGACGCTTCCGTGTTGTGCGAAAGCGCGCTATCGAGACCCGGCGTATCTACGAACTGCAACCCGCGAAATCGCCGCAATTCCGGCAGCTCCACCGTGATCAAGCTGACTTCCTTGGCGTTCTCCGGATTTTCCCGTTCGGAAATGTAGGCGCCGATCCGGTCGAGCATCACCTCGTGGTCGCGGCCATCCCGGTGATGCACGCGCGCCTCTTCGTGGGTGCCAAAGCGGATTACAGTGACCGCCGCGGTTACCGGCACCACCCCGACGGGCAGCAGCTCGCGCCCCAGAAAGTGGTTGAGGAAGCTGCTCTTGCCGGCTTTGAATCGCCCCAGCACGGCCACGCTGACCTCGTCCCCGCCGGCCAATGCCTGCGCACTCGCAAGCAGGCCGGAAAGATCGGAAATGTCGTAGCGGGCCGCCACCTCCGCCGCCAGGTTTAGGGCCGACGTCAACGATGCGTTGTAGGGCAAGCCCATCGGCCGCTCACTCGAATTCGGAGTGTAGCCCGCGGCGCTTGTTTCGGGCTGGATCGTTGGCGTCTGAGAGATCATAAGTCCTCACGAGTAGGAGCTATCATTCCCGAGCCGGGCTTCGAGACGGTCGATGGCGGGCTCCATCACCAAAGGTCTAAATGGGATTATAGCGTCTTTTCGATTCGCTTTGGCTTCACTCGCCGCGGCCGCCGCGCTGACATGGAAACTGGGCTGGCTTTGCATCAGGGCACGGCTTTAGTCGCGCCAATATACCGGAAGCGAAAGACCTTAGCCTCTGAGTCCTTTCTGAGTCCGCAGGGGCTGAAGCCCAAGTTCTTCGCCTGATTCTCCGGCACGGCTAAAGCTCGTGCCCTGATACAAAGCCTCTGATCAAGCAAACTCGATCATCTCTAATCTCCGGCTGCGGCGTTTTCTATCAGCGCAGTCTTCGGCCGGCCGGCTGTCTCCGGTTTTGGCAGCAGGTGCTTGGGCATGAAATAAGCGTTGGCGATCGCCGTCGGTATTACCGCGCTGGCGATCACGGTCGCGACCAGATAGGAATACTGCGCGCTGATGATGATCTTATGATTGAGACCGAACAGCGCGGAGAGGGGGCTACTCCGCGTCCTCGTCGTAGGCCAGCTTCAGCCAGCGCCTGACTTCGTCGTCGATCTGATCGAGCGATTCGATGCCGATGCGGTGCGTGATGCGGTCCTTCTTCGCGTAGCCGCCGGTTTCGGTGAGCCTGCCGGCGCCTTTGCGCGCGCCAAGTGCGAAGCCGACATCCACTCGCGTGCGCGTGGCCGGCTTAATCTGCGCGAAAACGTGATTGCGATATAGCGGCACCATGGTCTTGCAGGGACACGCCTTGGCGTCTTCGCCCACACTCAATCCCAGCCGCAGCAGCTCGTCATACAGCGGCCGGAGCGGCGAATACGGCCCACGAAACATGGCAATCACATAGCGTTCGGCGGCCTTGAGATAGGCTTCCGGGCTGTCCATGTCGGCATCCTTGCCGGCGGCGCGCTGCGCGATCGCGATCGCCGAATTGGTGCCCAGCCCGTGCTCCTGCTTGAGCCAGGCGATGCGTTCCTTCTCGCCCTGCGGACCGGATGTCTTCAGCAGCGTCACCCACGCGCCGAGCGAGCGCCCGGTCTTCTCCTTGAGGCTCTCGCGCCAGTTCGTCACAAACGCTACGCTGGGATGCACGCTGTAAATGGAAGTGAGCTTGGCCATGCTGCGGGGCAGTATAACACCGGTAACGCCGGCGGTCTTTGCCGCCGGTGTTTCTTCCAGGTGTGGGCAACAGGCAGGAACACCGGCGGGCAAGACCGCCGGCGTTACCGGTTACACGAAGTAGTCCTTCACCTTGTCGAAGAGGCCTTTTTCCGATGGCGTGTTGTTCACCGGCAGACTCTCGCGCAACTGTTCGAGGAGTCGGCGCTGGTCGCGGGTCAGGCGGGTCGGCACCTTCACAACGATATGGACGATCAAGTCGCCGCGGCCGCCGCCGTTCAACATGGCGACACCCTTGTGCCGCAGCTTGAACTGGGTGCCGCTCTGCGTGCCTTCGGGAATCTTCAGCCGTTGCAGCCCTTCAAACGCGGGCACCTCGATTTCGCAGCCCAGCGCGGCCTGCGCCACGTTGAGCGGAATGGTGCAATGCAGATCGTGTTCGTGGCGCTCGAAGAAAGCGTGCTCGCGCACCTTGAGAAACACGTACAGATCGCCCGGAGGACCTCCCTGCATGCCGGGCTGGCCTTCCCCGGTGAGGCGCAAGCGCGTGCCGTCATCCACGCCGGCGGGAATGTTGATCTTCAATTTGCGCTGCCCCTGCCGGTAGCCCTGGCCCCGGCACTCCTGGCACGCATTGCGGATAATCTGGCCGGAGCCGCCGCATGTCGAGCAGGTGCGGCGAACGCTGAGGAAGCCCTGCTGATAGAGGATTTCGCCGCGGCCGTGGCAGGTGGGGCAGGTGGTGGGCCCGCTGCCTGGCTCGGCGCCCGATCCGTGGCAGTGTTCGCAGGCCTCCATGCGCGGTACCTGAATGTCGGCGCTCATGCCGAACAGCGCTTCCTCGAACGCAATTTCCAGATCGTAGCGCACGTCTTCGCCGCGTTCCGCGCGCGAACGCCGGCCGCCGCCCGAGCCAAACAAGTCGCCGAAGCCGAAGAAATTGCCCAGAATGTCGCTGAAATCGGTGAACTGGCTGGGGTCGAAACCGCCGCTGCCGCCGCCCTGCAAACCAGCGTGGCCGAAGCGGTCGTACGCCGCCCGTTTCTGCGCATCGCTCAACACGCTGTACGCCTCGGAGGCTTCCTTGAAACGGTCCTCGGCGGCCGGATCGTCCGGGTTGCGGTCCGGATGATATTTGAGCGCCAGCTTGCGGTAGGCGCTCTTGATATCTTGTTCACCGGCCTCCCGGCCGAGACCGAGAACAGCGTAATAATCTCGCTTGGACACTGGATTTGAGTTGGTTATGGCCGCACCGCAACTTTCACCATGGCCGGCCGCAGAAGCTTGCCCTTAAAATTATAGCCGCGCTGGTATTCGCCGAGGATCGACATGTCCTCCGCCTCCTCGGTTTCCACTCGGTCGACCGCCTGGTGCAGGTTCGGATCGAACCGCTGCCCCGTTGTATCTATCGGCTCCAGACCGATTTTCTTGAGGGCTTCGAGCAGCCGCTGGTAAATCAGCTCGACGCCCTTGGTAAACTCGCGGCCGGCGGATTCCACCTTCAACGCGCGCTCGAAATCGTCCACCACCGGCAGCAGTTCCTTGATGACATCCATGGCCGCGAATTGCAGGAACTCGGAGCGCTCGCGCTCTCCCCGCCGGCGCGCGTTGTCGAACTCGGCGCGGGCGCGGAGCATGCGGTCCTCCAGCTCGGCCTTGGCTGCCGCCAATTGGTCGCGTTCCGCGGTGAGCGCAGCGATTTGTCCTTCGGCGGTCTCCACCGGCTGGTTTTCGTCCTCGGACACTTCGGAAATGTTGGGTTCGGGGTTTGGAGTATCCACTGCTTTCAGCTTACCAAAGCCGCGCCAGCGCCCGCCGCGATGAGTCTTAGGGCCTGCCATGGAATTAACCGTTCAATCGATGCTGACCGCTCCCTTCGGTCGCGGCTCCGATTGCGTTCGAGCCGCGACGCGCCCCTAGAACTGCGCGCTTTCGAGCGCCCGGCTGGTCTGGATGACGGCTGCCATCACGCGCTCATACCGCATGCGCATGGGGCCGAGCACTGCGACTTTGGCCGGCAAGCCGCTGGCCAGCCGCACGGTCATGCCGATCAGCGCCAGGTCCTTCATCGCCGGATGCGCCTCTTCGAGCCCAACCCGCACCTCCAGCTCACCCGGCGGCAACTCCAGGAAGCGGTCCAGCAGATCGATCAGCCGCTGCTTCTCCTCGAGCGCGCGCAGCAGCTCGCGCAGCTTCTCCCGCGTCAGGTGCAAGTCGAGACCCAGCAGGGTCGAGGCGCCGTCCATGTGCACCTCGGGCGAGGTATCCACGTCCAGCAGTCCCTTGCCGCACAGCACTTGCAGCTTGCCCATCACCTCGCTATAGAGGGCTTTTTCCTCGAGCAACCGGCGCAGCAGTTCGCGGCGCGCATCGCCCAACCGCCAGCCGCTGAAATTGCGGTTGACGTAATTGCGGATGGAAAGCAGCTCCTCGGGCCGGATGGGGTCTTCCAGCGTCACCACCCGGTTGCGCACCATCTGGTCGCGCGTCACCAGAATCATCAGCACACGCCGGTCGGCCAGCGGCAGCAGCTCGATCTGGTCCAGCTCCTGCGCCAGCGCGGGAAGCGCGGCGACGATGCCTACGTTGCGCGTCAGCTCAGTCAAAATCCGGCTGGACCGCTCCACGCCCGCCGCCACAGTCGGCAGCGCGCTGAATTCGTGGTGCAGCCGCTCGGCTTCGGCCAGCGCCAGGCGCGAAGCCACCAGGGACCCGACGTAAAAACGGAAAGCCTTTTCAGTGGGTACGCGGCCGGCGGAGGTGTGCGGCTGCGAGAGGTAGCCCTCTTCGGCCAGCTCCGCCATCGCGTTGCGAATCGAAGCCGGGCTCAGGGGCTGATTGCGGCTCCGCGAAATGCTGTGCGACCCGACTGGTTCGCCGGTTTCGATGTAATTCCGCACGATCGCATGCAGAATTTCGCGATGCCGGGATTTGAGCGGCTCGGTTTGACTCATGCTGACCCCGTTACGGTGCCCCTACTTTGATTCTAACCGTCTGAAAGTGAAGGGTCAACATGTCCGCGAATGTGGCGGCGAATCATCCCGCGGCTCAGCCCAATCCGACGTGACCGCTCCCTATGGTCGCGGCTCCGATAGCACAACGGAGCCGCGACCGAAGGGAGCGGTCACCTGGGAACGTACAAGGCGTCAATGATCGGCTCGGCCGGACAGCGCGAGTGCCGTTTCCGGAGGCGTGGACTCGTTCAGAGCCATGAGAGCGCGCCGGGCTAACTCCTTAGCCGCGGGAATCACGGTGTCGGCGCCTCCCAGCCTGAATACGGAGATTTGCAGGTAATACTCTCCCAGGAAGACGCAAAGTGCGGCGCCCTGTTCCCGGGCGTCCAGCATAAAGGCCGAGCCTCCCAAACCGCTGACCGGCCGGAAACCGCCCGGGCTCGTCATTCTTTGCCTTTGCTCCGCAATCCAAACCGCTGGGGGGTTGTGGCGGAGAACAATCGAGACTGTGCCGCCCCTGTCGGCGGCGTACAGGCAACTGGTAACGAGTTCGGAGTTCACGCGGGCACTGCCGAATCCCACGGGAACGTGTAAGGCGCGCTCCACTTCCGCATGGGAAACCAGGTTGCAGGCGGTGGGCGAAGATTGGGCGTGCGCCGGCGTACAGACAGCCAATAAGAGCGCGATCGGCCCACCGACCGCGCTCGCCAGGTTGATCCACGTCACGTGTTGTCCTCCGAATCGCAGCCTGCGAGTATTATGCAATTCTCGCTTTGCGCCTCAACGCGTGGGCGCAGCCCTTTATTTCCCGGCTGTCAGTACCATAGTGCATCTGGGATGGAAAGCGTGACGGAATCAAGCGAGAATCTTGCAGATTATTGAAGAAGTGGTCGTGCCGAATGGCCTTCCCGCGGATGCGTTAGAATAGCCGTTCCGCTTCGCGAGGAGACAACCGGCGTGCGAGCCGTCAAAACCCTGTTGCGTCTGTTCAGTTATCTGTACCACGGTGTGCTGGCATTGTTCCTGCTGCTGGTGTCGGGGGTGGCGCTCGCGTCCGGCGCCGGATCGCTCCATCTGGATATGTTGCCGTGGAGCGGCGCTACCCTGGCCTGGGTGCTGCTCGCCGCGTCGCTGTTTGGGTTGGCGGCGCTGATACTGGCGCTCACCCAGTCCGCCACGGCTCCCTTTTTCTTGTGGAGCGTGGTGGTGGCCATCATGTTGCTCAAGGGGTACGTCTTCAGCAGCTTCCGCTTCGCGGCTGGCGTTGGAGTGCATACCGCCATTCACCTGATGGTGGGCTCCTGGCTGGCGCTGCTCGGCGCCTGGTTCGCGTTGCGATCAAAGCGACGGATGAACACAGATCAACACAGATAAACCGCTTGATTTTCTTATCCGTGTTGATCCGTGTTTATCCGTGGCCCTTGGTTTTTCGAGATCGCTTCGCCCGCGGCCGCCGTGGTATCCTGAATTTTTCACGGTAGAGGTGCGGCGGTCATTAGTACGGCGGATCGGAGTTTCGGCTGCGCTCCGGAGATCCGCTCGAAAAGGGGCCGGTAGGAGTTTCCGCCGAAATCGCGCTGGGGCGAGTGCAGTTCCCGGCGGTTGGGGAGCCTGGCTAATACCGGCTCACTGTCACCCGTAATCTGGGCGGGTGGAGCGCTATCGGGATGGAAGACGCGGGGTACCCACTGGGTCGAGCCGCTGTCTTCTTCTCGCTGCCTCCCCCGTTGGTGAATTGGATGGACGTATTTGCACTAACGCGGGCACTGGTCGATATCGAATCGATCACCAACAACGAAGAGCGCGTGGCCTTGTATCTCCGCGACTGGTTGCGCGAGCTGGCCGGGCAGTACGGCGGCCACGTGGAAACCATGGAGGTGGAACCGCGCCGCTATAATCTGTTCGCGCAGTTTGGCGAACGGCTGGACGTCACGCTTTCCACGCACCTCGATACGGTGCCGCCGTTCATGGCCTCGCGCGAGGATGACACGTTTATTTGGGGACGCGGCTCGTGCGACGCGAAGGGCATCATCGCGGCCATGATTCATGCGGCCCAGGCGCTGCTCGAAGCGGGCGAACAAAATTTCGGAATCCTGCTGCTGGTGGGCGAAGAGCGCAACAGCGCGGGCGCGTTCCAGGCCGCCCGGACGCCGCGCGGTTCGCGGTATGTCATCAATGGCGAGCCCACCGAAAACAAGCTGGCGCTCGGTTCCAAGGGCGCCCTGCGTTATGAACTGGTGGCTTCCGGGAAGATGGCGCACTCGGCGTATCCCGAGCTGGGCGATTCGGCCATCCACAAGCTGGTGGACACGCTGGCGCTGATGCGCGCGATTGCGCTGCCGGTCGATCCGCTACTCGGCGCCAGCACTTTGAACATCGGCACCATCCACGGCGGCCGCGCGCCGAACGTGGTGGCCGATGAAGCCAGGGCGGAGATCCTGATCCGCCTGGTGGGCGATTCGAGCGAAACCAAGCAGGCGCTGGCGCGCGCCGCCGAAGGCCGCGCCGACCTGCGCGAGGTGCTCGAAATCCCCGCCATCCGCCTCAACCCGCTGGACGGCATTTCAACCACGGTGGTCGCGTTCACCACCGATATTCCGGCATTGAGCGGCCATTGGGGCGAGCCATTTCTGATCGGCCCCGGCTCCATCCACTCCGCGCACACGAACGAAGAGCGCGTGGCGAAGGCGCAACTGAGCGAGGCCGTCCAAATCTACATCCGCATGGTAAGGGAATTATGCAAACGCGCATCGAAGTAGGCATCCTGGGCGCCACCGGAATGGTGGGCCAGCATTTCATCAAATTCCTGCAGGGCCACCCGTGGTTCGACCTGAAGTGGCTCGGCGCGAGCGACCGCTCGGCGGGCAAGAAGTATAAGGACGCCATGACCTGGCACCTGCCCGGCGGCGTGCCCGCCACAGTGGCGGATTTGACGGTGGAAGAATGCCTGCCGGGGAACGCGCCGCGGCTGCTGTTCTCCGCCATGGATGCTTCGGTTGCGACCGAAATCGAGCGCGCCTTCGCCCAGGCCGGCCACGTGGTGGTATCGAACTCGAAGAATCACCGCATGGAGCGCGACGTGCCGCTGCTGGTGCCCGAGATCAACCCGGATCATCTCAAACTGGTGCCGGGACAGCAGCGCGCGCGCGGTTGGAAGGGGCAGATTGTCACCAACCCGAATTGCTCCACGATCGGGCTGACCATGGGCCTGGGGCCCCTCAAGCCGTTTGGCATTACCAGGGTAATTGTCACCACCATGCAGGCGATCTCCGGCGCCGGCTACCCCGGCGTGGCTTCGATGGACATTATGGGCAACGTGGTCCCGTTCATTGGCGGCGAAGAAGAAAAGATGCAGGTGGAAACGCAGAAAATCCTGGGCGAGTTCCACGGCGATCATATCGAGCCGCTGGCGGCCAAGGTGAGCGCCCACTGCAACCGCGTGGCGGTGGTGGACGGGCACACCGAAACTGTCTCGGTGGAGTTTTCGTCGAAGCCATCCGAACAGGATCTGCGCCGCGCCATCGCGGAGTTTTCCGGCGTTCCGCAGGAACGCAAGCTGCCGAGCGCGCCCGCCACGCCGGTGATTTATCTCGAAGAGAACAACCGCCCGCAGCCACGCAAGGACGCCGACCGCGGCC